>JAEWCC010000053.1 GCA_023390815.1 Bacillota bacterium
GGCTTGTGGAGATGACGCGCAAGAAGATGCGCCGCGGCCTCGGCGCGATCACGAAGAAGACGTGCCCGTACTGCGGCGGCAGCGGCAAGATCGACAGCGAGGAGACGACGGCGCTCAACATCCGGCGGCATCTGCTGCGGCAGACTGCCAACACCGACATCAAGGAATTTCTGATCGAGGTGCACCCTTTTGTCGCGGAGTACATTGAGAATTACAGCGAGCCCGATCTGCCGATTCTACCGAGGATCGACGGCGTCAAGTTCTACGTGCTGACCAGCGAGACGATCAAAAGCGACGAATACCGCGTGGTCGAGATTGTTTCCGCCAAAGAACGTGATAAGCTGATCGGCAAAGCGAAGGTGTTTTGTTGACAGCCCGCGCGATCTATGATATTATTTTCAACTGAGCCGCACGGAAATGGCTTTAAATCCATTTGGATGCCACAACGGCGAGACTGGGAAGAGGAGGTAGCAGCATGTACGCAGTATTTGAAACGGGCGGAAAGCAGTACAAGGCAGCCAAAGGCGATTTCGTTTGGATCGAGAAGCTGAGCGAAGAACCGGGCAAAGCCGTAAGCTTCGATGCGCTCGTCGTATCCGACGGCGAAAACGTGCAGATCGGCACGCCGATCGTAAAGGGAGCCAAGGTGAAAGCCAAGGTTGTCTCGCACGGCAAAGAAAAGAAGGTCGTTATTTACAAGTATAAGTCCAAAGACAATTACCGCAAGAAGCAGGGACATCGTCAGCCTTATACAAAGATCGAGATCACCGCGATCACAACGGCCAAGAGCAAGGAAAAGGAATCGGCAGAAGCCGAAGCATAGTTTTAATCCTATAGTGAAAGCGAGGTGCGGTTAGATGGCACATAAAAAGGGCGTAGGCAGCTCGAGAAACGGCAGAGACAGCGCGGCGCAGCGCCTCGGCGTGAAGCGCGGCGACGGTCAGGCGGTGCTGGCGGGTAACATACTCGTACGGCAGCGCGGGACCCATTTCTACCCGGGCAACAACGTCGGCATCGGCAGCGACGACACGCTGTATTCGCTGGTCGACGGCGCCGTCAAGTTCGAGCGCAAGGGCCGCGATAAAAAGCACGTCAGCGTAAACCCCAACTGATGGAATGACATCATGCAGGCTCGCAAGGGCCTGTTTTCTTTTATATGGAATTGATTACTGAGATCTGATAGAATATAAACAATACTTCTAAAGAGGTGCGAATGATGGAAAAATGGGAATACACGGTACTAACCCATGTTTTTGAAGGTTCTTATTGCAACGCAAATGATATTTGGGAACTTAAGAACTCTGCTGGCCAATCGACACTGGATGTTATGAATGAGATGGGTTTGAAAGGATGGGAACTAGTATCTACGGATACCTTCTATAGGCGCTATTTTCATGGCAATTTCGAAACCCCTCAATTAACGCTTTTTCTCAAAAGGAAAATCGGGTAACATCAAATCGTGTTTATCGAATATCATCATGGGCTGGTCATTATCAATAAAATCGCTGACTTCTCGCTCTCGCAGTGCCTCACCAGCGGACAGGCGTTCCGCTGGAAACCGCAGGACGAGGGCTTTTTTGGCGTTGCGCTGGGCAGGGCAGTATATGCGGAGCAAAGTGGCGATACCCTGACCCTGCGGGGCATTGCAGAGGAAGATGCGGAAGCCTTCATCGACTACTTCGATCTGCGTCGCGACTATGGCGCGGTGAAAGCACTGTACGCGAGCGACCCGTTCCTGCGCGAGGGCATGGAGTATGCCCCCGGCATGCGCGTACTCAATCAGCCGCCGTTCGAGACGCTGATCTCGTTCATCATCTCCGCGAACAACAACGTGAAGCGCATCATGGGTATTGTGGAGACATTGTGCGAGCGGTATGGCGCGCCGATTAACGGCGCATATGATTTCCCCACGCCGGAGGCGCTTGCTTCGCTTTCGGAGGACGCGCTCAAAGCCTGCGGCACGGGCTACCGCGCGCGGTACATCATCGGCGCGGCACGCGCAGTTGCGGAGGGCTTTGATCTGAACGAAGCTGCCTGTATGCCCTTCGAGCAGGCGAGGCAGGCGCTGGCGAAGCTGCCCGGCGTGGGCCTCAAGGTGGCAGACTGCGTATGCCTGTACTCGCTCGGTTTCGCACAAGGCTTTCCGGCGGACGTATGGATGCGCCGCGTGCTTTGCAGTGTATACGGCTACCGCGGCAAAAACGACAAAGAAATGCGCGCTTTCGTGGACGAGAGGTTCGGCGCGTTGGCAGGGCTCGCACAGCAGTATCTGTTCCACTACGCGCGCCACCATAAAGAAGCGGTGTGCGCACCGCAGCAGGACGAACCATCCATCTGATTCGGTTATTGGAACGGTTAATGGCTCTCCTGCAAGGGGAGCTCCCGAGCGAACGCAGTAAGCGAGGGGGAGGGGTTTTATACCATACGGGGCGCAGTAGCTCGCCCTTCCGTCCTTGCGCCGTGCTTCGCCTGCGCCGGATACCTCCCCTTGGCAGAGGAGGCGGCAACGTTTCTGGCTGACGTGACGGCGAAAGGACTTCTTGCCGCAGGTTCCTCAGGGTGACGGAGTGGCGGTGCACAGCACTGTCCGTTGCTGAATTTACTGCAATGGTGTAATAAAACAATGAGGTAAAAGGCTCTCCTGAAAGGGGAGCTCCGCAAGCGGAATATGAATGAGCGAGCGGTGAGGTGTGCGTATAATACGAAGCGCAGTTGCGCTCACCCTTCCGTCCTTGCGCCGTGCTTCGCCTGCGCCGGACACCTCCCCTTGGCAGGGGAGGCTTTAGGCTCGTGATGGTGAAGGATTGGTTTGGCAAGTATCGGTTTACAGGCACAACCTGCTTGCGACAGAAAAAGCAGAACGAATTTTATGGAGGCTGGACGATGAAGGTTACGCCCACCACGCTGCCGGAAGTGCTCGTAATCGAGTACGAGGAGTATCCCGACGTCAGGGGAAGATCGTACGCCACCTATTCAAAGCGCGCGCTGCGCGAAGCGGGCATCGCGGCGGATTACATCGAGGAAACCGTGTATTGCCCGCAAAAAGCGGGCACGCTGTACGGTATCCATTTTCAAAACCACCCGAAAGCGCAGACTAAGCTGCTGTACTGCGCAAAAGGCCATGGGCTCGATTATGCGGTGGACTTGCGCAAGCACTCGAAGACGTATAAGCAGTGGGTATGCGTGGAGCTGTCCGCGGAAAACCGGAAGCAGATATTGATTCCCCAAGGATTCGGCCATGCCTTTCTGTCACTGGAAGATGACACGAACGTGGTGATGCGAATCGATAACGAATTCGATCCATGGTACAGACGGGGTATCGCGTGGAATGACCCTGAGCTCAATATCCCGTTTCCGATCGAAAAGCCTATTTTAGCGCCGCACGATATCGCCGCGCCTTTTTTAAGAGACAGCGACTGTAATCTTTGACCTGTGCTTCACTTTGCCGTACCTCCCGCAGCACGGGAGGTTTTTTCAATTCGCGAAAAATGCGATGAATTGTAAATTTATCATTTATCGAGAAATATTTATTGTCTATCCTCGGAATTTTTAATACAATAGATCAAAGTAACGCATGGGAGGTAGGATTTGAGCCTCAGTCATGAAACGATGGCGGCGATGCTGACGAGCATGTGCCGCATACGCAGGTTTGAAGAAAAGCTGACGGAGCTGTTCGCGGCAAAGGCGCTGCACGGCACGACGCATTTATATATTGGCGAAGAGGCGGTTGCCGCAGGGGTTTGCGCGGCGCTGGCCCCGCAGGATACCATCACCTCGACACACCGGGGGCACGGTCACTGCATCGCGCGTGGCATGAACCTGCGCGGCATGATGGCGGAGATGTTCGGCAAGGCCACGGGCATTGCGGGCGGACGCGGCGGCTCCATGCACATGGCGGATATGGCGCATGGCAACCTCGGTACCAATGGCATCGTAGGCGGCGGGCATGGCCTCGCCGTGGGTGCGGCACTGGCCGCGAAAATGAAGAAGCAAGACAGCATCGCCGTCTGTTTTTTTGGCGACGGCGCTTCCAACGAAGGCAGTTTTCACGAGGCGGCCAATCTCGCCGCGGTCTGGAAGCTGCCCGTTTTATTTGTGTGCGAGAACAATGGCTACGGCTTCTCAATGGCGGCGTGTAACGCCATGTGTGTGGATAATATCGCGCAGCGCGCGGGGAGCTATGGCTTCCCGGGCAAGACGATTGACGGCAACGACGCGGCACAGGTATACGCCGAAGCCGTCGCAGCGCGCGAATACATGCTCGCAAAGGGCCCGATGCTGCTGGAGTGCCGTACATACCGGCTTTCGGGACATTCCAAAAGCGATAAGAACGTATACCGCACGCAGGAAGAGATCGAAGCGTGGCGGGGCAGAGACCCGATTCCGCGCCTTGCCGCATTGATGCTGGAAAACGGGTTTACGCAGCGCGAACTGGACGCTATCGACGCGCAAGCCGCGAAGGCCGTAGAGGACGCTGTTTTGTTCGCGCAGAGCAGCCCATATCCGCAGATCCAAACCTTGACGCAGGGTGTGTATGCAGGGGAGGGCGGTTTATGAGACGCATCACATTCGCGCAGGCAGTGCGCGAGGCGCTTTCCGAGGAGATGCGGCGCGACAGCGACGTATTCCTGATGGGCGAGGATATCGGCGCCTACGGCGGCGCGTTCGGGGTCACACAGGGGATGCTCGCCGAGTTCGGGGCGGAGCGCGTGCGCGATACCACAATCACTGAAGCGGCGATTGCGGGCGCAGCAACGGGCGCGGCGGCGATGGGGATGCGCCCCGTGGCGGAGATCATGTTTTCCGACTTTCTGACGATATCAATGGACGCGCTCGTCAATCAGGCGGCCAAGCTGCACTATATGTTCGGCACGAAGGTGCCGCTTGTGGTGCGCGCGGCGGGCGGCAGCGGCACGGGTGCCGCGTGCCAGCACAGCCAAAGCCTGGAGGCGTGGTTCTGCCATGTGCCGGGGCTCAAGGTGGTGATGCCCTCCACGCCGTACGACGCCAAGGGGCTTTTAAAGGCCGCAATCCGTGACGACAACCCGGTGATATTCTTTGAGGCCAAGCGCCTTTATGATACGCAGGGCGAAGTGCCGGAGGACGAATACATACTGCCGCTCGGCAAGGCGGACGTAAAGCGCCCCGGCAGCGACGTGACGCTCGTCAGCTACGGCGGCATGGTGCCGCGCTGCCTTATAGCGGCGGAGGCGGTCGCCGCGGAGGGAGTGAGCGTGGAGGTCGTGGACCCGCGTACATTAACGCCGCTCGATACCCGGACGATCATCGATTCGGTCAAGAAAACAGGGCGCGTGCTGATCGTGCACGAGGCGTGCAAGACGACGGGCTTTGGCGCAGAGATATCCGCCTCCATCGCCGAGAGCGAGGCGCTTGCGCGTCTCAAAGCGCCCGTTATGCGTCTTTGCGGCGCGGATATACCCATTCCGTTTTCTCCGGAGCTTGAACAAAGCGCCGTACCCGCGCAGGAGGCCATCGAACAGGCACTGCGCAATCTGGCCCGACGGTAATCGGCTAAGCCCAAGGCTCCCCTGCAACGGGAGCTCCTCAAGCGAGATTCGATTGAGCGAGCGGTGAGAGGTATCCCCACGCCGCCCCATCATCGCCCCTTAGGGGCGGCGCACCGGGCCGCCCGCGCTGACGACCGTTGAATTGAAGCAGTAACGGACTTTTCCATGAGGCAAATCCGAAACTACCCTTCCGTCCGCCTGCGGCGTCCACCTCCCCTGACAAGGGGAGACTTTACGTTTTCGAACACTTGAAATAAAAACGGACGGCAACCTGCCGCCCGCCAGATGACTGCATATCGGGGCCTTTGCCCCATTTTTACGCCAGCTCTTCGGGCCGGATGACGCCCGTGCGCAGCGCGTTGTTCTTAAGCTCTTCATAGAGCCCTGCAAAGCTTGTGCTCATATACGGCCCCACATAGAACAGTTCCAAAAGACCGAACGTAAGCATAGACAGCAGCAGCCAGCCGATGAAGCTTAAGCCCATCACAAAAACCTTGCCCTTGTGGCCGTAAGTCATGCGCATCGAAAGCTTGAGCGCGTCGGTGGCCGATACGTTGCGCGTGTCCGCGAGGATGTAAGGCGTCATGGAGTAGGCGATTGCCTTGACGATGCCCGGGATGACGAACAGCAGGGACCATAGGAAAATGAATAATTCCATCCACAGGATACCGCCCAGGCTGCGGCCGTAATCGGTGAAGCCGGCACTCAGCATGTTGCCGACATCGCCACGGTAGCCGCGAAAGATGCAAAGACAGAAAGAAGCATACCCCACCATCAGCGGCGGAACGAGCAGCAGCGCGCCGATGCCGAACGTCGCGCCGGAAACCGCACCGATCAGCAGCGCGTAGACGATGTAAGCACCGAGCGAAGTGCCGTACTGCGCAGAGAAATTCGCCCTGGCCTGCGCCTTGATATCCGCTCTGTTTCTCATAATTGACCCTCCTCAATATATTACGATCATTATATCATTTTTCGTCAAAAACACTATTCCATATGCGTAAAATAAGCGGGAAAGAACGGATTTTATTGGGGTTTTTGCGCTAAATATGATATAATTGTTCCAACATCACAAGCCCAAGTAAATGGCAGGCCTCTGGCCTGATTTCAATATGATTTGCATCAGGAAATTCCATGCAGCATTCTTGTGTTACTTTCATAACCACTGGGTTCGTAAAGACGGCACTCTACCCATACGGGAGGAGGATAAATGCTGTGCGCGGATTCAAGCAAGGTATGGTCTAAATGTTTGGCAATCGTAATATAAAACCCGGGAAAGGAAGTGGAGTTATGGATCAGTTTTCTGGTGGTGAGGGTGGCGGAGGCGTGCCGCAGGCAGCGCCTGCTTACGTGCCCCCGCAGATTTACATGCCTCCTCAGGCGCCGCCAAAGCGCAGGATGAGTAAAAAGCTTCTCTGGATTGTGTGCGGTGCGGCGGTGCTGGTGCTCGCGGCGGTTGTGCTGGTGCTGTGCCTCCCGACCGCAGGGGGGAGCGACATAAGGCGGAACCCGCTGCTGTTTATGGAGGACGGCAGCGTGTACCTCGCAGTCGGCGCGGAAAGCATCGAACTGGAGGACGCATCGTTGTCGGAGTCGTCGTACGATAACCCGTATCTGAATGCAGAGCTGTCGGCCGACGGAAAGACGCTCTATTACCTTGCGGATGTCAACAGCTCGGGTGAGGGAGACCTGATGCGCATTGCGCTGGGCGACGCCAAAGCGGAGCCCGAGCGTATCGCGGAGGATGTATATACCGCGCAGATCGCACCGGATGGAAGCAAAGTGCTGTACGTATCCAATGCGGAGTCCGGCACGGGGGACTTGTACCTGTGCGCGCCGGGTGCAAAAGCCGAAAAGATCGCGGAGGAAGTCTCGGCGGTCGGCTATGGGTTTTCCCCCAACGGCAGCCTGATTTTCTATTCGCTTCGGGATGGCGGCACGACCACGCTCGTCACCTATTCGGGCGGCAGCGTGAAAGAGGTAGCCGATATCGATGAAGGACTGCTACTCTACGAGTATATGGACGATGCGGGCCGGATGCTGTTTGAGACCTGCTCGAACGATGAATATGCATTGTATCTTTTCGCAAACGGCGACACGGAGCGTATCTGCCGCAGTGACTACAACATCGCATTCTACCAGGTTTTCGGCAGGATGGACGAATTCCTCTACGCGGCGGACGACGAACTGATCTATTACGCGCAGGGAGACGAAAAGAGCCTGTCAGACGAGTACTACTGGGTTCAGTTCCCCGGGTATAAATGGTACGATCCGCGGGTTGCCGCCGATAAGCGCTTTCTTATGGTAGTGGGCGACTCGGATCCGTCGGAGCTTTACGATGTGACGATTCCGGGCGAGCCTGTCAAGATCGGCAAGACGGATCAGGTGTTTGATACGATGGTCGACGACGGTTTCCGGTACTGCGCGTACACGTATCACGATACGCTTTACCTGACGCGCAAGGCAGGGAGCGGCTGGAGCGACCGCGAAGAGGTTTGCGAGAATCCGTACCGCGTCGCGTTCGACGACAGCGGAACCACGCTATATTACATCGCGCTGGATGATCCAGCCGACAGCAGCGGGGATCTTTGCCGTATGTCGGTTACATCGGGCAGAGCCGAAACGCTGATGGAGGACGTCACCGCCTTCTCGTTCTACGGCGGGCAGGTATACGCGCTGAATGACGACGGTGAGGTGCATCTCGTTACCGGTGAGGACAAATCCGAGCAAGTTGAGGACGATATCAGCAGCCTGTACACGGCGGACGGCGGTTTATACGCGTTCGGTACGAACGGTTCGGTGTATTTCATCCACGGCAAAGAGAGCGAGCGCGTCAGCCGGAATGCCGTCGCGATCGGTTTTTACGGGTTTCTCATCGCATCCGAGTAAACCAGCTTTGTTTATCCGCAGAGCGGGTGCCCGCTTTGGGCACCCGCTTTGCTGCCGTTATGAGCAAATCGCCGCTTGTCTTTTGAGGCTTGCTTTGGTATCATATGGTATCGTCTTATTGGCGGCAGCTTCAAGCGCGACGGGGTATTATTTGATGCAGCATTCACAGCACGATTCAAACCAAAATTCATCCCCCAATGTCCTTCGATTATTGAATCAAACAAAGATAACAGCGGTATTTCAGCAGGTCATCTGTGTGAGCAAGAACTGTGTTTGTGGTCTGGAGGGCCTCATACGGGGAGAATCAGACGGTACGCTCACTCAACCCAAGGCACTGTTTCAGATGGCTGAAGAGCAGGACCTCTCGCTGGAGCTTGACAGGCTTTGCCGCGATCGTGTGCTCCAAGATTATTACACGCTTTACCCGCAGCATCGGGATAAGCTGCTCTTTATCAATATCGAGGCTGCTGTGCTGGACAAATCAGTACGGTCAGGTTATTTCAACCGCCAGGTAGCGCAGAGCGGCATTTCGCCGGGCAACATCGTGGTGGAGATCAACGAGACCAAGGTAAAAGGCCGTGAAGCACTCAAGGATTTTATCGATATATACCGGGACGCGGGCTTTTTAATTGCGCTGGACGATGTAGGCGCAGGGTTTTCCAATCTGGACCGAATCCCCGTAGCGAAACCGGATATCATCAAGATCGATACCTCGCTTGTGCGCAATATTCACAGCGATTACCATCGGCAGGAGGTGTTCAAGTCACTCGTAGGTCTGGCGGGACAGATCGGCGCAATGGTGGTCGCGGAGGGCGTAGAGACCGAAGAGGAGGCGCTGCAAGCGCTCAGGCTTGGCGCGCACATGATTCAAGGGTTCTATTTTTCGCGTCCGACCGCGCTGTCCGGGCAGGACCCCTTCTACAATCCGCGCATCGCCTTGCTGGCAGAGCGGTACAGGGAGTGCACCATACAGCGAATTCAGGAGGAGACGGAGCGGCGGATGATGCTTTTCGGCCTCGTCAAATCCGCTGTGGAGGGCGTGGATGGCTGCGGAGCCATTGAAGAGCGGCTGGGCAGCATCGTTACGGTGCACGATGCCATTGAATGCGCGTACGTGCTCGACGAAGCGGGTACGCAGTGCTGTGAGGCGATCTACCAGAAGAACCTGCGCGTTGCCCGAAGGCAGCTCGCCATCTGTTCAATGAGCGCGGGTACAGACCACTCGATGAAGAGCTATTATTACCGCCTGATGAGCGAAAGGATGGAGCACTACATTACCGAGCCTTATGTTTCGCCTCTGACGGGCAACCTTTGCGTGACAGTGTCCATGCCGTTTGGCTGCAGCAGCCTCAGGCACATCTTGTGCCTCGATCTGACCACGACGTTCCGCCCATAGGAACGGTGGGATTTCAGGAGTTGATCCATATGATTCCCCGATTGCATCAGGATTTTTTAAGACAAGCGATGCCGCTATTTCAAGCGGACCCCCGGATTGTGGGTGTCGCCGCGGGCGGCTCATATTTAACCGGCCAGATGGACGAGTATTCAGATATCGACCTCGTGATTGCGACGGAGCCGGAGGAGTTTAACCAGGTGATGGCGGACAGGCTCCGCATTGCACAGGGCCTCAGTCCGCTGCTCACGGCGTTCACCGGAGAGCATGTGGGGGAGCCGCGGCTGCTCATCTGCCTATATGGCCCCCCATCGCTGCATGTGGATTTGAAATTCGTATCCCTGCCCGACATTGCGCATCGGGTGGAGGACCCGGCGATTCTCTGGGAGCGGGACGGTCGTGTCACTGAAGCGCTGAAAACCTGCGAAGCGAAATTCCCGATACCGGACCTGCAATGGTTGGAGGACCGGTTCTGGGCATGGGTACATTATACCGCGGCGAAGATCGCCCGGGGCGAGCTGTTCGAAGCGATCGGCGCAATCGGTTTCCTGCGGGAGGTCGTGATCGGGCCGCTGCTGCTGATGAAAAACGGCAAGCTGCCGCGCGGAGTCAGAAAGATTGAAACCGACGCGCCAGCCTGCCTGCCTGCGCTGATGAAAACTCTGCCGGAATACAGTGCCCGAAGCTGTGCAGATGCGCTGCAGGTGCTGATCAAACTTTATATTGAGCTCCGCGAATTCCATGCCAAAAGCGGCTTTGTCCGCAGAGAAGAGGCGCAGCGGCATGCGATCACGTACCTGTCCGAAATCGCGGAAACCGAAGAATGATCATTTTTATAGCCTGAGCTTCAAAGCAGGGCTGTTTGTCACCGACATGATCGATGAGGTCAGTGGCAAAAAGGATGGTGATATCTTGAAGAGTCTGTTTGTTCATCATGGCGATGTGGCAATTCATGTGCTGGAAAGCGGTACGCCTTCGCATAAAACACCCTCGCTGCTCGTGATTGGCGGCCTTGGGAGCCTGCCGAACGCGCCATCCCTGTGCTTTCGGCGCTGGGCAGCCACGCGGTCGCTTTAAGCCTGCGGGGAAGGGGGCTTAGTTCCACGCCGGAAACGGGGTACGATCTGGAGGATCATCTTTCCGATATCAGTGCGGTGGTAGATCATCTGGGGCTCAAGGAGTACTGCGTGCTGGGTTTCTCGCGCGGCGCGTCGTACGCGCTGGGTTGGATGCTGGCGCATCCGCGTGATATGCGCGGCCTGATCCTTGTGGACCAGCCGCCGGTACACGTCAAGCCCGGGCCGGGCTACGTGGACTACTGGGCGGGCCTTAATTACCTCGGTGTGCCGATACTCAACTTCATGCGCCGCAGCGCGCTCGAAGGACTGGAGCGGGAGGCGCGGGATGTGGATTTTTCCGCGCGGCTGCACGAGCTGCGCATACCCGTCACCTTCTTTGCAGGCAGGAACCAAGACGCTGTTATTCCCTCGAATGTGAACGATGCGATCATCGGGCAGTACCGCAAGGCGATTCCATCCATTACGGTGGTTGATTTTCTGAAATCCGGCCACATGATCCCCGACGAGGAGCCGGAAAAATATATCGCGGAGATTGAGGCATTTCTTATGCGGCTTGGGAGTTAAAGCGTATGTTACCCTGGGAGCCGTCGGCGGGGTCTTATGGCAGTAATGATGCCTTGGAAGATGCTTCACTTGCGCTCAGCGTGACAGCAAGAATGTATTTTGCCAAAACAAAACCGTGTGTCACCCTGAGAACCGTCAGCATCGAAGGGTTTATGGCAGCGTGGTTTACTCTCTCGTCCAGCTTTGCAGCTCGATGATGTTGCCCTCGATATCCGCGGCGTAGACGAACGTGCCTATGACACCGTTGGCATATGCCACCGATACGACATCGCCGATCTGCGAGCCGCCCGCCTCCAGCACCTTTTGCAGCATCGCCGCCACATTATCCACCTCGAAGGCGATGTGCGCGTACCCGACGCCGGTCAGCGCTTTGGGACGCTCCGCCTCTTTGCCACTGTACGAGAATATCCTCCAGTGTGGGCGCTTTGCCCGGGTATCCCGGCAGGGCGAGATGCTCGCCCGTGATGCGTGCGCCCGCGATGCCGGTCAGCGCGTCCATCCACGGCCCGGAGAGGTCCCGCTCGGGCGGCACAGGCGTGCAGCCGAAAACGCGCTTGTAAAACGCCGAGACCGCCCGCCAGTCTTTGGCGATGATGTTGGTGTGTGCGTAGCGCATGATTCCCTCCGTTCTAATGCATCAGGACGTGTGTTTACGACACATTCAGTTCGAAATGATCGCCGAGAACCTTCAGAAAACGACCCCATTCTTCAGGATAGGCATTGCTTCCTGAAATTTGAATACTGCCGAAATCCCTCGTCATCTCAAGGCTCCATTGAGTGCCATCCTGCACATCAGGATCGCGATAGCTGCTGCCCCAATCCAATACACCACAGTCCAACACGTCCCCTATGAAGGCATCCCACTTTTCCACGCTCCAATGCTGTTTAAACGTACCCGCCTGCTCACCATAGTCCATCTCGGTCAGCGTATAGACGAACGTAAGGTCTGCGCTGTCGATGGCGTACTCGTTATATTGGCCGAAGCCGCCGATGCTAAAATGGAATGTTTCGATTACCGGTGTGGGTGTCGTGTCGGGCATGCCTAGGCCACTGCAGCGCTGAGCATCAGGATTAGATAAAGCAGTACTGCCACCGTCGCTTTCTTCATCTTTACCTCCGGCTTGCGTAATCAGGGCGATGTCCGCACTCCCGTTCTTTATGGTCAGTCGGTACAGCGTAAAGACGCCGTCATCACCTTCCATACTCATGTAAGGCGCAGCCACCAAGTGCGTCTCATAATATAACTGCCTTCTGTACCATCATGTACTGCTCCAGGCAGGTTAAAGTTTGTAACTTGGTTTGTAGTTTCATTGAACTCATACCGGGCGATTATTGTCTGCCCTTATTCTTTTATGAGTACCCTGATCACCTCGCCAATGTAGATGCGGTGCAGGTCCGGCTCAGGATATACGCGGGAAAACACGTCCATGTTATCCACGTTTTCCGGCGTGACATCCGCATGGACAAGCTTTTTGCATACGAATATCAGATTGGCTTCTTCAAAGGCGGTGGTATCGCCCAAAAACAGCGGCGTCAGGCCCGATTCTTTGACCTTGTCGCATTCGTTGCCGTGCAGCTTGCCGCAGATATTAAGCGCCTTGCGGTACGCCTTGTCATAGAACGACACGGTGAACGTGTCGTGCGCTTCGAAGAATTGCCGTGTGTAGCGGCTTTCGCGGATATACGCCGTGACGGCGTCCTTCTCCCAGAAGCGGCCGAAGCCTGCCCAGCTTGCCGTCATCATGTTAAAGCCGTCCTGCTTTGTGCCCGCCGTCAGCAGTGCCCATTCGCCCCCGATCTTTGTAAACGGGTTCATCTGAATTGAACTGATCGATATTTCCTTAAATGCCATCATCAACTACCTCCGAAGTCATTGTACCCGCTGGACGGCCATTTGAGAAGAGGGAGTTGAGACATCCATCTCTTTTATCAAAGGCCTTAAGGATTTTGCACCAAATATCCGTGTGCTACGTAGTATGGATTGAGAACTGATCACAGCGAGACTGTGATAACCATTATAAGGAGGACGTATCTATGGGAGGTTTCGGAGGTTTTGGCGGTTTTGGCGGCGGCAACTGCTCGTGCATCATTATCATCATCCTGCTGCTGTGCTGCTGCTGTGGTGATCACGGCTTTGGCGGCTGCGGCGATGGCTGCAATAATGGTGTAGGTGGTTTTGGCGGCGGCGGCTGCTCGTGCATCATCATCATCATTCTGTTGCTGTGCTGCTGCTGCGGCAATGGCTTTGGCGGCTGCGGCAATCAGCCCTGCTAAAAGGCGGAAGGCTCACCGGCCGTGCGCCGGGTTATCTGAGGGTATTAGACAACATAGGCATGGCACAGCATACTTATGGATTCGGGGGGCTGGTATCGTACAGCCCCCGATTTTTTTCAAGACAGGAAACCGAACGGCATCCATCGAACCAAGCGCAGCTTCTTAAAAGATGCAGACAATATAGATTGATCGGCCATCGCTGAACAGATAAAGATCCTTTTAAGGCGCAGGCTTCCACGCCTTACAAGTACTGAAAAGAGGACATAAGATTCATATAATAAGAACATAAGTTCTACTTTGTATGAGGGAGATGACAGCCGCAGCTATTTTATACGGGTATCTTCCTCGCGCAAAACGGT
This sequence comes from Bacillota bacterium, assembly GCA_023390815.1. Lineage (GTDB taxonomy): Bacteria > Bacillota > Clostridia > Christensenellales > SZUA-584 > JAEWCC01. Next base: position 14,084 of record JAEWCC010000053.1, read on the forward strand.
GGCGACCTTGAGCGCGCGGTCGAACTCCTGCGGTGTGATGTTGCGTCGGGCGATTTCCTCCAGCATCTCCATCGTGAGACCGCCGGAGGGCGCTCGCTGCGCGACGAATGCGGTATCCTTGCCGATGCCCAGCAGATAGTCCGCAGAACAGCCCAGCGCATCGCAAAGCCTTTGGAGAAGCTCCACCGAGGGCTTTTTAACGCCCTGTTCGAGCTCGGCAATATAGGGCTGCGATACGCCGGTTAATTCGGCCAGCTTCTTCTGGCTGAGCTTTTGCCCGCGGCGAAGGCTGCGCAGCCGATTAGCAAATTCGTTCATAGGGGCCTCCTTGTACGGATGACGGCATTTTGCCATCATATTAAATTATAGCTGACAGCGATAGGTTTGTAAAGTATAGCATATGGCTATTGACACTCATGAAAACTCTCACTAGAATATAACTATAAGCTATTGACGGAGGTGGAGACGAATGAGGCTGGCACTGGCCTGTTTGCGGGAAAACCGCAATATGACACAGACGCAGGTTTCCGGTGACGCGAAGATTTCGCAGGGGTATTACTCGGATATCGAGGGCGGCCTGCGCTGTCCCTCGCCTGAGGTGGCGGGCCGGATCGCGAAGGTGCTGGAGATTCCCGAAAGTGACATGTTTCACGTTTTCTACTCCGGGGAAACAGTCTATGCGGCCCGCAAGCGGGCATAGCAGAGGAGGGTATGATGCAGGACGGATATATGCGAGAGAAGGACAAGCTAGGCAAGCTGGCGGGCGCGGCGGCAGCGGTGGCGCAGGAGTTTGAACGCACGCAGGACGAGCGCGTCGCGGTGGCGGCACAGGTGCTGTTTACGATTATCGCGGTGCAGCTGACGTCGGTGGACGCGGAGCTCGATAAGCTCATCGAGCAGACGGGCGTATGAAAAAGGCAGTAAAACAAAGCGCGGAGGGAGAGCCGCTGTTTTGGGACTGGTGCGACAACTGCGGCGGTCATATCGACCTCGGCGAGGACTATTACGAAGATGACGGGCAGCGCATCTGCACGGGATGCGCGCGGCGCTATGCGTGGCTGGACTTTCTTGTACGCAGTACGCGTAAAACGGCGCAGACGCACGGCCCGCTGTGAGGGCAGCATGGACAAAGTGGAAAGGTTTTTGCGGGAATACTGGTTTGCACGGCGCAGCATCGGGCGGCTGATGCTGGATTTAAGCACCGCCAAAGCCGTGCTGGAGCAATGCTGTGCGCGCATGCCGGGCACGCGCCTTGCTGAAGCCGAACCGTACTCCGGCACGCCGGAAAGCCCGGCGGAGCACGCCGCGTGGGTCATCGTCGGCCAGCACCGCGCAGAAGTTAATGCTATCGAGCAGCGCCTTACGGAGGAGCGCGACATGCTTTCGCGCATCGAAACGGCCATGAAGGACGCCGCGCTTGACGCGCGCGAGTGCGAGTACGTGCGGCTGCGCTATTTTGAGAACCGCAGCATGGAGGCTGTCTGCCAGCGGCTGTTCTGCTCGCCCGCGACGGGCGGGCGCATCCGCGAGGCGGTGATCAAAAAGATGACCCCGCTGGCGGGGTGAGGGGAGGACGCTTTGGCGCGCAGGAGGCGCAAAGCGCCCTGCTGCGCCTGATGCGCGGGCAGGGGTTCTGCGCCGCCCGCCCTGCCGTTACCGTTGCGGGCAAAGCATTTTGCTTCACGGGGCGCTCAGCCCGCGCCAGCCGCGAGACGCTCGCGCAGACGGCAGCCGCCCTGGGCGGCGTGTTTCACCCGCGCGTGACGCGCAGCACGGATTACCTCGTCGTTTGCAGCGAGGGCAGCCCGACATGGAAATGCGGCAGCTACGGCGGCAAGATACGGCGTGCGGCGCACATACGCGGCGGCGGTGGCAGGGTGGCCATCATCGGCGAGGACATGTTTTGGGCGGCGTGCGAGAGGGAGGGAAAAACAAAGCCTGAGAGTGGGATGATTTAATTAAAGGAGATAGATGTTTCAATTTTTAGTCACATATGGTCAGAATATAAGGCATTGTGTTATGATATGTAAATATTATAACACAATGTGTCGGGATTACCAACTAGACTAAGGAGGCCAAGAATGAAACATCCATACATAAGCAGAGTGCATATACAAAACTATAGAAACTTTGAGAATGTTGATTTTTATCTAAGCGATAAGCAGGTATTGATTGGAGAAAACAATGTTGGAAAAAGCAATCTGATTAGGGCGATCCAGCTTATACTTGATCCAAGTTTATCTGATGAAGATAGAGTATTAGATGAATCTGATTTTTTTTCTGGACTGGACTCTCCTATGGAGAACGATAAAGAAATTCTTATAGAATTATATATTGATTCTTACGAACATATTAAAAATATTTTATGTGTGTTAAGCGATGCTACGGTTATTATCAATGGAAAAAGGTTATTGAAACTAACGTATAAATTCTATCCACAAATTGATACAAAGGGTAGAAAGGATTATGTATATTCGATTTATAAAGGGAATGATGAAAAGAACTTATTTACATATGAGAATAGAAAGTATCTCAATATGCGTGTAATTCGCGCTATTCGGGATGTTGAATCAGAAATGAAGAATTCAAAATCTCCATTAGCAAAGCTAATAAATAGAAATTATAAAATTGATAAACAGGACCTTGAACGTATATCTGAGGCATTGAAAAATACTGGTGCCAATGTACTTGATTTACCCGAAATCGGAGATCTGCAAGGTTTGATAGATAAAATGTTTAATAGTATAATCTCCTTTTCGGCTGACCAATTTGATATATCATTAAGGACAATGGATATAGATGCTACAAGGGTTTTATATGCTCTAAAGCCACTTATCAATTCGAGGGAGGCCAAGAATACCAGCCTTGGGATTAATAATATTCTTTATATAACACTAATGCTACTTTTAATACAAGATAATACTATTAAAACATATTTAACGACAGAGAAATATGAGGAACTAATAGAAAACGAAAATAGTGAAATTATAAAAGAATGTTATTTAAAACAAGATCAAGGTTATACACTTTTAGAAGTTGATGCAATAAAGAAAAGCGAATTGTACAATTTCTTAGACGGTGTTTACCCGAGTAGTAACGGAGTTACTATTTTGGCTATTGAAGAACCCGAAGCGCACCTACACCCTATCTTCCAAAGATTATTGTATAAATATGTTGCTAACAATGTAGAAACCTCAGTAATTGTTACAACGCATTCTACCCATATAGCAGCAGTAGCACCAATAAAATCAATTGTACACCTAATCAATACAGGAAATGAAACCGAAGTTTTTACAACAGCATTATTGTCAATGGATGAGAAAGAAATGGATGACATCACCAGGTATATTGATGTTAAAAGAGGAGAGATATATCTCGCCAAAGGTATAATATTTGTAGAAGGAATCTCTGAAGAATATCTTATACCATGTCTTGCATTAAAAATGGGTTTAGATTTAGATAGGCTTGGTGTCGTAATTTGTAATATAAACTCAACTAATTTTATTCCATATCGAAGATTTGCTGATGCGTTAGGTATACCCAATGCAATTGTTACTGATGGTGATTATTATTATATAAATGAAGAAGGGAAAAGGAAATACGGATCACTTGAAAGTGAAGGATTCCAAAATGGATTTAATGGTAATGAGAGAATGGTTAAATTGTGTAAAGATTTATATGAGGTTACCATTACTGACGTTTTAGAAAACCAAGATACAGAGCTCAGCGAATATGGTATTTTTGTGGGATATCACACTTTTGAAATTGACATTTTCAACACTAGCGAGAATGAAGATATGTCTATAATATGTGATACTTTTGATGAGTTAACCAAAGGTGGAGATGGGCAAAAAACTAAATTTAAAGCATATATTGAATCAGGAGACTATTATAAATGCTTATCCCAAATAGAATCGTCATATAGTGAAATTGGTAAAGGTAGGTTTGCTCAAAGGCTAAGCAAAAATGTAACAGAGTCAATGATACCCAACTATATATTTAACGCAATTAGATTTATTTATCAAGTTGTTAGCGGAGACATGGATGAATAATTATTTTGTTGAAAAACTGCATGAAATAGATAATGATGCTGAACAATTTGCTGCGTATAATTCGGATGGTAATACTGTTGTTTTAGCTGGTCCGGGCAGTGGGAAAACCACTGTTCTTACCCTTAAAGTTATGCAAATATTACATGAGAAAGTAGCCCCCCCCAGAGGTCTTGCATGTATTACATATAGCAAGGAAGCTGCTAGAGAATTTAAAACAAGATTAAATGATTACGGACTAATAAAAAGAGAAAATGTGTTTCTCGGAACCGTTCATAGCTTTTGCCTTTCAGAGATAATAATTCCTTTTGCCAACTTGTACCCAAGATATAACATACCGTTACCCATTAAGATTATTCCAAGTAAAGAAAAAAGGAAGATAATTGAGCAGATTAAAAAAGAAATTGAATATGAGGATTTATCAATAACAGAAATAGATAAAGAGCGCACTCGTAATGTAATAGGCTTAAGTAAAGTAGATATTCCATCATATGATGTTGCATTAACCGCTGCGAATATGTACGATAAGGAATTGGTGGAAAGAGGATATATAGATTTCGTAAGTATAATAATATATGCAACACTTCTATTACAAAACGAAGAATATGTACGCAGGTGTATCGAGGCTAAATTTCCATGGCTGGTGATTGATGAGTATCAAGACCTCGGCAAACCTCTTCATGAGATGATATTATCTTTATTAGAGAATACAAATATTAAAATTTTTGCAGTCGGAGATGCCGATCAATCAATTTACGATTTTCAAGGTGCTTCACCTGAATATTTAATTGAGTTATCAAAAATGCATTATATTAAGAACTGCATACATTTAAAGAATAATTACAGAAGTGCTAAAGATATTATTGTAGCCTCCGAAGCGGTGTTAAACAAAGTTCGTGATTATAAAGCGATGGGTAATCTTAAGGATTTCCCTGCTAAAATACTATTTATTACATGTGAAGAAGATATGTTGGAGCAGTATTTAACTACATTAGAGCTTGTTCAAGACTTAATAAGTAATGATACTGCGCCGCATGAAATTGTTATATTAGCTGCTTACCATTACCAATTAAAAGAGCTAAATAGCATTTTCGGTAAAAGCAATATAGAGTGTTATATGGCAAAACACGATTTTGAGCGAAGTGATCTTATAAAATGGCTAGAAAAATGTGCTTCTTGGACTCTAAATATGTCGTCTGAATCATTCGATGCTATTTATACTTTTTGGGAAAGTTTAAATGAAAAGCATGATAGATTAATATTGCCTGATAATAAAATAGAATATAAGCGAGATTTATATAATTGCTTAATTAATAGTAAAAATAATACCGCATCGTTAAGACAATGGATCGAATTTGTGATTGAGAAATTAGATATTCTTTATCTGCTAAATAAATCGACTTACTATCCTGATGAGATAGAAAATCTAAATGAACTTATGAAGCTGCTCATTACTGAACCTTTTACAGAATATCGGGTTGATCAATTTAGTAGGCTTGGTTCACCAACAGGTCAAGTTGTATTATCGACAAGACACGGTGTAAAAGGGTTAGAATTTGATAACGTAATAATGCTTGGTATGGAGGAAGGAAGTTTTCCGAGATATAATTGCACAGAGCGCGAACTTGAAGAAGCTCATCGTCTCTGCTTTGTTTGCGTAAGTAGGGCAAGAAAGAGATGTATATTAATTAGGTCTAAATACTTGAATATACCTACGCGAAGAGGCATGTGGCATAAAGAGTGTAATCCATCTAGGTTCTGGGATGTTCTTTACTCTCAATATAATGAAGAGTAAATTATTTATACCATCCCGCCCTCCCTATGTTAAAATAAGGTATCGGGCTTTTTGCCTGCAAGGAGGCATCATGGATCATCCAAGAAACCACATCCGCACGTATACGGGCGTGTATATGGACCCGTTCGAGATGAAGCCGGAGCAGGTGCGCGTGATGGACATCGCGCACGCACTGTCGCTGACCACGCGCGCAAACGGGCATATCGACCACTTCTACTCGGTTGCGCAGCACTGCGTGAACTGCGCGCTGGAGGCTAATGCGCGCGGGCTATCGCGCCGGGCGCAGCGCGCGGCGCTGCTGCACGACGCCTCGGAGTGCTACCTCGCGGACGTGCCGCGGCCCGTCAAGTTTCGCTTGTCAGGCTACGCCGAGGCGGAGCAGGCCGTGACGGCGGTCATCGAGGCGGCGCTCGGCATCGAGGACCTCAGCGAAGACGAGCAACGCAGCGTGAAGGAGATCGACGACGCAATGCTTTACTACGAGTTTCTCGCACTCACGGGCGCGCAGGTGTTCCCCGAAGAGCCGTTTATTGCGATGGACCACGACTTTTCTCAGCGCGACATGGCATCGGTGCGGGACCAGTTTCTCGCGCTGTATGAGGAGCTCAGCGATGGACAAGCCAAATAAGACGGTGGGCGCGGACGGCTGCCCCGGCGGCTGGGCTGTGTTCGCGATCGAAGGCGATACGTACGCGTTCGAGATCATCCGCAGCGCACAGGAGCTGGTGCAGCGGCACGGCGACGCGCGCCATATCCTCATCGACATGCCCATCGGCCTGCCGGAAAGCCCAGCAGACGCGCGGCCCGACGCGCTGGTGCGGCGGGTGCTGGCTGGCAGGGCGTCCACGGTGTTCAATTGCCCGTGCCGTCAGGCGGTGTACGCGCCGCCCGAGGAAGCATCGAAGGTCAACGCGGCAGTGCTGGGCAAAAAACTGTCGTACCAGTCCGTGTCGCTGATCCCCAAGATCCGCCAGCTCGATATGCTGCTGCGGCAGCGCCCGGAGCTTGCGGAGGTGCTGGTGGAGAGCCATCCGGAGTTCGTTTTCGCGAAGCTCAGCGGCGCGCCCGTTGCGGAACGCAAGAGCGAGCCCGAAGGGCAGCAGCGGCGGCTCGATATCCTCAGCGCGCTGTGGGAGCCCACCTATAAGGCGTTCGCGCTCGCGCGGTTTCCGCGCTCCAAGGCGGAGCCGGACGACGTGATCGACGCGATGTGCCTTGCGGTGGCGGGGCAGGTTGCACTGCGCACGGGGCTGAAGTCCCTGCCGGACGCGCCTGCGCGGGACGCCTGCGGCCTGCCCATGCAGATGGTTTTTGCCAGATAAACTGGTTCGTTTGAAAATATCCCCTGTACAGTGCGGCGTTTCCGCGGTATAATCGCACCGTATACCCATTCTTGGCTATCCGGGCCGCATCTGTGCGAGGCAACCATGAGATCGCTCAAAGCGTTTTTCGCCGTATTCAGGGCAAAATATCCCGGGCATCAAAGCCGCAAGGCCTACGTTCTTCTTGTCGTACAGATTTCACTGCTCGTGCTGCTCTGCGCAACCAACATCTTTATCTGCGTGGTGCACGGTGATACGATGCTGCTTTATCTGATCTTGGTCAGTGTGCTGGCACTCATCAACGTGTCCGCGCTGGCGCTGAATCTGTCGGGCAAGTATAAGGCTTCCGCCTGGCTGACCGTTGTAAGCGTAACGATCGGGCCGTGGGGCTCGCTGCTGCTGGACAGCCATGTGGCGGTCGGTGACTATATGCCCATCGTATATATCGCGGTATCCATCCAACTTTGCGCGATGCTGTTGTCCGTCCGGGCCACAGCAATCATCGCGGCTATGCAGCTCGTCGGCCTCACATTTTTCTTGGCGTACACCCCTGCGATGCACCACATCAATTGGGCCAGCCTTGTCTCGTTTGTGGTGTTCGTGGCGGTGCTTGGCAGCGTATCGAGCAACATCAGCCGCAGGCAGGTGGAGCAGATCGAGCGGCAGCGCAACCGGCTGCTCGATAACGAAGCGCAGCTTCGGGAGCTTTCTGTGCGCGATTCGCTCACGGGCCTCTATAACCGTCGTTATCTGGAGGAGAGGCTCGAAAAGGAGATTGCGCGGTCTCTGCGAGACGGTCACAGCCTTGGCGTGGTCATGGTCGATGTGGACGAGTTTAAAAGCATCAACGACACCTTCGGCCACGCGCCGGGCGATCAGGTGCTGGGCGAGGTCGCAGATATGCTGCGCGCCGGCATTCGCAAGACCGATTTTGCCTGCCGGTTCGGCGGGGACGAGTTCGTACTGATATTGCCCGACTGTCCGTTAAAGGACTGCGTCGCGCGCGCAGAGACGATCTGCGCAAAGGTGGAGCGTACCCCGTTCGTCTGCGACGACGTGGAGATTGGCAACGTGAGCCTGTCGCTGGGCGTCGCTGCGCTGCCCGAGGACGGCGTGACCGCTGAGGCGCTCATGAAAGCCGCCGACGACGCGATGTATGCCGCTAAGAGCGAGGGCAAGAACCGCGTGTGCACAGCCAGCAGCCTTGCCGGGTGACGGTTAATCTGCGGCTCATGCGGCGATAATCGCATCATGCCGCATCGCGGCGCACGGGAGGCCGTATGATCACAATCGACGAAATGGAAACGATGCTGGACGAAATCGCGCAGGAGCTGCCGCAGGAGCTGTTTCGGGAGCTCAACGGGGGCGTGGTGCTGCTGCCAAACGTCAAGCTGAACGCTCACAGCCTAAATAACGACCTTTATATCATGGGCGAATATCACCGCAGCGCGAGCCTGGGCCGGTATATCGCCATCTACTACGGTTCTTTTGCGCGCGTACACGGCCATCTGCCCAAGGAGCAGATCAAAGCGCACCTCAAAAAGACGCTTCAACACGAATTTACACACCATTTGGAGTCTTTGGCCGGAACGCGGGACCTCGAGATTGAGGACGAGCGCCAGATGGAGGAGTACCTGCGTCGCGCCCGGAGACGGGGCGGCTACCCTATGCCGTAAGCACTGCGCAACCCTATCCGCGTGTTTCAGCCTTATCCCGTAATTTGAAGTAAAGCCGGTGGTACCGGCTTTTTGATTTGTTCGGGGAGTCGCTTCTACCACAGACAGTGGACAGGCTCCCCTGCAAGGGGAGCTCCGCGAGCGAAAATGCCAATGAAGCGCGCGGTGAGGGGTGCGCATCATTGCCCGGCCCTTTTCGTCCGCTACGCATCCGTATCGTAGGGGACGGCCTCCCGGACGTCCCTCCTAACCAAAGTATTTTCGCAGACTACCCCTCATCCGGCGCGGCGCGCCACCTTCCCCCGAGGGAAGGCTTATTTCGATATTGGGTACCAGCCCGTAGGGGTGTCCAAGACGCAATAACCAAATCAGCACTCCATCCCATAGCGAAATAAAGAGGCATTATCCCGCGATAATGCCTCTCCTGGTTTTCATATGAGCGTTATCTCTTACCAGCTGCCGCCGCCGCCCCCGCCGCCGAAGCCGCCGCCGGAGAACCCGCCGCCGCCGAACCCACCGCCGCCGCCGAAGCCGCCGCCGCTGCCGCCTGTGCTGACGGGACGCGCCGTCATCGCGGAGGTAAAGCCGGTCATGCCATGGGACAGGTAATGCGTAAACAGGATCGTATTGAACACGCGCCCGCTGCCGTAGCCGACATACCAGTCGGGCGGCTGCACGCCGATCCCCTCAAACTTGCGCGCCCAGATATCGGTTACGCCCAGCACATAGGCGTAGGGCAGCACGTTGTAGAAGTAGCTGGGGTTTTCCTCTACAAGCTTTTCGATGCGATCCTTTTCAGCCTTCTCAAGGAAGTGGCGGAACCCTAAGAGCTTGCCGAACCACTCCGCGCCCTGCTGCGTGCGCTTGCGCATGAGCACCGTGAGCGCCAGCATGACGAGTGTTGCCACGGTGGTGGCCAGCGTGATGAACAGCGCCGCGAAGTCGCCCGAAGAGGAGAATATCGCGAAAACGCCAAATATATAGATGGCATACAGCACGACGAAAATGAGCGAATAGACGATCAGCCGGGCGGAGCGGTACCGCGGCGACGTAGAGCGCCATTTCTCAAACAGATGCGTGAGCAGATACACGGGAAGGCTCAGTATTCCGACGAATATTGCCGTAAGCATCACCGCGAGCATCAGGTCCCCCATGTCGCGGTAGCTGTACATGAACAGCGTAAACGCCACGGGCAGCATGGTCAAAAGGCCCATGAAACCGCGCGCGGTCTTGGAGGCTTTGGTGAACACGTGGCGCTCCTTCGCGCTGTCGAACCAGAGCTGTACGCCCGATTTGGTGTGCGTCATGGTTTCGTAGAACGTCTGCCGCAGCGTGCTCATGAATACCCGGTCGCGGTTATCGAACAGCTTGCTGAACATATTCTGCTCGTAGCTGCGCGTGCTGTAGAGGTGTTTTAACTTCACGAGCTCAAACTCGTCGTGCGGGTGCTCGATGATTTGGATATAGCCCTTGTCCGCCCAGTACAGCAGCAGCGACACCACGTCTTTGTCGTCCACACAGCCGTCAATCACATATCCCGCTTCGGCGGGCGTCATGCCATCCGGCGCGTAGAACTCCACGGTGGGGTACACCTTCGGGTCCCGGCCAAAGGCAATCCAAAGACTGAGGGCGAGCAGCACGGCCACGCCGCAGACTGCGTACGCCGCAACGTTCCACACTGCATAGGGGTCCGTTTCGCCTGTGAAATAGTCGTCCGGGAACTCAGCGCGCAGCGTGACGGCTTCTCCGCCCTCCAGGGCGCGTGTCGTATGTCCGCTGATCGTGCTGCCGTTTTTCTCCCACACCACGCCCGTGGTGTCGGTGGAACCATACTGCCCGATCGTCGCGCGTACGAGGTTCTGATCGAAATCCTTGGGCAGCTCAACGGTGAAGCTCGCATTTTCGATGGTATCGTCACTCGCGCAGTTGATGAGGTTGCGGTAGAACTCGTCGAAATTTGCCTGCCCGTTGTCGCCGAGGTCTACCATGTACGTAATGACGTAGGTCTGCTTGCCAGTTACGATGATATCCGCGCTGCCGATTTTGGCAACGAGGTATCGTGTGCCGTCGTCATAAGTTTCGCGCGATAGCTCAAACTCGTACCCTTGCACGTTAAAATCATAGACGTGCTGCTGATACCTGGCAGGCCGCCATTCCCCGTTCATGTAGTAGTAGCCCACGCCTTTGTACGGCAATTTGTAATAGAAGCCATGGCGCGGATAAGTGAAATCGAGCACCATGGTTTCCGTGACGCTGGCCACGTTGTTTTCCGACACGACGATGTGCACGTCGTCGCTGACGATGTTGTAGTACTCGTCGGCCTGCGCCGACGCGGGTGCCAGCGTCAGCAGCAGGGCGGCTGCCACAGCCGCAAGCAGAATCTTTTTCCAATGCTTCATCTTATATCCCCGCAATCAATATTAACAGCGCCAGCAGTCCCTCCGGCAGATCCTGAAATTTAGGCTTAAAGTAACCGTCCTTCAGCTCCGCCTTCAGCGTAATGGATTCGCCGCCCGTCAGCGGACGCAGGGCGCGCCCGGTAACGGTGTTGCCGTTCTTTTTCCACTCGACTTCGGAGTCGTTCTTGACTTTATACCCCATCGTGACTTCGATTGCGCCTTCGTCAAAGTCTTTCGGGAATTCGACGGAGAAGGAGGCTTTCTCGATCGTAAAACCGTCCGCACAGCGAATCAGGTCGCGATAGAACAGGTCCATGGACGCTTCAGTGTCTTCACCGAGGTCGCATTTGTAGGTGACAACGTAAGTCTGCCGTCCTGTTATGGTCTTGGCCGGATCGCCGATCTTCGCGATAAGAAACGCCGATCCGTCCTCATCGCTCTCCTCCGACAGCTCGAACGGCTGATCCTGCACGTCAAAATCATAAACGCGCTGGCTGTATGGCACTCCGCACCATTCAACGTTTTCGTAGTACCATCCTGTGCCCTCGTACTGCACGTTGTAATAAATGCCGTGCCGAGACTGCGCGAAATCGACGACCAGGGTTTCCGTAACGCTGGCAATATTGTCTTCCGAAATCACGATGCATACGTCGTCGCTAAGGATGCGGTAATCCGCATCCGCGGCAAGCGCGGCACCCGGAAGACATGCCAGCAGCAGTGCGGCAGCAATGGCAGCAAGAAAGATCTTTTTGGGTCGTTTCGTATTAACGCACCTCGTTTCATTAAAGGCGTAGACCCCACAGGGGGTGGGCATCGTAACTCGCCCATTGCAGGGTGTATCGATATTCGCAGCACGACCCGATGGCCGCTCCTGCTAAAACTGCACCTTCACGTTTTCGCGCTCCGTCGAGGAGGATACCTCGAACAACGGCTGCTTCTCGAAGTGGAACATTCCCGCGATGATGGCGCTCGGGAATGTTTCGCGTTTGGTGTTGAACTCTTTGACGATTGCGTTGTAGTACTTGCGCGAGCTCGCGATCTCATCCTCCATGCGCTGCAATTCGCCCTGCAGTTGCATGAAGTTCGTATTAGCCTTGAGATCCGGATACGCCTCCGCGATGGCGAACAGCGTCTTGAGTGTGCCCGCGAGCATGTTCTCGCCCTGCACCTTGTCCTCCACTGTGCGGGCGGAAGCGGCGGCGTTACGCGCCGCAATCACGCGCTCGAGCGTATCCTTCTCGTGGCTCGCGTAGCCTTTCACTGTTTCCACGAGGTTGGGAATCAGGTCGTAGCGCTTTTTTAAGTACACGTCCATCGTGGAGAACGCTTCCTCAATGCTGTTTTTAAGCCGTACAAAGCCGTTGTACGCAGCGATGAACCAGATGACGGCGATCAATACGACGCCCCCGATGGCAATTCCAATCCACATAACTAAACCCTCCTATAATTGATATATCGTTTTATACATCCATGGCAAGCAGCCGCTTCGCGGACCCGCGCAAACTGCGCGCAAGCAGCACACACAGCAACCCGGAGACGACGATGATGTAAATCAGCGAAACAACGATTTCCATGGACAGCAGCAGCACCGGCAGTACGATAAGGAGTGCCAGCACGAGGCCAACCAGCATATGCAGCAGCACGTTCATGTTCTGCTTAATCGCCTGCTGTTCGTTGCTCCATTCGAGCTTCGGACGCGAGGCGTCGATCAGCAGCCCTGCGACGGACGCCGCGACGGCGGCTGGGATGCTCAGCACGAGCGCAAGAACCGTAATGAGGATCGGCGCGCCGAAGAATAGGGCAAGCCCGCACAGCAGCACGATGCCAATGAGAGATAACAGCACGCCCGTCAGCGTCTTGGCGTACAGCTGGCGTTTCATGGATACCGGAATGTATTTCATGAAGTAGACGCTCTTGCCCTCGCGCGAGATCGCGGAGCTGGTGACCGCGTTGCCCGATCCGATAAACGCCGAAGCGCCCACGATGATGGCGAGCAGAGCCTGCGGGCTCATGGACGCAATCACCTGTTTGAACGCGTCCATCGACTGGCCCTGCGTGAACATCATGAACAGCAGCAGCAGCGGCCAGATAAAGTTGACCAGTACGCAGTTTAAGAACGCGATGGGCGAGCGGAACAGCAGCCGCACTTCCTTCTTTGTGTACGACCACAGTACGGGAGAGCCCTCCGTCTCCTTGGCCAGCTCTTCGGCGGAGATGGCCTTGCGCTTTGCGGAGGTCTCGGTAACGCCCGCGACGCCTTTAAAGTACAGCAGCTGACCCAGCAGCAGGAACACGGCGACCGCGGCGGCGGAGCACAGCAAGAACAGCGCGAGGTTGCCAAGGCCCGCCAGCGTATCGCTGGATATCAGCGCGTTTGCGGCGAAACCGACGCCCGGGAACGTTTTGCTCATGACCGGTACGAGCGAGGTAATGGCGCCGGGGTTTTCCATCATCGCGCGGATGTTGGTCTGCAGCAGCACGTTGAAACCGATTGCGAACACCATCGCGAGGATACCGCTGACAAAGTTGAATGCCTGCTTGTTCTTCGCGAAACGCGTAAAGCGCATGATGACCATGATGATCACTGCCGCGATGCACAGCGCGATAATCGGCGCCGCCAATGCCAGCAGTACGGAGTAAAGTATGAACAGCGGCCCCACTGCTGCCTTAATGGCGTAGGTGACGAGTATCGGTACGAGTATAAACGCCTCGAATATATACTCGTATACAATCAGCGTAACGAGCTTCGCGCCGAGTATCTGGTAAGGCCGTAGCGGCAGATACAGCAGCATCGGAATATCGTCCGCGTGGTACATGACCGATATCACGTAGAATATGCCGAATATGAATATTACCGCGCTCGTTGCGCCAAAGGCCAGCGGAAGCAGCGCGCTGGCCTGCCCGATCGGCGCAAGTGCTTCGTACATCCCCATGGTCATCAGGCCGACGGAAGCTGCGAAGCTCAAAAACGCGAAGCCCAGCACGATGGGGATCAGCCAGCGCCCCTTGTTGTTCTTCTTCTCGCCGCCGCCCAAAAGCCCGCCGCTTTTGAGCAGCGTGCCCGCAAGTTTGAATATATTACGCATGTTCGGTCATCTCCAGGAACATCTCCTCGAGCGAGGCGTTGCCGGTGTGCAGCTCGTCCATACCGCCCGCATAGAGGATATGACCGCCGCTGATAACGGCGACTTTGTCGCACAGCTTCTCAGCAACCTCCAGTACGTGCGTAGAGAAGAACACCGTGCAGCCCTCGTCGGCGTGCTCGCGCATCATCTGTTTCAATTCGTATGCGGACTTGGGATCGAGGCCCGTCATGGGTTCGTCCAAAATCCATACCTTGGGCCGGTGAATCATTGCGCCCATGATCACAATCTTCTGGCGCATGCCGTGGGAGTAGCTCTGGATGCGGTCGCCCAGCGCCTTGGTCATGTCGAAGCGCTCCGCGAGCTTTTCGATGCGCTCCTTGCGCTCGCGGCCCACATCATAGATGTCCGCCATGAATGTGAGGTACTCGATGCCCTTAAGGCGCAGGAACACGTTCGGGTCGTCCGGCACGAAGCCGATGCACTTCTTCGCGCTGAGCGGATCCTTTTCGATGTCGATGTCATTGACGCGAATCTCCCCGCCGTCCGCCTTCAAAATGCCGGTGATCAGCTTGATAGCCGTGGTCTTGCCCGCGCCGTTTGGCCCGAGGAAGCCGTAGATGCAGCCTGAGTCGATTTTCAGGCTGACGTTGTCCAGCGCCTTCACCCTGCCCCCGTAAGTCTTTGATACCCCGATCAGTTCGATCATTTTACCCTCCTGTATTGATGCAAATCTTATCTTTCCCGAGTATACCATTTTTTTACCACAAACACAACTCGCCTGCGCGCCGGATGGCCCTTCTTTTGCCTTGAAAAAGGCTCCGTATACCCATCCCCACGCGGCTGACGGCCTCTATCCAACAGTACTATTTGCATAGTACACTCATACAATTCCGCTGTCAATAGCGAGGCCAAGCGCAGGCAAAAGAACACAATTCGTTGTAACGCGAAAGGAAGTCGGAGGTACAAAAATAGACATGACGTGAGCGATGAAACGACGGATATTGCACATGGGGTTATTATATATTGTTTAATACACCACTTAAGGCCACTGGGCGCGGAGGGGTTATGAAAGGTTGGATCATTTACAAGGACACCGAGGAGAACTTAAAACCCGAGAGCTTTGAGATCCAGCGTTTTGTGGAGGTCGCGGCGGAGCAGGGGATTGAGCTGAGGGTGTTCAGGCCGGAGCAATTCGATCTCATCGTCACGCGCGAGGACAAGAAGAGCATATTCGTAGACGGCGTGCCAGACTCGCTGCCGGATTTCGTGCTGCCGCGCATGGGGGCAGGCACGACGTACTTCGCGCTGTCGATTCTGCGGCATCTCGAAAAACTCGGCGTACCGTGTATTAACTCGTCTACGAGCGTCGAGACGGTGAAGGATAAGCTGTATACGCAGCAGATTCTCGCGGAGAAAAATCTGCCCGTGCCCAAGACGATGCTGATGAAGTTCCCCATCGACGAATCGATCGTGGAGCAGCAGATTGGCTTTCCGGTGGTGATCAAGGCAATATCGGGGTCTCAGGGTAAGGGCGTGTTTCTTGCGGAGAAGAAGGCGCACTTAACCGACCTGATGCAGCTCATTGAGCTCACGAACCCCAAGTTCAACCTCATCTTGCAGGAGTTCGTGCAGACAAGCTTCGGGCGGGACCTGCGCGTGTTCGTGATCGGCGGGCGGGTGGTGGGGTGCATGGAGCGCATTGCGGCGGACACCGGATTTAAAGCGAACTACTCCGCGGGGGGCCGCGTGCAGCAGCACGAGGTGACGCCCGAGATCGAGTGGCTCGCGACCGAGGCGGCGCGCATATTGGGCCTCGATATCGCTGGGGTAGACCTTTTGTTTGACGAGGACCATTTCAAGATCTGTGAGGTCAATTCCTCGCCGGGTTTCCAGGGGCTTTCCTCCTGCTGCAACGTCAATATTCCGGCGGAGATATTTCACTACATCCGCATCCGGTACGGCATGTTCAGGTGAGAGGAAAGCCGAGCCATTGCTGGCTAGTTTAAGACCCTTCGTCGCTGCGCTTCTCAGGGTGACAAATGGGGGTGAAGGAGCGTATAACGGGCCGCTCGCGCGCATGAAGTGTAAGGCTCCCCTGCAAGGGGAGCTCCGCGAGCAAATTGAATGAGCGAGCGGTGAGGGGTGGCTTCCGTCGCGCGCAAAGACCCTTCCGGCCTCGCGCCGTCTGCGCGGCGTCTCGGCCATCTCCCCTGCAAGGGGAGCTCACCGCAAAATTGAATGAGCAAGCGGTGAGGGGTGACACCTGCAACGCGCACAAAGACCCTTCCGGCCTCGTTGCCGCCTGCGCGGCGTCTCGGCCACCTCCCCTCAAGGGGAGGCTAGACTACCTGAAAAGCCCGCCTGCAAATATCGTGAGCGTGAGCACGCCCATGATGAGCACATAGTTTTGGACGGACACCGCAAACGTCTCCTTTTTGTCCTGCAACGCGAAGAACTTTTTGATGTTGCGCTGCACGGGGACAACCGTTACCAGCGACAGCAGGCACAGCGGCGAAACGACGCCCACGATCACCATGGCAATGATGGCGGCATAGCACAGGTAGTACAGCCCCGCGAACAGCCAGAGGGACTTTTGCCCGAGGTACTGCGGCAGCGTGTGCCTTGAGACTGCTTTGTCCTTTTCGACGTCGCAGATGTTGTTGGCGAGCATGATGTTCGCCGTGGTCAGCACCGGCACGACGGAGAGCAGCACGAGCCGTAGCAGGTTGCCGACGTGCAGCGAGAGTTCAAGCGTCTGCGCGGACCAGGACAGCGAGAGCAGCGCGCACGCGGGCAGGTTGATATACAGCAGCAGAAACGGGATGAAGAAGCCGTAGAACAGGCCCGACAGCGCCTCCCCAAGCGGCGTTGCGGATATCGGCACGGGCCCGTACGAATACAGCACGCCGAACACAAAGCACAGGCCGCCCGCCAGCAGCACGACGATATCCGTCCTGAAGACGAGCCAGAGCCCGCCCACGACGCTGAAAGCGAGCAGCGCCCAGATGATGAGCAGCCCGGCGGCGCGGCTGTAGTGCGGCGTTTCCCCGTGCGACCTGCCGCCCACGTAGTTGTTGACCGCCGTCGTCGTGAGGTCGAACAGGAACATGGACGCGAAGAACAGCGCCGTCGCGTCCCACTGGATGGCCGCGCCCTGCGCAAAAAGGTACGCGAGCGTCATTAAAAACGCGAACACGCTCGTGATCTTCGTGCGGATTTCCACATAGCCGAGGAAACGTTTCATCCGGGCACCCCTTACGGTAAGATTGGCATTATTATAATGCCCCGGATGAAGGGTGGCAATGAGGAGGATTTAGTCCCCGCTCATCCTAATACGATATGGGATGTGTAAATGGGGAAGAGGGGAATTATTCAGTTAAAATTCACTTAAGTGGACAGTTAACAAACATTAATTAAAATGATATTTATCTTATTGATATGAATATGACATATAATCATTAAGGCAAAGAATCAGCATTAGGTTTGACGTTTAATACTATATAAATAATATAATCCGTTATTTTTTATATCAACGTTGTTCTCTTTCCATTTAAGATAAGCGCCTATACCAATTAACCCCAAACTTAATAATGAACTAATTTGAGCAGGAACATTAAGAAATAAGCTTGCTATAAAAGGTGTATACGATTTAATATCTTTTAATCCTTCTATAAAGTAACGTCCAACGCTTATTTTCGATTTCAATATTTTTTGTTCAAGTTCTTTTAATGACGAGCCAATTTTGGTATTAACATATGCATTTATATCCTTTGAAATCTTTTCGAATTCCATCGTAGATATTAGTTGCTCGTTCATTTGTGATACTAATGACCTATAACTTAGAAGTTCATCATTACATTTATATCTTATTTCTAGGATTTCTTCAAATGTTAAACTGGAAACGTTAGGAACTAACTGCTGAATGGTTTTAACTCCAAGGTTTCCATTGGATATCGCATAAGTGTTTTTTTGCTCGATTGAATTTTCAATATAATACTTTCTAAAATATGTATCGATTACTTCGCTGGACGTAATGGTATTCTCTCCTTTATATATACCCATCAACATTTCGAAAATTAGATTTGAATAATATGTATTAAGAAATTCGAAATCTAAAGGTGCATTAATCGTTAACAAATTAAGATAAGTTTCATAGACCTTTTTTACTTCTGATGATAGGAACGATACAATCACACTTTGATTGTCGATATCCTTTGAAGTAAATATTTGATTTCCCACTTTACTCATTATTTCATATGATTTATCAAGAATCTTTTTATCAAATTCAGATATTTTCTCTTCATCAACTGAGGCGTCGGCAGGTAGAAATCGTAATTCCTTTGATACAATAAAATTTATTATTCCTTCTTCCTCTAATAACTTAATACGTTTAACGAATCTCGCATCAACACATTTTGTCGCTCCCCTTATGTAACAATAACCATCAGCATCGGGTTTCGTCACGGTGTATACGTTATTTTCTAATATATCTATTTGGTCATAATACAAAGCTGCAAATTTGATATCATCAACATTTTCTTCTAAACAATTTGACACAAATTTTCCTTTTAGCATATTTTCATACCCCTTGGAATATTAGAATAAATATCTCTAAAACAAAACTTTATAGTAATAAATTATGATATTTAATGATATCACACTTTGTCTCTTAATTAAATCAATTGTATACATAAATCGGCAGTTATTCGACAAAGAATCAATAGAGTGGGTATTGTTGGGGGAGCTCGTCTGGGAGGGGATACGGCAACGGATTACGCCTTTTCCTTTCTCCTGAATTGGCGTATTAAAATATACACGCAATAAAGGCCGCAGATGAGTAAGATCACATCCTCAAGCGCGTTGACGATGAACGATTTGACGCCGGTTAGCCCCCATATCGCCATCAGGGCAAGCAGTATCTTGTTTTTGTGGCTGTAGCTTGCATACACCACAATGCTCAAACTGATGACGGGGCACGGCATGATGTAAACCACCAGTTTCGGAAACGAGTGTCCAAGCAGCATGGATATAAATGGATAGGCGATCACCATGCACAGAAGAACCCATTGCAGCACGTCAAAGCGGCGGAACGTGCTTTGCTTATGCTTAATCGCTTCATATAAAAAGAGCAGTCCCACGGCGATATAGAGCGGAAATGCAAAATAGGTTTGTATCGGTTCTGTTCCGTAAAGCAGAAAGAAGACCCCACCGATAAACAGGTTCATGATGCCGAGGGTAACTTTCGGAAGCCAAACGCATTTACCGCGATAGGCAAACAGAATGCTGATTACGATAGCGGTCAGAAAGAATATTTGAAACGGCCAGGTTGATTGATTATAAGCCCCGATTACATCCCAAAATGCCTGTGCATCCATGAAAATTCTCCATATCGCTTATTTGTTCCAAAGCCTTCCGTGAGTGCATCAATGTTTCGGTTCGTTTACACGATGGTATATTCCAGCCGTCCCCGGCGCGGCGTGGCGAGCGAATCGGAGGTGATGCGGTAGCGCAGCGTAAAGCCCTTCTTGCTCCGCACAAACAGAAAGCACGGAAAGGCAATGCTCTGCCCGGGCTTGATGGCCTCGAACTCGAACTCGAGGATGCGGCGCTTCAGGTCCTCGTCGTCCGAGACCTCGAAGCGGAAGATAGAGTCCATATACGCGGCGAAGTCCGCGACGCGCTCCTTTTCCTGCTGCTCCCGCTTCTGCGGCCCGATGTACAGGTAAGAAAAGTGTGCGGGCGGGTAGTACGACACGTGGTACTGCGTCACCTGCGCGTCGCTCTCCTGCTTGATGTGCCGGTGCAGCAGGCCGTCCTCGCCGGTCAGGTCGGCCAGGACGCGCTGATCGGGCTGCGGGAACGCGTCCCGCGTCAGCAGCTCGGCCTCGCCGGGCAGTTCCACGCGCACGCGGATGTGCTTATCGGAGCGCCCGCCGGTGTTGGTCAGCACGAGCGGCACGATATCATACCGGTCCAGAAACACGAATACGCGCAGCAGGCTTTCGAGCCACGTGAGGCCCTGCGCGAAGCGCTCAAGCTTCTCGTATTTGTGCTGTTCGATGGGTGTCCCCTCAAGGCCCGCAGGATTGTCCCACAGGCCGGTGTCCTGCCGCACCGCGTCCTTGCGCTTTAACGCGCCCACATGAAAGAAACCGTCCGGCAGCTCCAGCTTCAGAATCGCCCTGGCCCGCTCACGGACAGCGGCCTGTACTTCCGGGGTGTATTCGCAGTACGGGTCGTCATGGTGGTCGCCGGGGGAGGGCGCAAGCGTCGGCTTGGGTGGCAGGGGGAGGGCACTGATGTCGCGGTAGAGGCTGCGCAACTCGCGGATGCGCTCGCGCACCGTGTCCGAGCGCACGAGGCCGGGTTTGACCGGGCTGCCCGCGTCGTAAAGGCGGCGGTTGTGGTAGTACTGCAGCTTCAGACCGGAATCGGCGGGGTCCGAAACGTCGGGATAACACCGCTCCGCCCAGTCCGATAGCTTGCGGACAAACGTCCGCGCGGGGATAAACCGGGAGTTGGTCGCGAACTGGTTGAAGCGGTAGCACAGCGCGCTGATGATGTATTGCAGCTGCGCCTCGTCCGCGGCAAAGCCCTGCGTTTGCAGCAGCGGACCCAGCTCCGCGATGAACGCGGCCTCGAAGCGCGAAAAGTCGTTGCCCAGTATCTCGACGGAGAAGTTGCTGTTTGCCATATCGGGCGGGATGGTCGGTTTGCGGTTGGATTTACTCTCGCCGAGCAGGATCAGGCGGTAGGAGGCCGCGCCGGGGGCGCGGGCGGCGAGGTCGCGCAGGCACGCGGTCACGTCCGCTTCCGTGACTGGCGCTTGCGACAGCTTCACACGGACCGCGCTAAGCGCACCGTCGCGATGCTGAAAGACGATGTCCGCCGTTTCGTCCGCAAAATCCGGCTCGAACTGCACACAGACCTGGGCATCCTCGCGGATGGCGGCCAGCACGCAGGCCATCGCCTGATAGAGGTATCCCCGCGAGTCCTGTTTTTCCCCCATATAACACCCCACCCACTGATATCCGTTACCTTATATATACCCGTAACATTATATCACAAAGCATACCCTTTTTCTACCAGAGAAAGCCTTCCTCTAAGAAGGTGGCGGGCCGCGCGGATGAGGGGTAGTCGGCGGAAATAGGTTGGGAGGGACGTCCGGGAGGCCGTCCCCTACGGTACGAAAAAGGAAGGTTAGCGGTTAGCATCGAAATCGTACGGTATGGCGGATGGTTAATACCCATTCTGGGCAATTAAGACGCCCCGTTGGGGCTGGATTTGCCGAGGTTTAAAGCCTCCCCTGCAAGGGGAGGTGTCCGGCGCAGGCGAAGCAGCGCAAGGACGGAAGGGTGACGTCTGCAATCAGGCAAATAGTTTGGCTGGGCGGGACGTCCGGGAGGCCGTCCCCTGCGGTACGGATGGCACAGCCGTGCCAGATAAGGAATGCCTGGACGCAAAAACGGACGGCAACATTGAAATAAGCCTTCCCTCGGGGGAAGGTGGCCGAGTGCAAGCGTAGCGCGGAGCGAGGCCGGATGAGGGTTACATGTACTGTCGTCACTCGATGTTGATCGTTCCCTGCTTGCCCGCAAGCGAACCTTCGGCAAGCTCCAGTGCCATGCACCACTCGCCGCGCTTCGTCTTGTCGGCAGCGTGATAAACGCCGAACTCGTAAGATCCCTTGAAGCCGAACCGGTGGTAGAAATCGGGCTCGCCGCAGAGGAACACCGCCGTGTACCCGAGCCGCCTTGCGATGCCGAACGCCTCGCGCATCATCGCGGTGGCGATGCCGCGGCGGAAATAATCGGGATGCACCGATATCGGCGAGAGCAGAAGCTCCGTGACCGGACCGCCGGGCGTAGTGATATCCGTTTTGTACAGCACGATCTGCCCGACGATCCTGCCATCCTCCTCCGCCACGAGCGAAAGCTCCGGAATGAACGTATCCTTCTTGCGCACCTCGTTTAAATAGTCCCACTCGCCTTCGTTGGTGCTGGTCGCAAACGAGGTTTTGACGAGTTCGTATACCTCGCCGTAATCGGCGGGCGTCTCCTGACGTATCTTCATATGTCACCTCACAAGGTTACATATTAACACGGCGGCCCCGCCATTTCTATTCTATTTACGGAAAACCTGCAGGGAACGTCTCTGTGCCGTTCCGCTTCTCCGGAAGGGTGAAAATTGTCCGCTGGCCCGCGCGTTTGCATTCAGTAACTTTCTTTGCTAAGATGAACGCATTGAATCATCAGGTATGGGAGGCAGGCATGAAACTGGTTGTGATCTCGGGTAACCCCAAGAAGGATGGCTTGTGCGAATCGCTCGTACATGCGGTGGAAGCGGGCGCGCGCGAGGGGGGCGCAGACGTCGAAACGGTGTGCCTGTGCGACATGGATATCGCGCGGTGCGCGGTCTGCGGCGAGGGCTGGGGGCCGTGCCGGGAGGAGCATGAATGCATCTTCGGCGACGACGGGTTCAGCGACGTCAATGACGTGATCGCGGCGGCGGATGCGGTGGCTTTCGTCACGCCGGTTTATTATTGGGAGGTATCGGAGGCGCTCAAGAGCTTTATGGACCGCTTCCGGCGCTGCAACTTCGGCAGCGAGGGCAGGCTCTCGGGCAAGCCGGTGCTGATGGCGGTCTCGGCGGGCCGGACCGGAAACGGGATATTGCGGTGCCTGACGGAGCTTGAAAACTTCTGTACGCACACCGGCGCGGTGGTGTACGACTTCATCGGCCAGAATCGCTGGAACAATGACTACAAACGCGAGGCGGCACGCGCCGCGGCGAAAGCGCTGGCGCAGGGACGAAAACCCGGCGACACAGTGTAAGCAATACCAAGGGCTATGCCGCAGAAGCAAGGCCCTTTTAAAAGGGGTAGCCGGCAGAAATAGGTTGGGCGGGACGTCCGGGAGGCCGTCCCCTACGGTACGGATGGCACAGCCGTGTCAGATAAGGAATCCTTGGACGCAAAATGGACGGCATCATCGAAATAAGCCTTCCCCTGAGGGGAAGGTGGACGAGCCAAAGCGGAACGCGGCGCGAGGCCGGATGAGGGGCTCACGCGGGAACCTTAAATCACACCTTTCATAGAGGTGATACTGGTACTCCGATTATACTCGTGTGAAATACGTACTGAGCATTTCGATGACCTCGCCGATGGGCCGTTCCCGATCGATCGCACCGCTGCCGAAAACGATGCGGTCCACGGTCGCCGAGATCATATCGTACATGACAGCTGCGGTGGCCTGCGTATCGCGGACGTGTAAATCTGCGGCGTATCGTATAAAATAACCCATGGTGTCTTTTGTGGTGCAAATCGTATCCTTGTTGAAATAGATATACATATATAGGGGTAGTTATGAACAATCAAAAGACGGCGGGGATTATCCTTGCCGTGGGGCTCGGTACCTTCATGTCCGCGCTGGACTCAGCGGTTGTAAACTTGGCCATGCCGCTGATCCGCAGCCAGTTCAATGTCACGCTGTCTATGGTCGAATGGATCGTGACGGCGTATCTGCTCGTGGTGAGCAGCCTGCTGTTAACCTATGGCCGCATTGCGGACCTGTACGGTTCCAAGCGCGTCTACCAGACGGGTTTTGCGATATTTACGGTTTCCTCTCTGCTGTGCGGGCTCTCCTCCAGCATCGGCATGTTGATCGCGATGCGGTGCGTACAGGCCATCGGCGCGGGCATGCTGTTCTCCACCGGCCCCGTAATCATCACGAACGCGGTGCCGCCCGAGCGGCGCGGCAAGGCGCTCAGCATCACCGCCGTCGCGGTGGCGCTCGGCCTCAGCGCGGGCCCGGTCATCGGCGGAACGCTCACGACGTTGCTGGGCTGGCAGAGCATATTCTATATCAACGTGCCGGTCGGCATCGTGGGTATGCTGCTCGTGCGCCGCAACATCCCGCGGGACGAAAAACGTAAAGCGGTGCGCTTCGATATCCCGGGCAGCCTGTTCGTGTTCTTCGCGCTGCTGCTGATTTTGCTGCCGCTGAGCCTCTCGGGCGATTACGACATTCCGGTCGGCCTGTTTGCGGGGCTGCTGGCAGGGGGGCTGGCGGTGGGCGTTTTCTTCGTGTGGTACGAATCGAGGCGCGAGCACCCCATGCTCGACATCCGCCTGTTCCGCAACCGCGTGTTCGCGGCGAGCAGCCTTGCGGCGTTGTTTATCTACATGGCGCAGTACATCATGGTGTTCCTTGCGCCGTTTTACCTGCAAAGCCTGCGCGGGTATTCCGCGCTGACGAGCGGTTTCATCTACCTGCCGCTGCCGCTTGCGACCATGCTGATCGCGCCTATCAGCGGCGGCATTTCCGATAAGCGCGACAGCCGGTTCTTAAGCGCCGGAGGCGCGCTCGTGATGGCGTGCGGGCTGTTCATGCTGAGCTTTCTCCGGCTTGAAACGCCGCTCGCATACGTCGAGGTTTCGCTGGTCGTAACGGGCATCGGCTTCGGGCTGTTCCAGACGCCCAACAACAGCGCGATCATGGGCAACGTGCCGGCCGAAAACCGCGGCACGGCATCCGGCACGCTTGCGACGATGCGCAACATCGGCATGGCCCTGGGCGTGGCGGTATCCGGTGCGCTGTTTACGCTGGTGCAGGGCGAGGCGGAGCGGACGTACGGCGCTCAGGGCGTCACCGGCGCTATCATGCAGAGCGCGGCGTTTGCGGACGCGCTGCGCGTCACGTTCATCGCCGCGGCGGGCGTCGCGCTGACCGCCATGGCGGTCTCGCTCGTCAAGGGCCGCGTGAAAACACAGCGGGAGATCGAGCAGGAACAGACGGATAAGATTTGATGGAATCAATGTCAGGTGAGCCGGGGATAGCCCCGGCTTTTATAGTACCTTAAGCGTGTCTCACTTTAGTGGACGAAAAAGCATTTGTGCGCAGGGTAGAATGACAATATGATGTTATCAAATAAGGAGAATCTAAACCGATAGGAGGCGTTTTTATGAACGACGAAGCGTTTGTTCGGCGGGCGGAAACGGTGGAATGCATTCATAAATCGGAGCACCCCGGATACGAGTCAAAAAGGCGGGTCATCGTGGGCAAGGAGGACTCGGAGCATTTTGATGTGACGGTCTACGAAGTGCCGCCGGGCAAGGCGGCGGTTCCCTACCATTATCACATGCGCAACGAGGAAGTGTTCTTCATTCTCAGTGGCACGGGGCTATTAAAATCTCCCGAGGGGGAGAGGACGGTGACTGCGGGCGACTTTCTTTATTTCCCGAACAATGAAAAGGGAGCGCATAAGATCACGAATGTTTCGGAAACCGAACCGCTGGTCTACGCCGACTTCGATATCCGGTTCGAGCCGGAGATCGCGTTCTATCCCGACTCGGACAAGGTCGGCGTCTTCGGGAAGGGAAAACGCCTGATATTCCCGGTCTCGAAGCAGGTGGGCTACTACGACGGCGAATAGCGGCGACGGCGCATTCCCGGGCAAGCGGAGCGGGCAGCGCAGTCTTCCGTCGGGGACCTAGCGACAGGTGTATGGAAGGGCCCCGGGCTTTCGTAGGGGACGCCGCCCTCGGCGTCCCGCTCTTGTTTCAAAGACAAAGCGGTTCCGTCTTTAAGTCTTCGTGCGGAAATCAAAAAAGGCGGATACCCCGCCTTTTTATTTATGCTTATGCTTTGGAGCCTGCCAGCCTGCGCCGGTGCGCGCCGTGGAAGAAGACGCTGAGCGGCCACCACAGCACGCCGAATATCGGGAACACGCACCACAGGAAACCCGGCGAGGTCATCAGGTTGATGATCGTCACGAGCGCGATGACCAGCAAAGCGCCCGCGAAAGAGAACCCCAGCGGGCTCCTCTTTTCGGCAAAGAACACGGCGGCGGGCCACCAGAGGATGGCGAGCGCGGGGAACAGGCCCCAGAGGAAGCCGGGGGATGTCATCAGGTTGATAGCCAGCAGTATGCCGATGGCGAACGCGGAGCCTGCGAGCGCGAAGCCGAACGGCTTGTGCTTGCCCCGAAACGCCATCGCGAGCGGCCACCAGAGGATGGCCAGCGCGGGGAACACGCACCAGAGGAAACCGGGAGAGGTCATCAGGTTGATGACAATCAGCGTGCCGATGGCGAGCGCAGCGCCCGCAATCGAAAAACCGAAGGGTTTGTGCTGTCCTTTGAATGCCATCGCGAGCGGCCACCACAGGATAGCCAGCGCGGGGAATACACACCAGAGGAAGCCCGGCGACGTGATCAGATTGACCGCAGCCAGAAAGACAATGGTCAAAAGGCTGGTCGCAATGGAGTAAGCCCGCCACGCATGCTTGCGGGCGAACGCGAGCGTCATCGGCCACCATAGGATTGCAAACGCCGGATAGAAAGCCCATACCGCGCCGGGCGAGTAGATCAGATTGACTGCCGCGAAGAACGCGATGGAAAATACGCTCATCACCAGCGCGTAGATGTGCGGCTGGCGCTGGCCGTAAAAGAATGTGGACAACATCCACCAGAGCAGCGGGAACAGGATAAATATGATCCACGGGGAGCCGGGCTCCAGCAGGGCGTTGAGCGCGCCGTACCACGCGAGCGTGAGCGCCGAGCCGAACACCGAGAACATCGAAGCCCCGAACCGTTTGCCGAGCAGCATCGAGAGCGGCCACATGATGACCGGGAAACAGGCGAACAGCGCCCATGGGTATGCGGTGCTCATTAGGTTGCAGCCGATGAGGTACGCGATGGTGATTACCGCGCCCGCGACGGAGAAGCCTTTGCCGTCGTGCCTGCCGCCAAAATAGAGGCTCAGCGGCCACCACCGCGCAGCGAAGATGGCATGGATCGCCCAGAATTGCCCGGGCGTAAGCAGCAGATTAATCGCGAGGCAGTACGCGGTAATCAGCGCGGCCAGCAGCAGCGCGAACGGCAGCTTCGTCAGCCGGTCTTTCAGCAGCATGCCGAGCGGCCAGCAGAGGATGACCGGCGCGGGGTATACGAACCACAGCGTGTGCGGCGTAACGATCCAGTTGAGCGCCGCGAGGAACGCGACCAGCAGCAGGCTTTCCGCCACGGCGAATGCCGTATAGCGCCTGGCTTTGCATAACAGCACGCCAATCGGCCATCCGGCCAGCGCCACTGCCGAAGGGATGAACCACAGCACGCCGGGCGTGAGCATCAGGTTTGCCACGGCCAGCAAGGCCGCAATCAACAAGGCCCCTGCGATTGCAAAGGGGGTAGCATAGCTTTTCATCATTTTACCTCGATTCGAAGATTCGGCACCCGGTCTGCCGGGGCCGGGTCGTCGTCATTTTTTCACCCGGATCCACCGGAAGAACATCGCGAGCGGCCACCACAGCACGCCGAATATGGGGAATATGCACCACAGGAACCCCGGTGTGATATAGAGGTTGATAAACAGCACCAGCCCGACGATGAGCAGGCTGCCCACGATGGAGAAGCCCAACTGGAACCCCGCGTTGCTGCGGGTGACCGGCAGCTGCTGCTGCGTGCGCAGCTCGTCGCGGATATCGCTGATGTCCCCAAACTCCACGATGGCGCGGTTGATCGCGTCCTCCTCGGCCTTGCCCTGCTCCATCAGGTCCCGCACCTTCTCCTGCAGGTTTTCTACGATCTCTCTCTTGAGGGCGTCTTTGCGCTCGCTGTCGGGGATTTCCCGGAACAGCGCGTCCACATGCTCCTGAATGGTCTTCATTTCTGCTCCTCCAACTCCATAAAAATATCGATGATTTCTTTCGTTTTGCGCCACTCGTCCACTTCCTCGCGGAAGAACGCGCGCCCCAGCGGCGTGATGCTGTAATACCGCCGCCTGCCGCCGAGCGAGATATCGCCCTCGTACGAGGTGATGAGCTCCTTCTTCTCGAGGCGCTGGAACACCGCGTAGAGCGTCGCCTCCTTGATCTGGAACTGGTCCTCTGTGCGGCGGCTGATCTCCTTGCTGATCTCGTAGCCGTAGCGGTCCTTCTCGAGGATCAGGCGCAGGATGATGGAATCCAGGTGACCTCTGATAATATCGCTGTTGATCATACCCTCACCTTTCGTGCATTACTCTTTCAGGCAGTATTGTTTGAAATAGTGCACCATCTCATAGAATTCTGTCTGATAGAGCTATATTACATGGAGTACTTGCGTTTGTCAACAGGTTTTTAAGGAAATTTGTGCAAAAATTTACCGGAAGGGAGGGGGGGGGGAAGATGCAGGCGGGTGGCTAATAGTTTTTGCGGAGGCTTGAAACAACAATGACGTCATACCAATATGAGAGATAAAAAGGGAGAATGGTACTAAAAGTGTATTTATATGAAAGGATAATATAATAAATATGTCGAACTATGTATTATGGCTTTAATTATCACCTTGAAATCCATACAGAAGGAATCTTAAAGAGTGTCTAGGCTTACTGATATTAAATATAAAATAGATCAACTTGATGGTGGGGCTTTTCAATGTCTCTGTGATGCATATTTGTCATGCTTGGGTTATAAAAATATATATTCTCTTGGCATGAAATCCGGAACAAATAAAACTGCCAAAGGAAATCCAGATACTTATTTTCTGAATGCAGATGGAAAATATATTTTTGTTATGTATACAACCCAGAAACAAGACTTTATTAATAAAGCAATGGAGGACGTTAAAAAATGCTTTGATCCATCATTAACTGGAGTTGAAGCTTCTGAAGTGGTTGAAATTATTTATTGCCATACTTATGGTAGGCTTACCCCTGGAAAAGATAAATCATTAAGAGATTACTGCAAAGACCGTACTGTATTACTTACTCTTAAAGGGTTAGACGAAATATCCACTGATTTATACCTACGATACCATGCTATTTCAAAAGATATCTTAGGTATTTCTGTGGATACAGGCCAAATAACTGATGTACAAACATTTATTGAATCTCATGATGCAATTAAAATATCAGCACCTCTAAAGACAGAATTTATGTTTCGTAATACTGAAAAAGAAAATGCAATTGTACAACTGAATTCGAATAATGTTCTTGTGATCTCTGGGCCAGCTGGAATAGGTAAAACAAGATTTGCACTAGAAGTATGCAACATATTCGCTATACAAAATGGTTATAACGTTCTTTGCATTAGAAGTAACCATTTGGAAATTTACGAAGATTTAAAGAGCGCTCTTGAATATGACAAGGAATATATATTATTAATTGACGATGCAAATGAACTTACCGGACTCCATCATGTCTTTGATTATTTCGTTAAAGGCGGAGGACTTTTGTCATTAAAAATTATAATTACTGTGCGGGATTATGCTAGAAATGATGTATTAAAGAATATCCTTGAGAGTGAGAAGCCTGTTACTATAAAGCTTACTTCATTATCTGATGATGAAATACGTCAGTTAATGGAGAAATCATATGGTATCACTAACCATCTATATACAGATCGTATAATAGCAATTGCTGAGGGTAATGCGCGTTTAGCTATGCTTGCGGGTAAAATTGCATTAGAGACACAAAATTTAGACACAATTCGGGATGCTTCTGAACTATATGATCATTATTATTGCAAACAAATTGAAAGTATTTTAGCAGGTAACATGACGAGCATAATTTCCGCCGGTATTATTGCGTTTTTACAGTCAATACATCTTGGTTATTTGGATCAAATGGAGGAGATTTTTAATGCTACTAGAATTACCGAAACACAGTTTATTGTTGATATTAAGCAGTTACATGATTTAGAGCTCGTTGATATATGTAATGATAAAGCTGCTAGGATTTCAGATCAGAGTTTTGGGAATTTTCTAATAAAATATGTATTTATTGATAAAAAGTTAATACCGCTCCATCTTATGATAGACATATGTTTCAAGTTCAATAAAGCCCGTACTATTTCCGCATGTAATATTTTGCTTAACGTTTTTTCTGATGCAACAGTGCAGAAACATATTGAGCATGAAATAAATTATGTTTGGGATAATCTTAAGTCTGACCAAGATCGTTTTTTACCGTTTTTAAAGGCTTTTCATATGGTTCGACCTACAGAGACATTACTTATTATACAAAAACAGATTGAAGCAGAAGCACCCACAGCTTTTGATGTCAATTCAATCGACTTTAAGAAAGCCAATAATGGAAAAGAAATAAAAAATGTGATTATTCATATTCTAAGCAGCTTTTCTATTCATGAGCAACTTCCAGAAGCTATTGATCTCCTTCTTATTTATTATAAAAAACGCCCGGATTTATTTATTGAATTCTACTGGTTATTCACTGGGCGGTATGGAATTAATAAAGATTCTGACCGTTTTCAATACTACACACAGAATACTGTAGTAGAGCATCTTTTAACTTATATAGGAACGGATTCTTCTGATGAAAATGTCTTGCTTTTTATACACGTTGCAGAATACTATTTAAAGCTTTTTTATACTCCTGCAGAAGGCGGAAGGCATAATTCGGTTGTATTTTATAGGATTCCGCTTAAGTGTACGGATATCGTAATGTCCTATCGGAATAAACTATGGGAATTTCTTTTCAGAATATATAAAGGTGGAAGATTTACTGCGGTTATTGAAAATTTAATAGAAAACTATGGAAATGAATACGGAGAAACAATCGATTACCAAGTTGTTCAAAAAGAATATGACTCTATTCTGTCTTTTTCTAGTGAAATGTTTAATCCCGAATGCCTCCACCATTGCATCATAGCTAATCATATAAAGCAAGTAGGGAAACGAGCAGGGATATCAGATTTTAATCAACTTCATGCTTTTCTCTGTTCACCAAAGTATAAAATCTATCATACTTTAACGAATGTTGAGCATGATAGAAAATTTAAAGAGGAAGAAGGACGCCGAAAGAATAGAATAATTCAAATGATAAAGGATTATTCTAATAAAGAGATAGAATTTATGTTCCGAGTATGCAAGGAAAGTGTAGGGATTATTGAAAATAAGTATCCTCTTGCATTTGGATTAGGATGTGCTTTTAATGAGTTATCAAAAGATACAACAGTATATATAACCGCGGTTGAGTTATATCTACAATACGATACGCCGTGTGATATATGTCCCGATAATATCGTAAGAATACTTTTTCAGATTCTTCCTATAGATGAAGTTAAGAGACTCATTTTGAAATATGATTATACTCAGCAAAATGCATGGTTATGGGCATTTTATACCGAAGTTCCACAGGAACAAATAGTAGAAGAATACGTAAGTGAACTTTTTGCCTATCTTTCAACCCCAAACCTTCAGTTACGCTCTTCGCCATATAGGCCAATTGAATTAATAGATAAATATTCTTGTATTGATCCTAATATCAGGATAACTGCAAGCCGGATAATATCTGAGCATTATGAGGAATCACCATTTGTATTCCACCTGTATTTCTCGCTGATGCTTAATCCAAATAGTAATGAGGCAGGTAAAATCATTGAAAAATATAGGAGTGATTTACCATTATTAGAGGATATCTATTTAAAATCAATTGCTTACATAGACCATGATGACTATGATGGTTCATTCTTGATACTTTTAATAGATGCTGATAGTGAATTTATAGGCCAATATCTAGATCAATTGCTCATGCAAAACGATAATACAACTCTAAGTAAATATGAAACATATATTAATCGTCTATATCAAATTTGGCATCATCCGGATTATTTAGAGCGAATTAATACTATTGTATCGCATATTTACGATAAAGTGAAAGATGATAGATGGAAGGTAGGGTATATTCTAGAGCATTTATTTACACATAACTCAAATGATATTGATATAATCACTCATCAGGACGAATGGATAAAGCAAATTATTAGCCTCCATAATACAGACGATGACCTTATGTATTCAATATTTAGTGCTATATCAGAGTTGTCATCGGAGCGTAGAAAAAAAGCCATTATACACTTCATAGCTCTCAATCCAGACCCTGAGCATTTCCAGCAACTACCCCTTGAGGCTTCTCACTGGGGTGGGTGGGGTAGTATGATACCTGAGATGGAGAAACGTATTACTTTCTTGTCATCACTATTACCAGATTTATCTGGATTAAAATATTTGCAGCACAAACAGCGTATTGAAAACGATATCCAAATGTGGCGAGCAAGAATTGAAGCCGAAGAAATAGATGAACTCCTTAGGTCATAAATTCATAATAAAATACTGCTAGATAGTCTTATTAACTCCATATAATCTGTCGAATTTATGAGCTGTATTTTAGTTATGGTTAACTCCCATTTTCTAATTAAAAATAAACGAGGGCAAGGATAGCCTGTGCGCGTACAGCAAAAGCAACCCATAAAAAATGCTCCTTTCTCCGCATATTTTCCTCCTCCATACGAAAGATAACGGTAAGGAGGTATGGGAATATATGATCAGTTTTAACCAGAAGGAAACATCGTTTTTGCAGGATTTGAAGAAGGAAGAGGAGCTGTGCATCAAGAAGTATAACGGCTACGCGAGCCAGGCGCAGGACCCGCAGCTAAAGCAATTGATGACGCAGCTCGCGCAGCAGGAGCAGAAGCATCTCGATACCATCAATCAGCTGCTGAGCGGCCAATTGCCCAGCATGGCCGCCGGGCAGCAGGGCCAGCAGCAGCAGCAAGCGCAGCAGCAGCAGGCGTACCCGCCGATATCGGGAGGCACGCCTAATGAAGGCGACTCCGTGCTGTGCGAGGATCAGCTCTCCACCGAAAAATACGTTTCTTCCACCTACGACACGGCGATCTTCGAGTTCCGCGACGCGAATGTCCGGCAGATTTTAAACCACATTCAAAAGGAAGAGCAGCAGCACGGGGAGAAGCTGTTCAACTATATGAGCTCCCACGGCATGTATACCGTGCCGCAATGATGGCAGCAACGAGGGACGCCGCGATGGCGTCCTTTTTATTGCTGCCGGGGAGAGTAGAGGGGGCAAGTGTTAGTGTCTCAGCCGCAGTAGCGCCAGGGCCTGCCGAGTACCTTCTCGACGAACGTCCGCGCAATCTCGGGGTCGAACTGGGAGCCCGCGTTCTCGATGATCTCCTTGATCGCGACTTCCCGCGCCAGAGCCTTGCGGTACGGTCTGTCCTGCGTCATGGCGTCGTATGCGTCGACGACTGCGATGACGCGCGACAGCAGCGGAATCTCTTCTCCCGATAGGCCGCCCGGATAGCCGCCGCCGTCCCAGCGCTCGTGATGGCAGAGGATATACTGCGCCACGCGCGTCAGCTCCGCCGAAGCCTGCGTGATCCGGAAACCCGCCTCGGGGTGCTTCTTGATCTCCGTCCATTCGGACGAAGACAGTTTGCCGGGCTTGGAGAGTATCTTCTCGTGGATGCAGATCTTCCCGATATCGTGCAGCGTGGACAAGAGGTCCAGATCGACGAGCTGCTGGTCGGAAAGCCTGAGCTCGCGCCCGAGCGCGCGGGAAAGCTTGACCATGCGTTCCGAGTGTTCCTCGGTCTCGTGGCTGGTCTCAGTCATCGTCGCCTTGATGGAGGAGATCATGGAGCCGTGCGTGCTCTTATGCTCCAGCAGCTTGCGCTTGTACATAAAGTCTTCGGCGTCCTTTTGGATGGCGTCGATGCGCTCCTCTGCCGCGGTTTTGGTCGCGTAGCCCAAAGCGATGCTGGGCTGCACGGCGAGGGTGTCGGGCTCTTTCTTGAAGCCCCTGCACGCCTTGTCGATGCGGTCGCATATGGACTGCGCAATGGTATCTGGGGTGCCCGGCAGCAGAATGCAGAATTCGTCCCCGCCGATCCGCGAGATGATGTCCTCCTGCCTGCAGGCGCTTTTGAGTATCTGCGCGATCGTGATCAGCAGCTTGTCTCCTTCGTTATGCCCGAACGCGTCGTTTGTGAGCTTCAAACCATTGACGTCGCCCATGATGATGGAGATGGGCAGCTGGCGGCTCGTATCGAGGCGCTTTTTTTCCTCGTCGAAAAAGGCGCGGTTGTAAAGGCCCGTCAGCGCGTCGTGGTAGCTTAAATAGAGAATCTCGTTCTCACGCTGTTTGCTTTCGCTGATGTCGTGGAAGTTGATCAGGATGCCGCCGATATCCGGATTCGCCGTCAGATTGACCGCGGTCAGGCGGATCGCCCGGTCCCTGCCGTCCTTGTGCCTGCACACGCACTCGGTGATCGACATGGCGTTGTCCTCCGCAGGCGTCAGCTCGCGGTCCAGGTCGTTTTGGGGCGTCAGCGGCGCAATCAGCTTTTTGAGGTCGCTGCCGATGATATCCTCCGGCTCCCAGCCGAACAGCTTCTTGATATTCGGGCTGATGTAGGTGACCGCGCCGTCGCTGTTTTTGATCGCGATGACGTCGGTGATGTTTTCGATCATGGCCTTTTGTTTGGCCTCACTGAGGCGCAGCGCCTCCTTGGCGGTTTCATATTCGGTGATGTCCCGGCTGATGCCCCAGGTGCCGATGATGCTGCCTTTGCGATCGTAGAGCGGATATTTGGAGGTAGAAGCCCAGGTGGTCATGCCGTCCAGCCGCACCAGCTTTTCGATCTTGCCGATGACCGGCTTGCCCGTCTCGAGAATTTCCCGCTCCGCCTCAAGGCTCTGCTCCGCGTTGTAAAAGTAGTCGAAGTCCGTTTTCCCGATCATCGTGTCGGTCTTTTTGATGCCGTGCTTCATCGCGCGGTGTTTATTGTTGTAAATAAACCGTGAGTTTCTGTCTTTGAAATATATCGAGTCCAGCGAATGGGTCATGATCGCCTCGAACATGATGTGCTCGGATATGCTGGAAGGTTTTAACCTGCGTTTTTTATCGCCGGTGGTGCGGTTCATGGACAAACACCTCTGTCATAATTTGATAAAGAATATAATTAGATATAAAATTGTGCATACAGACACATATATGCATATATAATCAATATCGCACAGAATGAAACTACATTTAATAAAAATTAAACTTTTATGATAAAAAAATGAAAAAAACCGAAGTTGTCAGTAAGGGAAGTATTGCTGCACGAAATAGATGACCATGGGCAGCGTGATGGTGCAGAGTACGGTGGTGACGACGACGACCTGCGCCGTATAGCCGGGTTCGTTGTCGAACTCGCGCGCGAAGATGGCAGCGTTGAGCGCCGTCGGGGTGGAGATGCCTACAATGAGCGCCTGCGCGAGCAGGCCTTTGATCCCGAGCAGCAGCACAAACGAGAAACCGAGCAGCGGCGCGGAGAGAATTTTCACGGCGGTCGTTGCCATGACGCGGCCCAAGTTCTTTGTGAGACGCACGTCGGCGAGCTGCACGCCGAGCGCAATGAGCGCGAGGCCGATAAACGCATTGTCCATATAATCCAGCGGCACCATAATCATCTGCGGCAGCGTGACATGGGTGAGACGCAGAACAACGGCCAGCACCATCGCGTAGAGCACGGGCATTTTGGCAATGGTGAGCAGCGCCTGACGGCGCGAGGCGTGGCCTGCGCTGGCCTGGTAAACGCCCACTGTGGAGGAAGTGATGTTCTGGAACAGCACGATGAGCAGCTGCGAAGCCGTAGCGATCGGGCTGCTATGAAACTCCAGATCGATCAGCGGGAAGCCGTAGTTGCCGGTGTTGATGAGCATCAATATATTGTTGGTGGCGTTGCGCATGCTTTTGGGGAACCGCATCAGCGCGCTGTAAACGCGGCTGATGATGTAGAGCGCGGCCATCAGCATCGCGCTGTACGCCGCCACCGTAAGCACCATATCCAGCGTAAAATCCGACTCCAGCATGCGGATAAACACCATCGCCGGGATCAGCAAGTATATCTGCAGCTTGATGAACGTCCTTACATCGGTTTTGAATATCTTCTGGAACCCGTACCCCGCCGCGATCAATATCATGATCGGCAGGGAGATGTTAACCAGTATGCCTAAAAGCTCGCCCATGCAGCCATCCCTTCAATGCCCAATGCGTCCATTATAGCAGGTTATCAGGATGTGTAAACAATGGACACGTATAAATGGCACGGGTATGCATAGTAAGACAAAACGGCTTGGAGAAATCCAAGCCGTCAGGCTGTTTAAAAAGTGCCTGTAATTCTTTAGGCGCAGAGTGCCTGAAGAATCTTATCACGGCCCGGAGAAATCCGAGCCGCTTTTGCATGGGCGTTTACAGTACCTGCACGGGGATGCAGATGTCCACCGGCATCTTGCTTTCACAGTCCGCGCTGTCACTGGTATAGCGCTCGAAGCAGGGTTCGTTCGCAGGCGTGTAACCGCTGCTCGGCAGCCATCCGCTGTACATACTGGCCCAGGCTTCACCGTACTCGCCATTTTTAAGATCGAAATGTCCTACGGCGTAGGTACCGCCGAAGGCTTCCATCTCACACACCTCGCCCGATACGGCGGCATTGCCCGCAGGGACACTTACGCTGATGCGCAGCTTGGTTTCCTCCGTGATGGCCGGGTCGTCGTGATACAGCACGTACGTGACGGAAGTATCCACGCCCCTCGGCTTGGCCCACGCGAACAGCCGCCCATAGAGGCTCTCGAATAGCTGCGGGTCGTTTGCGTACGGCCCGACGTAGCGGATGTACGCAAGCCGCGTCTTTTCAATTTTTTCGATGCTGACAACAGGATTCATAATTTCCCTCCTCGTTTCTGTGATGATCCCATTGTAGCGCGATGAGTCTTCCGGCGCTTCCCCGCGGTTGCGCAGCAGTTGACCGAGATTGCCTTCCGCTTGACCGTGGTTGCGGTGCCGGAACTCCGACGGTGCGCAGCCAAAGCGCTTTTTGAACAAACGGCAGAAAACCGCGTGCGAGGAAAAGCCGCATTCCACTGCAATCTCGGTGACGGGTATCCCCGGCTTGGCGCATAGCAGCGTTGCGGCGCGCTCGGTGCGCAGCCGAGTGATGAACTGGAACAGCGTTTCGCCCGTCATGGCGGCGAAGATGCGGTGAAAGTGGTATTCGGAAAACCCCGCGACGGACGCGAGTTCTAAAAGCGTCAGTTCGCTGCCAAGATTGCGGTCGATATAATCGCTGACGAGGTTGATACGGCGGATGTATTCTCCGGCCTGACCGGGGTTCATGATGTGCCTCCGTTTTTTCTTTAATATACCATATTGCAACCGGTTTGAGCAAAATATATGTATAAAATCCTACCCATGTAGGCAGAATGATCAATATTAAAGTGCGGAGGTTGCCATGTTTTCGTTTTCTAACCTTTTGCCCTGCCTGGGGATCGATCTGGGCACGGCCAATACGCTGGTATATATGAAGGGGAAAGGCGTCATTATCAATGAGCCTTCGGTCGTCGTGATGAAGAACAACCGCAAGGATATTCTTGCGGTGGGCGAGGAAGCCAAGAAGATGATCGGCCGGACGCCCGGCAGCATCGTTGCGGTATGGCCCCTGAAGGACGGCGTTATCGCTGACTACAACATCACCGAGATGCTGCTCAAATACTTCATCCGCAAGGCGGCGCCGCAGGGCTTTTTATTCGTACGCAGTCCAAGGGTGCTGATCTGCGTGCCGTGCGGCATCACCGAGGTGGAGCGACGCGCGGTAGAGGACGCGGCCCGGGCCGCGGGCGCGAGGGATGTCGCGCTGATTGAGGAACCCATGGCGGCAGCCATGGGCGCAGGGCTGGATGTGCATCAGGCCAAGGGGAGCATGATTGTGGATATCGGCGGGGGCACCACCGAGGTCGCCGTGATATCGCTCGGCGGAATCGTGACGTCGCGCTCGCTGCGTGTGGGCGGAAACCATATGGACGAGGCCATCATGAAGTATGTGAAGGCGCAGTTCGGCATGATCGTAGGGGAAAGCACCGCAGAACAGCTCAAGATATCGCTCGGCAGCGCGGCGGATACCGGAAATAACGCTTCGATGGAGGTGCGCGGGCGCGACATAGACACCGGCCTGCCCAAGTCCATCAGCGTGAACGCGGCGGCCATCCGCGAGGCGCTCAGCGAACCGGTCAAGGCCATCGTGGATACCGTCAGGGACGTGCTCGCGAAAACGCCGCCGGAACTCGCTGCGGACATCATCAGCGAGGGTATCGTGCTTTCGGGCGGGGGTTCGCTGCTGCCCGGCATCAACCGGCTGATCGCGCGCGTGACGGGTATGCCGGTGCGCAGGGCGGATAATCCGCTCGAAGCCGTGGCACTGGGCGCCGGAATCGCAATCGACGATGAGCAGGACGAAATCGGCGAACGCGAGGAAGCCGCACAGATCGAAATTTAACCTGAACCCCTTTTGCGTGCCTTGTGGAGATATTTCTTCGCGGGGTGCGCTTAATTTTTTCTGTCAACCGTCATGTCCGTAAAAAAACCCTTTTTAAGTTGACCATCCTTGCGAAAAAATATATAATTGTTTGGAATGTCTTTTAGGCTATTGACCGGACGCCTAAAAACGCCGCGGTTGGATATAGTAAATTTGTGATATCTTTGAGGAGGAGACAAAATGGCGAACAAACAGACGATTGATGGCAATACCGCCGCCGCTCACGTAGCATATGCGTTTTCGGATGTCGGCGCGATTTACCCCATCACACCATCATCGCCCATGGCAGAAATCTGCGACGAATGGGCGGCTCATGATAGAAAGAACATGTTCGGGCAGAAGATGCGCATTGCAGAGATGCAGAGTGAAGCGGGCGCGGCGGGCGCTGTGCATGGTTCACTCGCCACAGGCGCTTTCACTTCGACGTTTACCGCGTCGCAGGGCCTGCTGCTGATGATCCCCAACATGTACAAGATCGCGGGCGAACTGCTGCCGTGCGTGTTCCACGTCACGGCGAGATCCCTTGCGGCGCATGCGCTGTCGATCTTCGGTGATCACAGCGACGTGATGTCCACGCGCCAGACCGGCTTTGCCATGCTCGCATCGAACAGCGTGCAGGAAGTCATGGATATGGCTGCGGTTTCGCACCTTGCCACGCTGAAATCTAAAGTGCCTTTCCTGCATTTCTTCGACGGCTTCCGCACCTCTCACGAAGTGCAGAAGGTCGAGCTGCTTGACTATGAAAAACTCGCTGAGCTGGCTGACAAGAAGGCGATTGCGGAGTTCCGCGCGCGCGCGATGAACCCCGAGCATCCGCACCTGCAGGGCACGGCGCAGAACCCGGACATCTACTTCCAGGGCCGCGAAGCCGCGAACAAGTTCTACGACGCGGTACCGGCTATCGTCGAGTCCGTGATGGACGAGTTCTACAAGGCTTTCGGACGCAAATACGGCCTGTTCGATTACGTTGGCGCACCCGATGCGGAGAACGTGATCGTACTGATGGGCAGCGGCGCTGAAACCGTCGAAGAGTCCATCAACTATCTCAATGCGCGCGGCTACAAGGTTGGCGCGATCAAGGTTCGTTTGTACCGCCCGTTCTCGGCGAAGCACTTCATCGACGTGCTGCCGAAAACCGTCAAGAAGATCGCGGTGCTCGACCGCACGAAGGAGCCCGGCGCGCTGGGCGAACCGCTTTATCAGGACATCATTACCGCGCTGGCTGAGACGGGCAGAACCGCTCAGGTCATCGGCGGCCGGTACGGCCTGTCCTCCAAGGAATTCACGCCCTCGATGGTTAAGGCAGTGTACGATAACCTCGCGGGCGCGATGAAGAACCACTTCACCGTGGGTATTAACGACGACGTAACAAACCTGTCGCTCGATTATTCCGACAAGATCGACGCGGCTCCCGAGGGTACGTACCGCTGCAAGTTCTATGGCCTCGGCAGCGATGGCACGGTCGGCGCGAACAAGAACTCGATCAAGATCATCGGCGACCATACCGATATGAACGCACAGGGCTACTTCAGCTACGACTCCAAGAAGTCCGGCGGCCTCACGGTTTCGCATCTGCGCTTCGGCAAAAAGGCCATCCAGTCGGCGTACCTCATCGACGTCGCGGACTTTATCGCGTGCCACAACCCGTCCTACGTGACGCGGTATGACATGCTCTCCGAAGCCAAAGAAGGTGGCGTGTTCCTCTTAAACTCCCCCTGGTCGGCGGAGCAGATGGAATGCGAGCTGCCCGCGGTGGTCAAGAACGCCATTGCGAAGAAGAAGCTGAAATTCTACAACATCGACGCGATCAAGCTGGCTGAAGAAGCGGGCATGG
>JAEWCC010000034.1 GCA_023390815.1 Bacillota bacterium
CGGCAAACCTGTTCGGTGTGAGCGAGCGGATTGGCTACATCTGCACGGGCGGCGGCGCGCTGGTGCGCTTCCTCTCGGGCGAGGAACTGCCTGTGGTAAGCGCGCTCAAAGGCGCGGGGAAGTAATAAATACCTGCGATAGAAATCTAAGATCCAACATTTTTATCATACCGCTGCGGTGCTGGCACGCAGCGGTTTTATATTGGGATGCGCACATTGTTTGTCGAAATTTTGCGTTTCATACGTTTTGTGTATGAAAATACGACGTATAACGCGGTTTCGGCTTGAATTATTACACAATACCATTTATAATTTTCTGCAAGATTGCAACATATTCGGGATAAGGCGGTGCGCCATGCGCAGCTATATCGGAGTAGAGATTGGCGCCTCAAAGCATCAGATTGCGGTGGGCGACGCGGAAGGTAACCTTTTTTGCTGCAAGGCCGGAAAGGTCGTGCTGGAGGAAGGCGCGGAAGGCATACTTGCCTGGATGAAACAGAACATACCGGACATGCTGCAAGAGGCGCAGCGTCTCGGGTGCGAGGTATGCGGCATCGGCATCGGCATGGGTGCCATATTGGAGTCGTCGACGGGTCGCGTGACGTCCTCCGTGCAGGTGCGCGGATGGGAGAATTTCCACGTCACCTCATGGTTCGAAGACACATTTGGTTTGCCGACGGTGGTGCTCAACGACACGGTGGCGGGCGGTTTTGGGGAATATTACTGCGGTGCAGGCCGCGGCTCCAAGAGCCTGTTCTATACGAACATCGGCAGCGGCATCGGCGGTACGCTGATCTTCCACGGACAGCATTTCGATGGCCTGGGCCTCGGTACGTGTTATTTTGGCCATACCTATGTGCCCGACTGGACGGGGGCTTCTCCCGGCGCCTTTGACAAGGTGGAAAACCTGTGCTCCGGCTTCGGCCTACAGCGGCGGCTGCGCAAAAGCGGTTATGTTCCGCAAGATTCGATGATATACGCTTTGTGCGAGGGTAATATTCAAACCATTACCGCGGCGATGTTCGGCGAAGCGGTAAACGCGGGCGACACTTTCGCGCTGGAAGAGCTGGACCGTTACACCCGCGCTTATGCTGTAGGACTGGCCAACGTGATCACGTTATTCAGCGTGGATCGCGTGGTAATCGGCGGCGGTGTCGCAAAAATAGGCGAAGCGCTGCTCTCGCCCATACGCCAGCGCGTCGATGAGTTGGTGTTCTTCTCGAGCCGCGGCCGTTACGACATCCGGCAGGCCGCGCTGATGGACGACGCCGTGTTGGTTGGTGCGGTCACGGCGGCGGCGGGGCGGGCGATTGCGCTTTGCGGCAGCGAAGAGCCGTAAATAAGACTTGCAGTTTATCCGCGCAGATTTCTGACACCCCATCCAAAATGATTGATATGCGCAGTGGTCTACCAAAGGTGGGACCGGTTACGCCGGCCTGACGGCGCGTTCGCCACTGGAATACAGGAATAAAGAGGTACCCATATGAAAAAACGCGTCACCATCTATGAGATCGCCGAGCGGCTAGGCATATCCACCGCGACGGTATACCGCGCGCTCAACGATAAACCGAAGGTAAGCGCCAGCACGCGCGAAGCGGTGCTGAAAACCGCGCGTGAGCTGGGCTTTAAAGCCAATACGCTGGCCCGCAGCCTTGCACGCAAGCAGATCAAGCTGGCGGTGGTCGCGTTCACGAGCTTTCCAGAATTCCACAACTACTTTATCGCGGGTGCCAGAGAAGCCAGCGAGGAGCTGATGGATTATAACATTCAGGT
This sequence comes from Bacillota bacterium, assembly GCA_023390815.1. Lineage (GTDB taxonomy): Bacteria > Bacillota > Clostridia > Christensenellales > SZUA-584 > JAEWCC01. The sequence goes on from JAEWCC010000034.1 coordinate 1,773, forward strand.
GGACTACTTCGCGTACGAGGGCGGGAACAGCTATTCCGAAAGCGGGGAGGCGTATCTTGAGTCACGGCTGGAGGAGATCGCGAACGGAGGCTATGACGGCGCACTGGTCTGCGCGAAGGAAGCCAAAGGTTTTGAACTGCTTAAAGAGAAAAAAGTCGTAGTCGCTACGGCGATCAACGATATCCGGTCGGAGATGCGCCGGTTCTGCATTCAATATAACGGCCGAATCGCGGGAAAGCTGGCCGCGGAGCTGCTTTGGTGGCAGATGGACCACAGCAGGCAAGTCGTTATTGCCAGCGGTATCAAGGATAGAGGCATCCACGCGGAGATGGTAAACGGCTTTTTTGAGCAGCTGCAATACACGCCTCTATCCGTCGCCTGCGTCTATTACAACTACGATAGCGAGGAAATGGCCTATCACGAAACCAACCGCGTGCTCAAGGAGTACCCCAACATCGGTGGCATCTATGTCAACTCGTTCAACTCGGTCAGCGTAATCCGCAGCATCAAGGAGCATGGCCTTGCCGGGAAGATTCGCGTTATTACCTCGGATATTTACGATGATCTGAGGCAGAACATCAATGAAGGCATCGTCAACGCATCCATATATCAGGACCAGTATACACAGGGACGGCTGGGCCTGCGCTTGCTGTACCAGTGTATCGCGGAAAACCTCGACGTTGAGGAAAGGACGTTGATCAGTCCGCAGATCATCCTGCGCAGTAACATGGAGCTGTTTGCTTAACCGCGTATGCGGGGGAAACGATAAAAAGGGTATTTACAATTTCGATACTGTGTAGTATGATGACAGCAAGATAAGGTTCGGGTTGCGGGTGGCGTAACCGATTACGCTAAATCAACCCGGGGATCAACAAAATTAAGTGAATCAGCGGATTTAAACAGCAACGTAGAATTTTATGGGTGGCGTAACCGATTACGCCAGAAACCGGAAAAGCAACGATGATGTTAAAAAACGGATTAGACCGATTCGATAAAGCTTAAAGATGGCGTAACCGATTACGCCAAATGCCGACAGCGAAAAAAGCAATGATAAGTCGATTCTTATTTAAAGAATAGTGATCGTGTCGAAAAAGCGTAACCGGTCACGCTTTTTCGACGTGCTTTCGCAAAAAAACGTTGCGTACGGCTGTATGGTATAATAGAAATTACGAAATTTAAGATTCCTGGACCTCAGGAAAAAATAAAAGGAGGAAAATACAGAATGAAAAAGGTATTGACAATTGTCCTCGCGCTGGCTATGGTTTTTGCTTTTGCAGCTTGCACGCAGAACCCCACGACGGAGCCCAGCACCGAGACGAGCGCTCCGGCCGAAGTGTCGTCCGCTGCACCGGAAACTTCCGAAGCTGCTCCGGCGGATTTCGATCCGTCCCAGTACTCGGTTGCGATCTGCATGCCGGTTTATAACCATCCGGTTCACCGCATCGTACAGCTTGGCTTCCTGAAAGCTGCGCAAGAGCTTGGCTACACCAATGCCAAAGTTATCGGCACCGAGGGTGGCGATAATGCGGAAGTTTGGGCAGCGGCTGAAGCGTTTGCGGCTGAAGGCGGCGACGCGATCCTGCTGTGGGCTGGCGATTCCAGCGCGTATGAGACGATTGCGAGCCTTGGCTCCCAGGGCGTGCTGGTCGGCATTCCGCACTTCAATCACAAGCAGGCTGACGGTTCCTACCCCGAGGGTCTGTCCTTCAACATGGCTTGCGACCCGGTGCTCTATGGCAAGCAGGTTGCCGAGCTGATGGCTGATAAGCTGTCCGGCAAGACCGGCTCTGTGGCGCTGACGCAGAACACCATGAACATCACCGAAAATGCTGCGAACGAGTCCTTCAGATCCACATGGGAATCGCTGAAGAGCACGAAACAGCTCGACGGCATCACGCTGCTGGATACCGAACTTGAAGGCGGCGTAGTCGACGAAGCGACCGCGATCAACCTGTCCATCATTCAGGCTCATTCGGACATCATCGGCGCTTTCGGAACGACCGGCAACAGCCCGATCACCTGGGCTGATGCGGCGACCAAGGCTGGCAAGGCGGATGGCGAACTCGTGATCGTCGGTATGGACGCGACCGAGGGCAACCTTGATTACCTCGATGCTGGCAAAGTGACGGCGCTTGTTGCGCAGCCGCTGTACCAGGAAGCCTACAAGACCATGGAATACTTCGACAAGATGTTCCGCGGCGAAGAAGTTCCGATGTGGACAGACCTGACCGCCCCCATCGTGACGAAGGACGGCGAAGGCGAGAACGGAATGGAATACCATCGCGGTATTGCGGCCGAAGTTGCGACCTTCTTCCAATAATAAGCTAACCCGGTACGGCATACATATGATTTGAATACATCTTGTGCCGTACACAATCGAAGCGGTTCTTGGGGAGGGCCTGCCTCTGGCAGGCCCTTCTGGGAACCCTCAAACCAGATTTCCGCATACCAGACATAAGCCCCCGAAGCCGTAATGGGCATTACGGCGAAGACGAAGGGAAGGAACACATTATGCAGTATATTCTTGAAGCGATCGATATCACCAAGAAGTTTCCAGGCGTGCTGGCAAACGACAATGTTTGCCTCAATGTGCGTCCGGGCGAGGTTTTGGGGCTGATCGGCGAAAACGGCGCGGGCAAGTCCACGCTGCTCAAGGTTTTAAACGGCATCTATCCGCATGGCACGTATACCGGCATCCTGCGTATTGAGGGCGAGGATATTAAGCCGTCCAGCCCGAATGATGCAATCAATTTTGGCATTGGCTATGTACCCCAGGAAATCAACGTATTGAAAAACTTCAGCGTGGCTGAAAACATATATATGTCCGATCTCCGGCTGGAGAAGGCAAAAGGAAAACAAAACGGCGATATCAAACAGCGCCCCTCAAGGACGCCGTTTGTTAACTTTACGACGATGTACAAAGCAACAACGAAGCTGCTCACAGATAACCACATCAATTTGAATCCCCGGGCGGACACGCGCAAGCTCTCGATCGGGCAGCAGCAGATGCTCATGATCGCGCGGGCGCTCGCGATGGACCCCAAGGTATTGATACTCGACGAGCCGACGACGTCGCTTTCGGACACCGACGTTAAGCAGCTGTTTGCTGTGGTTCGCACGCTCAAGCAGAAGGGGAAGAGCATCATATTCGTGACGCACAAGCTCGCCGAGATATTGGAACTGACAGACCGCGTGACGATTCTGCGGGACGGTAAGAACATCAGCACGCTTGAACGTAGCGAGTATGAGACCAACCGGATCATCAAAGACATGATCGGCCGCGAGATTACGAATATGTATCCCAAACGCGATCATCACGTCGGCGAAGAAGTGTTCCGCGTGGAGGATCTCACGGTGTCCCATCCGTATATCGCCAATAAGAACCTTGTTGAGAAAGTATCGTTCAGCGTACACGCCGGGGAAGTGCTCGGCATGGCCGGCCTCGTGGGTGCGGGACGCTCCGAAGTCTGCATGGCGATATTCGGCATGATCCCCGCCAAGACGGGCAAGATGTTCCTCAACGGCAAACGGCTGCGTGTGAAAAACACCGAACAGGCTGTGCACAACGGCATCGGTATGGTCAGCGAGGACCGTAAACGGTTTGGCTTAAACTTCGTATGGGACATCAAGAACAACATCGCTATATCGAACCTCTCCGCCGTCAGTAAAGCGGCTATGGTGAGCCCCAAAGGCATATCTGGCAGAGCGAAGAAGTATTTTGACAACCTGCGCATCAAGGCCCCGGGACTGGGTACCAAGGTGATGACGCTCTCGGGCGGCAACCAGCAAAAGGTGGTTATTGCGCGGACACTCAACTCCGAACCGCGTCTGATCATACTCGACGAGCCGACCAAAGGTATCGACGTGGGCTCCAAGAACGAGATTTATGGCCTGATCAACGATATGGCCGCGCAGGGCGTTGCGGTCATCATGATATCTTCGGAGCTGCCTGAACTCATGGCGATGAGCGACCGGTTCATCGTAATGGCCGAAGGCCGCGTGGTGGGCGAGCTGGGCAAGGAAGATGCCACCGATGCCGCGATCATGGAGATGGCAGTATCGACGTTCAAGCCGGTAACGGCTGACTGCGGACAAAGCTAAGGATTGAAAAGGGGAGTGGAGAAGTGGAGACGAAAATAGATACCAGGCCGATGACACCGTTATCGTCCGAGAAAAAACTTGGGATAGGTTATCGGTTATTTCTTTCGCCGGAAATCGGTGTGTTAATCCCGATTCTGGTTTTATGTGTGGTCACATCCTTGATCAACCCGAACTTCCTGACCTGGAAGTATATCGCATCCATATTGACCGGGTCAATATTTATCGGCGCGTGCTCCCTGGGCGAAAGCTTGGTCATCATGTCGGGCGAGATCGACTTGTCCGTTGGCCTGACGGGTACCTTCGCCGGCATCATGATGGGCGTCGCTGCCGCAACCTGGGGCCTCGGGCTTATCCCGTGCCTGATTATCGGTCTCGCAGCAGGCGCGCTGGTCGGTTGGGTGAACGGTTATGTGTCATGCAAAATCGGGCTTACGTCGTGGATTGTGACACTGGCAACGAACTATATCTGCAGGGGTCTCGCGGTGACGATCAGCAAAGGCTTGCCCATATCGATCCAGAGCCTGGGCACCTCGGCCTTTACGCGTCCCAAACCGCTGGGCCTGAGCTGGCTGTTCTTCGTATTCATCGCGATCATCATTATTTTGGACCTGGTGATACGCAGAACGAAATTCGGATATAAACTGCGCGCGGTGGGCGGAAACCGCGAAGCCGCTCAGATGGCGGGTATCAATGTGGTCCGCATCAAGATTGCCGTATTTACAATTGCAGGAATGCTGGCAGCAGTCGGCGGCATATTCGACGTACTCAGTGCCGCAACCGCCAGTTCATCGACAGGATTAGACCGTGAGTTCCGTGCGATTATCTGCTGCGCAATCGGCGGCATCAGCATGTCCGGCGGCGTCGGTTCGGCTTTCGGTGTGGGCCTCGGCGTACTGCTGTTCCACACACTGTGGTACTGCCTGCGAATACTCGACGTAGATACCAACCTGCAGTTGGTGCTGATCGGCTTCATACTCATACTTGCGGTATTGATGGATATCCAGCGTAAGCGCGTTGAAGCCCGGAAAATGGTCTGAGCGGAGGAATGAAACGATGAACGAAAAGGTTATCTATAAAAGAGAAAGCATATTTAGACGCTTTTTGAGAAGCGACGAATTCAGCGTACTCATTCCGTTGGCAGTGATCGTATTCGGTACATGGCTTTTCCGGCATGACTTTCTGACAGCGGACAACTTTTCTGCGATGTTCATGCAGATTCCGTTTATTGCAATCACCGCCCTGGGCGCCGCATTCCCGCTGATGACGGGCAATGTCGATATATCTACTGGTAAAGTCGCTGGATTTTCAGGCGTTATTATGGCGGCGCTGGCTGTGGACGGCGGATGGAATATCTGGATTGCAATGCTATTTGCGCTGGCTTGTGCCGCAATCATCGGTGTTGTCAACGGCGTGCTGGTAGTCCACTTTGGTGTCAACGACTTTGTCGCAACGATGGGCACGCTCTACATGGTAGGCGGCGCGCGCTATCTGTTCATCAAGGGATATCAGTTCTCGCTCAACACGATGCCGGAAAACTCTGCGGCTTTTAAGCTGATTAATGTATTCAACCAACGCTATCTGGATATGCCGCTTTATTTCTGGCTCATGCTCCTGATCTTTGCAATCGCTTTTGTGGTGATTAAAAAGACGCTGTGGGGCAGAAGGCTGCTGGCTACAGGCGATAACCGCGAGGTGGCGGTCCTGGCCGGTATCAATGTGAAAAGTATGCGTATGACCGCTTATGTCCTCTCTGCGCTGTTAGCGGGCCTCGCAGGCATCCTGCTCACCCTCGACGTCGGTATCGGACTGCCGGAGACGGGTGACGGCTGGGAGTTCCGCGCGATTGCGGGCTGCGCCGTAGGTGGCGTCAGTTTGGCAGGCGGCAAAGGATCACCGCTCGGCGTGCTGCTCGGTGTCTCGCTTGTGTTCATCGCGGAAAGCGCGATCATATTCGTCGGACTGCCGACCACGATGCGTATCGCGGTGCAGGGCGCGCTGATGGCGGCTGCAGTGCTGTTCGACCTGTATAAACAGCGCCGTAAGATCCCCGCATAAAACGTAAACCAATTTTAATTTACATACTGCATGGAGGAATAGACATGAAAGTGGATTTGAACGGCCGCGTTGCGATTGTAACAGGCGGAGGCGGTGCAATTGGCGGCGCCATGGCGCAGCAGCTGGCCGCAAACGGCGCTAAGGTCGTTGTCGCGGGACGCACGATCGATACGCTGCAAAAAGTTGTGGACGATGTCACCGCAATGGGCGGCACTGCCGCTGCGGTAGTCACGGATGTGGGAGACAAGAAGAGCGCGGCGGAGATGGTGGAGAAGACCGTGGCGTTGTATGGCCGGGTAGACGTGCTGGTCAATAACGCAGGTATCAATGGCGGCCCCGAATACCGCAAGCCGATACACGAATATGACGACGATTTATGGCACCGGATCATCAACGTCGATCTCAATGGCGTATACTACTGCTCCAAGCCCGCGATTAAGCAGATGATCGCGCAGGGCGGTAGCGGCAGCATCATCAACATCGGTTCCATCGTAGGCCTGACGCCGCTGCGGCTGCAGTGCGCGTTTACTGCGGCAAAAGCGGGCGTGTTTAACCTGACCAAAGCCATGGCGCTCGAACTTGCGGAGCACAATATCCGCGTCAACGGTATCGCGCCGGGTTCGATTATGTTTGAAGGCACCAAAAAGCTGTTCTATGCGGACCCCGTACGCGCGGAGGCTCTGCTTTCCCACATACCGCAAAAGCGTCCCGGCCAGCCCGAAGATATCGCATATATGACGTGCTTCCTCGCTTCGGATGAGGCGTCGTCGTACATGACCGGCAGTATCATCACCATCGACGGCGGTTGGATCTGCGGTTATACGCGGGATTTCTGAGATCCCGACAATCCCCAAAATAGACAGATGTGACAGCATCGGATGAGGTGAAAAATGAAGGTATTATTGGCGTACGCGCCAGGTGAGCTTCGCGTTGTCGAAATGGAGAAACCGAAGCCCGGTCCCCGTGAAGTTCTGGCCAAAGTAGCACATTGCGGGGTCTGTGCGACGGATATCGCCATCTATAAAGGCACGCTGGAGCTGGGTGAGGGGAACAATCCAATCTACCCGGTGAGACTTGGCCATGAATGGTCGGGCGTTGTGGTAGAGACGGGATGTGAAACCTGGCGTTTGAAGCCGGGCGATCCCATCATCAGCGATACGGGATATTCCTGCGGAGAATGTGAATTCTGTCTGCGGGGCGAATATCAGTGCTGCGAAAACGGCCGCGCGATCGGCACGATCCGCGACTGCTGGCCCGGCGCTTTTGCGGAATATATGCTGATACCGGAACGCCTGGCGTTCAAAGTACCGGCAAACGTCGGGCTCGACGAAGCCGCGCTGGTGGAACCCGCCAGCATCGGCCTTTATGGCCTGATGCGTGCACCGTATGGCCCCGGAACCAATCTGCTCGTCATCGGCACAGGCCCGATCGGTCTTGGCGGCATGGCATGCGCAAAGGGCATGGGTGTGGGCAAAACGCTGCTGGCCGGAAGAAAAGATAAAAAGCTTGAGATTGGCCGCACAATGGGTGCCGATGTGCTGGTCAACACCACGAAAGAGAGCCTTCTTGACGTGGTGATGCGCGAGACGAATGGCCGCGGCATGGATGTAATCATGGATACCACGGGCGACCCGAGTATCTTTAACGAAGTGCTGGATATGCTGCGTCCCAGCGGCACGCTCGTGATACCGGGATTCTATGAACAGGAACTGAACCACGTGATGCTGGATAAGCTGATTGTGCGCAACTGCACGCTGGTAGGCGCGGCGGGTACACCGGGTATGCAGCCCAAAATTCTTGATATGCTGGCGCACGGCCATACTTCATTGCGTCCGATGATCACCGACCGTTTTGAATTCGACAAAGTTACGCAAGCTTTCAGCGCAGTAACCGAGCGTAATGACAGCCGCGTCAAGGTTCTGGTGGATTTCTAAACCGTACTTTTCTTCATCCTCCTCCTGCTGGTGCGAATTTGCGAGCCGCACCGCAATCGGAAGACTCATCGAAAGCAACAGCGTGCGCAAAATGCCTCGTCTGTTGCTTTCAGATGCCGGTGAACGGTGGCGCACTGGGTGGGGGCAAAAACAGGAGAGCAGTTATGAAAAAACGCGTCGTGGTGTTTGGTAGCTATGTGACCGATCTGACCAGCCGCTCGAACGGGTTGCCGAAGCCCGGACAAACGCTCATCGGCAGTTCCTTCAAGCTGGGGCCGGGTGGAAAAGGCTCCAATCAGGCGGTTGCGGCGTTCCGCGCAGGCGCGGACGTTACGCTGGTCACCAAGCTTGGAGACGATATATTTGGAAAAGCAGCGCTCGATTTCTATGCCAAAGAGGGCATGGATACGGGCTTTATTTTAACCGATCCGGAAAAGGAAACAGGCGCGGCGCTCATCATGGTGGATGAGACGAGCGCGCAGAATGAGATCGTCGTGATTAGCGGCGCATGCGGCAACATCACGGAAGCGGATATCGAGCGCGCAAGACCGCTGATCGAAAGCGCCGGGTTCCTGCTGCTGCAGCTTGAGATCAACTTTGATGCGCTGACCCGCGTAATCGACATCGCGCATGCAGCGGGCGTCACGGTCGTGTTAAACCCCGCTCCTGCGGCATCCCTGCCGGACGAGGTACTGCGCAAGGTGGATATCATTGCGCCGAACGAAACGGAGGCGCAGACGCTGACCGGAGTCACGATTCAAAACGTGGAGGACGCGCAGCGCGCAGCGGCGGTGTTCTTTGAAAAGGGTGTGAAACAGGTCGTCATCACGCTGGGATACATGGGCGCTTTTGCGACGGACGGAGCAAAAAGCGAGCTGGTGCCGCGCATCAGCGTGGACGCGGTGGACACGACGGGTGCAGGCGACGCATTTTTAGGCGGGTTTTTAACCGCCCTGTCTGAAGGGCGCAGCCTGTTTGACGCGCTCCGGTTTGGCAACGCGACAGGCGCGCTTTCAGTGACGAAAAAGGGAACCGCTCCCGCGATGCCAAGGCGTACCGAGATCGACGAACTGATGAAAAGAACCTATCATAACTGAACCAAACTTATAAGGGGTGAATGCGATGGAAAATCAATTGGTTCCTTTGGGGCTGCGGCGTGACGGTTCTTACTACACGCGCATCGAATGGGCGAGCCATACGGAGTCTGACCCGACGTTCTGGGTAGTCAACCTGATACGGGACGATACGGAGCGCAACGGCGGAACATGGGGCGCGAATACGCTGGGACCCGCGCACGTGGTGTTAAGCTTCTTCGGTGAGAGCCAAAAGGTCAGAAAAATCCGCATATTCCGCAACGTGGGGCTCGATATCAGCATACTCGAAGAACTTGCGAAAACCATCGATATCTATACCAGCAACACGGACGAGCCCCGCAAGCTGCGCCGTAAGGAAGACAAGATTGATGACGTACCGTGGACGTTCCTGATGCGCGTGGATATGGAGAAAGCCGAAGGCTGGCAGG
>JAEWCC010000007.1 GCA_023390815.1 Bacillota bacterium
TACCAGGAATATGCCGAGCAACACGGACTGCATGTGCTGGTTCACGTTGAGCAATATGAGTATATTGGAGATGACCTGCAACATGACCATGCCGATGAACGCGCCGATCATGGACCCCGCGCCGCCGACCAGACTGATACCGCCGATAGCCGCCGATGCGATCGCTAACAGCTCCCAGCCGTCTGCGTTATTTGCATTGCCAACCGCCTCTTTACCGATCAGCATCACGCCCGCGATGCCGACTAATATGCCGCTGATTGCGAACACGGCGATCTTCACGAAGTCGACCCGGACGCCTGCCAGCCGCGCGGCATTCTTATTGTCGCCCGTCGCGTAGATCTGACGTCCGAAGGCTGTGCGCTTCAGCATGATCTGCCCCGCGATGATCAACAGTGCAAACATGAAGAAGCCCCAGCTAAGCCCCAGCGGTTCGCTCTGTCCAAAATGGATGAGCCCCTGCGCGGCTTCCGTTTTGAGCAGCGACACCGGGCGCGCATCGGTCAGCGCCTTGGCCGCGCCGAGGCAGATAAACTGCATGGCGATCGTGGTGATAAACGCGGAAAGCTTCAGCTTCACGATGCAGAAGCCGCTGAAAATGGACAGCGCCATCGCAGACAGCACCACCGCCGCAATCGCAAGATACAACGGCCACCCGAAGTTCGCCATCAGTATGGAAAATAACACGCCCACGAACGCTGTCATCGCGCCCACAGAGATATCGATCTCTCCGACCAATATGATCAGCGTCTCGCCAATGGCGACGAAGCCCCACATGGCCATGCGGCGCATGATGATCGGAATGTTTGCGCCTTCCCAGAATCCCGGGTTAATGGCAGTTGCGATAATAACCAGTGCCAGAAGCGGCAGTAGCACGTTTACTTCCTGTATTTTGAACAGTTTCTTCAGCCAGGATTGCCGGCTTTGGTCTTGAATTCTTATATTTTCTGACAAAGTGTTGTTCCTCCTTTGCTCGTATTACGCTATATCATGCAAAGCATTTGACCATAACGGTTTCCTGTGTCGCTTCATCGCGGTTGATCTCTCCCACAGTGGTCCCATGAGCCAGCACCACAAAGCGATCACACATGGCCAACAATTCGGGCAGTTCGGAGGATACCATAATGATGGATATTCCCATTTCCGCCAGCTTGTTGATCAGCAGATAGATCTCGTTCTTGGAGCCGACGTCGATACCCTTGGTGGGTTCGTCCAGCAGCAGAATCTTGGGGTCGGTATTCAGTGATTTGGAGATAACCACCTTCTGCTGGTTGCCGCCCGAGAGATTGACCACCATCGTATGGGTATCGGGCGCCTTGATGCTCAGCGTATGCATATACTTGTCGGCGACCTCGTTCTCCTTCTTACGGCTGATCAGAAAACCCTTTATAATCTTTTTCAAGTTGGTCAATACGATATTATGTTTGATATTTGCAAGCATCAACAGGCCGTTTGCCTTGCGGTCTTCCGTCACCAGACAAAGGCCTTTCTTGATGGCATCGCTTTCGTTATGGATTTTAACCTCTTTGCCTTCGATGAATATCTTGCCTTCAGCCAGCGGATAGACGCCAAAAAGCGTACTGATCGTCTCTGTTCTGCCCGCGCCCACCAGGCCGGCCAGTCCTAAAACCTCGCCCTTGCGTAGATTAAAACTGACATTCTCAATCAGGTTTTTGTTTTTGATCTTGGGATGAAGTACCGTCATATTTTCTACGCGAAGAATCTCCTCGCCGATCTGGCAACTGCGTTTGGGGTACAAGTTGGTTATCGTACGACCGACCATGTCGGTAACGATCTGTGCCTCGTTGTATTGACTGCGCGAATAGGTTGAAATGTTGGTTCCGTCACGGAGTATGGATACCCTGTCGGTAATCTCCATGATCTCTTCCAGCTTATGCGTAACAAATATGATGCTTTTTCCGCTCTCCTTAAACTGCTTTACAATGCGGAACAGGTTGTCGACATCGTCCTGCGCCAGTGCGGTGGTCGGTTCGTCCAGCACCAATATATGCGGAGCCCAGGAAATTGCCCTTGCAATCATCAGCAGCTGTTTCTGCCCGATCGAGAGCATCCGGACACGTGTTTTGGGGTTTAAGTTGATGCCGTTCACCTGCAGGAATTCTGCTGTCCTTCTCTGCAGCTCGTGGGGATTGATGGCCGGTGAATTTTTCTTGTCTGTCAGGTGTCCGACAAAGATGTTTTCCGCAACGCTTAAATCCTCCATGACATTGATTTCCTGCGGCACGAAACCAATGCCCTTCAGCAAAGCATCGTGGGGGGAATGAATAAACACTTCCTCGCCGTTGATCAAAACTTTACCTTCATAAGAACCTGGCTTGTATACCCCGTTGATGATTTTCAATATTGTCGATTTTCCCGCGCCGTTCTCACCAATCAGCCCCAGTATTTCCCCCTGCTGAACGTTGAGCGATACATTTCCCAGCGCCCGAACACCCGGAAAATCCTTCGTGATGTTTTGCGCCTCCAAAACATACTGCGCCATGCCATTAGCCTCCTTAGAAGAGTATTTTGCGGGGCAGGCACAAAAGCCTGCCCCGCAAACTCCAATTTTACCTTTAAAGCCCGATCAATTATTCGTAGTACTTGTCGATAACGCCCTGAACCTGATCAATGTACGCATAGTATTCATCGATATTGTCTTTCGTGACCAGCGGGGCATCCATCACGTTCGCGTACTCAACCGTGCCACCGCGCAGCAGTGTGTCAAGCAGTTCGGCGCACTTCGCAAATTCCTGGAACAGGGGCTGTGCAACCACGGCATAGATCTTGCCAGCCGCTACGAGATCGAGGTTCACTTTGCTGTAGTCCATCGCGATGGCACAGATCTTTACGCCCGTGTTGTCCTGTGCGCCTGCCCATGTGGACGGACCGGCACCCGTCGTGGAGAACGCGCCCTTGATGTCCGGGTTCCCCTGAATAATCGCCGTGGCAATGCCGATAGCGGTCGGGGTGTCAAAGCCTTCTTCCTGAGGTGCAAGAACCTTAACGTTCGGGAATTCCGCATTCATCGTTTCGGTGAAAGACTGTGCTGCCGCGTCTTCGGTCGGGTTAAAGCTGCCTTCGGTAACGGCTACTGTGCCTTCTCCGCCAATCTGCTCGCCGATTGCTCTGGCCGCTGTCGCGCCGTAATCCACTGCGGAGCAAGCAACCCAAGCGCTCAGGCCCGGATACGTTCCTTCTTCAACCTGGGTATGTCCGGTAACCACGTATACGCCGGCATCCGAATACTTTTTGATGTACTGAGCGACGGAGTCGTCATAGATATACTGGCAAAGGCCTTCGATTTTGTGCTGTTCCATACCGGCTTCGAGCAGGCCGTAAGCTTTCACGGAGTCAGCTTCATCGGGAGCAAACAGATAGGGTTCATATCCCAGTTCTTCCGCTCTTACAAGGAATCCCGAGATCATCAGCTGTACAACCGGGTGGCTCTTTAAGAACATACCGAACGCAATCGGATGATCCTTCGGGTTGTACTCGTCCGATGTCGCCGCAGAGGCTTCCGCAGACGGCTCAACAGAGGTGGCTGTAGAGACTTCAGCGGACGCAGAGGTGTTCGGGTTGGTCGTTGTGCAACCACCGATCATGGTCAGCACCATCAGCGTGGTTAACAACAGTGTAAACAGCTTCTTCATTTTGAACAATCCCTCCATATAAAATATTTAGATTTGTACGGATCCTGCCCCTTCGCCCCTATGCATGTACTCCCTATTATGCACTGCGGCGTCGAATCAACGTCCATACCAGTCGGCAAACTCACGGTTGCCGAAATTAAATCGTTGTCAGGCGGATATCGTATCAGATACCGCTCTTTGGATCATCGTCAGGCTGCCGCCCAAGACGATGTCCGTCCAACCTCCGCAGCCGTTACGGCTGCAGCAGGATCTTGATGCGTGAGCCGCTGTTGGCTTTGAGATCATCCAGCGCGAGCCTGGCTTCGCTGAGCGGAATCACCTGCGTGATCATCTGCGTAAAGTCCACCTTGCCGCTTTCCATCATCTTGAGCACGATCGGGTTCATGTTCGGGCTGCCCATGACCGTGAGAATCTGGATACCGTGGATCGTCATATTGTCGAAGTTTTCAAATGTAACGGGTTTCTCGTAGAACGCGACGCACGAAATACGCGCATAGTTCTTGCATACGCGGACAGATTCGTACAGCATATCCACCGAACCGGACGATTCGATCACGACATCGACGCCTTCGCTGCCCGTTATCTCCATGACGCGCTCATAGAGATCTTCTTTTGTCGTATTGATCGTATAGTTCGCACCAAACTTTTTGGCAAGCTCCAGCTTGAATTCTTTCCGGCCGACGACGATCACCTTGCTTGCGCCGTACAGACCGACAAACGGTGTTGCGCCAAGGCCAATCGGGCCGGTGCCGATCACCAGCACCGTATCCCCCATCTTGATCTGCCCCATTTTCACGGCATAGAGGCCGGTCGCAACGGGTTCCACCACCGCGCCCTGTTCAAACGAAATGTTGTCGGGCAGTTTATACAGGTGGCGTTCCGGCATCACGGCATATTCAGCATATCCGCCGTCATGCGCGTTGATGGTGCCGACTGCTTTCATGTGTTTGCATCCAAGATAATTGCCTTCGCGGCAGGTATCGCAAGTGCCGCAGGATATGCCCGTGTCCGCTACGACGCGGTCGCCCGGCTTGAAATTCGTCACGTTTTTACCCACGGATTCGACTACGCCCGAGTACTCGTGCCCCAGCGTCATCGGGGTATGAATCAGGCCATCCGCCCAAAAGGTGCTTTCCCCGGAATAGATGCTTTCATCGGTGCCGCAAATGCCGCAGAACTTGACACGAACCAGTACTTCATTTTCTCTGAGGTCAGGAAGCTCTGTCTCTATCCAGCGTAAATCTTTCGGGCCATAGAGCCTCTGTGCCATCATTTTTTTCATATTCCCTCCAAAAAGTCATAGATGCCTGTGATGCTGATAAGACGCTTACTTGCTGCAAAGCGGATATTTGCCGTATGTCAGCAGGGTTTGAATCATTGCGTCGACGTTCTCCGGCGGAACGCCGCATTGCACATTATGTACCGGCGAAAACACGAATCCGCCGCCAGGCCCAAATATATCGATACGTTCGCGCGTTTGCGCCGCCACTTCCTCCGGAGTGCCATATGGAAGCACCGTCTGCGTATCCACACCGCCGCCCCAGAAGACGATGTTTTCTCCGAACTGCTCTTTGAGTCTCTTCGGGTCCATGTTGGCTGTGCTGACATGGACCGGGTTTAAAATATCGATGCCCGCTTCGATGATATGCGGTATGATGTTATAGATGGAACCGCAGCTGTGCATCATCACTTTGACGTCACTGTGCCCGTGGATATAATCCGTCATCAGCCGGTAGTTCGGGCGATGCAGCTCCGCGAATATCTCAGGCCGGAAGAACTCTCCGCGCTGCGTGCCGTAGTCCGTTCCGGACAGCAGCAGCGTATCAATATACCGGCCGATTGCTTGCAAATAAAGTGCCAGATTTTCCACCGCGCGTTCCGCCGTAGCGCGCAGAATCTCGCCCGCATATTCCGGCTCTGCGGAGAGTATGCACATCCAGTCACAGACCGTGTGCCCCGCGAACAGGGCGTTGGTACCGAGTCCGCCCTTTAAAAATGTTCCGCAAATGGAGAACTCCGTATTATCGTAGAGCGCCTTTGCGCGCTTTTCCATCGTTATAAGGTCCTCGTCCGTATAAAGCGGTATGGACTGCTTCCATACCTGCGGATCCATGAATACCCAGTTATCCGTCATGGACGTCGCGCATTCGTTGTCGTAATACAAGCCGCCCGGCGGCATCTTTGCGATGGATTTCCCGTCTTTACCGATGATGTGCAGATTGCCCTCGCTGTCCGTTACCGGATTATAATCGCCGGAGATCAGCACTTGGTTGTCTTTGAACGTCGTCCAAAGCTTCCAGTTCTCGTTGCGCAGCGAGAACACTTCCACCGGACTTTCGAGCACGATAACGTCCGATTTCAAGCAGCTGGACATTAAAATGTCGGGTTTGGCAAGCATTTGCCATGCGTCATAAACTTTGGGCGGCAGTACATCGAGCCCATAGTACCGCGCCAGCGCGCAGTATTCGTCGACGTGGATGCCCGTCACCCGCGACCCGCCGAGATCAATCGGTACCCGGTCGGGTTCTTTATGGTTGATGGTGCACCGGACACGTTCTCTGGAATTCATTCAATTCGCCTCCTGTCATATCTAAAATGCGATACAGCCGCCGTCGACTGCCAAAAGATGACCGACCACGTAAGAGGACGCATCAGAAGAAAGGAAGACGCATGCGCCCACGATCTCCTCCGGGTTTGCAAAACGGCCAATGGGGAATCTTCTGAGCATCTCTTCCCCGTATGCCGGTTTCTCATCAATACATTGCTTGAGCAGCGGTGTGTTGAACGTGCCGGGGATCACCGCGTTAACCCGTACGCCCCGCGTAGCCCATTCGACTGCCGCAGTTTTGGTGAACATGGCCACGCCGCCCTTGCTTGCGCAATAGGCCGTGCTTTGCGGAATGGCGACGAGGCTGCCAAGCGAACCAAAGTTGACGATCGTGCCCTTGCCCCTTTTGAGCATCTCCTGCGCCGCGTATTTGGTACACAGGAAGGTACCTTTCAGATTGACAGCCAGCACGAGGTCCCACGCCTCCTCATCGAACTCCTCAAGCGGCATGCGCCGCGTGATGCCCGCGCAGTTGACCAGCGCGTCGAGTCCGCCAAATTCCTTCACCGCCGTATCGACTGCCGCTTTGACTTCCTCCGCGGAGGTAACGTTGGCCTTTACGGCTGATGCGCGGTATCCGGCTTGCTTCAGCTCGGCTGCCACGGCTTCCACCGTTTCGAGGCGCGCGTCCACGAGTACCAGATTGGCACCGGCCATTGCAAAGCCTCTCGCAACCGCCAGGCCGAGGCCGCTGCCCGATCCGGTGATCATCGCCGTCTTGCCTTCCAGCGAGAACTGTTTGAGGCCCGGATACGCTAAGAACTTGTCGTTGCTGGTTTCCATTTTGACTCTCCCATCCTGTTGCTTTTTATTTTCAATGTACTGTTTAGTACATACCGGCATAGCATTCCAAATTGGAGCGCATCACGATCTCAGGCCGATGAAAGCGCCAACCCGGCGGCTCCTTCTTTTCTGTAATGTGGATGAATAAGGACGTGACCGCTTCGCGCGCCAGCTGATACTGGTTCTGAAAGAGCGTCGCCTCCAGGCTGCCTCTCTCAATGCATGCCACGAGTTCCGGGTACAGGTCATGCCCGACTACCTTGATATCCGTGCGCCCCATTTCCTCGAGCTTTCTGCATACGCCCACCGCGTTGTACGACGCCACGTATATACCCCCAAGGTCGGGGATCTGCGCAACGACCTCTCCGGTGCGCCGGTACGCATTCTCCTGGCTGATGGTCACGTCAAAGCAGCCGACACAGTTCATCTGGCGTAACTTGCATTCCTCCATGAAGCCCGTGCCGCATTCCTGATGGATGTGCGTGATCCCTTCCGGCCAGAACACGGCGACCTTATTGTTCTTGACACAGTTATGGAGCACTTGCGCCGCGACACGTCCGAGCACGATACCATTGGACCGGATCACACCGATCAGCGGCGTGCCGTCAATCGGTTCTGATACGAACGAGATCACGGGCACGTCGAAGGGGACTTTTTTATCCATATTGCTGTAGATACCACTCATGATGTTGTTGGGCTCGATCACGACGCCGGCAACATCCGCCTGCAGCAATTCCCGAACCGTACGCCGGGTATCCTCCTCGGTCGAAACCTCTTTGATGATGCACTGCACCTTGAAATCCTCTAGCTCTCGGGCGGCCTCCTGTATTCCCGCATAGGCATACCGGAAGAATTCTACCGGATCCCGGGGGATAATGACCCAAATGTTCCTGACGTTGCTTGCCAGCGCCTGCGCCAGCTTGTTGGGCGTATAGTTGAGTTCAGCAGCCTTATCCAGTATGCGCTGGCGCATGTCCTCGCTGACCTTTGGTTTGTTGTTAAGCGCCTTGTATACCGTGGTCACCGATACGCCGATCTCTTTCGAGATGTCTTTGATCGTGATCCGTTCTTTCATCAGGTCTCCTCTTTTCTTTCTTACGTTTTGGTTAAACGTTCATCCCGAAAAAAGTTTTCTCCCCGACTATACTGCCTTTTGGAAACAAGACGGAGCAGGCCAGAATTAACGTTTACCCTTTGCGTAAACTATTCGTGACGAAAGGACAAAATCCTGCAAAGCTTGTTATGATTCTCACTAAATTTCTATGGGGTATTTTCCGTACTTTCTTACCGTTTCCAGCATCTGCATATAATTCTCATACGGAACGCTGCTGTGTATCGTATTGCTGGACGAAATAATGTGTCCGCCGCCCGGAGAACCCGTTTTGATCACGCGTAGTGTATCGCGGATGACGTCCTCCCTCGTACCGAGATGAAGCACATGTCCACAGTCGACATTGCCCATGAGCAACACCTTGTCGCCGTACTGCTTCTTAACGAGTTCCAAATCCATGCCTGCCTGCGGGTCGATACTCTGATAGCCGTCAAAGCCGGATTGCAGCAGAAACTCATCCGCAAAACGCATGATGTTGCCATCCGTGTGCCGCAGGTAGAACATACCGTGCTTGTGCGCTGCGTCGGAAAGCTGCCGAAACCGCGGCGCGTAGTAGTGCATGTAATCCTTTGGCGAGAACAGAGGGCCGTTATTACCGGCCAGATCCTCGCCGTCAAATATTGCGTCAACGCCCATTTCAGCGTATTTCTCGATGAATTTTAGGCCTTTGCGCACGCGGTAGTCGAGGTAGCGTTCCACGAGCTGCGGCTCAAACGCCATCGCTTCGAGGAACGTCGCGCCGATTGCGCCCATGCTCATCGGCGGAAAATCAATTTCCACCACGGCCATAACGAACTTTCTGCCGCTGCACTTTTGCGTAATGTACTCCGCCTGGGACCAATTATAGCGGTCCAGATTGATGTCATCCTTCTCGAGCATATCGACAAAGCGGGCAAACTCCTCGATCCCCCCACGGTGGAAATTGGAGTCCTGCGTGTGGAAAAGATCCGTCTCTTTGTCAAAGTGCACAACGGAAAACATGCCGTTCTCCGGTTCGTCAAAACGCCAGGTGCTGCTGTTGACTGCCGTTGGAATAGTCGGATTTTTCATGGGCGGACGTTCAATGAGCACCGTATCCAGCTCAAGCTTATCGTACAGTTCCACAAGGTCAATGGCTTCCTGCAGGAAGAACTCTTCCGCTCTCCCCTGCATCAGCATCGTGTTCATGATCTCACAGCGGATATAACCGCTCCAGCCGGTGTACGCGAGACGTCCGATAACCTGTGAAGCAACAGGAGAATTGATATATAGCTCTGATACGGGAACTCTATCGGCTTCCTCATGCCGAAAAGCAGCAACCACTCTGTCTCTGCTGTTCACGATTACCCTCCTGTTGTCGGGTTAACGTTTACCCTCCCAAAGAGTTAACGTTTACCCTTTTAAAACTCTACAAGTATCCAATGTTTGATAATGATTACCGTTTTATGAGAATTAACGCTTACCCTGATGCTATATATATTCTTCATCGTTGTCGAAAATCCTTTAATTCCAAACAAAAAATTTTAAAAATTATGAAAGTTGCGACATGCCGACGAGAAACCCGTTGAAACCAGCGGTTTTACACCTTGCCATTATGGCCCTTTCGGATACCTTAATCCGGTTCTCCGTTCTACCCCATTGTTTTTACGACGCAGGAAACGACTGAAGATGTTCGCGGGAAACCGCCCGCAACAATTTAGTCGGGGTACTCTTTAGCGGGTACGCTTACAGCTATGACTACTACCGCTTATATAGGAAAGGATCATTGACTAATCACGCAAAAAAGCTAACTGACACTCAAAATCAGTTAGCTCTATTATATGGATCATACAATCAATTTTGCCAAAACGTTGCCACGGGGCTATTTGAGACGGAAAGCCGTATGGTTACTGGCTATTCTCCGCTTCTCAAATTACTCCCACTCGATCTTCGAAAGCTGTTAATAAAATTTGGCTCGTTGCTTTTGTATTATATCAGCTATCCGTATCTTTTTGGCTATTTGATTTTCTGTTGCCAGAATGTTGCCACACTTACCAAGCTGATACCTATAAGTGCACAATACATACACTTACTAATCTTATTTTCGCGAGAAACAGCATTAATGCGTTTTTGGATATCGGGACAGCAAAAACGGCAGCGCTTCGCACCTCAATACTCTGCTATATACTCATCTGCATTCTCTTGTGAAACGGGCTCAAACGGTATTAGATAAATGGGCTCAACTGTATCATAAGTTTTTATTTTCAGTATACATTTGTATAGAGTTTGTGCTATTTCCTGCGCATTATGAAAAACTGTACCCTTAAGCCGTCCTTCTTTAACGGCTAATAACGCATCCATGTCCCCATCAATTCCAAATACGGCAATCTCGTCCTGCATGCCAAGTTCCTCAATCGCCTCTATTGCTCCCATTGCCATATTATCGTTTTCAGAAAGAACCACAGAAAAATCCTTATCATTTCGAATCCAGTTCTCAACAATCGCATAGGCTTCATCCCGCTGCCACGCAGCCGTTTGAACCGCCACAATCTCAATATCCGGATATTCTTTAAGCACATCCATGTAACCGTTATATCGCCCCGTCTGGGCACTGATACCCATGACTCCCTCTAATATCACCACTTTGCCACACCCATGCAGATAATTAGCCACCATGTTCGCTTCGATGACGCCAGATTCATAATGGTCAGACCCGACAAAGCTGACATAACCCGTTGGGTTATAGGTTTCTGTAATCGTCGTAATCAGCGGAATGCCTGCGTTTTGCGCTATCGTCACTGCCAGCGCGCAATCCTCATACGATATTGGATCCAATATGATTGCGTCAAAACCACTCGAGACAAATGATTCAACATGGGCAACCTGTGCATTCGCATTGGCCATTCCGTTATAAACCACAAGCTCTATATTATCGTCACCGTTTTCTATCAGCTGCTGAAGCTTACTCCCAACGCGCATCACAAAAGGCGAATCATCCTGAAGCGATAAACCAACATGAAAAGAATCATTTTCTTTAATGGCGGTATCCGTCGGGCTGGCACTGGCTTGCTCCGGAGCAGCCGTAGGTTGAGCAGAGATGCCCCCCCCGTTGTAATTAGGGCCGCATCCTGATATGGCGATTAATAAAATAAACGCAATGGTTATTTTTATAATATTATATTTCATGATACCGCTCCTGTTTTAAGAAAGGCATCAACATTATTCTCATTTACAAGCTGAGACGGAAGCTCAATCTCTTTTGGGACATCTTTCCCCGCCATGATGTTCATAATTGTATTCACAGCAATTTCTCCGCCTGTCGGGTACGTAAAAGTCGCGTTGATGATACCTTCTTTAATGGCCAGTAAATCGCTGTTCTTAACTGAATAACCGCCGACGCTTATGATATATGCACTCTTTCTTGTCTGGCTGAGATTGACGGCGGCCCCCAAAGCCATCATATCGTTGTGCGCAAATATGACATTGATGGGCGGTTGTTTTGAAAAGAAGTCGCTTTGGTTCATACGTGCGCGAGTCTTTTCCTGCGACCAATATCCGGTCATAACAAATTCTTTGGTGATATTCTTATATGGTGCAATACCTTCAAAAAATCCATTTTTTCTGTCCACACTAATTTGAGAATGCGGTTCGCCCTGGATTTCAAGCACCGTACATGTACGTCCGTTGGATAACTTCTTAACGTATTCACCTGCCATCTTACCGATCTTTTCATTATCCGTGAATATCCTTGTGGTATAGGCTCCACTATCCGGCGCATAACCAATGAGAATCACCGGAATTCCCTTTTTATAGACATCTTGAATCGTATCGGCAATATTTTGAGGTTCAAAAGTTACAACGATAAGTGCATCGGCGCCCAGATCCAATAGATTTTTGATATCTTGCTTTTGTTTATCCTCGTTATCACCGGCATCATAGCTCACAAACCGTACGCTGTCATATTCCTGGCATTGTGCGTTGACATCATTAAACAGTTCAAGCTCAAAATTATCCGTCATATTGGGCAGCGAAACACCGATTAAGCACTCCACTCCATCCTCTTTTGATGGAACTTGTAATATCAAAACCGTTGCCAATATGCAGATGGCAGCAAGCACAATAACAGCCATTACGTGTTTCTTCGTTTTGGGTGTTACTTCTTTCCTTTGATCTCTTTTTTCTTCCATATAACACCTGTTACTTTTTCTTGCGCCTGTATTCAGTGGGAGCCATACCCATAACCTTTTTAAAGGCCTCACAGTAATAATGTTGGCTGCTATAGCCCACACGCTCCGATATTTCACACACTTTATAATCTGTGCCCGATAAAAACTCAAGCGAGCGTTTGATCCGATACCGGATCAGATAATCAGTAAACGATAGGCCGGCCTCATGTTTGAATAGCTTGCTTATATAACTTAAACTTACATTACTCTGCTCCGCAAATGTGGAAAGCCGAAGCTGCATATCCTGATAATGTTCGTCCACATATTTTTTAACCCGCTTCACCAAAGGCATATACTGCACTTCATTATCTAAGCTTCTGTTTAGTTCAGCAAATGTCTTTGGCAGGTCTTTATAACTGCCTTTAACCAGCCTTTTGCGAATGATGATGTTCCAGTTATTCTCTTTGCATATGACGGGCGTCAAGTCCTGCTGAATGTCATTGCTCCTTTCATCGTCAGAAGCGCAGTAAAGCAAAAGGAAACTGTCCGAGAACAACCGAATAAAACAAAATGACGTATCGCGTTCAAAATACTTTTCCAATCGGCTTCGGCATTGAATCATCTGCTGATCCTTCATGCGTTCGTTTTCAAGAATACCCACCGGGAATGAAATGCTGATCCATAACATGCCTGTTATATTGGATAATTGAAACCCGAGATCTTCGAAGTATTCCTCCTCTATCCCGTTTTCCGTACCCAATTCCAAACCGCCGGTGATCCACTCGCTCAGCAAGCCGTCCCGCAAAAGGTCTCTGTTGGCTTGAATCATCTTTTCTTTTCGCTTGTTCGCCGAGGCTTCACGTTTTGCTTCATCCAGCTCCAGTTTAATTTTCTTTAATAATATAACGAATTCATCCTCGTCAATTGGCTTTAATATATAGTTGTAAACGCCTAATTCTACCGCCTTGCGCGCATATTCAAATTCATCATGGCCGCTGATAATGATTTTGATAATGTTTTTATCGATTGTATTCATCTCTTTGATGAGCTCAAGTCCATTGAGAAGAGGCATCTGAATGTCAAGCAGGCAAATATCCGGTCGTAACGTCTTAACAGCCGATATGGCTTCTAACCCATTTTTGCAGGCGCCGACAATTTCCATATCGTATTCCGACCAGTTAAACGCACTGATAAGGGCATTCCGAATGATACTCTCGTCATCTGCAATCACCACTTTATACATCGTTCTCCAAGCCCCTTTCGTAAACCAAAGGATACCTTATCGTAACCGTAGTGCCCTGGCCCTTAATACTATCCACAACGAGCTTATATTCTTCGCCATACCGCAGCATAATACGTTTGTTCACATTATAGAGTCCATAGCCCATAAAGGGGTTTTCATCTGATTGGATTTGGTTATTAAGCCTCACAAGCTTTTCCGGATCGATGCCCGGTCCGTTATCGATCACCTTGAGACACAGCACATTTTCATATTCATAGATATTTACAATCACTTTTCCGGGCTCCGGCCTCTGTCTGACTCCATGATAAATTGCGTTCTCCACCAGAGGCTGTAATATTAACTTCTGAACATATAGATGAGCCACGTCAACAGAGCAGCAAATTTCGTACTCCAAAATATCCGCGTAACGCGTTCCCTGTATAATCAGGTAGTTCTTGACGTGTTCGATTTCCTCCGCCAATGCAATAATATCGGACCCTTTGCTAAGACCGATTCGATACAACTTTGTGAGCGCGGATATCATCTGTATAATATCCCTGGCATCATACTTTTTCGCCATCCAATGGATTGTATCAAATGTATTGTACAGAAAATGCGGTTTGATCTGCGCCTGGAGAAAAGCAATCTCATCTTCCCGCTTTTGTTTTTGCTGATAATAAATCGTGTCAATCAAATGACGGAGCTTATCAATCATCGCGTTGAAACTGTTGCCAAGCTGCCCCACTTCGTCTTTATACTTTGAATCAAAATGAACGGTTAAGTCACCGTTTTCCGCCTGATCTATCAGACTCTTCAGTTTGATGATTGGCTTGGTGATCCGTGAGGAAAACATGATACTGAATAAAGACACGAGAACGAGCACACCGAGCATCACAAAAAAGAGAATATATTGAAATTTAACAACTTGCTCCACCGTTTTATTCAATGAGAAAACTCCGACCGTCTTCCATCCTGAATACTCTGACATTGAATAGATCAGTTGATATCCTTCTCCATTGATTGTTTTATTAATGATCTGCGTTCCTTCGCCTAAGAACCATTCTTGTTTTACGCGATAGGCCAACTCATTCGTGGGGGTATAGATAATCTCTCCTTCCTTATCGACGATCATAATGAAACCATCTTTACCGACTCGCATGTTATGCAACGTATCAAGCAGCAGTCTGGTATCCAGATCGATGATAATCACACCCAAAACTTCGTTAGTCGTGGTATCCACAACACTCATTGCAAGCATAATGATTTCATCTGCGCTGACTGAATTATAATAGGATATACCCCTGTTTTTTGGTTTTGGAATAATAAACAATTTGCCTGAGTTATTAACGGAATTTTGGTACCATTCCTCCTGCGTCAGGTCAGCAAGTATGTTACGCTGCATTTCATTGCTGAATACTGTATCATTCCGGCCGATCAGCGCAATTCCCTTAAAATACGGAAATGAATCGACAATTGTAGCCAAGTAACTGCCAACGGAAATACGTGCTGTTACATCCTCAATATTTGAACTGCCTGCGTTTATCAACAGGTTCAGTACCTGTCTGTTCTTTGACAGGATTTCAATGATGTTTTCCGCGCTTTGCACATTGCTGTCCACTGTCACATTTGCCTGATTGATCGCTTGTATGGTCGTTTCAATTGCAGACTTTTCAAATGCGTTTGCAAATACATTGTTGGCAACCAAAGCTGTCATGAGTATAATTGCAAGCCCAACACAAAAAAAACCGGCAAGCAGTTTAAACCTCATGCTTGAATTATTGTATAGAAAAACTATTTTTTTTATAATACTCATGGGGTCTTCTACCATCTCGTGTATTTGCCGATGCCACATGATTTGAAAACGTTAAAAGTATATTATATATATACCTTTGTTGGACGTAATTGTAAAGGTTAATCTATATCGTATATGATGTGCAGTAACATCGTTTGTATATCCCACGAGGTTAGTGGGCCTGTACCCGATTTTTATGTTTGGTTGCATGAGAACGCACGTAACGCATTCTCATGCAACCAAATCACATGGATTGGGGAGTAATTAAACCAGCACGAATTCAATGTCAAGTATATGGCAAAGCATTTCAAACTTTCTGCATTGATTGCCCATAAACATGACCTGGTGGTGTGTACCGCCATTGCGCAGCCATTCATCCATCGCAGCGCGAATTCCCGTATACGGACGGAAAAACGTATAATTCATCAGCATACCGGGGATCTCTTGATCATCCAGTATCTCACCTAATGATACGACGAGACGATACCGGCTGCCCTCAACCGCAACAAGCGATATGATAGTGGCTTCGCCCGGCTCTCCACTGAATATCGGTGTCGGCGGATTATCGCGATCTCCAATATCAAGCGGACGATCGATCAGCTTAATCGGCCGGTCCTTTCTTGCTACTTTCCAGTTGCCTTCACCCATATGGCTGAGCATTGTGGCATCCCGTTTAAAATCGAGCGAGTACATTTCTGTGAAGTGTGGATTTTCCGCAATGAGATGGCCGATTAGGGTACAGGCAAGAATGTGCACATCGCCTTCAGCCGAGTAACCATAGCCTTTTGCAAGCATGTTGCTTGCGCCAAGTATGGGCAGCTGAGATATCCTTGTGTCTTCCCGATAGACATTGAAATTAGCGGAAAAACCATCGTAGTGATTTTTCGCGCAGAATTTCTCGAATGCGATCTGCAGCTTTGCTGCATAACGGTGGCTCTCGGTTGAAAGGTTCGGCGCAATCTCAAAATTCTTTTGGTCAATCGCCACATACTCATCGACTTGCTCTTCGGTGACTTCTGTCATGCATTTGACCACTTCGCCAATACCATCATAGTTGACTTCGATGCCGAACTTACGCATAAACGCCACTTCGTCCCCCATGATATCGCCCATGCCTTGCATCTTCTCAATAAGAGATACGCGCATTTTTTTCATGGAAACCGCTGTCATTGCAGCCGTCGCCCAATCATTAAAAAAGCACTTAAACGCATCGGTTTCCCAGTCCTCGGTAATGATAGCCGGCTTCGCCCCAATACGCATCAGTATATTGCTGGTATCTTGTATGCCATGTATTCCCTGATTGGTCGTGCATTTTTTCCAGTTCCAATCCGGTGTGACGGAGGGTTCCGGCTGAATATTCGCCACAAGCACAGGCAGTCTGTTATCCTGAAACGCTTGCAGTACACGCATGCCGGGACCATACAGCAGGTTAACCACCATGATTCCGTCGTATTCTTTTGTGTTAAATTGTTTCACAAACTTTTCTATCAACCCGCGATCTTTTGCGGCACCAGGAAAATCGATTTCTGCGATATCCTTTAATTGTTCAACAACACGCCGCGCCCAAACCTCCTGTTCTCTTGGAAGTTCAGGCTGATCCACATCATATAAACCATGCATAATACCCAGGAACCCTATTTTGGGCAATCTTTTTGTCACCATACTTTTACCTCCCTATTGTACAAATTGAAAAGGTATGCAAGCCGTACAGGATGTTGTGCTTCTATAAAGTATTAAATATATTTCTCCTGTACGACATTGCAGAGCAGATATTTTACATTCTACGGTTGATTTAATAGATTTTCAGTTCACTGGTCTCGGTCCAGGGGCAATCAGCGGGTGTACCGAAATTTTTAACCAACTCCATACGTACGTACTTAGCTTTTACTTTCTTTGGAAGCTCAAATTCAAACCAGGCTTCGCGCTTTTCCATCTGACATGACAGTACCTTTTGCCATTGCGCCTCTTCGATCGTGGAATCCGCGCTTTTCATCTCTCTTACCGAATCGCTGGAACTGACGTAAATGTTAATGATGCTCGCCAATTCCTCGAGTACGCTGTGCGGCACGCCCACGTTGTGGAATATGCACACCCTGGATATCTCTTGTTCTTCGCCAAAGAAGCTTAAAATCACATTGGCGGGGCCCATGGTATTCGCACCCCAGGTTCCTCCGTTCCTCTTCGTATCATCATCAATCAGGTTGTTGACCCAAATCAGAGGATCTGTCACCGTATGGCTGCACCATTCAATTCGAGTATAGTAGGAACCGTCTCTGCGCACACCAAGAGGATACATCTGTTTTTCCATCTGTCTCTCCTTATGCTTCGTAGCAGTCCAAGAGTACGGCCAAAACCTCTTCGGTGTTCAACGCAGTTCCTTCAGGGTTCTGTGTAATTTTCTTTGCAATAAGCGGCAATATTGATTTGTCCAGGCCAAGGTCCTTCAGGGTGACAGGCATCCCCCACTTGTTAAAGTGCTCTTTGAGCCTATTAATGCCCATTTCACCGAACGCGGAATCCGACATATTGCCCTGTTCAAGCCCAAATACACGTTTTGCAAACTTCACAAATTTTGCAGGATTCTTTTTATTGAGATGCTTAAGCCATGCTACATGGGCAACGGCCAGGCCAGCGCCATGAGCACAGTCCGTAATCGCGCCGATGTCGTGTTCGATGGTGTGTGCATCCCACGGTTTTCCGGCTCTGCCAACATCGGCCCAGCCGTTTATCGCAATCGTGGCCGCCCAGCTCAAGTTAGCCCGATGAACCAGGTTCTCCAGATCGTCCAGAACGCCTTCCGATTCGATGACCGTCCTGATAATGCCTTCACCGATCGCATCCTGAATCGGTGTATTGAGTTCATCATCAAAGTAAGGCTCCATCACGTGAGATATGATGTCGGCCATGCCACATGCTGTCACGTATTTCGGCAGGGTTTTCTGCAATTCTGGATCAATGATGGCAAACTTCGGAAAACTGTGCTCGAAATGTGTTGACCATTTGCGCCAGTTTGCCGGGTCCTTGTCGCGGTCGTTCGTGACAACACAGTTTACATTCATTTCGGAGCCTGTCGCCGCAATCGTGGATACCGCGCCAATCGGCAATGAATTTGCAGCCTGTCTCTTTAATTCGAAGAAGTCCCATATATCGCCGTCATCCAAAGCACCGTAAGCGATCGCTTTTGCAGAGTCTATACAGCTGCCGCCGCCCACTGGGATCACCACATCAATGCCCACTTCTTTGCAGATCTTTATGCCTTCCTCAATCTTTGTGAGCTTCGGGTTTGCCGTTACGCCGTTCAATTCATAAACGGTCATTCCGGCTTCTTCCATGAGCTTTTTTGCCTTGGCGTAAACACCCAGCTTTTCAAGCGGGCCGTCCATTTTTACCAAAAGCGCTTTTTTACCCAGTTTCGATGCGTAATTTCCAAGGTTGTTAAACTCTCCAATTCCGAAGTAGACCCGAGTAGGATTGTAATAGCTAAAATTCTTCATACAGTACCTCCATTTTATAAAAGTTTGGTTTAAGCTTTACTTGATTTAAGCTTTACTGAGTTGTATCCTTGCTTTCTGTTTACGCTGCTGGCTTAAGAAGTCAATGGACACTGCCAATAACAAAATGGCACCCGAAATTAGATCCTGCCAATATACAGAGACGCTTAGCAAGACAAGACCGTTGTTGATAAGGTTGAGCATCACAATACCAAGAACCGCACCTAATATGGAGCCCTCGCCACCTGTTAAACTTGTTCCACCGATTATACATGCCGAAATCACGCGCATCTCGCTGCCTAACCCAGCGTTTGGTGTCGCAACTTTAAATCTGGACAGAGAGATTACGCCAGCCAACCCCGCAAGCAGAGCCGATGCAATATGGACGCCAAGCTTCACATTCGATGTATTGATACCACTCAGCAACGCGGCTTTTTGATTAGACCCTGTGTAATAGATCTTTCTCATAAACCCGGCATTGTTAAGCAATAATGCTGCGATTGTCGCCAGGATAGCCAGAATAATCACAAACGTCGGAATACCGAATAAGTTTCCGGCTCCAAGGAAGGTGAAGGCTTCACCCGGTTCAGGAAGCGAAACCGGCGATCCTTGTGATACCACATAGCCGACGCCTCTTGACATGTTCATCACACCCAAGGTGGTGATCATCGCATTCAGACCCACCTTGCCGATAAACAAGCCGTTGATTAACCCGCATATACCCGCATACACCAATGCGATCAACGATGCAACCCAAATATTCATGCCAGATTTCAGAAATAGCGTGCCTGCAATAACCATGGATGCCGCCATCACAGAACCGACTGACAAATCAATTCCGCCAGTCAAAAGCACCAGGCACATACCGATAGCCATGATACCATCAGAGGAAAGGCCCAGCGCCGTGGTGGATAAATTTGCCGAGCCGAGAAAATATGGAGATACGGATGTAAGAATAACTGCGATCACAACGATCACTAAAAAAACCGTCGTCCCGCGATACGCAATCATTTTACGGAGAAGACTTTGCCTCTCACTGGTTTCACTCACTATTCTGTTCATTTTATTCACCTATTCTCCCGTTATTGCAACCATTTGCATGCTCGTTTGATGCATATGTGATGACGGTTTCTTCACACAAATCCCCTTGCGTTAATTCTCCGGTGATAACCCCTTCATGCAACACGATGACTCGATCGGACATGCCGATAATCTCAGGAAGCTCCGACGAAATGATAACAACCTGAATACCACTGTCCGAAAGCTGTCTTAACATGTTGTGTATTTCCGATTTGGCTCCCACATCAATACCCCTTGTGGGTTCGTCCATCACCAGCAGCTTCGGGTCTGTAGCAAGCCATTTACCGATCATCACTTTCTGCTGGTTACCGCCTGAAAGGCTGGCAACCTTGTGTCTTTGAGAGGCGATCTTGATATTGAGCTCATTCACGTATCTTTGGCATAAGCTTGCTTCTTTTTTTCGGTCCAGCATTGCGCCGCGTTGGACATTCTCGAGCTTTGCTGCCGATATATTCTGATATATGGGAAGCTCAAGGAACAAGCCCTGAAGCTTTCTGTCCTCTGTTAGATACGCAAATCCAGCATCAATGGCATCTCTGTAGCTGGTAAGATTCATTTTTTTGCCCTGATAAAATACCTCTCCGCACTCGCAGGTATCAATGCCGAGTATGGCGCGCCATAGCTCTGTTCTTCCGGCTCCTACAAGGCCATAAAAGCCGAGTATTTCGCCCTTTTTGATTTCAAAACTGATATCTTTAAATAAACCGGCGCTGCTGAAGTTCTTTACTTCAAAGACCTTTTCTCCAATGGTTTGGCACTTCTGCGGAAACAGGTTGTCAATATTGCGCCCCACCATCATGCGAATGATCCCTTCGCTGGTTACGTCTTTTGTTTCGACCGTATCCACATAGTTTCCATCCTTCAGCACAGTGCAGGTCTCACACAACCGGAATATTTCGGGGATACGGTGGCTGATATAGAGGACGCTGATACCCCTCTTTTTAATGTCGTCTATGATGTTAAAAAGCGTCTCAGCCTCGCCTTCCGTCAGTGATGACGTTGGCTCATCAAATATGATCAGCTGACAATCAAGCGACAGCGCCTTGGCAATCTCCACAATCTGTTGCTGTGCTGTGCTCAGTGCCCCGACAAGGGCATTGGGAGAAAAGGTGACACCGAAAAGATTCAGCAGTTTCTTTGTATCACTGTAAAGCTTTTTTTTATTGATAGCCCCTAACTTGCTTTGGGGCAATCTGCCCATGAATATATTTTCGCTTACACTCATATGCGGGCAAACACACAGTTCCTGATGCACAAAGCCAATTCCGGCTTTTTGTGATTCCGTTGGATTATTAAAGCTGACTTCTTTGCCCTTGAACGTGATTTTTCCGGCATCAGGTTTGTAAACACCGGATATTATATTCATCAGCGTTGATTTTCCCGCCCCGTTTTCACCGACCAGTGCGCTGCATTGCCCCTTTAGCGCCTGTAAATGAACATTATTCAGAGCCAGTGTGCCGGGAAAGTGTTTTACTATACCTTCAACACTCAATACCACTTCACAACTCAAGAATATCCCCTCCTGTCTGGTTAATCATTCATCTTACCCCTTAACCCCGCACACATTTACGTACGGGGTTAAGGAAAGATGCTTTTTTACTATTCTCTTGAGCTGTTATTCTGCCGGCATGTAGTACGATTCTACATTCTCGGCCGTAACAACGGTAACACCCGTGTCGATTGTAGGCGGAAGCGGATTGATTCCAAATTCTTTCCATCCCTCTACCGGGTTAAAGTTGCCGCAGCCACCATTGACGTTGAACAGCAGTTGGAAGCTCCACCACCCCATGTTGTATGTGCCCTGTGCGATTGAGCCGCTCAGAACGCCTTCTTTAATCAGGTCAAGCGTACCTGTATCGGTATCAAACGCAATGATCTTGATAGCACCGGCTTTGCCGGCTTCCTTGACCGCAGTCGCTGCACCAACGCCAGCAGACGAGTCGGAAGCGAAAATACCAACGATGTTCGGATTAGCCTGAAGCATACTGGCGGTCACTTTCGCGCCTTCAGTCTGGTCCAGATTGCCGTTGACGATCTGAACGATCTTAACTTCCGGATACATTGCAGCCATCGTATCGCTGAAACCGTCTACGCGCTCCTGCAGGTTTGAAAGACCGGGCACCTGCAGCACGCCGACCTCGCCCTTGCCACCAATCTGCTCGCCCAGCGCCTTGGCCGCTACTGTGCCCGCATAATAGTTGCCGGTGCCGAGGAACGTATAACGCTTGGAGTCCTTGGAATCCGCATCATACGTCACAACCGGGATACCCTGTTCAATCGCTTTGTCGATAGAACCCTTCAGCGCATCAGCGTTTACGCACGATACCGCGATGCCTTTGGGGTTCTTCGCAATAACCTGCTCCAGCACTGTGACTTCGGCATTCACGTCAGTACCCTGGGATCCCATGTAGATCGCGGTAACGCCTGCTTCTTTTGCTGCGGCTTCAAAGCCTGCAAAGCAGCCCTTGAAATAATCAGCACCGGCGAAGAACGAAACCATGTAATACTCACCATTAGCCGATTCAGGAGCACTATCGACGGCCGGTGCTTCCGCCACTTCGCTGTTCGAAGCTTCTGCCGGTTTGTCAGATGCGGCCGTACTGTTCGCAACGGGTGCTGATGTACAGCCTGTAATTACAAGCGTCAGAACCATTACGAGGCAAATCACCATAGCCAAATTCCACTTTCTCATTTCAATCCTCCGTAATATTTTTTTTACTTGTTGACCAAGTAAACTAATATGCAAATTTGTAAATGGGTGTTTCATTCATGACTATCAAATATGCTTATAGTGTAATTGGCAGGTAATCAATCGTCTTTACGTTTATTTAACTTGTTTAAGGTTTGTTGAAATAAATTTTGTGCCATGAAAAAAATACCCATTGATTTATCAACGGGTAATTAAGAAGTGCTTTTGGATTTTATACATGAGCTAAATGAGTCATGTACGCTATTCGAGACTCAATTCCGACATCGTACAGGGCAGCTCGTGTGCTGAGTTATTGAAAAAAGGATCATCAACAACCGTATCGAAACACGAAACAACAATTTTTCCTTGCCATATTACTGGCTCTCCTGGCTGATCCAGCCTGCCATCAAACCCGTCGCAATCGGGGCTTTGTGCGATACGGGTGACTTTGCCATCAGCCCAGTCGATTTTGGCGATGGCGTTAGCGCCAAAGTCCGCCATATAGAAGGCACCCTTTTTGTCGGAAATCATGCCGTCCGTCGTCTTAAGATTCTTTTCATCCTTTGCCCAAACCTTATTTGAAATCACATGATCATGACTATCAAATGTGATCTTGTTAATTTCGCCGTCACCGAAGTTGCCGACATAAAGATTGCCGTCGTTATCAAATTCGATACCATCGGCACCATATTGGCATAAAGGATTCCTCGTAATAAAGGTTGCAATGATATTTTCATCATCCAGCGTATTATTGACAATTACGTTCTCGTCATCCAGACGAAAACGATAAACGGAACTGACCATGAGTCCTGTTTCATGCTTGACCTTGGTCATCAAACTGTTGGTGACATACATATAATCGCCCTTAATACGAACACCGTTAGGATGCTCCATGCTTCTGGCCACCACGGTAAACTTGGTGAGCTTATCGTCAACCATACGTATTCTAAGCATTCTGCTTTTAAACTGAAGCTCCGGCTTATTTGTCCAACCAACGTTGTCACAAACATAAACATCGCCGTCAGGGCCAAATTCGATGCCCATAGGCCGTGAACTCCCCGTCTCTTCTTCAACCGGAACGTCCAGCCACTTCGATATTTTCTTATGACGATCGATCTTAACAAGACAACCCCGATAGGACAGATCCGCAAAGTTTGGGCAGGCCAGAATGAGATCGCCTTGTTTATTGATAGCCATACCATCAGGAGTCACAACATATTCTTCCGGCAATAGCGTAAAAAGTTTCGGAGTTTGCATAATGCACCTCAATGATTAATTTTAATTATTGGATACCGGTTTGCATAACAAGACGATCCCATAAGATAGGTCCTCATATCACACAATTAACCTTGGACAATCTGCACGGACGCGCTGCATCCCACTCGGTTTGCTCCCGCATCCAGCAGGTTCCTCACCGTTTCGGCATCCTTGATTCCCCCGTCTATCTTAATACCAATGCCGCTTCCGATAATGGAGCGTACAAATTTGACATCGTCCTTGCATGCTTTTTTGCCGGTTAAAGCGTTGGAGATTTTAATATAATCAACGCCGCAGTCTTTAGCAATCGTCAGCGTCCTGATCCTTTCTTCTTCCGTTAAAAGGCCTTGTTCATAAATACCCTTCACCTTTGCCCTTCCGCCAACGACATTCAGCATTTCGCGCAAGTCTTTATCCACTGCGTCATAATCGCCCGATTTAATCGCTACGATCATCATAGAAATATCAAGCTCGGCTGCACCATTGATTATCGCTTCTTTAATCTCCGCGCACTTCGCCTTCGTTGAAGCCGCACCGTGAGGAAAACCAACA
This sequence comes from Bacillota bacterium, assembly GCA_023390815.1. Classification (GTDB taxonomy): domain Bacteria; phylum Bacillota; class Clostridia; order Christensenellales; family SZUA-584; genus JAEWCC01. The sequence goes on from JAEWCC010000007.1 coordinate 24,360, forward strand.
GGTGTGCAGACCCCGACACCACTTCCGCGCAGCAGTTCAACCGCCATACTCACGTAATATGGCGATACGCAAACATTCGCAAATTGATATCTCTTTGCATCCATACACCCCTGGCGGATTGTTTCCGCACTCGTATCAGGATTCAGCAGTGAATGTTCAATCGCACTGCTGATATCCGAAACGGACATAACCGGTATTTGCCCGTTTTGTGCCGTACCCAGCCGGGCAAATACGCTTTCCGTCACTTTTGCGACAATTGTATCTATATCCATTTTTATCACCTGCCTTAAACTAAAACTGTTTCCTGCTGCTTTTGACCGAAAAATGGTCAATCACACCGCATATCGTCCAATCCGCAATCAAATCATTGTCATTAAAGAACATTTTTGTTGCACCACCGTCTTCGCATACCAACACCACATCGCCCGGACCGGAATCCGCGCAATCAAACGCAATCTGGCGCGGAGATATGGGGATACCGTCCAAATCGATATACTCAATGATCATGAGCTTATGGCCGCTGAATTTCTCATCCTTGATGGTGGAAACAACGTTACCGATGACCCTCGCAATTTTCATCTTATGCCTTTACTACTTTAACAAGATACCCTCTACATCGTCATGGGGCCGCGGAATCACATGCGTGCTGTAAAGCTCTCCCACGCGCTTTGCGGCTGCCGCACCCGCGTCCACCGATGCCTTCACAGCGCCGACATCGCCTCTGACCATCACGGTCACGAGGCCCGAGCCGATCTTTTCCTTGCCGATCAATGTGACGTTTGCCGCCTTGACCATTGCGTCCGCTGCTTCGATCGCACCCACCAAACCCTTTGTCTCAACCATACCAAGCGCCTGCTTTTCCATTTTAAACTCCTTTCAAGACTGACGATAACGTCCATATGCTTTCATTCAATGAGTCAATAAAACCTACGATTGCCGCATCCACCGGTACCAGGTCTTTACGCAATATCAGGCTGGCCTCTTTCGACCCAATCAGATAGACTTCATCATTTTTGCCCGCCTGACGGGTCGAGTCGGCAGCCACGATCACTTTCGATGGTTTGCCGTTTTCAATCACCTGCACAATAAGCAGCTTGATACCCAGAAGATTTTCATTTTTAACCGTTGAGACCACCGAACCGATCACTTTGCCGATATACATGTCCTGTAACCTCGTAGACGCTGCTATGTTTATTTCTGCGGTTTTACCGGGCTTGCTTCCTTAGGCAATATGCCTTCCACTTCATCGTGCGGGCGCGGAATCACATGCACGCTGACCAGTTCGCCAACCCGCTTGGCCGCTGCGGCACCCGCTTCTACGGCTGCCTTGACCGCACCCACATCACCTCTGACCATGACCGTCACAAGCCCGGAACCAATCTGTTCCTTACCGATCAGCCTGACATCTGCCGCTTTTACCATCGCGTCTGCGGCCTCAATTGAACCCACGAGACCTTTCGTCTCAACCATACCCAGTGCTTCCTTCATCATTTACGTATCTCTCCTTTTGGATAATCTGGTTTATAATATTGCCTGCAAAATATCTGGATGCGGTGAGGGAATTACAACAGCCCCCGCGACCATTCCTTTGGTTTCTTCCAGGCCCTGCGCGCTTTGTACGGCAAACCGCACCGCCGCCACATCTCCTGTCGATATGATGAACGACTTTCCGCAAAGCCCCCGGCCTAAGCGGACTTCGATCAGTCGAATATCTGCTGCCTTCACCATCGTATCTGCGCAGATCACCGCTGAAGCGAGTGAAAACATCTCAATAATTCCCAGTGCGCCTAAACCTTCCGTGTCCGTACAGGCATTCAGCGCGCCGATCACCTGTTCGTGAATATTGGGAATGACGATGCTGTCGACGAGTACCGTACCCGCCATCTCCGCTCCGGCATCCACCGATGCTTTGACCGCAGCAACACTGCCCGAAACAATCACGATGTGTTTTCCCGCGCAAACCGTCTGCGCTGTTTCAAGCTTCACATCCGCAGCCTTGAGCATGGCGTCTCCCGCTTCAATACCCCTCGGTATGCAATTTGTTTCGATCATCCCTAATGCGTTCAAGACCATTCTCCTTTCTACTGCGCTTTTATCGTTATGGAGCTCTCAGTGATCTTTGTAACCTGACCTTTGATACTGGCATGTATTTTCGCCCCAAGGCTCTTTTCGGGAATATCCGCGATCAGCTGCCCTTTTACGACGGCATCTCCCTGTTTGACCACGGGGACCGATGGCGCACCGATATGCATACGAAGCGGTAAACAAACCTCGCGAACAACCGGGGCGCTATCGACAAACACAGTATCGATATCAAATTTGAGTATCCCCATGCGTGCCATAAGCCGTTTCACCGGAACCTTGACCGTATCTTTACTGGAAGAGACGCTTCCCCAGACACGTTTATCTGGCTTGACACCGCTGTTTATAAGCCCCGACTTCATTTGAGTCATCATGCGGCTGGGGCTTAAGCCAAAATTACACGCGTAATAGCTGCAAAGTCCGCAGTCACAGCACGAGAATAACCCATTTGCGTCACCCAGAAGCTCCGCATTGCCTGTAAAAATCGTGCGCATGACCTTATGAGGTTCTACCCTAAGCCCAAGCGCGTTGCGAGGGCAAAGCTGTGTGCACATGCTGCACTGGCAGCAGACTGCCTTTGCCAGCTTATATTCGAGGTTGTAGTCCTTTGTCTTTTGTTTGATCAGAGGATGGTCCGACCTAAATATCAGGACACCCCCTGTTGTTTTTTGCACAGGTTCGCTCCAGTTGGTGCAAATCTTCCCCGTTGCGGGTCCGCCGATGATAACGGTATAGCCGTCACTTTGATCCGGCCCGCCCGCCGCTTTGATCAGGGTACTGACCGGCGTGCCGATCGGCACTTTCATGGTAACGGGATGCTCCACCTCCCCGCTCACCGTAACATACTTATCCGTTAAAGGCTTGCCTTCCAGCGCATCCGCCACGTTCATTAACGTGCTGACATTGACCACCACCGCGCCTACGTCAAGCGGTATACCGCCTGTGGGCACCACCTTGCCGGTCACTTCATACACAATCTGCTGCTCATCCCCGGCCGGATAATAATTATCCATCGGAAAAACCGTCATATTCGGTTCATGCGCTATGGCGTTTTCAAGTGTTTCGATCGCCTTATGGTTTTTCTTTTTTACGCATATCACACCGTTTGAAGCGCCGACCGCTTGCATAACCGCCTTCAGACCGGCTGCAATACGTGCCGGATATTTTTCCATCATGGTACGGTCAGTGCGCAGCAACGGTTCGCACTCCGCGCCGTTCGCCAAAACGATGTCCGCTTTACCGCTTACTTTGACATGCGTCGGAAAACCCGCTCCGCCAGCGCCGACGACTCCCGCTTCGCGGATCTGATCTGCAATCCCCATCCCATCTCCTTTGCTTACACGATCCTGAAGTTTCCGTAAAGCACACAGCGGCGCGACCGTGTAAACGTGCGCGCGCTTGTCAGCCCTTCGCCTGTCGGTGTCGCGATCGTGAGGGTGGTAAAGCCTTCCCCGTTAAAACCAAGGCCTGCGTATGAAGGCGCGTTCTTGACAAATATCGTGGTATTGACGGCTTTAGCCGCCATGGATAAATGACTGACGTTCTGTGAATGCATCATCGCCGTGTGCCGGCATCCGTTTTCCGCTTTAATCGCTTTATCAATGGCGGTCTGTATATCGTCTTCGATGCGCACGATACCCAGCACCGGCATCAGCATCTCAACCGTCACAAACGGATGGTCTTCATCCACCGCGGCAATCACAAGCCGCGGATCACCCGTAAAGGCAACCCCGCTGTCTCTCAATATCACCGACGCATCTTTACCCACGTAGTTTCGGTTAATCACGTAACCGCCGTCTTTTTTGATCAGTACCGTTTTAACGATTTTATCGATATCGGTACCCAGCACCCTGCATGCGCCGTGTTTTTCCATTTCTCTCATCAGCATATCGGCAACCGATTGATACACAAACACTTCCTTCTCAGCAATACATAAAACGTTATTGTCGAAGCTTGCCCCACCCACGATATCTTTGGCCGCCTGCGGTATAATCGCCGTGTCGTCAACGATCACCGGCGGGTTGCCGGGCCCTGCCGCGATCACCTTTTTACCCGTCTTCATGGCGACTCTGACGACCGCTTCCCCGCCCGTTATGGACAGAAGCGGAATATCAGGATGCTCCATGATCACCTTGCCGCTTTCAATCGTAGGTTCCTTGACTGTGCATATCAGGTTTGCCGGGCCGCCTGCACTGACAATCGCGTCATTCAATATCCGCATCGTTTCAGCGGATACTTTTTTGGCCGCGGGATGGGGATTAAACACGACCGAGTTTCCTGCCGCGATCATGCTGATGGCGTTGTTAATCACGCTGGACGATGGATTTGTCGACGGCGTGATTGAGCCGATCACGCCAAACGGAGCGCGTTCTACCAGGGTCAGCCCATAGTCGCCAGACATCGCATCCGCCGTTAAATCCTCTATGCCGGGTGTCTTTTCAATCGCGAGCTTGTTCTTAAGCACTTTATCAGCCACCCTGCCATACCCGGTCTCTTGATTCGCAAGCTCTGAAAGATATTGCACCTTTGCCATCGCGGCCATGCGCATCGCATCAATCAGCTTGCCTCTCTGTGCAAGAGAAAGCTTCATCAGCTGCTTTTGCGCTTCTTTGGCAGCCTGTATGGCATCATTCGGGTCATCACACAGCCAGCATGCCCCCCCTGTGCGGACGACTCCCGCTTTGCCTGCACTACTCTGGCCGGCTTGTTTCACTGTATCTTCAATAATTTTTTGGATTTGCTCGTTCGTCAAACTCATATTTAACCTCTGTCACGCTTTGTCCGCACATTGAGCATCGTTCGCATGCATTGATTACGACTTCTCCGCAGCGATTCCTGACGCCTCGAATTTGCGAAATACAATATTGCCCCGCAGCTCAACTGAATCAATAATGGCGATGATCGCAAGATCGGATGGTTTGCCGTCTGTGATTCCGGTCTGTCTGGAAGAGCTTCCGCCCACACACATCACCACTTCATCTTCACCCGCGCCGACCGTATCAATCGCGACAAGCGGCTGACCCTTTTCGTTGAACGACTCAATGTCGATAGGGACAACGATCAGCAGTTTTAATCCCAGTAGCTTTTCCGCTTTGTTTGTGCTGACCACATTGCCCACCACCCGCGCTAAAATCATACTTCGTTAACTCCTTGCTCATTCACAATCGCTATATTCAGCTCTTTAGCCTTATCCCTGGCAAGCGGCGTGATGATGGCACCAGGCAGCGTGATAACGGATGTGCCTGCCTTCTTATATGTATCTTCCACATCGGTCTCTGTCACCAGTGACAGCCCATGCATTGCCTTTTGCGTCCCGGGTGCTGTCGATACGACTTTGACGCCCATATCCTTGAGTGCATCCAGCGCGTCGCAGAGCACCTCAAATACTGTGCTGCGTTTAAACTTTGGCATCGTATAATCCAGCACGCAGGATACTTTTTTCTCCCAGAGGATTGCCCGCATGACAAGCTGTTCAATGAAGCCCGAATCGTCGCCTGAAGCGATATTCTTAAGCAGCGTGATCGGCGGTATGGCAAGAACGATTTCACCGTACTGATTAAGCGATGCCATAAGCTGCGTTTCATCCACGCCAGCCTGAAACCTTGCCGTCTTGAAGGGTGAATTTTTCAGCACCGCATTTTCCCACAGTATGCATGTCACCGGTTCTTGATAAGTTCTCTTCAAATACGACATCAATGCGGCTTCATCCGCGATATATGAAGGGATCAGCACCAACACACCGTTTTTCGCCTGGGAATTTGTTACACTTGCTAATCCGCCCATATCCTCAACACGCCTGAGCACTTCCTCCGCAATAAGGCGAATCATATCTTGTTCTGTCATCTCTGCTCCAAGCTATCTGATCAATTCCAATAGATCTCCGTTTTTTATCGAGGCGGCATTGGCTTCATCCGTATCAATATGCAGCTCCAGATCATGGCTGCTGCCCGCACGGACAACCACATCCCCAAACACCACCGGCCGCAAGCCTGACTTTCTAACGCTGACGGTATCGCCGTCTTTAAGTCCGAACCACGCAGCCTGCTCTGTCGATGCATGCAGGTGGCGCATGGATACGATCACGCCGAAAGGCAAGTTATATTCACCTTTCGGCCCCACAAGTTTGCCGCAGGGTGTGCCCTGAACATCACCCGACATCCGAACCACAGGCGATATTCCAAGAACGAACGAATCCGTCACCGATATTTCCACTTGTGTATCAGGCCGCACCGGCCCGAGTACCCGAATACCCTTAATCGCCCCTTTTTCACCGACCAGTGTGACTTTTTCTTCACACGCATATTGATTCGGCTGCGACAACGGTCTTAGCTTTCTGAGCACGTAGTCTTTTCCGAACAATGCCTCTAAAGCTTCCTGCGACAGATGGATATGGCGGCTCGATACCGCTGCAGGTATATAATAATGGTTTTTTGCAGCCAGCGTCTGAATTATTGATTTTTTGATTGTTGCTTCAATATCCGATTTTTCCATGCTTCCATCCTTGCATCATGCCAATCGCATTAGTCCCTGTTAACCCAGAAAAGCAGCGTCTCCGTTTTCCCGGGGTTGCTTGACCAATGCCATTCACCCTTCGGCAAATGAACAATCTGCCCCTGGCTGGCTGTGATATCTTCGCCTTGCTTCCTTTTTATCTTCAGTTCACCCGCAGCGATAAAGAATATCTCATCTGAGCCATGGCTCTCAAAATCCTTCATGATTTCACCGGGCTTTAGTACCAATGTGCCGCAGCTCATCTCTGCGCCCTGGCCTGCCTTGAGCGCCTGCCGGACGATACCGCCGTATTCCGGTGTTGCTTCAATTTCTGCTAAGTTGAATACTTTCATCATATTCTTCCTTCCATTGATTTTTAAGCTTTGGGCAGTATGCCTTCCACATCATCATGCGGCCTCGGAATAACGTGCACCGCGTAAAGCTCTCCCACGCGCTTTGCTGCCGCTGCGCCTGCGTCCACTGCAGCTTTCACCGCACCCACATCACCGCGAACTATCACTGTTACCAAACCGCTGCCGATCTTCTCTTTTCCGCAAAGCTTCACATTGGCTGCTTTAACCATTGCATCGGCCGCTTCCACGGCGCCAACCAATCCCTTTGTTTCCACCATCCCTAACGCCTGCTTTTCCATGATCCGTATCTCCTTTAAATCGTAATGCTCCTTCAGAGCTTTTTTTAATTCTGTTTTCTGTCGTTTACGGTATGACAATCGCCTTTTCTGCTTCCTCGTCGATTAAGCTTTTAAATGCCTTTTCAATATCTGAAAAAGCAAATTCGGTAATATACTTCTCTACATTGAGCTGTCCGCTTGCAATCGACTCAAGCGCCTGAACGTTCTGTTTAACGGTCGATGCGTGAGCGCCAAAAACTCCGAGCTCTTTGTAGTGAATCAGGTTGCTGTCCAGATGATAGTTGTTTTCACCCGGAAGCCCGCCAAACAGGCTCATCCTGCCGTTTTTGATCAACAGCTCCAATCCCTGCTTATGGGTAATGCCCGCCGGGCAGGCGGTAATCACCACGTCCACACCATCTTGTCCTGCGATATTGCCAATCAGTGTCCTGTAATCGGGATCACCCGAATTGATAACAAAGGCATTCGGCACCAATACTTTGGCCTTGTTGCGTCTTTTCTCGGATACTTCGGCAATAAAAACATTGTTTGCGCCCTGCATAAAGGCCAGTTCGGCATGAATACAGCCAAGATAACCCGCGCCGTATATCACGACGTTATCGCCCTTTTCAATCTTTAGAAAGCTCTGAGCGTTAATGGCGCAGGCCACAGGCTCTGCAACACTTGCGGCTTTGGATGACACATGATCCGGCACTTTAATCAAATGCCCTCTTTCGATGGCTTCCTTAGGCAGCGTGATATATTCCGCAAAGGTTCCCGGAAATTCAAACCCTACTGTTTTTAATGAACTGCACATATTGGTGCGGCCTTTTTTGCAGCTTTTGCATTCACCGCAGCCAATCGCGGGAGCCATCACATAGCGCTCTCCGGGTTTTAAATTGACGCCATCTCCCACTTCCACGATTTCACAGCATCCTTCGTGTCCGATTGTAATGGGGGTTTTTAGTTTCGGACTCCCAAAGCGGTATGTGCGAAGATCTGTGCCGCATATGGACGCACAAATCACTTTGGCAACGGCTTGCCCCGCCTGCGCCTTAGGCATGGGTACTTCGTCAATTGAAAAATTCTTTTCGCCGTGATAAACGTATGCTTTCATCCATGTCTCCCTTCGAAACCGGGCAACCTATTCCATCCAGGGCAGGAACAGTATCTTGTTGAAAAACAATTCTTTCTTATAGATCTTGTCAAAGATCGCAGGCGCCTCATCCAGCGGCAGCTTGTGCGTGATGACCTTTTCGGCATCGATCGTACCGTCTGCGAGACACTCTACGCCGTGTGTCCATTCCCAGCCCGGGAACGGTTTCGAGAACGAGTTCCAGGAACCGACCATGGTTTTCTCATGCCTCATAAACAGGTCGACACACTTCTCTGACAACTCAAGCGGTTTGTGAGATATGCCAAGCAGCACCATCTTGCCGTGCTTTGCCGTAGCCATAAGACCGTTGTGCTGCGCAGCCGGGAAGCCTGAGGCATCGATGCACACGTCTGCACCGCCTTTTGTCGCGCTGACGATCTGCTCTGCCACATCGGCAGCCAGTCCGTTGATAATCACGTCTGCACCGCAGTTTTTCGCGACAGCGAGCTTTTCATCCGTCACGTCCACCGCCACCACAACGGTCGCGTCTTTAGCTTTCATGTACTGTATCGCAAATAAACCTATGGCACCTACGCCCATTACACAGACATTGTCTCCGGGTTTAAAGCCGCTGGTTTTAATCGCATGAAGCGCATTGGCGAGCGGATCTGCTGTTGCCGCAGCATCGTAAGTCACGTTATCTGCAATTTTTAAAAGGTTTCCTTCAGGAACAGAAACGTATTGTGCGAAAGCACCGTCACAACGAGAACCAAAGTAGTTATAGTCCCTGCAAAGCGAGAAATGTCCCTGCTCACAGTATTCACATTTAAAGCAGGGCATCAGCGGCGGAACCGTCACGCGGTCTCCCGGGGTAAATCCTGTGACCCCGCTACCCACCTTCACGATCTCTCCCGCAAATTCATGACCGGGCGTAATCGGCGAAATGTATGCGCCATATTCCAAGATTCTGGGGATGTCGGAACCGCATATACCCACGGCCATCACCTTAACCAGCGCTTCGTTATCCTTTATTTCAGGAACCGGCACTTGTTCTACCTTTAAATCTCTGGGTGCATACATTCTGACTGCTTTCATCATATTGCTCATTAAAAACTCCTTAATTCAATGAATTCTGTCCGTTTTCTGCCATCGATTGTGCACTTAACAAAGCCTTAGTCATCTAAGGTCGAAACCGAAGTACGAATAGGCGACTATCTACATCAGTATGCTGTTTTACATATTGTCACATTGCCAGTGGGACATGTACCCGAGCATTTGCCGCAATTGATACAGCTGCTCTTCTGTTCTCCACCCGCAACGATTTTTGCGCCTGAACTTGTGCCCAGCCTTGTCGCGCCAGCTTTAATCATCGCCACCGCGCCATTATAGTCCCGTACGCCGCCGGATGCTTTAACGCCCATTAAAGAACCGACCGTCTGACGCATCAGGTGGACGTCCTCAACCGTAGCGCCGCCCGTAGAGAAACCAGTTGATGTCTTTACAAAATTCGCGCCTGCAAGTTTTGCAATCGTACAGACCTTTATCTTTTCTTCGTCTGTGAGAAGACATGTTTCTATAATGACCTTCACCAAAGCCCGGCATTTCACCGCATTCACAACCGCCTCAATATCTCTTTTAACGAGCGCCCAATTACCGGATTTTATTGCGCCGATATTCACAACCATATCCACTTCTTTTGCGCCAAGGGAAACCACCGCACTGGTTTCTTCTGCCTTGATCTCCGGGATCGTGGCGCCTAAAGGAAAACCAACAACCACACACGGTGCCACGCCGCTGCCGCTAAGCTGCTCTGCGACGAACTCTATATAATTTGGATTGACACATACGCTGGCGAAGTGATACCGTTTTGCTTCGTCACACACTTTGCGCACATCCTCGACACTGGCCTCCGGTTTCAAAATTGTATGGTCAATGTATTTGGCCAGTGAGGCCGGTGAATAGTCGTCTGAATTCGTCTGTTGGCCGGCATATTTGGCACAAACTTCTTCTGTCACTTGTCTGATAAGTTCATTTAGATCCATGGATTATTTCCTCCCAAAAACTGAATTTTAATAACACCTGTAAATGTGTTCATGCCATTGATCGATGCGGCAATACTCAATCTTGAGCCCATTTTAATGACCGCTCTACCGCACGTTTCCAGCCATCATACAGCGTCTCCCTTTGGTCAACGCCCATCTTGGGCTCAAACACTTTCGCGACTTTCCATTGCTTCGCGATTTCTTCTTTGCTCTTCCAGAAACCTACGCCAAGCCCCGCAAGATAGGCAGCGCCCAGCCCTGCCATTTCGGTAATGACAGGCTTTTGGATGGGTATTCCCAGAATATCCGATTGAAACTGCATGAGAAAATCGCTGGCAGTTGCTCCCCCATCCACGCGGAGCGATTCCGCTTTCTGGGCTGAATCCGTCTGCATACATTCCAGTACGTCGCGTGTTTGGTAAGCAATTGCTTCGAGAGCGCTCCTTGCGATATGTTCATTTGTGGTGCCCCGCGTAATCCCCACAATCGTTCCTCTGGCATACATATCCCAATAGGGCGCGCATAGTCCAGTGAATGCGGGTACCAGATATACACCCCCCGTATCCTTCACTCTTGCCGCAAGGTCATTCACTTCAGCCGCAGACTGAATGATCTTAAGACCGTCTCTGAGCCACTGTATGGCAGCGCCGCCCATGAAAATGACACCTTCAAACGCGTATTCTGTTTTATCTCCAATGACCCATCCAAGATTCGTGGTCAATCCTGTTTTGCTCAGCTTTAATTCTTCGCCGATATTCATCATCAGCGCCAGCGCCGTTCCGTAAGTATTCTTTGCCATTCCGGGTTCAAAACACGTTTGTCCGAAGGTGGCTGCATGCTGGTCGCCCGCGTCACCCGCTATGGGTATTTCCTGCCCAAAGAAAACGTCCTTGCTTGTCATGGCCAATAAACCGCTGGACGGTTTTAATTCGGGAAGAATATGCGCAGGTATATTTAAGGCATCCATTATTTTCTGATCCCATTGACGCGTATGGATATTAAGAAGCAGTGTTCTCGATGCGTTTGAATAATCTTCGACGTGGGATGCGCCGCCGGACAGCTTATACATAATCCACGAATCGATATTACCGAAGCACACCTTTTTCTGTGCAACCTTTTCCTTAACACCCGGTACATGATCAATAATCCATTTGATCTTCGTACCGGAAAAATACGCGTCGATTAATAAGCCAGTCTTTTCTCTTATATAGCCTTCATATCCTTGCGCTTTCAGCTCTTCGCAAATGCTTGCTGTTTGCCGCGACTGCCATACAATGGCGTTATATAATGGCTCACCCGTATCGCGATCCCATAAAATTGTTGTTTCGCGCTGGCAAGTGATACCGATAGCGGCAACTTGGGATGCATGCGCGTTTCCTTTTTCAAACGCCTCTGCCATACCTTCCACCACAGTGCTCCAGTATTCGTTCGGGTCATGCTCCACCCATCCGGGCTTTGGATATATTTGCTTAATATCCCTATATGCATAAGAGTGAATCTGGCCCTCTTTGTTAAAGAGTATCACCCTTGTTCCCGTTGTTCCCTGATCGATGGCCATGATATAAAGTTTTTCCATACTATGTCCGCCTTTCTGTAGCATTAAAAAACTAAAGTCCGAGTTCTTTGCACCGTTTGAGCACACTGGCCGCCGTTTTCTCATCCATATAAAGGGACGTCATATATCCGCCTCTTAAAGCGCCGATAATGGCATCGGCTTTCTCGGTTCCAACCGCAATACCGATCCTCAGTTTCTTCTTTTTAAGCCCGGTCAGCTCAATGCCGATCGTTCTTGCATTGTATTCGTTGTTAACAAGGTTTCCTTCAATATCAAAATACCGGGTACATATATCCCCAACGGCTCCGACGGTTCGCAGCACATCAACATCCTTCAGCGTGATGGAACCACGCTCTATAAGCACAGAGTTCTCTGAGATTTGTCCGATGCTGAAAACGGCGATATTGGCCTCTGCAGCCAGTTCCAGCACCATTTTAATGCGTGTGTCACTTTTGATGGCTTTTGCAATGTCTTTACTATCAACAAGAGCAGGAGCCGCAATCATATAACCAACACCAGAGTAGACTTCTGTAAATTTCTGCAATATGCTTGCGGTCTTTGTGGAGAGTATGCTTGTTGCGATTGAGCCGTTGAGCTGGACCACCTTAACCCCTTTTTTGGGAGTTGCAGGCGGAACTAAAAGCTCAGCAAGCTGTTCAATGGTACGGCCCCATGATATGCTGATAATGTCGTTATCACACACATGCCGGTTAAGATCCTCAACCACCATCTTGCATGTATCCATCATGCAAATTGCCTTGTTGTCCACCATCAGCGGAGACACAAAAATGTGCTCAATGTCAAAGAATCTCTTGATAAGTTCTTCCTGCAAAGCCATAGACTTAACCGGATAAATTACCTTATGCATGATATATCCAAGCTTCTCAGCCCTATCCAGAATACGTGAAACCGTTGACTTGGAGATATCTTCTTCTATCGATATCTGTTCCTGGGATAAACCAACTTCATAATATTTTTTGGCAATCCGGATCATCGTGTTGATATCATTGATCGTTACATTTTCCATCACGTATGCTCCCATGCCTTTTTCGGCTGCAATCCAAGTGATAATACATATCTATGTATCCAGATTGATACAAATTTCAATCAATGAATTTTTTCTCTGATTAATTATGGTTTCATTTTAGAATTTAATTGTGAATCCGTCTTTACGATTAGTTGTCCAGTTTAAGGTTTCTTGAATTAAATTTAATCCATTGAAACAAATTTAACTTAAAGACACACTGTTTTAATCCGGCAAACTGATGAGCATAATATGGCATAAATATTAACCATCATGTTTCATATCTCATTCAAAAACGACAATAGAGCGTCGTTTGTTTAGTCTCTTTGTTGTCGGAAAATCTGCAGCTCTGTTTACCGCAAAACAAAAAAGAGCTGACTGACACTCAAAATCAGTTAGCTCTTTTATATGGATCATATAATCAATGTTACCAAAACGTTGCTTTATCAGGCGGAAATTCGCAACTACCGACTATACTCCGCCTTCTCAAATTATTCCCACTCGCTCTTTGAAAGCGTTTCTTAAACAATTCTGTTTATAGAATATGGCCCGTGGTATTTGTATTATATCAGTTATCAATATCTTTTGGGCTATCTAATTTTTTGTTGCCAGATTGTTGCCACTTCTATTATTAGCTAGTCCAATTTGTTATTAAGTTTGCACAAACGCTATGCCTTTGTTCAGTATCTCATGGAAACCATCATAAGGAATCTATTAAAGGGAAAAATCTTTTGTTCTCTTATATTCTACTCCTTGTTTCATCCGAGCTATTTATATATCTCCAGATTTCCATATAACTTAATTTCAAGAAATCTCGCACTTCCTGTATGTTTGCATCTGCCCAAAATAAAAGGGAATTGGAGGATATCCCAATCCTCTGAATATCCTCCGTATGTCCCTTCTGTATCCACAAAACTGCTTCAAAAACAGGTTTATGGGCTCTGCAAGCCTTGCAGTCTGCGGGGTATGCCTAAGCGGTGTCTGTTTCTTCGGAGGCAGCGCCGCCGTTAACGGACTCTATGGCAGAAAACTCACTGTACGTCTGCACAAAGCCGTGACTGAATACCTGATACGCCCGCACCTTATAATAATATGTTTGGCCTGCCTTGCATCCGACGTCCGTAAAACCATGGAATGTGTGCTGCATACGCACGTATACGGCCCGTCTTCAGACGCCGCACGGTATACCTCATTCCCGGTAGCGCGCGGATTCAACAGCGGAAAACCCGCCATATACTTGGATATAGCCGAAAGACCGATATGCGCATACCTTGTAGTAATACGTTACCCCGGCATCAGCGTCATAATCCATGGCGCTGGTATCACAGGTGCTGCCGATGAGCTTATATGGACCGTTCTCCCACGAAGAGCGCCATATTTCGTACCCGGTCGCACCCGGAACGCTGTCCCAGGTAATCGCGACGCTGCCATCCGTTACGGGTTCTGCCGTGATGGTCGGTGCGGACAGTTTGGGCGTCGTGGTCTTCACCTCCGAGAATCTCCTATATGCGGTCTCCTCATCAACAGTCTTGAACGCGCATACCTTGTAGTAGTACATCTGTCCGGTCCAGAGCCCTGTGTCGGTAAAGCTCAGCGTACCGGGCTGCGCCGTGAACACCTTCACATAAGGAGCCAGACGGCTGCCCGCGCGGTACACCTCGTATCCGCTCGCGTCCGGGACTTCATTCCATGATACTTCCACACTGTCAAATCCGGCGCTGACCACTGTGATATCAGGCGCCTGCACCATGGGCTTCACCATGATCTTGATCGAGCCCATGACGCCGCTGCCATCCTTCGCCGCGGCAGTAATGACCACCCTGCCTATCTTGTGCGCGGTCACCAGGCCTTGCTCGTCTACTGTGGCCACCTTCGTGTTGCTGGTCGACCAGTTTACGCCCGTCACCGTGGCGTGCTCCGGCGACAACACAGCAGTAAGCTGCTCCGTATCACCTGGCTGAACGATTGTCTCACCCGTCACGGTGATGCCGGTTACCAGTACGACTTCCTCGGGCGGCGTCTCGGTCTGTGCCCAGGTGTCAGTCTCGCCGTCGTAGGTGAACTCGCAGTCCGCCGCAAGATGCACGCCTTCATACGTGGCCAACTCCTGCGACAGGCCGATGACATTTTCTTTCCCCGGCCTGAAGTCCGCGGAGGAGGTCTTCGCCACAAACACGCTCAGGATGTTGTTGACGACGTCGTAATTCATCCTCACCGAATCCGGGTCTTCAGCCAGCAGCTGCGTCACCGTTTTGCCGTTGATTGTGATGACGTCCTGATAATCCGCCTGCACGCTCTGTTCCACGGAACCTTCATCATTGCCCAGCACCGTTTCGCGCAGCCACATGTTCAGCCGGATATCCACATAGTACATATCCTCACTTTCGCGGATGCCTTCCCTATACTGCCCGCCCGCGGTGGTCTTGGTGATATTGGCCACAAGTGCCCTCGGGGTGAACGGCTGGGAAGCTTCCTGGATGTAGATGATGTCGGATGTCTTTGCCGCCGGCAGGCTCATCTCGAAGCCCTTGTTCATCAGGTCCCGGCCTCTCGCGGTAAAGTAATCGTTACGGTCTTCGAACCAGATGCGATAAAGCGCGCCTGGCCTGAGGCCTTTGAGCTTGACTGTCTGCGAAACGGGCCCGCTGGACCGCCGGTACATGATGGCGTAACCATCGCTCTTATCCCGGCTTAAGTACTCCCAACCCATCCACTTCGACTCGCTTCGGCTGTACTCTGTCAGCTTATAGAAGTCGTCATAAATATACGGCGCAATCTTCTCATGCTCTTCCACCGCGTCGCGCACAATGTCCCAGTCGATGGGTTTGTCGGAATTGTAGTTTAATACCATCCACGGAACCATGGCGGTGCGCAGGTTGTACTTGTCAGAGAACGTCGTGTCGTTTGAGTCTGCCTTGGTGCCGAAATACGGCATCCACGGAGCCATCTCCAACGCGTATCCCTGCTGTGCGGTGAGGTCGCCATAGTTGTAATCCGTTTTATGCACCGGCACCCCCCGGCGCATGGCCTCAAGGTCGTTGCGGTTCCCGCCCGAAGCGCACGAGTCGATGATGGCGTTCGGCAGGCGCTCCAATATGATATCCCAGAGCCGCAGGTGGCCTTGCACGTACAGGTTTTCCGTGATCCCTTCACGGTTTTCGCCCTGCGCGCTGTCGCCCGCCCGCCAGTTGCCTGCCGGTTGGATATTGAAGTCCTCGCGATAGAGCGATATACCACCCTTCTCCATGATATCCGCGATGCGATTCGCAATCCAGTCTACCGCATCCGGGTCGCCAAGGTTCACGAGCGTTCCCGCCAGCAGCCAGTCTGGATGAATGGTGGAGCCGTCCGTCTTCAGGCTGCTAACCGGCATGCCCACGCGCTCAGGCTCGAACCAGAGCAGCGTCTTGACGCCCACTGACTCAGCATAATCGGATATCGCACTCATTCCGCTCGGGAAGCGGCTGGTATCTACCTTCCACGTTCCGGTCGCGGTCCAGCCCCAGGGCGGAAGTGACTGGTCGTCTACGTTATAGTACCAGCCTGCGTCCATCCACCAGAAGTTGATTGGAATGCCGTTGTCCTCATAGCGCGAGATGGCCTCTACCTGGTTCGCGTCGGTCGCCAACGTCATCTCGGCGTACTGCACAGAGGTACCGGCGGATATTACAGGTTCGAACAGATGCGGCTCCTCGCCCGGCTCGGCCACTTTATGCATATTGCAGTCGATGAACCAGCGCCGCCAGAGGTTGCCTGCGCGGTCTTTATCGCGCCCGTCGTACATTACAAACGCCACAAGCGGCGTGCGCACTGTCTCGCCCGGCTTCAGATAGGATTTGAACGCGCTCTGCCCTATAGTCACGTGCGTCTTGCCGCGGTCAGCCGTATTGTCAAACACCGCTTTCCAGTTGCCCGACCAGCCGATGCCGATGAGCACGCCTTTCTCGCCATATTCCATGTTGTAATACGAGAACGCGCCTTCCGTGCTGCGGCCCGATGTGGGCCCATACTCAAGGTGCCCCGCAATCCGCCGCTCGTCGGGCAGGAACTGCCGCGAGTCGCCGTAGCTGGTCAGCAGGTACGGGTCCGCGCCTTCGAACACGAGGTTCGCGCCACTCAGGTTACTCACCACAGGCGAGTTGCTATCTGTATTGTTGCTGATGTATATCGTCCAGTCGAAGGCCGCATAAGCGGGATAGTAGGCGCTCTTCAGCTCAAACTCCAGCCCTGAGATATGCGTCAGTTTGGTGACAGTCGTCTCAATGCCGTCCGCTGTAGTCGTCGTCTGGTCGTTCACATTAAAGTCCGCGCCGAAACCGCTATAGTCGGTTTCGCCGATGGTGAACGTCGCCGGGAAGGTGCTGAGATCGCTCAGGTAGCCTTCGTATTGCGTCTCCGCCCTTTGCTTCTCGGTCTGTGACGCCGTATTGTCATAATTGGCTTCTCCCACCTCGCCGGTTACGGACGAGAAATAGGGTTCTGCCTGTTCGGTGAACATGAACTGCATCCCGAGCGCCGCGCCTTGGACTTCCCCGTCGACGTACGACACGGAGGTCGTGGACGGATACAGCCCGATCGTGCCCGGACCGTCCAGCACCAGCAGGTACTCGCCCGGATCCAACGTGCTGAAGAGCGGCACAAACGCCATATCCTCGCCGGGCATCATCTGCGCCTGCAGCATCGGAGCGCTTTGCAGCGTGCGCAGGTAGGTGTTCAGCCACTGGTATACCTTTACGGTGACAGGCTCGGTCAGCTCGGCCTCGGTCAGCACAAGCGCGTTGAAGGGCTCTGTCGCCTCGAAGTGCATATTCGCGCCGCTGATGTTCACCACGGTTTTCTGCGTGTCAGGGTTGTATGCGTTGATCGGATTCCGGTAAAGCGCGTCGCGGCTGGCCGCCAGCACCGGCTCGCACCAATCCGCGGAGCACCACGCGTAATCGCCGTTCACATTGGTGACGCGTAGCGTGAGCGTCTCGCAGTCCGCCGGTATATCGGCTGTCAGGTAATACATTTCGCCGGTATACAGCGCCCCTGACCTTGCGAGGATCTGTCCGTCCGCAAGGACGATGAACTCCACATGGCCGAGAGTGGTGGCTCTCCAATCGCACAGGCCCACGGCGGACTGGAAGTAGGTGAGGCCGCTCCCTTTAAGGTTCAGGTCGAGGTCCGCGTAGGACTGCTCCACCGGCGCGTTAAGTGGGTGTGTTTCGAAGCCGTTTTTCGTGATAACGGCACCGCCGCCCACCGAGAGATAGTCGTTGAGGTAGCTGAACCCGCGCCGCAGGCTGTCCGGCGGGTTGAACGTCGTGCGGCCCCAGACCATGTCCGCCACGTTGACGACGTCGCCGCCGCGGTCGATCTCCACCTCGTAGCTGCTCATCGCCTCGCCGTTCACGATGGACTCCGCCTTGATCGTGACGGCTCCGCCCGGCAAGTTGTTCACCTGCGCCTGCCATTTGCCGTCCGTCACCGGGGCGGTAACGCCGGTGTACTCCCCGTTGGCATAAAGCTTAATGGCATCCGCGCGCGCAAAGCCCGAAAGCGTAGCCGTGTCGCTCACGTCGATAAGGTTGCCGCGCACCGCGTGGGAGGTGATGCGCACCATTCCCTCGCCCGCCGGGTAGTTGATCGCCGCATTGCCCCAGCTTCCGCCGTCGTAGCTGTAGCCGTCGCCGCCGTCCGTCTGGACGATCTTCAGCTCGCTTGCGCCGGTGATATCCACGTCAAAGTAATGGATGTCACCCCAGCGCATGATGGGCGACTGGGCTTTCTGTACGCCATCCACGTACACCTTGAACTGCGTCTGTCCCGGCCTGCCATTGCGGTCCCGGCCCACATACGCGGTAAACGAGGTGCATCCGTAGCCGGAGATGTCATACACCACTTCCGCATCGTAGGAGGACCCCGGATGCGTCCGCACGCCCTTCTCATAGGAGACGATATCGCAGATGTTGATCATGCCATTACCTGTGGTATCGTCGTCGTACCAGGGCTGATAGCTGCCCTCTATCCGGTAGCTCTCCCAGGGCAGGTCGCTCAGATAGATCTTGCCCATATTCGTATCGTTAATCTCCGCTTCCTTGACGGCGATGTCGTCGAAATACACCGCGCCAGTTGCCTCCAGTTTCACCCTCACCGAGGCGTTGGCCCCTGTCTTGAACACCTTTTTGAGGAGTATCCACTGGCCCGTGGGCGCATCCGCGACCAGCGAAACCGAGGCCGTCCCATTCAGCACGGAAATGCTGGCGGTATCCGAAGCGTTCGTCTTGTACACCCAGCCGGACACCACATAGTCGCGGTATTTGCCGACCGCAGCCGCGTCAGACTGCACCGAGAGCGTATCCTCCGAAACAATTTGCAGGGAAACGCCACCTGAGTTCTTCTGTTCCGAAGTGATGACCGCACCCTTGGGGAGCGTCCAGCCGGCTGCCGAATAGTTGAAGCTGTAATCCTCGATATCGCCGTTGGGCAGTATATTTTCGCCCGCTATGGACGACGCCGCCTTACGGAACGAGATATTGTCAAAGTATACTGAGTCCGTTACCGTCGCCGCGTTCGCGCGCGCTACGGCCCGTATTTTGACCGAGGTATGGCTGCCGCTGTTCCAAAGGCCCGAAACATATTCCCAATGGCCCGTAGGGTCGGACGCCTGGGAGATGTCCCATACCGTGCAGTTATAGCGCGTGCCGGTAACGCTGAATACCGTCTCGTCCCCGTCAAGCACCTCGATGTACCCTGAAATGGTCCTGTTCCCGCCGGTGCGGTACAGGTATCCCGAAAGGAAGTAATCGGTATTGGGTTCCACCTCGATCGCCTCGCCGTCATTGGCGACAGCTACCGCGTCCCCGGAGGTGTTGTCGGCAAGATGCATATACAGCGACCCATCGCCGTACAGGCGGATGGCCTCAGAATACTCGGCCTTTCCGGCGTCGGGTATCTGCCAGCCAGATGTTTCAAAGGTGCCGTCCTGCAGCAGCTCGTCACCCACATCCACCTGCATGAACGATATATCATCCAACCAGACGTTGCCCACGGGCGCTTTGCCGCTGTTGGGGTTGTCCCAGTTGTTCTCCATCACCACGCGCAGGGATAGGGAGGTGCGACTGCCTGAGTTCCACAGGCCCGAGACATGTTCCCATTCCCCGACCAGCTTTGTGCCCCGCAACTGGATCTCGCCCGCGATATCGTTCATGTCAATATAGGCCCATCCGGCGTCCGCGCTCTCCCGGTAAACGTATCCGGAATACAGATACCAGTGGTTCGGCTGAACGCTGACCGCCGCGTGTGTGGCAACGCCGACTCCGCCGGGCGCGACCCGCATCGATGCGGACCCGCTGTGCGCCTTCGAGGTGTCGACGCTGGCCTGTGTGTTGGCGCTCCAGCCTGTCACGCCGTTTTCCAGCCCGCCGTTGCTGACCAGCTCGGTCGGCGCCATGTTGATCTTGCGCACCGTTATGCCGTCGAACAGTACGGTTCCTTTTGCCACCGCGCGGAGGATCACGCTAGTGGTGCCACCGCTGCTAAACGTGCCGCTTAAGCTTACCCACTCGCCGGATACGGTGGCTTCCAGCGTCTCGCTGACGCCGCTGCCGGTAACTTGCAGCCTGGCTACGTCCTCCGCGGCCCCTTTGCGGACCCATGCAGAAAACAGATAGTCGGCCCCTGCTTCCACGGTCAGCGCGTCCGTTACCGCGGCCTCCTCTGCCGTCCCGCTATACGCGAGCGCATTGCTGCCCTCCCGCGCGCCCTGATTGGTCACCGTGAAACCATCAGGCAATGTCCAGCCGTTTAAGCCTTCCGCCGGCGGCGTCCATGTTTCGAACGAGCCGTTGTCAAGGCTATTTCCGGCGTCTGCCTTGGCTGACGGTGCGCCTGACCCTGCGAACAGGAATACCATGAGCACCACCAGTAAAGCTGTGGTCTTGAGAACCTGCTTTGAATTCCTGGCTTCCATATTCCTTCTCCTTTACTTATTATTTTTTGTTTCACCTTTTTTTTCAGGCGAAACAAACCTTTATCGAAAAGCAGAAAAAATCTGCTGCCTTTACCCGGTGTCATGAAATCCAAAGGCGGACCAATAGAATGTCCTTCTGTCAGGTTTAACCTCATCCGGCACAGGAGCGTAACCGGTTACGCCAAAGCAGCTTTGCTTCTTAAACTGTCCATACGCATTTTGCCCTGGTGATTTAAAAATTCTGTCCGAATCATCCGGCGTAACCGGTTACGCCAAAACAAAGCTAAAATTCATTTTTTTTGATTTAAATTTAGATCTGGCAGGGATTTCGCTTCTACGACCTCGGGTCATCTCGGCTGAAAGGGACTATTCTCCCTATCGCTTCCAATGAGCATGAGCATGGCGACAATCAGAGCTGCGGAAGTTTTTGCATATACGCGACCTTTTTGTTTCATCTTTGACATAACTCATTTTCTCCTTATGCTTTAGTGAAAACCCAGAGAATAGAGTAACCGCGAAACGATACGCTCCTGATCATCTTATATTTTAGAGCGTAACCGGTTACGCCAAAGCGACTTTACTTTTCTTAATGCTGAAGTTCTATTTTTAAGGTATATATAAACAATTCCCATGGTACTTAAACATATTTTTCTTATTTTTCGATCAGTCAAGTGGGCTATACGCTCCTGCATGAGGTAGGATTTCGCGATATCTATCACCGATAAGTGCTTTTAGACTTATAGTATCAAAATCACGGAATATAAAAAATCCCCGGAAGTGCCTATTTATAACGTTTCCGGGGATTTGTCTACTATTCCCACTCGCAAATTCAAAGCTTAATCTAAACAATTCCGTTTAGATTTCGTGATGATTCTTTAATCCATCTGATACCAGTTATCCACCTTCTACGGCGTTCGCTGATCTTCTGTTATCAAAAAGTTATCAATGTGCTGTTATCAATCCTCATTATGACACTTGCATATGTGAATAATTAAACTCACTTTTTACTCTATTTTAATATACTATCACGAAACTGTTCAAATTTCAAACCGCTAAACTGCAGCATGATAAACGATTTGGGCCTTAATAAATATAGAGATGTTCAAAATACTACATTTTTACTACACTTTAAAGCAATAACCCAAATAAGCAAATGTGTTTACATTAATTTGACCCAATTTAACGCCATAAATATCCCTTAAAACAGGCCTTTTAGCCCTCCCCCGTATATAGTTGAACTATAAGCATGCCGCCTGGGAGGCGATATCCTCGGGTTTCTATGAGGCTTTCGGAAGCTCGAACCAGTCGTGATATCTAAGTCTTTTAAAAGTATACTTTGCACGTCAATAGTTTGTGTTAGTAGGTATGCAACACATTACACGCAATATAAATGAACCCATTGCTTAAGATCTCGTTCTAATACATTCCTATATTTACTCTTGTTACATTACATAGTATAATATATTCATTGACCGCAGTCATATAAATTACTGAGCAAATTATCTGTTTAAAGTTTGGTGTAGAAGAAATGGCATATAACGGAGAAAACAGAAAAACGAACGCTCAAAACACGAAGCAAAAGATCTACGAAAGCGCAACGAAATTATTCTCGTCCAAGGGTTTCAACGAGGTAAGCGTGGACTCTATTGTAAAAATGGCGGGCGTTTCAAAGGGCTCTTTCTATGTTCATTATGCGTCAAAAGACGCCCTTGTTACTTCTTTAATAGAAGATCATGTGGCAAAAGTAGATATGGATTACAGAAAATTTCTTGATGCCTATCCAAGCGATTCTTCGACGGAAGCGTTATTTCTTGCGCTTATTGCTAAAATCGCTGATGTGTTGATGGATATTGGCTGGGATAAACTTCAAGTATTATATCGGGCGCAGATCACCAAGGATGTGGATACAGGGGCAGTCACAAGTTATAACAGAGAGATTTACAAAATGTTCAGCGATATGCTACACCGTGGAATTAAACGGGGAGAATTCAAGACCGATATTCCGCTCGATGTTCTGACCAAGCATTATATTATGGCGATCCGGGGAATTACCTATGAGTGGTGCATTCGTTATCCTAACTTTGATTACAAAACGGAGGTACTTACGCATTTTAAGCTCGTGCTAAAAGGATTGCGTTAGCGAATTGCGTATTATTATAGCGACTGATGCTTTGATTATTGACTGTATATTAAGGGGGAAGAGGAACATGAAAAAAAAGCTTTTGGCATTGCTATTATGCATAGGGCTGATGTTGATTTTTTTACCTCAGACTGTGCAGGCGGCAGATGATTATACCTATATTGATCAAAATGGCGCAACAAAAACGACTGAGGGATTAACTGTTACCCCCATTACGGCCGACACTGCTACGTTGGCCACCGGCTGGTATGTTGTGGACAGTGATGTGACCCGAGACGGTACCATCACCGTGAGCGGCGACGTTCATTTAATTCTCATGGATGGGTTTACGCTGACTGTAACGGGCAGCACTGATAACGCAGGGATGAGGGTGTCACCAGGGAACAGTCTGAACGTTTACGGACAAGCGGCAAGAACAGGTACGCTGGATGCCCAAGGCGGCCTCAATGGTGCAGGCATGGGCGGCGGAAAAAACAGTTCGTCAGGTAGCATAACCATCAACAGCGGTTTTGTGACGGCAATTGGGGGTAACTACGGCGCTGGAATCGGCGGAGGGTATTATGGTAACGGTGGTACGATCAATGTAGCGGGCGGAACAGTTAACGCCACAGGTGGCAATGCCGGACTTGTCATCGAAGGCACTTCTCTATACACCGGTGCAGGCATTGGCGGCGGGTACAATGGTGCAGGCGGAACTATCACAATATCAGGAGGCACCATTAACGCGGTAAGCGGGCCAGCTGATACTGCCACCGGGGCAGGTATCGGCGGCGGCAGCGGAAAAGACGGTGGAACCATCACCATATCCGATGGAATTGTAACCGCCAGAAGTGCCCGGAATGGCGCGGGTATCGGCGGCGGATACTTTGGCTCAGGCGGTACCATAGCGATTAATGGCGGAAATATAACGGCAAGTACCCCCTATCGGGCGGCGGGCATCGGCGGCGGAGATATGAGAGACGGCGGATCGATCACGATCCGCGGCGGCACAATCAACGCCTACTCTGAATACGGTGGCTCAGGTATTGGCGGCGGTTATCTTGCAACCGGCGGAACAATCAATATTCAAGGCGGTAACATCACAGCCTCGGGCGGTACGTGGGGGGCCGGTGTCGGCAGCGGAGGAGAATATAACGCTGGAAATATCACGGTATCAGGCGGTGTTATAACGGCAAACGGCGGAGATTTTGCCGCCGGTATTGGTGCGGGAGGAACAAATTCAGCCAATTCTCATAATGGCGGAACAATTAAAATCCTTGGCGGCAAAGTAACTGCCAAAGGCGGTGCCTCGGGTATGGACGCCGGACTTGATATCGGGCGGGGCCGCAATGGAATTAACGGTACGGTATTGATAGATAATGCCGCACAGGTCACGCTGGCTGCCAATGGCATAGATTCTTCAGTCACAACAGTGGGAACATGCATCCTTCAAGGCTCAGCTTCGGGCTCGCTTTTGGGTGCATATGAAGACGGCACAAAGATAGAAGGTGCATTGATCGATGTGAGCAATCCGTCGCTTACGAGCGGCACCGACTACACGGTCAGCGGTGATACCGTCACTCTTTCCGGCAGCGGCAACTCGTATGTCCTCTTTGGCAGCACAACCAGCCGAAACGTCGTCGTATCATCGGGCAGCAGTGCGAATATAGCTCTGTTTGCGGCGGATATAAGACCTGCATCCGGATGTGCGCTCAATATGACGGGCGCAACCGTTAATATGAGGCTTGTGGAATCTAATACGCTCACCAGCACCAGTGGTTTCGCTGGCCTTCAGGCTCCGGCGGGTTCAGTCCTGACCATAAACGGCAGCGCCACAGCCACGCTGACCACGCAGGGCAGCGCAGATGCCGCAGGCATTGGAGGCAGCAGCAACAATTCGGGCGGTACGATCACCATTAACAGCGGTACTGTGATAGCGACCGGCGGTTCAAGAGGCGCAGGTATAGGTGGTGGTTATTACTATAGTACAGGCGGCACCATCACCATTAATGGCGGAACTGTCAAAGCGCGTGGCGGCAGTGGCGCCGCAGGTATCGGCGGTGGCGACAGAGGCTCAGGCGGTAGCATTACAATAAATGGCGGAACGGTTGAGGCTTGGGGCGGAGCGGCGAGTGTCTCCAGCGGCGCTGGTATCGGCGGCGGCGTCTTTGGCAATGGTGGTACCATCACCATCATCAGCGGTACCGTCATTGCTCACGGCGGCGGCGACGGCGCAGGCATCGGCGGCGGCAGCAGCAGTTCGGGCGGCAACATCAACATCAGCGGCGGCAACGTCAACGCTTACGGCGGCAGTTATGGCGCTGGTATCGGAGGCGGCTGGGCCGGTAGCGCCGGTAACATTTTCATCAGCGGCGGAACGGTTATGGCGCAGGGCGGTAGTAATGGGTCGGGTATCGGTGGTGGTGGTCGCGGCGGCACGGGCGGCTCTGTTGCCATCAGCGGTGGAACGATAACGGCTTATGGCGGCAGTGCGGGCTACTACGGCGGCGGCGGTGCGGGTGTCGGCGGCGGCGGTGGCACCGGTAGTATCGGTAACGGCGGTGCAAGCGGCGAAGTCACCATCAGCGGCAGCGCAGCAGTGACTGCGCGTGGCATTGATGGCGGCGCGGGTATCGGCGGCGGCGGCACGGGTGGTGGTGTTGGCGGCGCAGGCGGCACCCTGTCGGCAGACGGCGCTAACGTAACCGTATCGGCAACCGGCAGCGGCAACGGATATGACATCGGCTCCGGCAATAGCAATACAACTGGCGGCAGCCTGTCCGTTACCAACAATGCTGCTGTTATGATGAACTTAAACGGCACAAATGCAAACGCCAGCTTCATCACAGGCACTGTCGGAGGCGATGGGGCAGGGCTTAAGGCGGGAACATATCTGAATGCTCAAAAGCTGTTGTCCTTCAGCGCTGTCAATGTTTCTCCAAGCTCGGGTGCTGATGCTTTTGATACCGTTACTTTGAATGCAGTTGTAGATGGTATATCAGACACTCTCCCCGAAGGACTCATTTCGTTTAAGGTTAACGGCGAGGAGATTGGACAATGCTCTGTGACGCGCACAGAAGCAGGAAGCAGTGAGGGCATGGCAGATATTGAATGGCCTGCGGCCGGAGGAATATATACGATTACGGCACAATATGTCCAAAACGATATTTCTGACAGTTATTATACTACAGGTTACGGCCAGATTGCAGTTTACACAGTCTCCAGGGTTGATCAAGCAGCGCTATCTATCAACGATCCGGGGACAGTAATCTATGGAGACGCGCCTTTTAGCTTAATCGTCAGCGGCGGCAGCGGAACCGGAGCGCTCAGCTACGCAGTAACGTCGGGTGACGCTGTGAGCGTAAACGCAAGCGGACAGGTGACGATAAGAAAGGCGGGCACAGCAACCGTCACCGTAACCAAAGCCGCGGACAGCAATTATGAAGCGTCCCAGGCGACTCTTGATATCATGGTCGGTAAGGCAACGCCTGCGGCTGTGATTTTCCCGACATCAAGCGGTATCACTTACGGTGCAAAGCTTTCTTCGTCGGTATTGTCCGGCGGCAGCGGCGACGGAAGCTTCGCGTGGGAGAACCCGGACACTGTGCCGACTGTCAATAACAGCGGCTATCAAGTGATATTCACTCCTCGGGATGCTGCCAACTATGATTATTCAGGCGTTACGCTGGAGAGCACGGTCGATATATCGGTGAGCAAAGCAGTACCAACGGTGACATTTCCCACCGCGGAAACGATCACATACGGCGCAAAACTATCCGCCTCAGACTTGACGGGAGGCAGCGGTGACGGCAGCTTTGCATGGAAGAATCTAGATATCATACCGCCTGTGATAAACAGCGGCTATAGCGTGATATTTACACCAAGCGACACGGACAACTATCTCACGGTAGAGCGAAATGTGAGCATCATCGTAAACAAAGCCGAGCAGGCGGCGCTGGCTGTCAGCGGCATACCGGAGGTTATCCGTTATGGCGACGCGGATTTCGCAGTTAGTGTGAGCGGCGGCAACGGAGCCGGCGCACTCAGCTACCAAGTAACGTCGGGCGATGCCGTTGCTGTAGATGAGAACGGTAAAGTCAGCGTTCTTAAACCCGGCACGGCGGTACTGACGGTGACCAAGGCGGCCGACAGCAATTATATCAGCCAGCAGCAGACTGCCCAAATCAGCGTGAGCAAAGGCATTCAAACCTCTTTATCGTTGTCCGGCATACCAAGCACCATCCGTTACGGAGACGCGCCTTTCGATCTGATCGTCAGCGGCGGCAGCGGTTCCGGAGCGCTCAGTTACGCGGTGATGTCGGGCGACGCCGTCAGTGTTGATGCGAACGGG
The DNA here is from genome assembly GCA_023390815.1 of Bacillota bacterium. Taxonomy (GTDB): domain Bacteria; phylum Bacillota; class Clostridia; order Christensenellales; family SZUA-584; genus JAEWCC01. Next base: position 51,705 of record JAEWCC010000007.1, read on the forward strand.
CAGGTGACGGTGGAAAAGGCGGGCACGGCGACAGTTACGGTGATCAAAGCAACGGACATCAATTATGAAGCGGCCCAGGCGGCTATTGACATCACGGTCGATAAGGCAACGCCTGCGGCTGTGATTTTCCCGTCATCCAGCAGCATCACATACGGTGCAAAACTGTCGACCTCGGTATTATCCGGCGGCAGCGGCGATGGCAGCTTCGCGTGGGAGACTCCGGACACTGTGCCCACTGTCAATAACAGCGGCTATAAAGTGATATTCACACCGCGGGATGTCGCCAACTATGATTATACGGGCATTGCGCCGGAGAGCATGGTCGATATATCGGTGAGCAAAGCGGTACCGACGGTAATTCTTCCGACATCAAGCGCTATCACATATGGCGCAAAATTGACGTCCTCGGTATTATCCGGCGACAGCGGTGACGGCAGCTTTACATGGGAGAACCCGGACATCATACCGCCTGTGATGAACAGCGGCTACAATGTGGTATTTACGCCGAGCGATATAGAAAACTATCTAACGGTGAAGCAGATTGTGAGCATCAGCGTGAACAAAGCCGAGCAAGCGACGCTGTTGGTCAACGATATTCCGGAGGTTATCCGTTACGGCGATGCGGATTTTTCTGTCAGTGTGAGCGGTGGCAACGGAAGCGGTACTCTCAGTTATCAGATAACGTCGGGTGATGCCGTTTCTGTGGATGCGACAGGTAAAGTAAGCATTCTTAAGCCCGGTACAGCAGTACTGACGGTCACCAAGGCCGGTGACAGCAATTATATCGGTCAGCAAAAAACTGCCCAAATCAACGTGAGCAAAGGCATTCAAACCTCTTTATCGTTGTCCGGCATACCAAGCACCATCCTTTACGGAGATGTACCTTTCGATCTGATCGTCAGCGGCGGCAGCGGTACCGGAGCGCTCAGCTACGCAGTGACGTCGGGTGACGCTGTCAGCGTAAACGCAAGCGGACAGGTGACGGTGAAAAGGGCGGGCACCGCGATCGTTACCGTAACCAAGGCGGGAGATCATTTGTACAATAAAGCATCTGTGTCGGCGGAGGTTCAAGTCAAAGATGCAGTGCCGCTGGATAATTCGTCAAACGAGCCAACGCCTTTACCATCCGCTAAGCCGTCGTCTCCAACGCCCACCGCGCCTGCTGCGCCTTCATCTACACAGACACCGCTTCCCGATACAAGAACAATTACGGGGACATTAGTTGATTCAAACGGTAATCCGTTGGTGGGGTACGTCGTTGAACTGCATTCTGACCCAATTACGACGATTACAGATGCGGACGGTCACTATACGTTCTACAATGTGGATTATATAGACCATGAATTGATTGTGAAAACACCAAAGAGCGAGGAGATTGCAGCGTTTAAACTGTCATTCTTAGAAGGCGATAAATTCACCACGAATATAATGAAAAAAGGCGTGGATATTACGTTCACAAAAAGCACGGTAACGGTAGATATTCAGGTTGTCGTGGAGGCGAGCCAAAGCTGTGCGGCAATCTCGCAGGTTTTGGGTAACGATATTCCGAGAACAAGCGATAGCTTTTGGGGTATCGGCACACTACTATGGATCGGCGGCATTGTCGTTTTAATCATCATTACAGCGTTGTTCATCATTTTACGAAAAAGAAAAGTCAATGATATTTACGATTAAGTTATTATGGGCAGCGTATAGATGCGCTGCTCAATTTCAACTCTTTCGTAAATTTATATTGAAACTCAAACAAAACAACTCTTTTATTGACGAAAAGAGATTTGTTAGGAAATCCGGTGATTGAGCGGATGAATGCTTTTACACCAGAAGGGCTATATTCGAGAAAAGAGGGCTGCTTAATCCAAACTCTCTTAAAAAATTCTCGAGCGGCTGGACAGCCAATTTTGTTTTACTACATTTATACTACATTTATACTATATTTTCTGTAGTATAGCATGGATTTTGAGGGGATTTATAGACTAAGTAGACACAGTAGAATCGCTCAAAACCGCTTCAAATAGGCACTTTCGGCTTCCTGCCTTGCGTATTTCGAACCATAGGCCTACCGCCTCCTAAATGAAATGAAATTACTATGTTGTAATATTAATTTCTCAAAGTCTCTCTTAAACATATTGAGACTAGAATACGGGAGAGCTGAAACCAGCCCTCCCGTTCAGGTTAACCAGATATTTTTTTCTTTTCCATTTGTTTATTCTCTAATTGTATCCGCGCCTTTTCCGTCGCATATTAATTGCTACCTCCAAATAGTCAAAGGTCACCTTTCGCGCTCATCGCGCTTTCTGCCATTTCGACGTAAATTGCGCCTAGCTTCACGTTCTTCACGATCCTTCAAGAAGATATCGGAAATAACCTCCTTAATGCGCTGCGGGGCTAGCTTCATAGCCTGTAAAAAACCACTTGTCTGTTCGTACAATTGCTCCCAACTGAGCTGCGAACTAAATAGCTGCGATGAAGTATCGCGCAGCTGCCGTGTCAAATCAGCTATCTTGCCTCGGGTAAGAACGCCTTCTTTTGTGAGTGATATAACCTCCTTGAAATCCTGTTCAAGAAGAGTCACTTTGCCAAACATCTTTTTCCGGCCCAGTTCGTCAAGTTCATGAAACGACTTGCTGGTCTGCCGCTCTACAACGAGTTGATTGAAAACAGTAGCCAGCTCCTTTTGTTGTGCCTCCACCTCTTGCTCGATGCGCGCCAGTTTTGCGTTGTCTTGCTGAATCTTGTAAGCCAACACCGATAAGTACTGTATCGTACTGCCGCGAATGCCGCGCTCAAAGTCTTTAAACCCGGCGCTCCTCATATGCTCAAAGAACCTATCTTGCAGGAGTGAATAGGAAGGGATCAGCACAGCTTTTCCGTCCTCTGTCCGTATCGGTTCGCCGTTCTCATTCAACGCTTTTATTGATGCCCACTTTTTTGAGTGGCTGACCTGATGAATCACCTCCTTGACTGCGCCGACCAGTGACTTGTCCTTACAGCGCTTTGTCCAGCGTATTTCCTTCTCCACCACAGGGATATACACAACGTGCAGATGATAGTGATATACATCCCGGCTAAGCTCCTCTGACAGGTTTTTGTTGCGCTCGTCAGCATGCATGACTGCCGAAAGAATATACTGCTCTCCGCCCACCTCCTGAACAGCCATGTTGTACGTCTCAGTGAAGAAATCCTTTGCATATTCATAGCCGCCATGTTTTTCAAAATACATTGTGTTGACGTCAAACACCATTTCTGCAAATACATCTGCATCCGGCTTTAACCCGCGTGTGCTGATTGTTCCATCTTCAAGCAATTTGTCAAACGCTTGAGTATAAGTGCCGTCGCAGCCTCTAAAACGGATATTAAGATGGCTTCTATCCTGTACAATGTCGGGATTTGAATAGACTTCGTTCTTGCGTTCATTATGGCGCTCACGAATAGAGAAGTTGTTGCGTGGATACGCTTTGTTTCTCACGACCGTGCGATCAATCTTTGAAATACAACATCACTTCCTTTCATCATCGTAGCTGGGGAGACGGGCACTTCCGTAGGAAGTGTATTACCCACTATGACACTTTCAGACGAGCTGAAAGATGCCATGTGGGCGCTCCCGCGGGGCTCTGCGAGGCTTATAGCACCTCGGCATTCTGCAAAACATCCAATACGCTGAAAACAAATAATGCACCATAAAGGTGCAAATATTTGTTGCTTGATCAGATTAATTCGCAGCTTACGAGGAATGACCCAGAAATACTTGGGCATGTCCATTGGTTTTGATGAAAAGACCGCTGATATTCGCATGGCACAATATGAGTCTGGCACCAGAACGCCGAAGGAAAAGCTGGTGACTGATCTTGCCAATGCCTTGGAAGTCAGTCCAAAGGCACTAGATGTTCCCGAAATCGACAGCCATATCGGGCTCATGCATACGCTGTTTGCCATGGAGGACTTGTACGGCCTTAATATCAACAGCATTGACGGTGAACTATGCCTGACGCTTAATAAAACCAACGGGAACACCTACCTTTCCATGTTTGACATGTTGAACGCTTGGCAGCTTGAAGCCGATAAGCTCAAACGCGGTGAAATCACCAAAGAGGAATACGATGATTGGCGTTATAACTATCCTCGTATTATGGCCGAGAGACTAAAAGCTGAACTTGATGCTCACCGAACAGAGAAATACGCTGAATCCACGAATAACCAGCATAACAACAAAAAAGCCAATTGACACTTAAAATCAGTTAGCTCTTTTATATGGATCATACAATCAATGTTGCCAAAACGTTAAAACAGGGCTATTTGATGAGACGGAAAGCCGCATGATGAGTGGCATCTCCGCTGCGCGGATTTACTCCCGCTCGCTCCTTGAAATCGTTTCTAATATTCTTTTATAGGATATGGCTCATGGTTTTAATTTTATCTTTGAAACAATCTATCTATAATCAGATGCTTCCTCTTCATATTCCATCAGTTGTATGATTTGAGCCTTGCACTCTATTAGTTTCTCCCAATCATTCTCAGAGAAAAGCGACTTGTATTGCAGAATTAAAAACATAGCAATTTGGACTGAATGTTTTTTTTCATCTTCTTTTAGTTGATTTTCACGTTTTTCCAAGCCGTCTATACTTCTCATGTCTTTACGCGCGGTATCCTTCATTTTATTATCACTTAAAAGACATAAAACATTTGATATTACTCTAATCATTCGATACGCCAAGTTAAGAGTTTGTTGCCCCAAATCTTTGTCCATCAAAGGCTTTCTGCAGATTAAGGTAATGAAAATCGACAATTCTCGGAAATATAACTCAACGCTCCCGGTTGCTTGTGCGTTTTTTACCATTTGCTTTATGGCTAGGTTCTCCTCATTATTTTTGAATTTCAAATTTTGGCTAATATTAGTATTCGAGGTGCAGTAATTGGCCGGTTTTGTTATGTAAAATAATAGTGCTCTATATGCGCGCCCAATCATAGGAAGTCTTGTGCTTATTATTCTTTGCGTTGATTCAATTTTCTCAAGTAACGTTTTTATTTCTTTTACACCTTCACATTTTTCTAATCCCATATAAACAGAAAGAGCTTTATAGTTCGATGAGTCTTCAGATAGCATCCATTTACTAAAAGATTCAATTGTATGCCCCTCGAACATTGGTTTCATTTCTTGCGCAATGCTATTCCCGATTGCTGCAAATAGCGATTCTGACAAAAGTCGATTTAATTGTTTACAATAAACCGGTAGAGCAATCAAAGCATCACGCAATTGTTGGAAATTTTTCTCATCGTTTGTCTTCATATAAACTTTAATTGCCCATAATAATGAAAAGAATGCAGCAAGTGCACCAATTGCTTCAACAATCCGAATAAGAATATCAATGGTTATCTTCACAACTGTTCTCCTTATATATATTTTTCCTTATATAGTTTTTTATTCTTTATTTCTTTCTTTTTAAAAATTGGTGCTTCGACTGTTTGTTCTTCATAATGTATTGTAGATAACATTTTTTTCATGTTGTCAATAGTAATTTTATCAACCATTTCTCCTGTAGAATAATAAAGACTTATAACCGCTTGACATAGCTGATTAAAATATCTTTTCAACGACCTTACTCCTGGTTCATTTGTAAGATTATCAATTATATATTCTATCACATTATCGTCAATACTTAATGTGTACGGATTACATAATACACCATTATTGTTTGGTAAATTGATATTTCCAAGTTTATTTTCTTGAATTAAACTAGGCCATATATATCTTTTTGAAATAGCAATTTTCTCTTCGCGTGTATATTCATTCAATTCTACTACCTCCAATCTATCAATTAGAATGGGGGATATCGTGCTCAATGTATTCGCTGTAGCAATAAAAAGTATTTTACTAATATCTATCGAAACTCCAAAAGAATCATCAATGAAATTTGTGCGATCACTATCTAAGATGTTAATTAAAGCGTTTACTGGATCTCCATTTTCTGTGGATTGACCCATTTTATCAATTTCATCTAACAGTATCAATGGTGACATATGTTTAGCGTTAATTATTGCTTCAATTATTTTCCCGGGTTTTGAGTTGCTAAAAACAGTACTTGTACCACTTAATGCGACAGCATCAGATAAACCCGCTAATGAAATTTTAACGAAAGGTCGTCCCATCGCTTCAGCTATAGAAGCGGCAATTGACGTCTTGCCCACCCCCGGTGGACCAATTAATAGGAGTACAGCACCGTAATCATCTCCAATATGTTTTTGACATGCAATATACCTTAGAATTTTTTCTTTCACTGTAACCATGCCATAGTGAGTCTTATCTAACAAATCTTTTGCTTCAGGTATGCTAATATTGTTAATCATCTCATTCCCCCAGGGAATTCTGGATAGGTATACAATCTGTGATTCTTTAATTTCTCCTTCTTTTGAATCTATTAGATACGATTGGACATTTTGAGGCATTTGTAAAAATAAATCCATCGAAATCAGTCGTCTGATTTTATTATTCAATTTATAATATGAATCGACATCTGTATTACTTATCCATGGAATACTGTTTAAACTTTTAAGAATATTTTCGCTTAATTCTTGGGAACCACTCTTTGTTAAGTATTCTTTAAATCCAATCGGACAATTAGCATAGGTTGTATATGTGATGTGATCTTTTAAAGAACTATCTAAATTCATATACTCTTCGAAAAGGTCTCCCATTTTATTTTCTCCATTCCCATTCATTGAAGATATTGATTGCATTATTTATACTTATTAAGAACACGGGTAGTTAGGTTGGTAATATTTTAAAATATTTTATCATATTATATTACATATGGCAAATTATTATCAAATGTTGTTAATACTTGTGATGTTAACGTTGTTGTACAAAATGTTAAAGGTTGCCTGGCTACTGGACGGGAGTTTGTCTTATTTTGCGACTGCTCCTCCACAATCTTATTCCACTGCAATTCTATGTCCGCTAAACAATCAACGCCCCGTCTTCTGCTGAAAACGGGGCGTTTGTCACTTGCCTGACGCCGCAATTCTGCGGTGTCTTTTGTATAAGTAAATCATTCCCACTCGCAAATTCAAAACTTAATCCAAACAATTCTGTTTAGACTCCGTGATAAGTTTTTACTCAATTTGATACCAGTTATTCACCTTCTACGGCGTTTGCTGATCAATTGTTATCAAAATGCTATCAAGGTTGTGTTATCAATCCACATTGCAACACTTGCATATGTGAATAAATTAAATCACTTTTTAACTCCTGTTATATATACTATCACGACGATTTCCTAATTTCAATCCGAAAAACTGTAGTATTATAAACAATTTAGACCTTAACAAATATGAGATATTTTATATACTGCATTTACTACACCTTGAAGTATTCCAAATTAGCGAATCTTTCTAATCTAAGTTAGGTCATAAATATCCCTAAACCAAGCCTTTTTGCCCTCCTCCATACATATTTAAACTATAGGCATATCTTGTGGGAACCAAAGTCGCATTAATGAATTATCAATACTCTTTGTTACTTTTAGTAAATATTTATGTTTTCTCACACGACGTGCGTCGAGGTTAGTCATCTGCTGAATATGTTTCCACACCAAGGGGACGTCGTACGTGTGGTTATTATAAACCTAAAACCTCCGCTCTATATCTAGAAACGGAGGTTTCGTGATTCACGAATCTTTGTGGTATCTTCCTTCTATGGTGTCGCGCTCGCCACAGCCGTAAAGCCGCTGTAGTACTTCACGCCCTTCACCGTTACGTATGCGCGTACCATGTAGTAGTATGTCGTACCGGTTGTAAGCCGGGAATCGGTAAAGCTCCGCGAAGTGGTGGATTTCAACAGCGCGAATCCGCTATCAGAAGAAGTGGATCTCCATATCTCGTAGCCGCTCTTGCCCGTTACCGCCCCCCACGACAGCCTGATCTTAGTCGCGTTGCTGCGTACTGCCGTTACACCTGCCACATCACCTAAAACCGGTCTGGCGCTGGCAACCGGAGAAAACGAGCTGTAGACTCTCACCCTGGCTACTGTGCGGTATGCCCGCACCATATAGTAATATGTGGTGAACGGCGGCAGTTTGGCGTCTTTGTATGACGTACCCGTTACCGATTTAATGAGAACAAACCCGTTATCCGGCGACGTTGACTGCCATACCTCATACCCGCTCTTACCCCCTACAGCAATCCACGATATTTTAATACCCGTTGGGCTGTAGACTGACGCGGACGCGCTCGTGACCGAAGAGATCATAGGCAAAACGGATGCAGCGGCACTATAGTTGCCATATACCTTCGTTCTGCCGACCTTCATATACGCACGCACCATATAGTAGTATGTCGTGCCGGTATTCAGGCTTTTATTCGTATAGCTCGTTGCCGTCGTACTCTTGATCAGGCGGTAGCCGCCAGACGGCGATGTGGATCGATATAGCTCATATCCGCTTGCGCCAGGTACTGTGCTCCACCACACCTTCGCGCTGCTGTAGCTCGTCATAGAGGCATACGTTGAGGGCGCGGCGGGAACAGGCACTGCCACCGCAGCACCCGACTGCCCGCCGTATGTCGTAGCCGTAGAGGCTGTACAGTATGCGTTGACCTTGTAATAGTATGTAGTGTTGGGCGTAAGTCCGCCATCACCATAGGAAGTGCCCGAAACCGTACGCAGGTTTGTATATGTGCCACCTGCGGCCGTACTGCGCCAGACTTGATATCCCGCCGCGCCGTCTACAGCCGTCCAACTGAGCTGGACGCTGGTATACCCCGCCGAGGCTGCCGAGAGCGTGGGCACTCCGATGAGCGCGAATTCTGCGGTGATGTTCCGATCCGCATTTGCCGTGAACGAGTACCTGGCATCTGTAGATAACTGCCCCGAGCTATCTGACCAACGCCCGAAGCGGTAACCTGCGTTGGGTGTGGCGGTGAGCGTAACCGACGCGCCATTGGTATATGTACCACCGCCTGTAGTCGAACCATAGCCCGCGATGTTGGCAGTAACGGCGATATCATAGGTTGCAGGCTGCACCGTTACTTCGCAGGTATCAGATACTCCGTCAGCCGTTGCGGTGATCGTCGCACTGCCGGGAGCAACCGCAGTGACTCTTCCTGTCTGATCGACTACTGCCACAGACGTTTTGTCGCTTGACCAGGTAACCTCAGGATTTGTTGCGTCCTCCGGAAGCACTGCCGCGGTAAGAGACAACTTATCGCCAACTGTAATCGTTGCAGCATGGCTGATTAGGATAATACTTTCAACAGGTTTAATGGTAAGGTTGGTGTATACCGCGCTTACAGTGAGCGGCTCAGTCACACTCGTAAAGGTCTTGTCCCACCCGTCGAAGCTGTACCCATCTGGCGGTGTTACTGCGGGCTCCTCCGCATCTTCACCACTCTTTACGCTCTGAACAAGGGCGCCGCCGCCCGTCCGTACACCGCCTCCGATATCAAAGCTGACATAATACTCGTCAGTCGTGTTAACACAATGATACAGATAATCAAACCCTACCTGTCCTGTCCTTCTTGCCGCCGCTGTAAATGATCCCGTCGATGACGATGAAAATGATTCGCCATACCAATGCCAATCCATTGAATTCTCACCAAATATGGCTTCAGTTGATGCCCTGAACTCACTTAATATCGTTTCAGCCGTTTCGGGACTTCCAATGGGGTAAGCGGATGCCAAGTCAGACATATCCAGAATTTCGCATATAAATCCCGTGATAGTATTGTCGTGTATATCAGGCTGTCCGCAGGAGTTGTTATCAAGAACTGTGCCTTCTTCTATCCTAGGCCATGGTTCTAATATATCTGCTGCGATTATACCCGGTACCGGGCGGCTAGTATTCGCCCCTTCAATTCTTGCAATGGTATTATCAGAAACGCTCACAGAGTCTAATAGATTCCCTTCAATTGATCCCTCAACTGGCGCGTTTACATATGTACCGGCAAGAAGTATGCCGCCCGACGCTGTAATTCTGTTTCCGCTTATCGTTATATCCTTTACCGAACAGTTTGTGCTGCCGTTATAAGATTCACCTCCGTAAGCATCAATAATATTCCCCGCCGCGATGATACCGTATTCGCCGTCTGCTTTACAGGCGACCGTGTTGCCACAGACTGTAACGCTTTCAATCAAGTGCGCGTTTACGCCGTTGCCAAACGAACCCGCAACAACAATCCCGTTCCGGTAACCAGATATCGTATTGTTATCAACCGAAATATCTGACATGGTATTATTATGGTATAAAGGTATGTGGGTGTTCATAACGTTACTGTGGTTGCATACCTCGAGACCATTGATTTCCCATCCGAGTTCCACTCCGGTAAGCTCATTCCCCGAGAATACAATGTTACGCATCGTGTTATCCGATACGTCATTATTGATCGTGCCGCATTCACCGCCTATGTTTGTGAAGAACACGCCATGATCACTTTCTATTTTGTTATTTTTGATCTGTATATTCTCTATCAGATTGCCTGTTCCGTCCATATAGCTGTCACGCACGCATCCCCCCTGAACGTTGTAGACCCCGAATTTACTCTTGTCGCCTATTTCGAAATCGTTGTTTTCCACATAGACGTTGCGCATGACATTGTCGGCGGTGTTGTGCAGCAGTTTATCGGATGTATAGTTATCATCCCTGCCGATGCTTGCGTTCTCAAACGAGACACCGCTTTCAAGGCCGTCGGCAACCACCGCGGTATTATTGCGCACATACATGTTTTCGATCAGGTTGTTTGAATTTCCCTGGTTCGCGGTTGTCGCGCCGACGATACCCGCGTTCTCCGTATGGTCGAAATAGTTCCCCGTAATATAAATATTCTTAAGCTGGTTGTGCTCGCAGAATCCGATCTGTCCCGCGACTCCCCCGTTCCCGTTTGAGTCGCTTGATCCATACACATACCATGTATGAGCGTCCGCAGCAAGCATACCGATACTTCCGTTAAAAAAACTGTTTGCACAAATGTAATAGCCGTCCATTATGTTATAGTCCTCATCTCCCGCGCCTGCGAACGAGAAGAGCGAGGTTTTTACAAATGTATTCCCCGAAAAAACAAGGTCCGTAAAATTCGTTGTACCGGCTCCGCCGTAGCTTGTCCCGCCGTATCCGTATGCTCCGCAAGTAGCTACGCCTGTTCCCTGACTGTGATCGAGCGTACATCCCAGTATCCGAACGTTGTTAACATCATATTTCAATATATTTTTGTCGGGAACGCGGAATATCAAAGTACTATAAGAAAGTGCTTCGTCGCCTTTGAAAATAACCCCTGCCAACGTAACATCAGAAGCATATATATTTAAAACGCTGCCTTTCGGTGAACTCGGCGAGCCGTTTGTATAGGGTTCAAGGGTTATATCCGCGGTGCCGTCACGGTCAATATCGCCGTTGATGGTCATGTTGCCGCGCTTCTCAATATACAGGTTCTGAAGCATCCAATCTTCCACAGGGAATTTCTGATCACCCGGCCTAAAGAGGCTTATCGTGCCGCCTTTAAGGCTCGCATCAAATTCGATTCTGTAATGTCCGCTTGCAGCCGGTTCGTTTTTGACTGCCTGTATTGCCTCTCTTAAGGATATAGCCGTCCCGGCATCCGCTTTTAGCTGCGCAACGGTTATTGAGTTCATACCACTGACATCGCTCCACCTTACTTTATCCTGAAGCGTTGTTACCGTTATCGTATGACCTGTATCGGTCTCAATAAGCGCAGGCAGTTGTACAATGTTGCTTAGAGCCGTTGCCTCACCCGTAGTTATCTCTACATTTTCATTCGTATAGTCCTGGTATCCTTGTATTTTTAGCTCTACCTTATGTATACCTGCTGCTAATTCTATTTCACATGGAGTGACGTATTCTGAGAATTCACCATCGATATATACATCTGCTCCAGCAGGAGAAGAGGATATCAGTAAAGTACCCGCACCCTGTTCAGATGCATAGGCGAAACTGGGCATCAGCAAAGAAATAATTAATAATATTAGTACTCCCGAGATAATTTTTCTCATCATTACTGCCTCCTGATAAAATTCAACCTTACTTTCAGGGATATTCTTCCGTAATCATAACAAATCGTGAAGACATATGGTGTGCACACTGCACACAAAAACATATCCAATTATAATTTGTTTACTTTCTTATGTTTCCGGCTCACCGAACTCTCAATCCGGAAAATCGAAATGTGCATAGTTATCCTCGTGTTTATTGTTATATATTTGATCGTGATGATGAGATGATTGCTTTTCTTTAAAAGCTCTAATTATTCTACTGTGGGGACCGGAGCGCCGGTAAATCTCTTTGATACAGTTCTGATACTCAAAAAGATTATCACTATCCAAAATGTATTCTATCAACTTTTCATCCGCGCATGACGCGTCTGAGTCCGTTACTTTCATCAGCTGCTTGAGAGCTTTCATCCTTATTATCGCATCGTCGCATCTTCGCACAATGCATTCCAGCGCGGATCTATCGCCGATATTTTCTACTGCGTACTGCCTGACCCAAAAGGAAAAGTGCTCTCGAAGTACCGCGGAAGCTTGTGCGGCTCCGTCCTTCATCCGTAATATAGCCGCTGCGCGTACACGCTCGCTCTCATCTATCGAGAAAATCTTTTCCAGTGCAGTCTGATCGTTCAGCCTTGCTACGGCTGACTCACGATTACGCACGGATTTATCTGACGTGGCAGCCTTCAGCAACACATCATCAGCTATCAGCTTTTCAATTGCAGTCCGCCTGACAGCTTCATTTGCATCCCGTAACGCGATATGCGCCAGCGTTAATTGATCCTTCAGCTGCTCTGTTGCTGTTTTACGGACGTTGTTGTCTCTATCATTTAAGGCAATATCACCCAAGAACGGCTGGTCATCCAACCTTTCAACGGCTGCCATTCGTACGCCAGCATCCCTGTCTTTAGCGGCCCTGGCCAGTTCGGTCTGGTTCGTCAATCGCCTAACAGCTCTGCTATGGACAGTCGCGCTCGTGTCGTATATGGCTATATTCTCCAATGCAGTTTGTACGGTCACTCTTTCCACCGCCTCGCTGCGGACAGACGCGTCATCACTAAATCGGGCAATGCATTCCAGCGCACTCTGCTCCGATATCTGCTTAACAGCACTCACGCGCAGAGTAAATATTACATTCTCAGCCATCGCAATGTTGGTGAGGAGTTTATCGTCATTAATTTTATGAAGGGCAGCCATTCTGGTTTCTATCCGAAATTTGTTTTCGCGAACCAACCAATACAAGCGCCTTTCATCTCGTATACCGGCTATTGCGACGTCCACCGCATGGCAATGGGGACAGTTCAGGGCAACTTCATATAATATTTTTTCGTCTTTGATCCCCTGGATAGCCGTAAGAGCCTTTGTTTCATCTGCGTTCATCCATTTTGGTTTAAACAGCCCCATATCCCTCTCCTTATCCGTCTTGATACCTCAATACTGTGCTTAAAAGCTCCCCTACGGATGACCTGAATTCAGATTTTATTGAGCTGCTATAAATTCAATCGCCTTTTTTACCAAAGATTCAATATCGCCGGCATCAATGCCCTCATCGATATAAACACTGTTATCACGATCTTCGGAAGATACAATACTGTCGGGCGGATCGCTGCCATATGCCGTACCCACGCTCTTTATCAACGTCATGTCTTCTGCGGTGTAGACGCCAACGCTGGCTGACTGCCTGTATGCGGTTATATTTTCGCCGCCATCCATTGGATAAATACCTTTGAATATGAGTTTAAAATCGATTACTATCAGATATTCTATCTCGTTTGGAGAAGACGCAAGACGATCTTCGAGCAGATGGGAATAGCGCAGTGATATCCCGTTTCTTCTGGCGTCGTTATCTAATGCCAGTAAGTCCTCATCAGTGTATCTGATATATACTGCCGCTTTACCGTCCGGAAATTTCCCGCATTCCGAAAGCCATGTACCATCGGCATCCGATATACAGTCGAACGGGTCATATTTTACGGTTTCCGAATCCGGTACATCTTTCATATAATCGGAAAGGAACATTCTGTAGTACTCCCATGCGTTTATTGCGGGAATCTCGTTGTGTTGCGCCAATACATAATAAAGATGCCTGCAAAGGTCCTGTTTTGTAATACTGCTGTCCTTATTGGAAAAGTATCGTTCGGCTTTTACACGAAAAGTTTCAGGGTCGTTTTGATACAAAAGAGCGCTTATCAGATCCCACGATTGAGCGCTGTCCTTAATAATCCCCGCCCTGCCAAAATCGTTCATAGCGCTTTCCAGCGAATAATCCAGCGGCGTTGTGCGTTTAATCTCGTAAAGAGCGGAGTCGTAACACTGATATGCGTTTCCAATATCGTTGCATAAGAACGCCGCAGCAGCAGACACCGCGACCAACAAAAACGCAAGTATGATGCTTTTCCTGCCCTTTTTCTTAATTGCTCTCACAATCCCAAGTACAAGGAAAAACAGGCACGAAGCAAGCGCTGCAAATCCGATGACATTATAAAAGTCTTTCATATACGTCCCCCTGCATACTTAATCTTTGGTTCGGCGCTCCTCGCTTGGCTCCGGTCACACGTAATCTTTCGGCCCGAAGTCCGTCTCGATTACCTTCCGGTATCCGAATAATACCGCACTTTCCTTCCACAGCTTGCCTGCCCCTCAGCTTCCGAAATATATCGTATAGAGCGTTTTGCCATCCGCCTCAAACCAGGCTTTGGATTTTGATTTATCCTGAACTTCCTGACCCGCTATATACCATTTGTAATCCGGCGTTTCTTCAAAATCGACCCTAGCTATAAAATGGTAGGCAACATTGGCTTTCACATCGGTTACCTCCTCGTCATCCTTGTTTGTCAGCAGCAACTTATATGATTCTCCATATACCTGGTAACGGGAGTCCGCAGTAAAGTTCATGCCAAGCGACACGTTTTAAAAATCCTTTTTGAAGACAACGGTTCCTTTAAAAACGCGTTTTTGTGTATCCATATTCGTCAAATGTAAACGTCAGATTGTTGTTCTCATTCGAATGAGCTGCCTTCATTAATAAGGAGTAAAGGCCGACTGCCAGTCCCACTAGGACGCAAAGGATGAGCAGTCCCCAGAGCGTCGTACGGATTTTCTCTTTCTTTGTCCACATATTCGTTCTCCTGATTTACTGTTTTCCCAACCGTCTCTACTGGCTGTTGGTCGTCACCTCAGCGGCATCAAACAGGCGGCACAGGTAAGGCATCCTCTTTTTTTGTCGCTTTCTGTCTGAGTCACAGTGCTCACCATCGCGTTCAAGTCACACGTAATCTTCCGGCCCAAAGTCTGTCTCGATTACCGTTCCGGTATCCGAATAATACCGCTCTTTCTTGCCGCAGCGCTCACACCATGTGGTCGCTACCCTGCCCGAAGCAGCGTAAGACCCGTCATCATCGTCCTTGAAATCGTGTACTGTCTTGCCGCAAATTCTACATTCGCAATTACCGTCCAGGTACTCTATGCAGTTGTGATTCTTTTCCTTATCCTTGCTCATCGGAATACCTCCTCATATCTTTTTTATCGATCTATAGCTCCGTGCCCAGCATCATATCGGCATGGGGAATCCACTCTCCGCATAAAGGCGCGTCTCGGTACACATCCATGTGGATCTGCGCCTTCGTCAGCTTTTTTCTGACCATAGAAGATTTACCGTTTATCTGATAAATTGCTTTAAGTAGTCCATACACCTCAGGTATCCCGCCCAAAGCGTTTCCTCTTTGCAAAAGTCCGAATTTCGTATATATGATCAGCTTGTCGACCAGGGCATCGTCCGCGTACCGCCCCCATTCGCGCACATTCAGCTTTAAAAGCCGCTTAATTGCATCGCTGTCCCGTTTATGACAGACATATTTTACGAGCCATTCCGGGTCCAGAAGGTTCACCGCAAATTCGCGCGCGCAGCCTTTCGCTTGTGACGCAATATGAAACAGCGTTTCCTGCGAGCGTATCCGCTTCATACCTTGTCTGCAGATTACCGGATCATCTGTAGATATGAACAATTCCCCAAGCTTGCCTTCCCGCTCCGCTCTGGTTATGGCGAGCTGCCTTCTGGCACACGCCCGCACATCGGCGGACATTGCACGGTCAGCCACATCCTGCAGCCACCCCTCATCGCCGAGCCTTCGCGCGGCGTTCAGGGAAATGGAGTCGTATGGATCCCGGTCGTAAATCATGACCCCTGCCTCGGCCACCGCAGCGATGTACTGCGCTTCGCGTATCCGCGCAGCGGCAGCCATGCGGCTTTTTGGACTAAGCTCTTCGCTGAGCACAAGCTGCAACAGCAGCTTATCTTTTTTAATCCGCGATATTGCGGCCTGCTCAACGAGCGGATGTACACATGTCAGCGCGGCCTGATATAACGTATCCTCGTCCGTCAACTGATCGACAGCCGTAAGCGCTTTCATCTCATCTTTACTCATCCACCTTGGTTTAAACAGCCCCATACTCCCTCCTCGTATTATTCAATCACATGGGTTAAAGCCTTCATATTCGCGGAATTTTAGGCCGATGCCGGTGTCCGAATGGTAAGCCAGCTCATCGATGTGACCTCCGGTCCATTTGTATTCATCAACAGCAAGCGTGTCAAAAGTAACATGGCGTTCTTCGATCAGTCTGGATGCGTCGCGGCCTAAAACAGTCAATGCGAGCTTGTCGTGCTCAAATAAATCCATTAGCGCCTGCGCCGCCTTTTCCCGGATGTCGTAATCCGCATCTGACAGTTCGCCGTGAAGCCTGACCGCCTCCCTGTTGCATTCAGGCAGGCCTTCATAAGCGGCAATACGCACCCCTATGCTGCAATCATGAATGGCCGCATCACGCATCCACTCCGTTTTATTGGGGAAATCTGAATTGACCAGTTTTTTTGCTGCCTCAGGACGCAGATACCAATCGGACGTGTTTTTGACTAAGTCCATCAGCAAATCAGGGTTGGATATTTGGTTTAACAAATTAATTCTATCATAAGTAATTTTTCCATAACGGAGCATCACATGCACAGCTTCCTCGTTGTGCCCGAGCCGTTTATAAAGATACTCCTTTTGGGAAAGCGTCAGTCTTTCGTCCTGTAGCTGCGTTTCTAGCAGTGCGATATCCGTGCAATTTTCCACTGCGGTAAACCAGTTCGTTTCCTGCGGATTCATCACATACCAGGCGATGATGCTTTGATTCTCCAGTTCAATTGCCGCATGCAATCTGTTCGAAGGCAAGGCATCCTCTCCGCAAACTGATTGCCGAAGCGCTTCATCATTCAGCCTCCGAAACGCCAGAACGCCCGCCTTTTTCCATTCGGCGGTTTTAGCCACCTGCGCTAGCAAAGTTTCATCAGATAGCGTTTCCACCGCGGCAACGTAGAGATCCTTCTCGTTAATTGCCAAGCGGTACAGCAGAGACTGATTCATAGATTTTCTGATAGCTGCTTCCCGCGCCTTCGCGATATACGGGCCACCCGCAATGCTGTCGATGAATTCCGGGTCTGAAATAATCGTAACCGCGGCGCACTGGGTTGGAGGCCAGCCGGCTTTACAGGCGATCTCGCATAAGGCCTCCCGATCTCCTTTCAGCCGCTCTATTCCTATCTCCGCGAGCTTGTTGTCATGGGTTTTGGTTATCGTCTTTATGAGCCAGCGTCGGCTCTTAGTACGCCGCATCTTTCTGAGTTTACCAGATTCCATTCGTGATTCCTCCTTGCTATGAATCAATGCTCGCCTCCAACCGTGATTCTTCACCTTTACTCGTGCCTTTTCGTCACGTGTCAAAGCCTTCATATTCGCGAAATTTAAGGCCAATTCCAGTATCCGTATGGAAACCCGGTTCGTCAGCATAAGTTCCGTTCCACATCACTTCATCAAGGTACGGCGATTCAGACGATTCTCGGGGCATTTCTATTCGCTTTAACGCGGCGCGGCCTAAAACTGTCAAAGCGAACCGATCCTGCTCGAAAATATCCATCAATTGATGCGCTGCGCTCACCCGGTCTGTGTAAAGAGAAGAGTCCAGATCGTTGTATAGCCTGACTGCATCTTTGCTGTACTCCGGCAGATACGCATATGCGGCAATGCGCACGCAGATATCAATATCGTGCAAAGCGGTATTTCGCAGCCATTCCATTAGGTCAGGAAACTCCGATTTTACCAGCCGACTCAGCGCTTCTTTTCTGATCGTTGTATCCGTGTTGGTTTTAAATACTTCCATCAGCGCTTTGTAATCGCCAAGTTCAGCAGCTGCCCCAAGCCTGTTCTCTGGCTTCGCGTCTTCGCCGCATACAGAGCGCCGCAGCGTCTCATCTGTCAGCTTGTTGAATGCCAGTACACCCGACTTTTCCCATTCTGCGTTCTTGGCTATCTCTACCAGCAGTGCTTCATTGGCCAGTGTTTCTACTGCTTTTTCCAGCCGATTCAGCGTTTCTTGCCGCGTCTGTATCTCCGGAGTATTTTTAAATACTTCCACCAGCGTCTCGTAATCTCCAAGCTCGGCGGCAGCCTGAAACCTGTTCTCCGACTTTGCATCCTTGCCGCATACGGAACGCCGCAACGTCTCATCTGCCAGCTTGTTAAATGCCAGCACACCCGCCCTTTCCCATTCGGCGGTCTTGGCTACCTCTGCAAGAAATTCTTGATCGGTCAGCGTTTCTACCGCGGCTCCATATAATCGCTTATCATATATAGCCAGCTCGCGCAGCAGCGGTTGATTGACCGATTTCCGGATTGCCGCTTCCCGCACCCGAGGTTTATACTCCTTAATAGGCAAACTGCCGCACACCCCCCGGCGAACAGAGTCTTTTATCTCTGCGATTGCGTCGATGAGTTCCGGGCTTTGTATATACTGTATTGCGGCAATTGATCCAGCCGCCCATCTAGCTTCGCGCATGATCTCGCCGAGCGCCGCCTGATCACCGCTCAGCCGCGCCGCACCCAACGCTGCCAGCTCGTCATCGTTTGTTCTGATTACCGTCTTCTTAATCCAGCGCATGCTCTTCGTGCGCCGCATCTTTCTTAATTTCCAAGGCTGCATTGGCGACTCCTCCTTGTTTGGTCAAATCATAACTTCATTCAAATTCGATGGTTTCCTCCACCATTACATCGCAGCTTTTTGATGCACAAGAAGAATTGAAATCATGATGCAGGGAAACATTTCTGCCGCCAATTCCCTCAAGCTTCTCCCGGTAATGTTCCGACCTTCCATATGCATAGCGCAGAAAGGCTAAAGTTTCTTTAAACTTTTCCAGCTCTGTTCTGTGCAAAAGGTAATCAATCTGCATCTGCATGAACTCTATACCACCGTACCGGATACACACGTCTTTCTCGTCTTCACCTGTAAGCCCCGCAATAATTGCCGCAAAGCGCAGCGCTGCCTCCTCATCACCCTTCCGCAGATTAAGCGCTGCAGCCGCCACGATCTCATCCCGTTTACCGGCAAAAGCATCGCTGCACAACAGCTTTCTCGCAAGTATGATACTTACGCTGTTGCGGCTGACCATGTCAAGCAATACTTCCCACCTTTTAAGCCGCCACGCGGCCGCGGCGTGCAAACTTAATTTCTTATCATCAAGCGCTATTTTTTCAATGAAATCCTGATCCTCAATACGTTCGATCGCAGCAGCACTCACAAGAAATGACTCGTCATCTTCGTCGGCGAGTACATACGTTTTTAAAAAGTCCTGATCCGTAATGCGTTTAATCGCCGCAACTCGCACGCTTATCGATTCGTCATGAAGCACGGCTTCCTTGAGAGCATCCCCGTCTGCCTGCTCTAATGCCGCGATACGCATGGCCTCCAGCTTTTTATATGCCACGTAGTACACATCGCCTGTAGGCTTGGCCTCTCGAATAATCTCCTTAAGCGCTGCTTCTTCTTCAACCCTCTCCGCAGCCGCTTTGGAAAAACGATTGCGGCCCACCGCAACTTTAAGTAAAA
This sequence comes from Bacillota bacterium, assembly GCA_023390815.1. GTDB lineage: Bacteria > Bacillota > Clostridia > Christensenellales > SZUA-584 > JAEWCC01. Next base: position 71,608 of record JAEWCC010000007.1, read on the forward strand.
TGCTTGTGTCAGATATATAGTTCAATGCTTCGACGCCGATATATGTATCCAGTCCATCCGCAAGGCCCATGGCCTGATAGATGATGTCCTGATTGTGTATTCTGCTGAGCGCTGCTTCTACAAGTTGCTTATCATCTTCCGACTGCCTGAACTGCGTACGCTCCCAAACTACCTGCCCCAGCCGTTCATCCACCGTTAAACGGCTGACCGCAGCCAGTCGTATCGGCTGCTGGTAACGGTATCTGTCACATGCCAGCTCCGCAAGCAGCGGCTGGCTGGTCAGACGCAGTACTGTTTTCTCGTCCAACTCCCTCATATGACGCCGCGCGTACAGGTTTAAGTCGGACGGATCTGTAATCAGCGATACCGCTTTCTGGCGTGCCTTATGATACCGGGATTTGATTGCCACATCCAAAAGCTGTTCTTTCGAAAGCGAGGCCGAAGTTGTATTTGCTGGTTTTTTTTCGCTGCCTTTTTTCTCAGCCGTCGCAGGCCGAAGCGCTTTGCTCAGGAGGTCCTCTGAAACGTCGTCGGGATTCATGGTAATAAACTGAATGATGTCGGCCTGCACTATTAGCCTATCCGCCGCTTCCTGCCGGATGACGGATGAGCCGTTATGCAGAGCTATTTCAAGTAGTGTTGACTGATCGGTGATACGTTCGAGCGCCATCTGTCTCGCTTTGATAGCTTTTGCAGTGCGGACCGCTTCAAGCACCGACTCTGGTGCTGTAAGCCGCTGCACCAGTACTCCCGCGGATTCGCTCAGAGTAATACCTATATCGTCAATGGTTTCCAGTGTCTTTAATATCGTTGTATCCGAAAACCGCCATATAAGCGCGTCCATCTCCTGCGCGGTGCACGAGAATAACCCCACGCAATGCAAAAGTACCATCGACATATAATTATCGTCTTTAACGCAGCGCTTCAGATATTCATTCCTTTCCTTAGGCTCGAGGGCTTTCAGAAACTTTGCAAATAAGGCCGGATCCGCCGTCAGATCCATTGCGGCGTTAAGCAGCGCCGTCACACGAGGCTCCCCCAAAGATGCTTCGTATTCCAGGCGCTGCAATATAACTGGAAACTCCTGATGGTTATCCGCAATGCGCAAAAGCGCAGCAGCTGCAACATGCGCACTGATACGTGATTCGCCAAGCGCCAGCTGCTCAAGCAGCAGTTCGTCTTTGATACGCGAAACGGCAAAAAACGCCACCATCTCATCATGCGCGCCTTTCGCCGCGCGCAGCAGCGCGCCATCGGATTTCAGCAAAGACACTGCGGCTAACGCCTTCTTAGTATCCTTTTTATGCCACTCATTTGAAAACAATCCCATGCGTTTTCCTCCCTCGCACCGCTGCAGGACAGCAGCCGCGATCACCGTTCCGGGTCGAAATAAAACCCATAATCCGCGTATCTACCGTTACGGTGAGTGTTGAGGGTATACCTCCCCTGCTGCTGCGCAATGCGTTTCCTGTATAGGTCTGAATGCCGATAAAGCGCAAGCATGAGCCTTTCTCGCAAAAAACTCAATTTACAGGTCAATCGTTGCCGGTAGTCGCTGCCCAAGAATATTTCAGATCATACGGGCAAGTCAAAGTGCACCTTTGCTTTGTCTTCATGCGGAGAACAACGATCTTCTCTATAATCGTCATGCGCGTGATATATACGCCGGGGGATTACCAAAATCGCTTCACGCACAGCATCGTCCTTGGCTTCGCGGTACATTTCCATTAAGGCTTGCTGCGCAAAGGGCGCAGCGCGTCGACTTTTTTCCATTATACGCAGAAGCGCTTCCACCGATGCTTTGGTTCGGATATCTCTGAACCGGTCACAAACTTCCCGATATTGATGAAAATCTTTGCGATCAATCAGCCTCTCCAATGCCGGAACAACACGTGGATCGTCAAGTTCCATCAGATAATACGCATTATCGTTGCGCAGACACCCGCTTATTAAAGAGGCAAGCGGCTGTGAATAGTGTGAAGAATCACGCTTCATGAGTTCAACTGCCACAAGGCAGCGGACATACTTCAAGTTATCGGTGCGGAGCGCGAAGGACAGCAGCGAAGCATTGGATAATCGCGACATGGCCAATTCAGCAATTCTTGCTCGGCACTTCTCGTCCGCATCTTCCAAAATATTTTTTTCGAGCAGGGCTAAATCGTCAATCTTATCGAAAATGTCCTTATTCCAATAGGGGTCTCGACGAAAACAGAAATACAATGTGTTTGGATCGGCAGTAATTTTTGCCAGGTGTTGGGCGGTATTCCTGCAGACCTGGTGGTCCTTTTCAGTCATTATGAGTTTTTTCAGCAGTTCCACGTTCATTATTCTTTCCGAGGCATTCATTCTGGCGAAGAGACTTGTTGCTTCTGCCGCTATCTTGAACAGCATATTATCGTCGCTGATTTCCTCCATTGCTTTTCTCGCAAATTGACTCGCCTTATTACGATAAATTTTTGAATAATCGCATTTTATAATTGCCTCCGTTCGCACATAAACCGAGCTATCCGTTGCGGCGATTTTCGCGATTACTTCCTGATCCGTCAGCTTTTTTACAGCAATGGCGCGCGTTGTTTCAAGCGGTGCTTTGAGCGCTGCTTCGGCTATCTTTTTCTGGTCGTTCAGATTTCCAATGGCATTTTCAGCCCGAGGCCTGTCCTTGCTCATCCATGGTGTAAATAATCCCATATTAGTACCTCCTATTGGGGTGCAAAGCATCTTCATTCATCGTAAAACTCTTAATCTTCATGTCTAGTGCTATTAACAGCGGGTACTCAAAAAAACGGCTTACATAGACAGGTCGAAGTGCACCGCTGAATCATCAATGTGGTTACAATTATTGTTACCTTTGTCCTTGTCGGAATGCTCATGATAAACGCGCTGAGGTATTTTCAATATGGTTTCTCGTGCCGCATCATCCTTAGTCTCGCGGTATATTTTAATCAGGGTTTCCCGTGCGAAAGTCCCGCCCTCATGATTCTTTTGCATAATACGCATCAGCGCTTCTATTGATGCTTTTGTTTGGATTCTGCCGAGCTCTTCACAACAATTACGTTTGAGAATATGGTCTTTCTCACTTTTACAAGCCATCGCCTCCAAAGCCGGAATAAGACGGAAGTTATCGATCACCTTAAGTTCCGCCAGATCGAGCACTCGTTGGCTGTGCAGACATTCGTTTATTAATGTGGCAAGCGGCTGTGAATAGCGTGAAGCCTCGCGCTTCATGAGTTCAACTGCCACATCACAACGTTTATTCTTTTCGTTATCCGTACGCAGAGCATAAGAGAGCAGCGCGGCATCGGACAACCGCTCCATTGCCCAACCTATAATCCCACTTCGGCATTTCTTGTTTGAGTCTTCCAAAAGTTTTTTTTCGAGAAAAGCTATATCATCAATCTTATCGATAAGGTGCTTAGAGCAATATGGATCTTGACTAAAACAGAAATACAATGTATTTGGGTCGTTCGCCTTTTTTGCAAGGCGAGTTAGTACGTTATAATAGACTTTCGTGTTTCCTTTTTGGGACATTACCAGTTCCTTCAATCGTTCTTCCCCATCTGAAAACTGCATAATCTTATCCAGTATCCAGTAGTCGTCTTTATTATTTTCGGCGGCAATCTTCAGAAGCAGTCCCTCGTTTTCAATCTTTTTCACGGCAGTTTCACGTGCCCTAAATTCATACGCTGATTTTGCTATCTCTGCCAGTGTATTTTCATCGCTGATTTGCTCAACAGCTTTGCACGACCGTTTCCCAATATAGTTTTCGCATGCAAGCTGCTTAAGTAGTTCCTTGTTCTTAATTTTTTCTATGGCGGCTATTGCTGTATCGTCGCAACGTGTCTCTTTTGCTATCTGGGCTAGTATATTTTCATCACAAGCTCGTTCAACTAATTTGCGCCCCGCTTCTTTATCAAAGTTTTCATATCGTCTTAGTGCCGTCTCGCGCATATAGTACGATCTATCCGCTATAACGATTGTAGCGATTACTTCCTGATCCGTCAGCTTTTTTACAGCGATGGCGCGCGTTGTTTCAAGCGGTGCCTTGAGCGCTGCTTCAGCAATCTTTTTCTGATCAGTCAGATTCTTAACGGCCTTTAGCGCCTTCGCTGCGTCTTTGCTCATCCATGCAGGTGCAAATAGTCCCATTTATATTCTCCTTTTCTATAGCTCAATCATGCCTTTTAAATGCTCAAATGTCCCCTTTTGCGCTGTGCAGTCAAATCGCCGCCATCGATGGTCCATTTATCTGAAACTCACATCGCTTCGTCTCGATTCGGTCCGAAACAGTAGACACACGACGCTTGACAGACCGCCGTTGTATAAGCATGAAATTGCGGGGCAAAATGAAAATAGCCCTACACCGCCGTTATGTTCACAATCCGGATTTACACAACTTTCCTCTCAAATCGCACTCATATTTTTCACCTTGATTTATTTTGGGAAATGCACTATGGGTAGTCTATCCTTCTGTCCTCTCAGTGCCCTACCTTTTATCAATTCGTCAATTCCCGCATAAGTGAAGGCAGCGCCAAGCATGCTGCATATCACACCCATAATTGCGTATAGAGCGCCTTCGTCTCCGGAAGAGAAACCCTTCTTGCCAAATTGAACAAGCATAAGGACGCCAAATGCTACGACAAATGGACAGAGTATTGCTTCCAACCATCCTCGTTTTGAATTATAAGCCCACTTCTGTTTGCTGTGGCAGTGGGGGCACTCTTTATAGGCATCCAAAAAATCATAGTTCCCTTTTTGCACTTGTGCTTGATAGAGGCTCAATTCCTTTTCTACGGCTTCCCGCGCTTTTCCCTCACCGCACCTACGCTCATAATCGGTTAATCCAAGGTCCCCCTGTTTGCCTGCGGTTTTCCTGTATTCATATATTAAGGCAACAGGCCTTTTCCCTGAAACGGCTTTACCGCAATTACCGCAGATATAATCAAACTGAACGTCTGCTTGTGATTGAAATTTGTATGTTGTTTCCCAATAATGGCGTGCCATATCTACCCTCCAACGCAAATTGATTTCTCTGTATATCAACAAAGCTTTATTTTGCGGGCGATTTGCCGAGCAGCCAATTAAATGTTGTTATGCGGTTGCCGACAGAGTTGTTCTCCCTTAGCGACGCGCGCGTTAATGCTTCTTGCAGGGCAGGGAACTTGGTAATCTGTGCTGGCTGATATTGCTTGCGCAACACGTCCGCACATTCCCATCGCACAAAGCGGGCGGAGTCGCCCAATGCCTTGGTATAGAATGAAACAGCCGTATTTCTGCTCTCCTTTTCCGTGACATAACTCATCGAGGTAACTGCGGCTCTGCGAATATAGACCGCATTGAACATATCGGAAAAGCCGCTCTCGGGGTGTGAATAGATATTGTCGTTTATATAATCGTAGAATGCCGAAATGTAATCTGCTCGCCCCACCTCCGAGAACCGTCCCAACAATATGATACTGCGCTTCAAACAGTCCGAATAAGCTTCTATCACGGCGCTTTTGCGTTTATCCGCATCCTTGGAAAAATCCAGACTGCGAATAGGGGAAACATATTCATTGAATTGAACCAAAAGCTTGCTTACATAAACCTGCACCTGCGGATATGCAGCGGCTCCAAAGGATAAAAGCTCATCCTCAATGCACTTGCAGCCGTTACTGTTCTCTCCGGTGTAATGTTGCAAAAGACAGGGTATGGAAGCCTCTCCGCACGCGGCACATTTTATATAATCGCCCTGCTTTGCCCAGTATTTAGGAGTGCCCTCTGTCAGCTCGGCTTTTCTTCCCGATGCGTCGGCTTTCGCCTGCCGTTTCGCGTTTTCGGCTTTCTTCTGCTCACGCTCTTTTTCAAGCTGTTTGCACTCGCGGCGGGACTTACCCTTCAGATAAAGAAGTCTATCGTTCGCCAACTCTGTCACATCGTAAAACCGCGTTGTATCGGCCACCTCTTTCAGCCATTTGGGGTCGAAGCTGCTTACGGCCGCTTCCAAAGCGTTTTTATGCGCGGCGGCTTCGCCCTGCGTCACAACCGTCATGTTTTCGCAGTCTTTATAGGAAAAATGATTGAATAGTCCCATTGCGCGCCTCCTTATTTATACTCATCTGCTTCGTCACATCTTTTAGGATGCATTGGCGCGGCCGTGCAAAATGCACCATCGTGTTGTTCGGGCTGTGTTAATCACTACGATCGGCTCTGCTTCTATGCATCTGGTTATTTGATAACTGGTATGTTTCAACTATTTAGTTCGCGGGCAGTGCATATAGTTCCTCAACACTCATGCCGAAACGCGCCTGAACGCTCTCTTTGAAAATATTCATTGGCACGTTCATAAAATCATCACCCTGCGTATTAAAGGCTTCGTTAAGCACCGAGCGTAAGGGTTCAATACTTTGCGGGTTATATTCAAATTTATTCGCGGCAGGATAATAGTCAAATCTTGCCTCAGCGCCGTCCTTTTCCAAAGAAATGAAATAAACATTCTTGTCTGCGAAATACAAAATCATCATCTGATAGCCCTTCACATTGGGATCAACAAACGATATGCTCCAGTCAAGCCTATTCTCGACGGCGACATTATTATCCCATTCCGGTTTATGTATAGAGATTTCCATGCCGTTTTCTTGGTAAGTATAAGTTCCCTTATAATCAAGAAATGCAAATCCAAGTGTTTCATACGGTGATTGCAGCACAATATTTTCATCAAAGGGCATGCTATACAGAATATCGATAGGAATTCCTAACGCCTCCTGAATTGTATTGTCAAAGAAGATGAAGGGGGTAAGCAGTACATCTTCGTCGTTCACATCGCCAAACGCCTCCCGCACAATTGCCTCCATGCTTGCACGGTCGCAATTGGTGCTGTTTGTCGCGACATCATAGACATAGGTATAGTTTTCCTGAGTGTTTGGATTAAACATCCACACAACATAGGCGTTATGCACAGGATAGAAACCGATAGCATTCTTATAGCCACTCTCCGACCCGGTAACCACTCGAATGCAGTTTTGCCAATCTTGCTGCGGCGGAGTACCCCACTCGACATGATTGATGCGTATGTCATATTTGTCCGTTTGATACAAGGCCAGTTTGTCACCATCGTTGAAGCTAAAGCCAAACTCGGCAAGGGTGAAGGCCACAGTAAAATCGGCTTGTTCGAGGTTCGCGCGTAGATCCGCAAGCGGAAAATAGTTCCCAATCTGGCTATTCTCAAGGTACAGACATTTTAGGTTGGTGAGGGCTAAAAGCGGCGTTGGGTCTGCGATTGTGGAATGGTCCAGCATCAAGACACTCAGGTTGGTCAGACTGGCAAGCGGAGTATAGTCTTCTGCCGTGCAGCCGGTGAGTATCAATGCTTTTAAGTTGGTCAGAGCTGACAGAGGCGTAATATCGGTGATTGCGTTACCGGATAAATCGAGACTTTCGAGGCCGGTGAAGTTTTCCAATCCGGCAAGACTGCTAATCGGTGCTTTTTCCGATATGTATTTCTGCCACTCCGCAAAAGCGAGGTTCAAGCTTGTCACAGCTTGCGCTTCCGTAACCGTAATGTCACCGGTGGGCTTGCCCATCGCACCACGCACTATCACCTCAAGCGTTGGGTCGGCAAAGGTCACAACGCTAGTCGTCGCCGTTTCTGTCTGCGTTGGTGTTGGTAATGGTGTTGTCGAAGCCGGTGTGCTGCATGCCACCAGTGAAGTGAGCAGCAGCAGAGCAAACAATGCGGGCAGTACCTTTTTCATTTGGTGAATCCTCCTTTTTTAATCAATTAATTGTTGATAAAGCTCCAGTAATCCGAGAAATTTTCCTCACTTAGAAGAATACTTGCTCCGTAGAGCTGCTTGCCCTTTGCGGCATCGAGCATCTCTTTGCGCACGCTCTCGCCGACAGTAGTGGCATAGTCAAACAATCTTTCGGAGAAAATGCTCTCTCCCGATGTAAGGTTCAACAATTCGGCATCCAGCGAGGCGTTGTATTGCGGAATGGTAGAATCATCATCACTGAAATGGAACGTCCCGATTTCGTTTTCATAGCTGTAATGCAATAGAAGCGCATAGGTGGCTTTGTTGGGATCATCGGTCAAGATCAGTCCGCCGAACAAAAGATTGCCTGAGGTTTCGATCATGTCCTGCGTGCTGATTGGTTTATGTCGGGCGGAGGCACTGTTGTACCCGCCTTCGGATTCCCTTTTGGTTACGGGATCGATCACCATATCCGCACAGACGATGTAGTATTTGGGAATGGGAGAGGACGGCGTAAAGGCGCGGATGTCCGAGATCCCATAGGCGCTTTGAAGGGCTTGTTCGTCCCAATTACGAAGCAACGTCTCAGCGAAAATGGTTTCAGCGGGGTCTCTTAGTGCGGCTAGCTCGTCTTCTGCTTGAGACGAATCGTAGGTGCTGGGATCCTGTATGGATAATTTGAAATCGAAAACGCCACACCCGATTTCTGTTTGCGTGCCATCTGTTCCGCTGTACAAATAGTTGTACACCAATAAGAACGGAGCAAGCTCTTCGTTGAAGCACAGGTTTGAAATCGTGTTCGCACCCACAGAAAATTCATCAGTATATTTGCCATATTGAACAGGGTATGGCCCCGCGAAGTGCTCTGTGGCTGATGCTACTTTTATTTTGGTCTTTGAATCCCCACTGCCCGCTGATGCGTTTAAGTTTGTAATCTTAATGGTTACGTCATGAATGTACGTTTTGTCGGCAGAGAGAATAAAGCTGCATTTGATATCGCCAACACCGGAATTTTTGCTATGCCCTGCGAAGAGCAATTCGCCTTCTTTGGGCTTGACCACAGGTTCCGCAGTGGGGGCTACCGTTGGTTCAACCGTGGGCGCTGCGGACGATAGTACTTCCTGCGATGCCGTTACCGCGGGAGCGGGTGCACTGCAGGCTGCCATCGAAACAATTAGCAACAACGCGGTAAATGTGAACAGTGTCTTTTTCATAATAGAAACCTCATTTTCTTATTAACCTCACCTGGTGAAAGATATCTTGTCATGCGCTACTTAAACAAATTCCATGATAAATCCGTCAGATCATACAGCACTTCATGCGTTATCTTACTTTCATTGCACAATTTTCCCGTCAGCAACAATGTTCCATTCCGCTTTAACCCAGCGGTTATATCAGCGTTGGCTTTTATGGCCACAATGTCAAGCCAGTGCTGCGTTGCTGTTTCTCCATTTTCACTGAATCCTGCGGAAACAACGGTACCGTCTCCCTTAAGCCCTATTGACGTATGGTTACCAGCCGCAACAGCAACGATATCATGCCATTGCTCCACCGCGAGGCAGCCGCCTGCGTCGTTACCAAACGCTTTTACCGTTCCGTCAGCTTTCAACAAAAGCGTGTGGTTAAAGCCCTGCAGCGACTCCAATGACATTATCAATTCCGAAGATATCACATTGCCCGCAGTCGTTATCGCCGGCGGCAAGCACTTTACCATCGGCGGTGATTCCAATGGTATGATTATCTCCTGTAGCGACGTCGATCACGTTTCTCCACCCGCTTACATCGCATTGCCCATAGGCGTTGTAACCCGCTGCACTGACGCTGCCATCCTCATGAACGGCAACAAAATGATTCATCCCAGCGGAGCCTGTCACCACGTTGCACATCCCTGCAACGTCGCATCGCCCGTGCGCATTCTCTCCGGCTGTAAGCACAGTCCCTTTATTGGTGATCGCTGCCGAAAAGTAGCCACCACCACAAAGAACTACTACATTTTTCCAGTCTTTGCTATTGTTTCTGCCATCCTTACCGAAACCTGCGGAGAGAACACTGCCGTTGTTCCTGAGGCCCATCACATAACCACCGCCAACGGCGATTCGAGCCATCATTTTTCTTGTTTCACTAAGACTGAATCGAGCTGCTTGCACCGCTTCTGCATAAACCAAGCCGCCCGCCCGTTTTGTCTGTTGTATCTGCGGTTCTTGTCCCGATGCCAGTGAGTTGTTGTTCTCCTTTTCCGTCTTTTTCAAAATATCAAAAAATCCCATCTTTATATCTCCTTTGTTTTGGTTTTAAATCATCAATAAACTGTAGACCGGTTAGCAGCTAAGAGTTCTGCGTCTACCGGTTAAAATTCCCTGGCTTGAAACCTACCTCAATCACTGTACTGGTGTCATAGTGGCTCAATAAGCCCGTCCTTGTCCACATAATCACTATGACCGGCACAATTGCTGCTGATGGGTCCGTCGTTGTGGACATCGCGAAACCTCTTTTTCTGGCGGTCGGCGTGCTGTGCGAACAGCTCCGGCAGCTCTGCATCGGAATAGAGCCAGCGCAACTGTACGGAGGCGTGCCAATTTCCCTCCGATACCATTTCCTCTAGTAATTCAATCAGCGCGAAAGAGCACCGCTTCTCAAAGAGCTTGCGAATATTTATACCATCGCCGATGTGCTGCCGCACGAAACGCACGGCTTCATCCTCGCTGCCGCACATGGCAAGCCGTTGCATAATGATATCGCTGTGCTGCGGATATTCCGCCTCGCGTTTCCGCCACCAGCAAGTCGGCGCGTATTCTACTGGTATCCATGTGGCAATATGTTCACGTTTCAGACTGTCTTTTGGTAAATTTTCAAACAGCGCCATAAGCTCATTGGCCTTCATTTTTTTCATCGCGGCGGTTTCGACATCTACTACTGTCGTTTTGATAAATACGTCTTGTGCGTCGCTAGGATCAATACGATTGGCGGCTCCGCCACTTACATAGCTATCCATAAGGGCAATCTGTTTTAGAAGAGTTGGGTTTTTGATACGCTCATCCTCGATGCACTTGATCCACAGCTTTTGCATGCTCTTCTCGTCAGCGAATGAGAGGATCAATCTGCATAGCATATTCTCATCCGTTATCTGTTCGCCGCAGAGAGCACGCAGCTTCCCGTTTTCCGAAGCATCCATCGCAATTTGCGCAAACAGCCTTTGGTCAGCCTCGCCCCAGTCGGATTGTTTAAGCTCCCCCAGGCGCTCCATCGTGGCACAACGCACATCTGCAGAAAGCGCGCTATTCGCCACAATATGGGTAAGTACTCGGACGTCGCTCAGGTGTCTCACAGCTGCGCGTTTCCCGGAGTCGCTGGGGTGCTGTCGGACAAGCGCATACAGCAAGCTTGGGTCGGTCAGCCGTTTCAATACGATCCAGCCGAAGGCTTCCAATGGCGGTTCTTGCGTCAGTGCCATAAAGAACTGTGCAAGAAATTGCTGGTCATTAATACGTTCAATGCAAAGCTGACGCAAATGAACCTGATCGTCGGGGGACAGCCCGGAATGGGCCAAATCCGAAAGCAGTATTTCAATCAGCTTCTTCTCGTCGCGTATTCTGCCGATGGCCTTTTTTTGCTTACCCCAATTTGTCGTCATATAAGGCCTAATAATACCCAATATTATCCTCCTTGCCTTTAATTGAGCATACCCGCCAGATGCTCAAACGCAGCTTTCCGAGCCGTACAGTCAAAATCACCGTTGTCGATGTTCTGTTTGTCTCTTGACCATGCCTTACACATACCGCCGCAGAGGTATCGAACTTCGCATTCTCTGCATTTTTCATTTATGTCCACATCGTGCCGGGTTAGTTCACGGAAAGTTACGCCCTCTACAACATCCTCGAGCCTGTCTTTAAGCAGGTTGCCCAGCCTCTTATCCGCACCGCACCACGCATAGCACGGATAAGCGCCGCCGTCCGGCTCCACGTAAAGGTTCTGCCCAAGGCCGCAGGAGAAGCGCGGCCTGAAAGGCCGTTTTTTCTCATTCTCGTCTATGCAGAGAAAATCCGAGTCCTTCGGTGCGCTTTCTGCTCGGCCTAACGGTAGAATTGGTCTGAATCGCACATTTTCGATCCCAAGACGTTCGCACAATTCATCAATCGATTTCCCTTCTTTTCCTTCGCGCTGCGTTTTCGTCAGCGTCGCGCAGACGCCTACCCTGCGGACAAAGCCCAATTCCTTAATTCGTTCAAGGTTATCTATCGTCCGTGCGTAACGCCCTGCGCCGCGTTGCGCATCGTGGCTCGCTTCGTCGCCGTCTACGCTGACCACAATTTCAGGAAAGGCCTCGCATACAGCTTTCAGGCGCTCATCGGAAATCAGAAAGCCAAGCGACGTGCGCAGTATCAGCCGCATACCTTTCAGCAAAATACGCCTGATTCCCGCTAGCATTGCGTCGATTTCGGTATGCACTAGTGGCTCTCCGCCCGTCACCACCACCGCGCGAAAAAACGACTTCTGCGCGTCTTTGATAATATTAAGTATCGCGTTTGCAGGCATCTCGCTCATTTCACTCTCGCCGCCCAGCGCATAGCAATGTCCGCAGCGCAGCGGGCAATCGAACGTGACGTGCAGATACAGCTTGTTGAGTTCATTGACTCGGTTTTTCTTGTAACGCTCAAGTGCAGTACTCGCACCATACGGATAACGGCCCCACTTGGATGCCTGTCTCATACGCTGTTCGTTGATTTCCAGATCGTAGGGATGCGGCTGGTCGCCTGCCATTTGTAGCAGCGGAGCATTCTCAGGAGTTATGCGTTTCGTCATAATGTAACCCATCTCAAGTGCCATATCGCGCGATATCTCATCGAATACCGCGCGATACGCCTCGCAGTAAGGATCCTTGTTTGTATTCGATGCGAACATGTTGTAAAGGCATCCGCCGCTGCAATACGGGAAGTGTACGCACGTCCCGCATTCCGCATGCGCGCCTTCCTGCTTTTCCAGTAATTTGCGATACGCTGCGCTTTCAATAATCTGTGCTTCCGTCAGGTCGTCCATCACGTTCCCCAGCACAAATTCAGCATGACCGCAGAAGCGCTGGCATGAATATACGCTGCCATCTGGCGCGATCGCCGCGAAACGACCGAGGCACGGGAAAAAAGTGCACGTATGTCCCTCTCCGTCAAAGCAGCCTTTCGCCATGGAGTCCAGCGTCGATACCCTTGTCTGCCGCATATTGTTTTTATACGCTGCCAGAGTGTCCAGCATAATTTTGGTCATGTCCGCTACGGCCACAGTATACGCGTCAGTTTCGCGGCCAAGTGCGCGTACCGCGCCGTGTAAAGCATATGGAATACCACTGCGCAAACTGCCTGCGTAATGCCGGAATACGCGCTCCGCCTCTCCCGCGGATTCGTGAGTAAATGTGCAGATGCGGCTGGCCTCCACGCCATATTGCAGCAGCACCGACCGCCCGCGCTCGTTGGCGGCGTAGTACCCTTTTCCACGTTGTACATCACACATCGCCTCATCGCCGTCTATGCTCGTGCCCACTGCTATTTGGTAACCTCGGATGAGCTGTGCCATATGCTCATCCATCGCGATAAGGTTGCTCTGCATGGAAAGGCGCAGCCTACGCCCGAAGCGTTGCTGCAGCTTTGGTAATATGTATTCGTAAAACTCCGGTCCGGCCAGCAGCGGTTCGCCGCCGTGAAATGTGACGCGTACGTTTCCCTCTTCAGGCGCGATCCGTTCCATAAAATCAAGAGCTTTATCTGCCACCTCACGCGTCATGGTTTCGCCCCGGTTGGGGCCGAAGCAATAGGTACACGAGGCCTGGCAGGCCGCTGTGGGCACGAGCATGAAGTTGGAGGGGCAAAAAGCGGATGTATGTTCCATTTTGTCTCCTTTATTCAATCGTAAAAAACTCGGGCGGTATCATACTGTCGGAATGTCCGAAATCCACATGGTCGCCAAGGTCCTGATAGTGGGACTCCGAATCGTTATGCTCTTCTTCACGAATCACGTGTCCGTTCAGCCGCGTAATATGTTCCTGAAACCTCCCGCTCCGGTATATATGTTGCAGTAAAGTGCATGCGTCAACGGATTTGCGTTCAAAGCAGTGATCGGTCAGCTACTGGAACGCGGCTTCGTCTATCTCTGTGATCCAATCCGCTTCCCCATGAGCGCTTTCCTGAACAAGTCGGCAGCCCACATACCTTGAGAGTGTTTGCTCTTCCTCCAGAAAACCGGCAAGCAGCCCCGGAGACGAAAGTTTTTGTATAGCGGCTCGCCGTACCTCAGCGTCCCTATCCTCCCGGCATATGCGAAGCAGCAAATCCGCACCTTTCCGGACAGTATGGCCTGAATACATCCCTGTTTTGCTGCGCGATCTGCGCGAGAGCCACCGGATCGTTGATCCTGTCCATCGCTGTTCACCGCACGATGGACTCCCCGGCCTGTGCAATCGGCACCAGCAGTTTGTTCGGGACTTGCAGCCGCTTCATCATCCCGGTCAGCGCCATGGATACGCTTCTGGACAGCGTTCCCACCGCCAGGCCGAGCTTCAGCAACATATCCTCGTCCACAATATGGCCTATCGTCTCGGCCTTTGCGGTATCGCAGGTCAGCTCGTCAGGAGCAATCAGCTTAAGCCTTCTGGCTTTTCATTCGCGATATGCCCTCAGTGCTTTGTCGGGATTATCTCTATTTTCCCAAACGGGTCTGAACAGTCTATGCCCCTACATCTCATTCGTCAGATTGAAATATGTATACCCCTCGTCCATGTGGCACCATTCGTCCCGGTATGCTTTGCCTTGCACGTCCACATGGGATATGGCTTTTTGTTCGAGCCCTTCTATGGCTCCGGAAAAACGACCCGCTGCGTAGACCCGCTTCAGCGCCGTCGCCACGGGTCGGTAGTCGAATTGCTCGTCCTTTTCGTTTTCCGCAATGATGGAGATCATCTTCACGACCGCTACGTCATTCAGCCGCCATGCCCAACGCTTGTCAAGTTCGTCCAAACGCGAACAGATTTCAGGCGTACAATAGCGCGGGATATCAGAAATCACGGTCTCAAAAAGCGCCTTCGCGTCGGTAACGCGCCGCAACGCCTCTTTCCGTACGTTCAGCGCCTTCGCCTCCCGGGCGATTATCAGCAGCTTATCCGGATCGGTGATTCGCTTCATATCCATATCCGCTTTTTCAAGGTTCAATGCTATGTCCATCAGCGTATCCTCGTCAGCAATGCGCCGGACGGCTTCCTCCCTCATCAGCAGCGGCATATACGTATCAAGCGCAAGCTTTTTTAACTCTTCCGGGCTGGTGATCGCATCGAGTGCTGCCATCTGTTCCCTAAGCTCCTTTTCGTAATATGGGATGCGGTCTTCCGCATTCGTTTCCGGCACTACCGCGGGGACATGTTCTTCAGGTTTCGGCAACAAGTCAAAGTAGATGTAATCCCCGTCCTGATGGCACCATTTATCGCGATATTCCTTTCCGGTATAGTCGAAGTGCGCCACGGCTTTTCCATGCAATCCCTCAATGGCCGCTTTTGCACGTCCCTGCCGGTATATGCTTTTTAGCGCAGCCGCATAATGTCGGTAGTCGAACTGCTCATCCTTTTTGTTGTTCGCGATAACGCAGGTGAGCGTTTTAACCGCCGCGTCGTCAAGCTGCTGCGCCCAATCCGCATCCAACTCGCTCAGGCGCTCGCAGATCTCGGGCTTAAAGCTATTTTGCACATTGGCGCTTACTAATTTAAAAAGCGCTTTCGCGTCATGAATACGCTTTAGCGCCTGTTTGCGTATCCGCAGGTCTTTTGCGTCGTTGGCGACAAGCAGTAACATATCCGGGTTTTTAATCGTGTGCAGGTTGAAATCCTGTTCCTCCGGCATCTCGATCTTCAGCGCAACGTCGAGCAGCGTATATTCGTCCGTGATTCGACGGGCTGCCGCCGCGCGTATTCTCGGCGCAACATCGCCGTCCAGTGCGATTTCCTTTAATGCCAACTGGCTTGTGACCGCCTGCAGATCCTGCAGCGCGTCGTTTACGTCCCTATTGTTTTGACGTCTGAATATCACCGGATCGATATCCGGCTTTATATCGTCAAGTTCCAGATAGGTAAAGCCTCCGTCCTCGTGGCAGCCCTTATCACGGTTTACCTTCCCGCTGGAATCGCTGTGAGATACGGCAGTCCCTTTAAGCGCGGCGATATGCTGCACCGCATGTCCTTTCCCGTACATGCGCCTCAGCGCGGCTGCAATATGAGTATAATCGAACCGCTGGTCCGCCGTATTCTCCGCCAGTATCCCTGCCAAACCCTCCACGGTACGGTTACCGGCTTTTTGTACCCAGTCTTTATCGATTTCGTCGAGTCGCTCGAAAAATTTTCGGTCTCTGTAGCGCTTTGGGTTGTTGTCAAACAGCGAAAGCATCGTATCCAGTCTGCCAATGCGCAGCAGTGCGTTCTCGCTGATCTCGCTGTCCTTAGCGCCATGGTGGACGCGCAGTAGCGCCTCGTCCCCCGACACATATTTCAGTGCATCCGAACACAGAAAACTCGTTTGGTATTCGGATGGAAACCGTTCCGGGCCGTCGTGCATGGCGATGCGCTCAAATACCCCAAAATCCCGGATGCGGCTTTTGGCCTGAACACGCGCCTCCTCCGGCCCGCTCAGCGCCATCAACGCCAGCTGCCGATCGTCTTCGAGGTCTTCCGGGCTTACCAGCTTTGTACATTCACGCAGTATGTATTCATTCAACGTTTGGTCCATGATTACCAGTGCAAGTGCCGGGTCACCCGCTTTCTTCACTGCACCGGTGCAAATGTGTGCCTTCTGCGCAGTGTGTGCCAGCTTGACCGCACGGCCGGTATCCGTCATATTGGCTATTGCAGCCAGACGGATATCTTCGTCATCCGCCGAGTCGAACGCTTCATTCAGGTATTGCGGATCATTGACCCTCTCCAGCGCGATCATGCGTACTCCTTGATCCAGGTCTTTCGCAGCCAGCCACTTGAGTGTCGCCTGATCTGCCAGATGCGCCGCTGCCTTGCGGCGCAGCCCGTACCCCCCCGCGTACCGAGCTACGGCGGCCAAACAGCTTTGCAACTTCGCGTCACTTTCGATCGCCCGCTTATCCATCTTTTCAAGGCCGTCCCACACGCGGCAAAGCGGCTCCACTGCCCTGAGGCGTTTGATCGCTGCTTCGCGCGGGACGCTTAATTTTGGCGTGTTTATCACATCTAGAATTAGCTGGCAGTCCCAAATCCGTTTTACCGCTTCCTCGCGAATATAATGATTGGATGCATTCAATGCCGCGTCGCGAAGTGTTGCTTCCTTTTGAACTTTGTTCAGCGCCGCCAATGCATTTTTAAAGTTCTCCGACATCCATCCCGGCTTGAAAAGGCCCATTGTATCCTCCTTGCTGGTTTCCGCCTGTTTTCCCTTCACCGCGCGCAACTCTTTCCGACCACTCCGCTGTTTATTCAGTTTTGTTCTCAGTCCAGCGTAAAGTAAGTATAACCTTCATCGTTATGGCACGACGCACTACGGTACTCCTTGCCATGATGGTCGCTGTGAGCAATCGGTTTGTTCATTAAACCTTTAATCTCCGTTTGAATACGTCCCCTTTGGTATACCCGTTTCAGCACCGAACCAATATACCGCATGTCGAATCTCTCATCCGCCCTGTTACACGAAACAGTTTTAACGAGCGCTTTTACCACGTCGTCATCCAGCCGCAGCGGCCAGTCTGCATCCAACTCGTCCAGCCGTGTGCATATTTCCGGCGTGAAGCTGCGCGGCATATCTGCTCTGACCACTGTATAAAGTATTTCTACATCCGTTATGCGCCGGAGGGCTTCCTCCCGCACCTCGCGCGCATTGGCTCCTTTAGCCAGCGCCAGCAGTATACGCTCATCGGCAATTCGGCTGACGGCCTGTACGCTGAGCTTATTGGGCATATTCGGATTTAAAGCGACAGCCCTCAAAAATTCGGGGGATTGAAACGCCGGAATCGTCTCATGGGAAAGACCGTATTCCGCAGCCTTTACGCCAATGTTTTCCCACTCGTGTTTTACGGGAAAACGCTGGCTGTGTTTGCACGCTGCGATGCGCTCGAACACAGTAAAATCTTGAATCCTGCACACTGCATCCGCACGCACCTCCTCCGGCCCGCACAGCGCCAGCACGGCAAGCCGCCAGTCATCTGTGATATCGGCCGCATTCACCATTCCGGCACACTCTTCGCATACCGCTAGGTGCAGCGTCTGCCCCATAATCTCTGCGCCAAGCGCCTTATCACCTGTTTTGCGGAGCGCTTTGATGCATGTATAGGGCTTTTCGGTATTACGCGCCATCCATGCCGCGGACGCGGGATTTTGCATATAAATAGCAATGCACAAACGCAGGTCTTCGGAATCCGCCGCCTCGAATACAGCTTGCAGATAGTCCTGATCGTCTATCCGAACCAGCGCATTCACACGCGCCGCTTCGTCTTTGTCATTCTCGTATATCCATTTCAGCAGCGCCTGATCCGTCACAAAACCCGCCGCTTTGCGGCGCAGTATCACGGTTCCATACCGCGAAACATAGGCGAGGCAATCTTGAAGCAATGTATTATGTATGGTGGCTCTCCCGTTGGTCATGCAGATATCACACCATGCGCTTGCAAACGGTTCAATCTCCAGCAGCCGGTCAACCGCTTGTTCACCAATGCCTTCCGGCCCCGTGTCTCTGGCCAGTTCCATCAGCATCGAAGCATCCTCCATCCGCTCAATGGCTTCTTTTCGGATACGCATATCAGGCGCTTCGCGTGCCGCATGGCAAAGCACAGTCTGGCTTTTAACCCTCTGTATCGCCCGTTCCGCTTTACAGTAATCACCGGACATCCATTCCGGTTGAAACAGCCTCATGCAGCGCCTCCCTATTCCATCTCTAGATCGAATTCTTCGCAACAATGCGGCGCAAAATCGTTATGCCGCACAAGCACCTGCTGACATATGATCGCCCTTTTTGTGGTGCCGCCCATGCGCTTGTCGGTTGTGTCCATGGTGAGCAGTTCCTTTATGACGCCTATGCGCCGCAGCAGGTCTGCCGTCAGCATCGCGTACCGGTTCCAATCGCGCCTCCGGCAATGTTTCATTCTCCGTTGCGTTAATTGAAGGCATTTCGCCCGCATTTGCTTTGCACGGTCTTCATCACCGGCATCGTCGCATACCCACGCCGCGCAAAGGTATGCGCGAATTGCGCCTCGTATATCTTTTTGATGCTCACAGTGCAAAGCGCGCTTCTGGAATAGGTACGCCAGCTTGGGAAGCGCCTTATCCGCGTACGCGTACAGCCGATCCAGCGTATTGCGCCTAACGCGCGGCCACTTGCCGATATCCTCGGCGACATAGCCGCAGTGCGGGCACGCCATGATCCAGTAGTTCATTGTGGAACGCAGCATCTCCGCCGGGCGGAAATCGAGATCGGACCCGGAAAATGTGCTGAACGACGTCAGCCTTTGCTGTTCACTTTGCCGCCCGCATGCGGCGCAGAATACGGTTGTTTCTTCGATCGTGCTCATATGTTTCACCCTCTGCAGTGTCCGCCCCGTTTGCGGGAGAAGCGTATTTTATCAGATAATCAATGATCATGTGCCTTAACTCTTCGTCATCCTCCGCGGAAAGCCAAGGCTCCGGCCCCGCATATTCAAAGTGCACCCGCGCCATAGTGCGCACGAAATCGCTGCTGTCCGTCAGGGAGATGTGCCGCAGCAGCGCTTTGTCCTCCAGCCGCTTTACCGCCTCGGCACGCACGCTGCTGCTCGGGTCGCCCTGCGCGATCACCGCCATGCAACCCTGGTCCTGCAGCTTATTGACAACCTCAAAGCGCACATCCTCGTACGTGCTTTTCCGCCACATGCGCATCATGCACTGACTGTCCTCTGTTTTTTCCACCTTCCAGAGCTGGCATGCTTCTCTGAGCTTGTGCCAGCATTCCGCCAGTCCCATCGTCATAGTTCCTTTTCCTGCCCGCAGATGGTGCACTGCAGCCACTTCTGCCTGTCACACCCGCAGGGAGGCCCTTGCGGATCTGGGTTCCCGTAATCCGGATCGCCATAGCTGAGACCGCAATCAACATAGGGGAGGAAACCCGTTCCACCACACGCCGGACAAATCCTCATCACCCAGTCATGGTTTTCGTTTCGTTGATTCCCACAACGGCGACACCTACACCCGTTCCAGTCGTGGCCTTGTTCCGTGCAGATCAGATTGTTTCTCCGTTTTGTTCTTTCATGTAAGACTCTTTCTTTGATCGCGGCTGCGCCTTTCACGATGCCGAAAATAGCGAAGCCTGCTAGCACCGCGCCCACTGTAATTACCCAGAGTATCCCAAACCATTCGGGCACGCCCTCACCCCGCAGGAATATCAGCCAGCCGAAACCCGTTAGTATAATACCGCCCACCGTCAATGCCAGCAAGCCCAGCAATATTTCAACCACGAGTCCAATAAGCCTTTTCATGCCTGCCTCCTCAACATTCGCAATACCTCCCGGTCAATTGTCATCCTCGTCATACTGCTCGTCTGATAACACCGCGTAAGCGGTACGGAAGCCTTCGCACATGCGCGCCATTTCCAGATAACAATCCTTTTGCGTATTGAAATACAGCTTAAGCCAAAGATACTGAGCCTCCCACAACGTTATCGTATCTTGTTCAAGGCCGGAATTCGGGTGGATGTGAATATCCATCAGTATCTGCGCTAGTACCGCGTTGGCGCCTTCGCTATCCGACTTTTCCACTTCACGCCGGATAAGCTCCTCCGTTTTGCGGTAGGCCTGCCATGCCGCTTCAAATAGGTATTTTGAATCGTTGCCGAAACATGCTTCATAGTGGCGACATCCCTCGCAATACTTTCCTTCAAAATTCGAGTCGCAGGGCGGTACGAATTCCGTGCCGTTTTCCTCAATGTCCCGGGCGCGGGTTTCCAGCTTGCCCGCCTCCTTATGCATTTTATATATTCCGGCTACGGCCGGGTCATCCAGAATGGCACGGTTGCTCACATCTCGCCTCCGCAATGTGGGCAAACATTTACAAAATGCTTGCATGTACATTCTCCTGAGTCCCCGGTATACGCGCCATTGCCCTGCCCTGTTCCGTGGCAGATCGAACAGCCTTCGTCGTAATAAGAATGCACATCCTTATAATTAACAACCTCGCCGCAATGAGGACACATCTCCAGGTCGCGTTTTTTTGACAAATTGCGATTAAATCGTCTTATTGACACAAAAGCATAAATCGCTGGTATGCATAACACAGCCAGCACTAATAAAGAATATTCCATATTGCATCCTCTCCTTCTGTCGAGACCATCATATGCATAATCCCTATTTTCCGAGGGGCTGAAGTTCGAAATGCTTAAGTGCATTTTGTGTCTCCGCATACTCCATGCCATGCGCGATGCAGTACAGCAGCATTGCGTCTCTTTTTATGCGGGGGTACAGTTCTCCCTTTTCAGCGATTTTAAGCATTTTTTGTGTCTTCTCAACATTCAGTCCAAACCCCAAAGCAAGCTGAATCACCTTGTCGCGCGATGGTTTTCGAGTACCGTTGAAAATTTGATGCCCGTATGTACGCTCAATGCCGGACCGCTTGATAACATGCTGCGGTGTCTTTCCGCTGTTTTGACATAGTTCCCTGACGTAATCTGAAAATGAAGGCAGCTCAGGCATGTTCATTTGATCAACATACTGATTGATATTTTTCGTTTTATATAGGCTTTCGAGTAAATCGCCGGTGGACATTTTCTTCTCCACAATGAACCTCCATTTGCATTAACCCCTTTCACCCGCAATAGCGCCGCAGGGGGCAACTTTCTATACATCTTTGGTCAATCCCTCGCTGTCATCTTTTCCATAAGCCTTTCAAATATGTTGGTTTGTATACAATAACGGGGGTCTCCTGCTCGCAATGCTGCCAGCACGTCACCAGCTTTCTGCCAATAAAGGCCGCAGATTTCTTCCCTTTGAAACCGCTCCAGATCAATATCATTTACTTTTAATACATACACTCGGTCGATTTCGTTGTTGATAAATCTCGATCCATGGAATTCGGCTTCCCAGCTTACATGCTGATCAAACAGAAATTCAAGTCCCTCTCCCGACTTTATGCCCAGCTCTTCCTCAAGCTCTCTATTCGCGGTTGTCTCATATGTCTCTCCTTTGGCGACATGCCCCGCGCAGGAGGTGTCGAAACAATTCGGAAATGCATCCTTATCGGGGCTTCGCTTCTGCAGCAGAACGGAAAAGTCGTTTCCATCCGAACCTTCCCGAATGACCCATACGTGAGCGCTGGCATGCAAATCTCCGTCCCTATGCACCTCTTTACGGTCTTTATATACTCCGCTACTGCTCCCGTCCATGTTTATAATCTCCAACTGTTCCATGGCCGTCTCCTTACGTTGTTGAATGTAACCCATCATGCGAATGTGCACTTCCTGAATTAAAGCGATTAGCCGTTTATGTGAAATCAATATGATAAAAGAATTATAGCAAATTATAAAAGTGAAAGGTGTGCAGTCTGCACACCTTTGTTGCTTTTTTTACGTAAATTGTTTTTTTTATTAGTATATTACCGGTATATAATCTATATTGCTTCCCGTTAGCGCCTGAGCGGCATCGCGCATATCCTCTGTGAACGTAACGGTTTCAAGATTTGGCAGCGTGGTAAGAGGAGAAAGATCAATTTGCGGCATATTCCATACTCCCACATTATTAAGATTCACCAGGTTTTCAATCCCTTAAAGCGTTGTGATCTCCACGTCGTTAATATACTCTGAAAACGATGGCAGTCCTATTTCGCTGTGATTGAAGTAATCTTCTATATTTTCTGATCGATAAAGGCTTTTAAGCAAATCGCCAGTAGATATCACTTCTTTCATAATGTGTGTCCTCCGTTTGGTGCAGATACGTCACCGTTTCGCTTTGTTGCTAACATCGTAATAAGTAATTGATACTTAAATTTTAACAAGAAAAAAAGCCGAATGGTGTGCAGCCTGCACACTTTTCAGCTTTTCGGTTACTTTTATTGTTTTTATAACTTCATGTTCCAGCAAGCATCTTCTTCGTAGTTTTTCTTGAATGTTTACTGCAGTTCCAGAATATAATCAAAGGCCTCCGCAAGCACCGGCGCCATTGCCGCTCCGCTGGGATCGTCACCTATTTCCCCTTGTCTGTCTCCTTCTGTGATGTTGATGGTTTCGGGCGGGTCATCTCCTTCAATTACAGGGTATGTTTTTAGCACTTCACCGTCCGGGTAATGCACCACGCTGATCTCAAGCAATACCTTTTCTGCCGTCCCTCCGTTGCTGTATGTACCCACGATTTTTGTCCTATATCTAAGAACCACCACATATTCCACTTCATCCAGGGAGGATGGCAGTAGTTCTTCCGGCAGCGCCGCTGTAAGCCCCAGCTTCACTTCCTCTTCCGGTTTATACCGTGGTGCGATGTATACGAGAGCTTTCCCCTTTGCATCCGTGCCGCATTGGAATATAAATTCGCCTTCGGATGTCAATAAACGCATGGACTGCTGGTCTCCCACATGCACCAGTGCAGCCTGTGTGTCGGCAAAGTGATTATAGAGCAGCTCATGATAAGTGCGCATCAGTGCAAATTGTTCATTTGTGTCCTTCCCTGTATTGAAATAATGGCTGATGGCGTAGTTATACATATTCTTTTAGCATAGGTTCATATTCGTATTTGTATATATACATATGATTAGCCTTGCCCACCTTGGTGAGAATCGCGCCCGCATTTGTATAATCCTTTGCCCTTATCAGGTCGTCTATCAGGCGGGTGATACCTTCCACGTCGTCTTTATCATCGAGCTTTGCGTATTCCCCCATTGGGTCTGTATGTACTGCGCAGCCGCACGCCACGCAAGCTATAACGACAGCAGTCAGAAAAAAAAGCACCTTTTTCATGAAGTTTCCCCCTACGATTAATTTGGGTCGATGTTTCTAACGCACATAACAGGGCTTGGTTATTACAATTATCTATGACAATCATAGCAAACAAAAAAGCCTAATGGTGTGCTGTCTGCACACTTCTAGGCTTTTACATATCAAATTATTTTACTCGTATATGACTTCGATGCCCGTTCCTTCTAACGCTTTTACTGCCTTAATCATATCTTCACTTATAACAACGGTCTTCAAATACGGAAGCGATCTAAGAGGAGATAAATCAAGATTGGGCATACCGTTGAGCCAAACATAAGTAAGTCCAGTGAAGCTTTGAATACCTTCCAACGACGCAAGCTGCATCCGGTACATCATCAGTTCCTCCAGTCCATCGATACCAGAGAGTGAGGAGATCGAATCAATCGAAGTATATCCGATTTTGAGCTGCCTGACTCTTTTGCCCTGCAAATACGGTAAAAACTTTTTCGGTTCTATCCCTTCCATATGCAGATATTCGATATCGCCTAGTTTGCTTAGCGCTGAATAATCTTCTGCCCTGCAGTTCGTAAGCACAAGTTCCTTCAGTTTCGGGCACCTGGACAGCGGCGATATATCCGTTACATAATCCCAGCTGTTCAATGCAAAATGCTCCAGATTGGATAATTGCCCTACAACCTGGATACTTTCTATCGGACATTCTATGATATCAAGAAACTTAAGGTTTTTTAGCCGTTCGAGTACAGATATATCGGTTATATCCTGACGGCCAAGGCCTAGCTTTTGAAGGTTTTTCAGTTTTATTATATCGTTAATATTACTGAGTCTTATGTTTCCCGCAGCAATGGTGCCGCTCTCCACCTGAGGCCGCACGTTGTAATAGTTGTCTAACGTTTTCACCGCCTGATCGGCATATATATACAGCTCCGTAACTTTATCAAGTTCCTCGGTGGTGATTGGCTCGCCTTCCGCCTTTCCCAGCTGAAGCCGCACAGCCTTCTCTATGAGTGGCTCAGAAAAGTATGCGTATGAATTGTTATAAAACACAGGAGGTCTGATATCGGTAAATCTTCCGACAGCAAAGCCTGCAGTCAGCATGGTAAATGATACAAGTGCAATGCCTAGCACCAACAGCATCTTCTTCTTTTTGTGCCCGTCGGCGTTTTGAAGCGCCTTTCTGACTTGTTCCGCATCACGATATCTATCTTTCGGCGCAAATGCCATACATTTGCGTACTATGTGCTCCAGCCTACGATTCTTTAAGCGTAAAGCCTTCAATGATGTGCGTCCTGTCAATAGCCAAGCAAGTACTACGCCCAAAGAAAATATATCAGCACGATTATCGGTTTGAGAAAACCCATATTGTTCGGGCGGCGCAAATTCCTGCGTGCCGAAGAAAACGGTGTCTGCCCGTGCGGATTCGTCATACTCACGCGAAATACCAAAGTCGATCAGCGTAACTTTTCCGCTTTCGTCAATTACAATATTCTGCGGTTTGATGTCCCGGTGAATGATGGGTGGCTTTTGCCCATGAAGATAGGCGAGTATTTCGCATAGTTGAATGCCGACATTAATGATCTGCGTTTCCGAAAGCGGTTCTTCCAGCCGGCTTAACGGGATACCCCGCGCATATTGACGTACAACACAGAGCATATTTTTGTTTTGAAACTCCTCCACGAGCTCAGGCAAGCCGCTATGGTGGAGCTTCTTCAGCAGTTCATTTTCTGAAGTTTGAGATAATAAAGAGGCATCGGTATAGCACTTTGCAATATAATCGGTATCGAAGCGATCCCTGACGAGCAGTGTCTCCCCCATCTGATTTTGCGCAAGGCATTCCACAGGCTCATATTTTTCCAGAAAATTCTTGGGATAATAGTTGTCGTCAAATCCTTTAAGAAAATCATTTATAATTTCTCTATCCATAATCATATATCCCCAAGTATCTGTAATCCAAGATCGTGCAGCAAGCCTTGGGTTTCATCAATATTGAAAAGGCGATTGATACAATAGATGATGGCGGCATCCCGTTTTAGACGAGGATATAGAGGGTTTTTTTGCGCAATCTGGAGCATTTTCTGAGTTCCTTCCAGATCAAGTCCGAAGCCGAAAGCCAGTTGAATAACCTTATCTCTGGAAGGTTTCCGCGTCCCGTTGAAAAGCTGATTACAAAATGCCTTTTCGATAGAAGCTCGGTTTGCTATTTCGCTTTTCTTTTCTCCGCGTTCGTTGCGCAACTGTTCGATATAGTCATGAAAGATTGGCGTTTGCATGTCTACTTCGTTTTTTTCTATAAAACCTTTGATGTCGGCTGTTTTAAACAATCGGCGGAAAAGCGTACTTGTCCTTAACGTTGAGCTCTTGTCTTCCTGCATGTTGACATCCTTTAAAAGAATTATGGTTGATAATTGTTATATTTTACAATAATCAATATAGCATAAAAGAAGATCTTGTATCAATTATCTTTCTGAAAAACACAATAAAGGTTGTGTAGGACTACAATACATATTGAACAATGAGCCTTTATTATAAAAGATGCAGGAGCTGACTTATGGAGTATTGCTGAGTTAGCCGCACAAACACTATTGAGGGGACCCAGTCTCGTATCATGAATAATGTAACACAAGAAATTAAGTATCGGCAACCCCTTCTTTTATTCGCTTGTAAATATTGCCGAATGCATGGGCTTACTAAGGTTTCCATGCAATGCCTTTTGACTGCGGCAGTGCAGA
Organism: Bacillota bacterium; assembly: GCA_023390815.1. GTDB lineage: Bacteria > Bacillota > Clostridia > Christensenellales > SZUA-584 > JAEWCC01. The sequence goes on from JAEWCC010000007.1 coordinate 97,990, forward strand.
ACATGAAGAAGGTTGCATTTGGCGCTCTACGATTACTCGAGTTTTCTCTTTTTTTGTTCTCTCTGCATCCATCTTTGGCATGATTTTAACTGTGCCTGAATCCCGCGCTCACTTCATGATGGGTCTGTGCACTGCACTGGGCAATCTTGTCGTTCCTGTCTGGGTATATGTCATTATGATGGGCGTTGCTCCCATAATCGCAGATACTGATGCAGCTGCGCCAGCCGCGGCTGTCTAGTACATATTTTCATTCGCGGGTGCAATCGCACTGCTCATAATTGGATTTTCATTCCTCAAGGATATCAAGGTAGAAGATATAGCTGGGACGATGTAAGCTTCAACTTTTAATCCTGATATAGTGCATTTTGATGATAGAAAAATCGTTAATCAGACTAACCTAAATAATCAAAGGCCTTCTGCTCAGCATCTTAAGGAATATGGGGCCTTTACTATAGAGCAGGAAACGAAAAACAGGTCGGAAATGATATAATTGTGAAAGTCGTGTAGGTTCCATTGTCGACCCGCTCCTCAGTTCCTTATATTTAGTTCAAGGATATATCTATCCTCTCAGGCAGCACAACAGCCGCCTGTATCTGCAGTATAACATCAAGTAGTGCCTGCAGATTTTTATCATATTCTTCTGCGTGTATGTAGCTCGTGGCATTAGCTCGAGCAGCGATCTGACGCATGAAGTTTGCGATGATGCGTAACTCACTCATCATGGCGTGATACTCTGCGGGAGGCAGCTCTCTCGGAACGTAGCCTTTGATAAGAGCACGCAGATACGCTTCCTGAGAATATCCGGATTTTTTAATACGAGAATGAAATGATTCATATTCATGGTCTGATAAATGTGCCCATATCCGGTGTGTACGTTTTCTCATAAAAAACTCTCCTTTTCATAGGGGTTTAAGGGTCTCCCTTACGGGCGGATTTGTGGTCACACAAATCCAGTGCTTGATACACCAATACATGAGGGTTATGGCATGGCCGCCTGTCATGCTTTAACACTTTCTCATGCTTAAGCTACAATGAAGGGGTAATTGGTTTGACGTTCCAGTGCTTGGGCTTATTACGCCCGTCTAGCAAACTGTCAACCATCCCCTTGTTGCAGCGTTCGATTTGAGCAGGTAGAACCAATGCGGCATCTCGTCCGTACGTTCGTGTCACACATCAAGCTGAATAGGCAGTGAGAAAACAGGTGGTTACCGATTACAAAACTCAACTCACAAGGAGGATGCCTATGGACCAACAACCCATAACAGCGGTTGGCATTGATGTCTCGAAAGGCCAAAGTACAGTCGCTGTCCGTCGTCCTGGGGGCGAAGTGTTAGTGGCGCCATTCGTGGTTAAACACTCAGCCAATAGCCTTTCAGAGCTTGTAAAGCTCCTGAAAGAGGCAGGAGGTAACATTCGTATAGTGATGGAGCACACAGGAATGTACTGGCGACCTATTGCCTTGGCACTGAAAGAGGCCGGTTTCTTTATCAGCGTAGTCAACGCAATGCTCATCCATAATTTCGGGGGTAACACCATTCGAAAAGTTAAGACTGACAAGGCGGACGCGTTGAAAATCGCTAACTATGCCCTTACGTATTGGGCAGATCTGAGAGAGTACACTGCTGAAGATGAAACAAGGCAGCTGCTAAAATCACAAAGCCGCGTATATAACCGCTGCATAAAATCAGCCTGTGCATTACGGAACTGCCTCATTTCACAGCTCGATCAGGTTTTCCCAGGCGCAAACGTGCTGTTTGATAGCTATCCACGAGTATCCAATGGTCATTTCAAATGGGTTGATTTCGCAGCAAGGTTTTGGCACAGGGACTGCGTTTCAAAATTGTCTGTCAATGCGTTTACAGAGCAATACAAAAGCTGGTGCAAAAGAACAGGTTATCGTTTCAACGCGAATGACGCACTCAAAATACATACGTCTGCCCGTGCTGGCGTGGCTACGCTTCCCAAAGCCGAATCAGTTAAGCTACTGATAACCCAAAGTATTGCCAGTCTTAATGCGATGTATGATACTCTATTCGCCTTGCGTAATGAAATGAGCCGCCTTGCCTCCTTACTGCCAGAATATCCTGTCGTCATGTCAATGCACGGAGCCGGAAGCATAACCGGTTCACAGCTCATTGCAGAAATAGGGGATGTCAGCCGATTTACGCATAAAGGCGCTCTAGTAGCATTTGCAGGTGTGGATGCGCCTCCTTATCAATCAGGTGCCTTTGAGGCAAGCTCACAGCGCGTATCAAAGCGCGGTTCACCACATTTGCGCAGTACACTTTTTCAGGTTTGCAGCATTATTTTGCGAACGGCACCTTTAAATGATCCTGTGTTCCAGTTCATGAGCAAGAAACGTGCCGAGGGCAAGCATTTCTATGTTTATATGGTTGCAGGGGCAAATAAGTTTTTACGCATTTACTATGCTCGCGTTAAGGAGTGTATGGACAAAGTAGCGAACAGCGATACCCAAAGCGCATAGGCGTTTACGACGTCTTAATACCTGTTTCGGCTGGTTTGTTTATACCAGGCCAGCTTTGCTATACTCTTTTTCCTGTAATATATATTTTCATGTTTTTTCATTTTAGGGCTTGACTTCTATTAGCAGGTTTGCTGGAACATTGCATCTGATGATTGGCAAAATACATGCCTTTTTTTACGATCATACGATCAATCTTAGCCATAACAGTAATCACCTTTCGTAAATCGACACTTGAGGGACTGACACTTCCACAGGAAGTGTTTTTCCCACCATAAAACTTTCAGACGAGCAGAAAGATGTCATGTGGGCGCTCCCGCGGGGTTCTCCGAGGCTTGAGAAACCTCGGTATTCTACTATGCCTCCACACGAATCCAACTGCTGAAAACAAATATTGCACCATAAAGGTGCAAATATTTGTTGCTTGTTGTCCAAACATGAACCATCATGGATCATATCTCTTCCAACGACGACAACAGCACGTCTGGCAGTTCCGCTATGTTATCTGTTGTCTGCAAAGATGCAGTTTTATTTTCCGCTGTGGGAGTAGAAAATGAAATACCCTTTAACGCTCCCGTGATGGTTTGCTGTATTGTTTGCACCAAACGATTCTCATTTTGTACCTTGATGATGCAGTCCACCACATATTCACTGCGCCGCTTTCCGGACTGGGTCGAGAAAAGTGCTAAAGCTTCCCGATGACGCGGGTTTTCCATGTCGAACGTCAGATACCGTCTCTCTCGCATATCCTCACCCCAGCAGAAGCTTATAGCCTTCGGCGTTGGCGAAGCGGTCCAGGATAACGATGGTGTTGATCTCCCGCGAATGAAGCCGATGCCCCAGCAGTTCTGCGCCACCGCCCGCAAACACAATGGGCAATTTCAGGTCTAGTCCGCGTTCGCGTAAGGCGTTAAGCAGTTCCTTCAGATACCGTTGCATTTGACGCTCTACGATAACTCGGATTTTCTCTTTTTCAGCGTGCTGGATACGTCCCTGCATAGCGTCAGCGATTAGCACGTCCGACAAGATAATGTTCTCCTGCTGCAGTTCACCGCGAGCATCATTGAACAACGTAATCGTCCCCATGCGCAGGCTGGCACAACTTCCTCTGTCCACTTTGAAATCGTGCAGGGTCATAACATCCACGGTGTATCCTCCGATGTCCACAAGGGTGATGTTATTGTATTCCTTTAACTGCTGATAGTACTTGCAGAGCGCGGCATGACCCTGAGCAAACACTTTGCAGTCGTCAATCCTGCAATGGTAATCCCCTTCCTCAAACCGGAAGAACAAATCATCCCGCAGAAAGTATTGGCGAAAAGTATTCTTTTGCGATCCATAAACGTCTATGGGTAAGCCTACACCGAGCAATATATCAGCATACATTGTACCCGCCGCTTTCATTGCGTTTGCGATTGCCGGAAGCGTTAGTATAAAGGCATCCTGCTCTTTGGTCTTGTCCTGTTGAAAGTTCATACGTTTTCCGCCAATGGCATAGTATGCGTCCTCATAGAATAGCTGCATATCACTAGTGATGAACTCCCTGTCGCCAGTGGCAAATCCTGAAGCGTATAGCATCCGTTCTGAAGATTTGGTGTTGTAGTTGCCGTTATCAACTCCGATTTTTATTCTTGTCATCTCGTAAGTCCTTTCTGTAATAATCATTTTTGTTCTGAAGCCACCAAATTGTTTTTACATAGTAATCCCTCCCCCCTGTGTCGGTCGTGACGATAGTGACGGTATTTTTCATACTGCAACCACTTTCAATAATATCGACACGACCGACACGATGGTCACGGCTCCAATCTCTCAAGGATGAGCTTAACCATTCTTCCGGCGTGAGTACGTTTGGTTTCAATTCGTATGCCGTACTCATTCCACAAACTATCTGTGCTGATATTCAGTTTTCGTGTCAGCACGTTGGGTTGAATATCTATCTCATCCAATCTATCAATCAAATCAGATGCGCTGCCAACCCATTCAGGAGACTCAGGCGTGAGCAACTTCGCAACAGATTCCAACAGCGGGTCAGGCGGTTTTTTCCACAGCTCTGTTTCCGTTTTTGTAAGCTGCCACACGCAGCGTTCACGGTCAAACAAAAGGTATAGTCGCTGATCTTGTTGATCACGCCCAACTATATCCAGCACCGCCTTGTTGTCTGTCCTCTTTTCTTTCATCATGATGAAAGCGCCATCCGCAGCTCCGAGAAGTCCGTTGGTGCCGGATATTGTGTCAAAACAATCATCCGCACTTTGCTTACGTGTATGATGGACGAGCAGTATACATATGTTATACTGGTCTGCCGTTTGCTTGAGCCGGGTTACGATTTCATAATCGCTGGCATAGCTGTATTTCTCGCCGCCGACCTCTCGGATTCTTTGAAGGGTATCTATAATAATCAGTTTGGTCTGTGGATGCTCGCTTATAAACTTTTTTAGCTGTCCGTCAAGACCTTCTCGCAAGTTTTTGGCATGGGTAGCAAAGTGAAAATTGTCAATACCGTCCAAGCCGAACATACGGGATAAACGCTTTTGCAGCCTTGCATAATCATCCTCTAAAGCAAGATACAGCACCGTACCTTTATGGACAATGTGCTCCCACAGCGGAACACCGCTGCTTACATGGTATCCGAGCTGAGCCATAAAAAAGGATTTGCCCACCTTTGGTGCTCCCGCAAACAGATATGCACCAGAGCATATGAGATTATCGACAATCTTCAACTTGGGTCGATACGCTGTATCATACAACTCTGTCAGTGATATGGTGTAAAGATAGTCCGGTGAACTAATCATCTGAAAATCGTTCCAATCATCCAGATCAGATTCATTGTTGATTTTCGGCTCTCTTTCAGATATGCTGGTCTCAATACTTGGAGAAAGTGATTGCCTATTGTCTGTTGCAGCAGACACAAAAGGAGCGGTCACTTTTTCATTTATCGAGCTCATTCACACTCTCCCTTCATGCCCGCCATGGTCATGGCAATCAGCTCAATTGTGACCAGCAACTCATCGTCAACCAGCTGGCCTGATGCAACTCGCTGCAACTCCGCATGCACAGAAGCGAGTTCATTGCGTAGTGCTTTATACACACGAGGATTGCCTTGCACAACTACATCACGGTCTTGTAGCCGCCGGATGATATAGTCCTGCTTGGTCAGGCCGGAGAGCCGGACAGCGGTTTCAAGCTGTTCATCCTCCTCAGGCGAAATACGGAATGCTACTGTTTTGTTCCTCCACCGGCCTTTGCCGTCATATACCTTTAGTGACATAATCAAAATCCTCCTTCGCGTTGTATGTTCAGTTGTGTTGCCATTTCCGTCTGTTTAGATGGGAACAGGTGGGCATAGCGATAAGTAATGTTGATACTCTCATGCCCTACACGATCAGCGATTGCTAACGCCGAGAATCCCATATCAATCAAAAGTGATACATGGCTGTGACGAATATCATGAATTCGTATGCGCTTTACGCCCGTGGCCTTGGCGCCTCTCACCATCTCGTGGTGTAAATAATGCTTACTAATGGGGAAAATGCGGTCTGTGGGCTTTGCACCGTAGAGCATTTTGATATAGTCCTGCATCTCACCGCAGAGAAAGTCTGGCATTGTAATCACTCGATTGCTTTTCTTCGTTTTGGGTGGGGTAATCACATCCTTGCCTTTGAGCCGCTGGTAAGATTTATTGATGGATACGGTGCCTTTATCGAAATCAAAATCCTTCTGTGTCAGAGCCAGCAACTCCCCCACCCGAATGCCGCACCAGTAAAGCATTTCAAAAGCGTAGAAGGAAATCGGCTTATCCATCATGGCGTCAGCGAATTGTTGATACTCTTCCTTCGTCCAGAACAGCATTTCCTTACGTTCCTCCATGCCCATGTTTCCGGCTTTAGCCGCAGGATTAAGCCGAAGGTCGTAAAATCGCACAGCATGGTTAAAAATGGCACTGAGCTGGTTGTGGATGGTCTTGAGATATGTTGCGGAATAGAGTTTCCCTTTTTTGTCCTTCAAGGTACGCATCTCGTTCTGCCAATCGATAACATTTTTTGCTGTAATCTCCGACAACTTTCTTTTGGCAAAGCACGGCAGGATTTTCTTCTTAATAATGCTGTCTTTGGTGAGCCAAGTGTTCTCTTTAAGACGGGGCTGGATGTCCTTTGCATAAAGCTGGGCAAAGCTCTCAAAGGTCATATCCACATCAGCGCATTTTTGCTGTAAAAACTCGCGTTCCCATTCCAACGCTTTCGCGCGTGTAGTGAAGCCACGCTTGCATTTTTGCTTGCGCTCTCCCTTCCAGTCGGTGTAACGGAACATGACATACCATGTTCCATTCTCTTCATTTCTGAATGCTGCCAATGATTACATCCTCCTTCGTTTCAGTCCTTTGCGTGTGAAGCATAGAATTTTTCGTAGAAATATTTGCGGTCAATCCTGCCTGCGATGGTGATACAGCCTTTTTTCTTGAGTTCTTCATTGAGTTGCCGGATGAGTTTGTATGCGTATGGCATTGACACATCCAGCGACTGGGCAACCTCATCAACCCTCATAAACATTTTTTCTGCCAAAAACTTTACCTCCCGTATAATTGATCTGCCGTTCTACCCGTTGCAGGTTCCTGACAGGCAATCTTGCTTGGCGCTGTGTCGTTCTCTCTTCCTTGGCAGGCTCGCTCTTTTTGAGGTTATGGCCCACTTCCCCGGAAGGTATCTGCCCGAACGATCATTCAGTTAAGCTTTTTTGTTTAACATCATTATACTTAACATTATTGTTTAAGTCAAGCGGCTTGCGGAAAAATACTAAACTTTTTTATTTAGGTTTATCTTGACTATCCTTAAACATATATGCTATGCTTACACCAAACTCATTTAACAGAACAGGGGAATGGCTATGGCAATTGGTGAAAGAATCCGGTTTATCCGCAATTTGCGCGGCATGACGCAGAAATATCTGGGTATGACGATCGGCTTTGACGAGAAGACCGCTGATGTTCGGATGGCACAATATGAATCCGGCACAAGAACACCAAAGGCCGATTTGACAAAATCCCTTGCTGACATTTTGGAGGTTTCTCCAAATGCCCTTGATGTTCCCGACATTGACAGCGATATCGGACTCATGCACACTCTCTTTGCGTTGGAAGATTTGCGTGGTTTGCAAATCGCCCAGATCGACGGAGAGGTCTGTCTGCGGCTGGACAAGTCCAAGGGTCGGACTTATGATGAAATGCTCAAGATGCTTACCGCTTGGCACGAACAGGCCGCAAAGCTGGAAGCCGGAGAAATCACAAAAGAGCAATACGACCAATGGCGCTACAGATACCCCGAATTTGACACCACACGGCGATGGGTAAAGATTCCTTCTCAGAAGCTGAGCGATTATTTCGTTAAGAGTCTCAAAGATAAGAAATAGCCCCCTTTCTAAACAGCAAACGGCTCTGCTGACGTTCAAATCAGCAAAGCCGTTTTTTAAATAAAGCATTGATTTAGGGACAAATACTCGCAAACCACTGGCGATGCGGAATAAATGCCCCAAACGCTCCTGTTATCAAACTGTTATCAAAAGGTAAAAAACAATCCTGAAAACCCGCATGAACAGCGAGTTTTCGGGATTTCGTTACTTACTCCCACTCAATCGTCGCGGGCGGCTTGCTCGTCACATCATACACGATCCGGTTGATGTGCGGCACTTCGTTGACGATGCGTGAGGATATCTTCTCGAGTACGTCCGGCGGTATACGCGCCCAGTCGGCGGTCATGCCATCCACGCTGGTCACGGCGCGAAGCGCCACCGTGTGGTCGTAGGTGCGCTCGTCGCCCATCACGCCCACGCTGCGCATGTCAGTTAAAACCGCAAAGTACTGCCATATCTCGCGGTCGAGGCCCGCGTTCGCGATCTCCTCGCGGAATATCGCGTCGGCCTCCTGCAGCGTCGATACCTTCTCCGCCGTTACGTCACCAATGATGCGGATGGCAAGGCCGGGGCCGGGGAACGGCTGCCGCCACACGATGTGGCGCGGCATGCCGAGCGCCTCGCCCAGCGCGCGCACCTCGTCTTTAAACAGGTCGCGCAGCGGTTCAATGATCTCCTTGAAATCCACATAGTCGGGCAGGCCGCCCACATTGTGGTGGCTCTTGATCACTGCCGCGTGGCCTTTGCCGCTTTCGATCACATCCGGGTAAATGGTGCCCTGCGCGAGGAAATCCACCGTGCCGATCTTTTTGGCCTCGGCTTCAAACACGCGGATGAACTCCTCGCCGATGATACGGCGCTTATGCTCCGGCTCCGCCACGCCCTTGAGCTTGGTCAGGAACCGCTCCGCCGCGTTCACGCAGATGAGCTTCATGCCGTAGGCGTTCTTGAATACTTCCTCCACTTGCCGCGCTTCGTTTTTACGCAGCAGGCCGTGATCGACGAATATGCACGTTAATTTATCCCCTACCGCGCGATTCAGCAGCACCGCCGCGACCGAGGAATCCACACCGCCCGACAACGCGAGCAGCACGCGGCCGTCACCCACACGCCGCTGGATATCCGCAACTGCGGTTTCGGCGTAGTTGTCCATCGTCCAACCGCCGGTCGCCTGGCAGACCTTATATAAGAAGTTCTTTAATATCTCGTTGCCGAAGCGCGTGTGCACCACCTCGGGGTGGAACTGCACCGCATAGAGCTTTTTATCCGCGTCGCAGAACGCCGCCACCGGGCAGCTGTTCGTGGCCGCGCAGACCGCAAAGCCCTGGGGCGGCGTATCCACATAGTACGTGTGGCTCATCCAACAGACCGAGTCCGTGTCGATCCCGTCAAACAGCGCGCAGGAAGCTTCGTACCGGATGTCCGTTTTGCCGTATTCGCGGTTGGTTGCGCGGCGTACGCTGCCGCCCAGCATCACGCTCATCAGCTGCGCGCCGTAGCAGATGCCGAGGATGGGGATGCCCATACTGAATATGCGTTCGTCGCACTTCGGCGCGCCCTCGTCCGTCACGCTGGCCGGACCGCCCGTGAAGATGATGCCGATGGGATTGTAGGATTGTATGCGCTCGATCGTCGCGTCGTACGGCAATATCTCGGCATAGACCGAGAGGTCGCGCACGCGCCGCGCGATGAGCTGGTTATATTGTCCGCCAAAGTCGAGTACCAATACCGTTTCTCTCATTTAAGACCTGCCTGTATAGTTTGGGGCTTCCTTGGTGATGTAGATGTCGTGCGGGTGGCTCTCGGTTAATCCCGCGCCGGTGATACGCACAAACTGCGCATTCTCCTGCAGCTTCTTAATGGTCTCCGCGCCGCAATAGCCCATGCCGGATTTGAGGCCGCCTACCAGTTGAAACACCGTTTCGCTCAGAGAGCCTTTGTAAGGCACGCGGCCCTCCACACCCTCGGGCACCAGCTTCTCCGCATTCTCCTGGAAATAGCGGTCCTTGCTGCCCTTCTGCATCGCTGCGAGAGAGCCCATGCCTCGGTACACCTTAAAGCTGCGGCCCTGGTAGATCTCGGACTCGCCCGGGCTTTCCTCCGTACCGGCGAGAAGGCTGCCGATCATGACGGAGCACGCACCCGCGGCAAGAGCCTTGGTGATGTCGCCGGAGAACTTGATGCCGCCGTCCGCGATGATGCCGATGCCGTACTTGGCCGCGGCTTCCGCGCACTGCTGCACCGCCGTAAACTGCGGCACGCCGATGCCCGCAATCACGCGCGTCGTGCAGATGGAGCCCGGCCCGATGCCGACCTTGATACAGTCCGCGCCCGCCTTGATTAAGTCCACCGTGCCTTCGGGCGTCGCGACGTTGCCCGCGATGATCTGCAACTCAGGGAAGCGTGACTTGATCTTCTCCACCACGGCGATGACGTTTTTGGAATGGCCGTGCGCCGAGTCGATCGTCACGATATCCACCTTGGCGGCCACGAGTGCCGCCGCCCGTTCCATGACGTCCTCGGTGGTGCCGAGCGCGGCACCTGCAAGCAGGCGGCCGTTCCTATCCTTTGCGGAACTGGGGTATTGGATCGTCTTTTCAATGTCCTTGATCGTGATGAGACCTTTGAGCATACCGTCGTCATCGACGAGCGGCAGCTTCTCAATTTTATGGCGACGCAGTATCTCCTGCGCCTCGGCCAATGTGGTGCCGATGGGCGCGGTCACGAGGTTCTGAGATGTCATGACCTCGCTGATTCTGCGGGTAAAGTCAGTTTCAAAGCGCAAATCGCGGTTCGTCAGTATTCCGACGAGCTTGCCTTCCTGGGTGATCGGCACGCCCGAAATGCGGTATTTGGCCATGAGTCCGTTCGCATCGGAAATGAGATGATCGGGTGAAAGTGAGAATGGATCCGTAATGACGCCGTGCTCACTTCGTTTTACCTTGTCCACATTGAGGGCCTGTTCTTCGATAGACATGTTCTTGTGAATGATGCCAACGCCGCCCTCCCGCGCGATCGCGATAGCCAGCCGGGCTTCCGTTACCGTATCCATCGCCGCGCTCAAAATCGGGATGTTGAGCTGTACGGTTTTGGTGAGCCATGTTTTTACGCTGACCTCCGACGGCACCACCGCGCTCTTTTGCGGTATGAGCAGCACATCGTCAAACGTCAGGCCTTCCACAATTCCCTGCATACGACAACCGCCTTTCTTCAGAATTCTAAACTATTTTCTCAATATTAAATGCTTCGTATGCCATTGTCAACACCGGTACGGTAAGCCCGCCCAATTCCACCCGATTTCTATCTGCCATAAAAGGAGTCGAGCTTTGGATTGCGTGCAGTTTTAACAACCCTTCTTTAGTGCTTTAAAATAGTCATAATGTACGGTCGAACCATGACACGCCTGAAACATTTGCCATAAATCAAGTCCCTCATAAAATAAAGAGCTGTCCGTTTGAGGCGGGCAGCCCGGAAACGCTCATTCAGCTTTACCGGCGGATGTAATCCCCTACCGCTTTATCCGCCCTGCGGATATGCAACGTCAGCCAGCTGGTCAGCGTCATGCCGACCATCGCTTTGGATGCGACGGTGAAGCCGTTGTTTTTGATATTCTCGGTCATCTCGCCGACGTCCTTCACAAAGTCCTGATGCAGCTTTTTATGCTCCGCGTAGCCGGGGTAATTGTACCGGACTTGCAGTGCCTCTTCATCGCGGAAATGCGTGACGACATAGTCACCCAGAAAGGCCAGCATGTCGAGCACTTTCTGCCGGTTGTCGCCCTCCATCGACTCAAAAAAGCGGTTCATGCGCTGTATCAATTCCTTATGCTGATTATCGATGGCTTCTACGCCCACCGAAAGGTCCGGTGTCCACTCCATAATGGTCCTCCCAAATTGCTTGTTATGCTATATATCGGAAGAAAAGCCATACCGGTTTAGCGCATGGTTTGATATCACAAAAGCTTTACATGGCGTCAGCCGCGGATGAACGCGCCCAGCTTCTTATCGACCCGCATGATATGCATCATGAGCCAGTTGGTCAGCGTTAAACCCACCAGCGATTTGGTCGCCACTGTGTAGTTCTTGCTGATGTCCTCTGTAAGCTTTTTGATGTCCGCTTCAAAATCCTGATGGAGCTTTTTGTGCGCGGTATAATCCGGATAGTTGTGCCGCACCTGCAGCATTTCCTCTTCGCGGAAATGCGTCGTCACGTAATCGCTCATGAACGACAGCATTTCCAGCACCTTCTTACGGTCGTCGCCCTCCATGGATTTGTAAAAATCGTTCATACGCCGTATCAGTTCCTTGTGCTGATCATCGATCAGCTCCACGCCAACCGACAGGTCCGGTGTCCATTCCATTGATGCTCCCTCCAAAATCTTCGTTATGGAGTATATCGGGAGAAGAGACCCATGGGTTTAGTGTGTTATGGCAGAAAGCCTGCTTTTCGGGGAGATTTTGCAGGCCGTTTTCCTGCTTGTAGTTTTTAACGTTCGCATAACTTTGTGGTTTGTTCGTAGAAGTTGCCGCCCCTGCCAAGGGGAGGTGGCCGAACGGAATCGCAGATGGAGTGCGGACGGAGGGGTTGTGATCTTTACCCGCATGTCGCAGGTCTTGCCTGCATGTGTGCCCGCTTTCTCAAATGTCCATTAAAAAAGTTGGCTTACCCCTCCGTCCTCGCGGCGCATTTTCAATCGCCGCCGGACAGCTCCCCTTGCAGGGGAGCCTTACACTGCCAGCCGCCCCTGCCAAGGGGAGGTGGCCGAACGGAATCTCGGACGGAGTGAGGACGGAGGGTTCAGGTAATTTTACCGGTATGACACAGGTCTTTCCTGCACCTGTGCCGTCGTCGGCATCGACGGAATCCCGCCGCGCCCTTCCACACATATAGAAGCTGCCGCGGTTACCGGCAGTCAGCGTCATCACATATCCCGCCTCGTGCATACCGAAGCCATTATAATAATGGGCCTAATACAACGCTTGTTACTAGTTAGTGCTCCGCGACAGGAACCAGCAGCGCGGTAGCGGGCAGTCTGGGTCAGTGTTTAGTTGGCCTCGTGCAAGCCTTTGCCGCTATTTATCAAGGCATTAGTCCTCGTACTTAGGCTATCTACGCCGCGATCGCCAGTCCTTGCCCAACCTCGCGAACACCGCTTCCAGGGTGGGCATCGAGGGAATTCCACCTCTTCGTTCCACACATATGGACGCCGCCGCAGGTACGGCAGCGCGGGTGGCGGGCGGTCAGGGTCAGTGTTTAGTTGGCCTCGTGCAAGCCTTTGCTGCTATTTTATCAAGGCATTAGTTCATCGTACTTTCAGCTGATCTACGCCGCGAACGCCAGTATTTATATTGCCTCGTGCAAACCGAAGCCATGGTATATAACATGGTGTCAGTACACCTTATTGGGCGCGGCAATTATACAAATTACCGCTGCTCAAGTCTTCTCTGCACCTGTGCCATCGTTGGCATCGATGGAATACCGCCGCACCTCTCTACACACAACGACGCTGCCGCGGGTACCGGCGGCCAAGGTCAGTCCAAAGCCAGCCTCTTGAACACCGTTTCTAGAGTGGGCATAGATGGGATTCCGCCTCTTTTTTCAACGCATAAGGATGCCGCGGCGTTCCCAAACCTTGCGAAGCTGCGGATATCATCCAGCGTCAGCGCATCCAGCGCCTTGCCGCTCTTTATAAACTGGGAAAGCACCCCCGCTGTAAAGCAGTCGCCCGCGCCGGTCGCGTCGACGGCGGTTGTCTTAAACGGCTCGGCTTGTCCCGAACCGGAGGCGTTCGCGTAAACCGCGCCTTCGCTGCCCATGGTGATCAACACCAGCTTCGCGCCGCGCTTCACCAGCATGCGCGCCGCTGCTTCCATGTCCATATCGCCAAACAGAAACTGCACCTCGTTGTCGGATATCTTGACGATGTCGGCGTATTCGAGGCCCCTCATCATATATTCCTTCGCCTCGTCCGCGCTGTTCCAGAGCGGCGCACGATAGTTGGGGTCGTAGCTGACTATGACGTCCGCATCCTTCGCGGCTTTGAGCGCTTCGAACGTTGCACCGCGAACCGGCTCATCGGTCAGCGAGAGCGAGCCAAAGTGGAACACACGCGCATTGCAGATCGCATCCAGGTCAAGGTCGTCCACAGCGTACATGATATCCGCGCCGGGCTTGCGGAAAAACGAGAAATCGCGGTCCCCGTTCGGGAAAAGATGCACAAAGGCCAGCGTGGTATGGACTTTAGCCGAGTATTTGAGCCCGCTCACGTCCACGCCACTGCCCTGCAGCACGCCCGCAAGGTAACGCCCGAACACGTCGTCGCCCACCATACCGAGGTATGCGGTGCTTACGCCAAAGCCTGCCGCCGCGGCTGCCATGTTGGCGACCGCGCCGCCCGCGTTCTGCATAAACAGGTTCTGCCCGTCCTGCGCGCCGCACGGCGTGAAATCGATCAAAAGCTCGCCCAATGTCACGATATCCTTCATGGTGTGCTCCTTTGTATGATGAACAGAGTCGGCCACAGGCCGCCGGTTTCAAACATCTCCTCGCCCCGGATAACGAGCCCCTTTTTCACGCCGATCGTATCGCGCAGCAGCTTCTTCTCCTGCGTGAATAAAAACGCGTATCCGCCCGGACGCAGCAGCGAGAGCAGTTTGTCCGCAAAGGCGGCGTACAGCTGCACGTTGCCCGCGTGGTCCGATACGCGGTGTCCGAAAGGCATGTTGGAAATCACTTCGTCATAAGCGGACGCGCCGAAACCCAGAATGTCCCCTTGGATCAGCGCAAGTTTAATGCCGCTCGCTTTGCGGTTCGCTACCGCCGCGCGGATGGCATAGGGCGATATATCGACGCCCACCAGCGAACCGGCAGCCTTAAGCTTGCTGCGTTCAATCAGCAGCGTCCCGCTGCCGCAGAACGGGTCGAGCACGTCCGCGCCTTCCTTCATGTACGGCATGCACAGCCGCACGATGCTCGCCGCCGCAACGGGGTGGATGCTTGCGGGCAGCGTCTGGATGCGATACGCAAAGCGTTCGTCCGGGAACACGGCATACAGGCCGCCCTCGAGGATTCGCAGCTCGAACGCGTACGCCGACGGGTTGTCGATATAGCCGTATTCGGCAAGTCCCGCCGATATCTCCCGGATGGCATCGCGACGTTGAGGAGCGGGGACTGTACCCGCTTCGATGCGGTAACTGAGCCCTGCACAGCCCATTTCATTCAATGCCTTTGCAGCGGCGCTGAACGCCCCGGCTCTGCCTACCGGATAAAGTGCGTCCAATCGGCACCGCAGCGCGGAAATATCCCCGCTTACACGGAGCGTGCCCTCAACCGGGCCATCCGTAAACGGCAGTCCCGCTTCGCGCAGCTCCGCCTCGAGCGCTTCCCGCTTGACCCAAGTTAAAAGGCAGCTTTCGGGAAGGGTGAGATCGCCGATCTTCTGCGGAGCCGCCGCCTTGCCGAGCGCCTTCTTGAGCGCTTCGCGCTCCGCTTCCATGTGCTTGGGGTCGCCCGGCTCGATCACGTAATTCTTGAGGTAGCGCTGCGGCTCCTTCGTGTTGCCCAGTGCAAGGATGATGGACGGCCGCGCAAACTGCGTACGCTCGTTCTTGAGCGCGTCTACCAGCTGCTCCGCGCAATCGTCCGGCGCAACGAGGCCGATGAGCGCGTATGCGGTCTTTCTCGCCTTCGCGTCTTCCAGCGCGATGAGCCTGCCTGCCTCGCTTTTAACCAGCGGTAAAACCGCCATCCGGCTTTTCTCCGAACGGCAAAGGTCGGTCAGCGCGCGCAGCGCGGCACGCTGCTGCGCCCCGAAGATCATGCCGAATATGCGGCGCTCCGCGTTCTCGCAGCCGCGCATATGCTCGAGCGCCGCTTTTTTATCGTCTCCCGCCAGCTCGGAATATCCGGCGACGAGGTGCTCAAGACTTTCTTTGCGCATCCGCAATCACCTCTGCCACCCTCTGCGCGGCGTCGCCGATCGCCTCGCGCTTCATGGCTTCTTTCAGCGTTCCGCGCTGCGCGCAGAGCGCATCCACCGCCTTTAATATCGTTTCAGGTCTCAGCTCCTCCTGCTCGATCACGTGCGAGAAGCCGCGCTCCTTAAAGTATGCCGCGTTCAGCAGCTGATCGCCCCGGCTTGCCGTTTTGGGCAGCGGAATCAGCAGCGCGGGCAGCGCCAGCGCCAGAATCTCGAATACCGCGGTCGCGCCCGCGCGCGATATCATGATGTCTGCCGCCGCATAAAGGTCGGGCAGCTCCGCATCTACAAAGCCGAACTGCACATAGCCTTTGCCTTCGCAGCAGTCGAGCATGTTGCCCTTGCCGCGGATATGAACGACGTCAAAGCGTTCCGCCAGCTCGGGCATCACCGCGTCGAGCGCATCGTTGACGGCCTTGGCGCCCATGCTGCCGCCCATGATGAGCAGCACCGGCTTTCGGCCCGCAAACCCGCAAAGCGCAAGGCCCTTGGCCCGGTCCCCGTACAGCAGCGCGCTCCGGATCGGCAGCCCCGTATAAACGCCTTTGCCCTCGGAGATATATTGTAATGTCGGTTCAAACGCCACGCAGATCTTATCCGCACGCGGTATGCAAAGCCGGTTTGCCAGCCCCGGCGTAAAATCGGATTCATGCAGCACCACGGGGATGCCCAGCTTAGACGCCGCAAAAACCACAGGTACGCTCACGAAACCGCCCTTGGAGAAAACGGCAACGGGTTTTATTTTTTTCAATATGGCTTTGGCCTGAAACATGCCCTTTAATACTTTGACGGTGTCGGTCAGGTTCTTGACGCTCAGATAACGGCGCAGCTTGCCTGCGCTGATGATGTGGTAAGGCAGATTGGTCCCTCCGATGATCTCCCTCTCCATACCATCCTCAGTCCCTATGTATTCTACCGAAAAGCCCATCGCTTTAAGCTTCGGTATGATCGCCAGATTCGGCATCACATGACCGGCCGTTCCCCCGCCGGTCAGCACCACGGTTCTTCCCATACAGCCATCCTTTCCGTATTCTTTTTGCATTATACCATAACAGGCCGCGTTGCACACTGCCATTATATGAACCGGTTCTAAGGAGGGTGCCCGGGGACTTGTCCACTCGAAAGGCGCGTAAAAAGGCGACGCGGCAAGAGCCGCTGCGGGCGAGCGCCGCCCGCAGGGTTCCCGGGTCCAATAGGATATTATGTATTGCCGTCTATTTACGGCGGAGCGTGCGCGCGATGCTGTCCAGCTTTTTGCGCTGCGCGCTGTCCATCATGGGCGTTACGTTCTTGATGAAGGCGTCCAGCATCTCGTCGTTGAACGTGCCGTCCTTTCTTCCCTGCGCGATCATCTTCTCCAGATCGCCCATCATTTCGCCTTCGGACTTGTTTTCATACTTTTTGATGGTGTCCTCGACGCTATTTATCTGCGCGTCGTCCACTGCCCCCAGGTCCGCTTTGATGTTGGCTTTGCGCGCGGCCTCAATCAGGTCCTCTTTTTTAATCCCCTCGCGCTGCCGGTCGTTCTTCATTTGACGCAGATCTCTCTTTGCCATGGCCGCACCTCCTCGATACAATATATTCGTCGTATGCGCGTTTGTGCACATGGCATATTTCTTGGCATAGTATGATACCAGTACATAACAGGAGGATCTCCTATGTCCATGTTTCCTTTTGGCTCCCGTCCATACCCCGGAACCGGCCCCGGCGTATACCGCGCACCTTCGCCTCCCGGATATCGTCCGAACGGGAATAACAGTTTTCGGCCGCCTGTGCAGTCCAGACAGGATGTGAGCGGGAACGACCTGCTCAGCCATACCTCATTCTCTCCCGAACTGAGCTTTCTGCTTGCGATGACGCTCAAGGACGGCCTGAGCCGGTCCGCGGCGCTCGATCTGCTGCGCGATATCGAGCCCTTTGTTTCCTCCGCCGACCGCGAAGCAATCCGCAGCCTGCGCGGCGCGCAGGAGCTCGCATCGGATTTCCGCAAGTCCGCACCGCCGCCCGCCCCTCCGCATACCGACTCACCGCTTTCGGGTTTCTCCCGCCTCAACCGCCAACAGGCGCTGCTGGAGGTGATGCAGCGTTACGCGGGCAGCGATACGAGCGGCATGATGCGGGGTCTGCAGCAATCCGTACAGATGCAGGAAAACTTCGACCGTATGCTGCGCCGGATGGAACGCATGCGCAATATGAACACGTCGTCCCCAGAGCAGATGTTTGAGGCGATGTCCATGTTCATGCCACCCGAGCAGCAGTCCCAGTTCCGTAACATGCAGAACATGATGCGCATGATGTCTGCCATGGGCAAGAACATGAAGCCGGAGGATATGTTCCGCAGCATGATGGGCGGCATGGGCGGCATGGGTAACAACCAGAGCGGTACCGCATAAACGCTCCGCGCTGTCCGCAAACCAATACGAAAAATAACATAACCTGAAGAATCGTTGGAGATTTGGGCTTGTTTCATTCGCTTTTCCAGTATAAAATGGAAATGCATTATGTAACATCAAGGAGACCAACGATGAAAAAGTTTCTGGCATTCGTGATGTCATTAGCGCTGATGCTAATACTGCTGCCCACGGCAGCCCGCGCGGAAGGACACTATTGGACATTTGAGGATACCGCGATCGGCAGTCTGCCCGCCGGATTCACAACAGCCGTATTGGACACTGCCACATATCACGCTGGCATCAGCATGCATTTTCCGGATGGAGTTGCAGCTGCTGTCAGTACATTTGGCGGCAGTTTTGGAAACAACATATTCATGGGCTCATGGTTTTCGCCTGCAGGTCGGGCGAACCGGTGGCTGATTACACCGGCTCTCGATATTTCTGATCAGACGGACGTGCTGCGCTGGTACGCCAAATCAGCGGATCCCCGTCTTCCGGAAACCTATAACGTCCTGATTTCTACCACGGATAGCCAGCCCGCAAGCTTTACAACAACGCTCACATCCGTCGACAGCGAGTCAAGCACCTTCCAGCGGCACAATGTCGATTTGAGTAGTTATTCAGGACAAACCGTATATATTGCGTTCCAGCTGGTCAGCAACGACAGGTTTTTACTTCTGCTCGATAATATCGGCCTCATTGCCTCCATCGGGTCGGACATGCTGATGGTAAACGCCGGTGTTGACCAGAGCATTGAGTTGGGCAGCAGCGCCTCCCTGAGCGCTTCCGTATCGGGCGGCGAGGCGCCGTACTCGTATTCGTGGAGCGATGGCACCGCCACCGTGGGCAGCACGCAAAGCATCACGGTGACACCGGATATCAGCACCACCTACACCTGCATGGTCACAGACGCGGCAGGAACCACACTCGCCGACAGCATTGATGTGAGCGTGCCGCCCGCTGTGTATACCATTACAGCCACCCCGGCAAGTTTTGATTTTGGCAGCATGGTCCAGGGGTATGCCGCTGCGCCCGGAGAGCAAACGTGTACGATTGAAAACATAGGCAACCAGAGCGTCACGCTCTCGGCTGCGCCTAACACGCACTATGACATCAGCAGCTTCTCATCCTCCACCCTTACCAAAACCGAGACGGCGACCTTTACGATTCGGCCCAAAACCGGCCTGAGTGCGGGCACCTACAACGAGACCGTCACCGTGAATACAGACCACGGCACCAGCGTGGACATATCGGTCAGCTTTACGGTGGAAACCCTCCTGGCGCTATCGCCATCGATCAGCAGCGGCACGGTCTACACAGGCGGCCGCATCACCCTCACTCCCAGCATCTCGGGAGGCACGTGGACTTTCGACAGCGATTACCTGACGCGCTCCGATAACACGTTCACAGCCGTCAAGGCTGGGCAGACGACGGTCCGCTATGATGCCGCGGGACAGCACACCAGCTATGTGGTCACGATTCGCGCGTCCGAGCTGCCCAACACGGGGCAGGACTTCACCTGGGCCTACCTGTTTGTGTGCGCGGCGCTCCTCGCCCTGGGTACGGCGGCATTCCGCCTGAGAAAACAGCCGATGCGCTAAGTGCCGGTCATTTTCGTAAGCAACGCCCGCGGACGAGTTCGCGGGCGTTTTCATGTCCTCCGGCCTTCGTTTTCTCCGGCGGTTAGCGCAGTCTATTATGATTTCGTTTTTCTTTACCGGGATGTGTAGTATAATAGCGATGGCGTACCAAAGCGCCTGCTATTATCTTTTTATTTTGAGGTATTACAAATGAAGAATCTTTCGAAGGGCGTCTCTCTGCTCATCGTGCTGCTTGTGTATGCCGCGGCGTTTTTCGCCGGGCTGCTGGTGTACAGGCTGCTACCTGATCCCCTGCTCGCATTCTTCCTTGCGGATGTTGCCGCCACGCTGTTCGTCTGGCTACTGGGGCTTTTCTTCCGCAACGCCAGCATGTACGACCCGTACTGGAGCGTCGCGCCGCCCGTGCTGTTCGTATGCTTCGCCGCCGTGTCGGGCTATTTCGGCGCGGTGGGCGCAGTCTATATGGCCGTATTCCTCATCTGGGGCGTGCGTCTCACGCGCAACTGGGTCATCGGCTGGAGAGGAATGGCGCACCAGGACTGGCGCTATACCATGCTGCATGAAAAGTGTCCGCCGCTCTGGTTCCTGACAAACCTTTTCGGTATCAACCTGGTGCCCACGCTGTTTGTCTTCGCGGCGCTCGTGCCCGCGTACATGGTGACGCTGCAGCCAACCGTAGTCACGGCGGTCACATTTATCGGGGCGGCGGTTTGCCTCGCCGCGGTGGCGCTGCAGATCGTATCGGACGCGCAGCTGCGCCGCTTCAGGCAGCAGGCTGAAAACGCGGGCAAAAGCATCGATACCGGCCTGTGGAAATACTCGCGCCATCCAAACTACTTGGGCGAGGTGTCGTTTTGGTGGGGCGTGTGGGTCATCCAGATATCCATATTGCCGCAGCTTTGGTGGACAATCGCCGGGCCTGTGCTAATGACACTCATGTTCCTGTTCATCAGCATCCCGATGATGGAGAAGCGCCTGCTTAAGAGCCGCGCGGATTACGCGGACTACCGCCGCCGCACATCAATACTGCTGTTGCTGCCGCCCAGAAAAACACAGGGTTCCGCCGTTCCCCTCGATATGGTATGATGATGTGGACAAATAAGATGAGGTAATTGGTTATGCTCAGAGGAATTCCATCCGTATTATCTCCCGACCTGCTCGCGGTGCTTTGCGAAATGGGCCACGGTGATGAGATCGTAATTGGGGATATGAACTACCCCGCCGCCGCAACGGCCAGCAACGCGCTGATATTCGCAAACAACGTGGACAGCATCCGCCTGCTTGATGCGATTCTGCGCCTGATGCCGCTGGACCGGTACGTGGACAAGCCGTTTTTGATCATGGAGCGCATGGCGGTTGACTCGCGCCTGTTCCTGCCAGTCCACGAAGACTATTTCCGTCTCGCAGAAAAATACGACCCGCGAGGCCGTGACTGCGTGGGCTATATCAATCGGTTCGATTTTTATGACCGCGCGCGTGATGCGTATTGTGTAGTCGCCACAGGCGAGACTTCGCCATACGGCTGCACGATATTGAGAAAGGGCTGTTTAAAACCCGAGGAAGTGCTGTAAAATAGGCTATCCGATGCTGCTGCTCAAAGCGGCGGCATCGGGTTCGCAAAACACATATTGCCCCTTGCCCTTTTTCTTGGCCATATCGAGCGCCTTATCCGCTGCCACGAGCAGATCGCCATACGTCTCGCATGTTGTGGTGGAAAGACATACCCCCATGCTCATATCGATGCGCTGCTGAACCGGATGAAGATCGGATTGTACCTGTCTCATCACACATTCCAGTATCGCGCGGCACGCTTCACCGCCGCCGGGGATCAGCAGCACAAATTCGTCGCCGCCCCAGCGATAAACTTCCGCGATGTCGGCACATACTTCGGACAGCACATCGGCCATATCTACCAGCAGCCGGTCGCCCTGCGCATGGCCATGCGCATCGTTGATGCGCTTAAAATCATCGATATCCATCAGGACGAACGCAAACGGCTGCTGCCGGGCAAGCATTGCTGAGACGTCCTCTTTCAGCCGGTAACGATTCTTCAGCCGGGTCAGACTGTCGTGATACGCCATATATTCTTTTTCCATCAGCACGCCCTCGACGCGCCGCATCATGGCGCTCACCGACCTCGCGAGCATGCCGGCTTCATCGTTGCGCCGGGTCAGGCGTTCGGGCACCTCGCCCGCCCGCCCCGTGATACGGCACTGGTCGATAGTGTCCGCCAGTTCATGGGCTACACGAACCGCACTGCGGGTGAGACGTCCGATGATCGCCGTAATCAGCGCCGCTCCCACCAGCGTAAGCAATGCATAGAATGCAATGTAATACCATTTAACACCGTTCCCGGTATTAATCCAGAACAGAATCAAAGCGATGCCTATGAGCGCCATCGCCAACAGGAATACCGATACATTTACCAGCAGCAACTTTCGTCGGATACTCAATATTCCCACCTTGTTCGTTTTATTATATACCATACATACCCATATCTTTATCGGTGTAACACGGAATTGCACAACTTCATCAGCTGTCCGCCCTAACCCTCGCCCTGTTCTGTATACTATGGGTATTTATTATATCGGAATTATTGAGCCGAACTTTAACGGATATGGCTCTCTGGCGCAATACTCCGTACATTGACCCGAAATTCGTCCACATTTCGGCAGCCCGAGGCACTGAATAAACTGCATAAATCCAGCCGCATAAAAAGACCCTGCCGGATTGCTCCCACAGGGTGTGCGTCTAAATTTCTTTATACTGCTTTGGCTTCTCTCAGCGCCTCGTCGCGCTCCAGCAGCGGTTTGACGAATGTGCCCGTCACACTTGCAGGGTCCGCAGCCAGTTGCTCCGGACTTCCCTGCGATACCACGCGCCCGCCCGCGTCGCCGCCGCCGGGCCCCAGGTCGATGCAGTGGTCGGCGCACTTGATCACGTCGAGATTGTGCTCGATTACGATCACCGTGTTGCCGCGGTCCGCCAGCCGTGCGAGTATCGCCACGAGCCGCTTCACGTCGTCGGTATGCAGGCCCGTCGTGGGCTCGTCGAGTATGAACAGCGTGTTGCCCGTCTGCCGCTTGGAGAGGTACGTCGCGAGCTTGACGCGCTGCGCCTCGCCGCCCGACAGCGTCGTGGAGGGCTGCCCGAGCCGGATATAGCCGAGACCTACGTCGGAAAGCACCTCGAGTACGTTGCGGATGGACGGAATGCCCTCAAAGAACTCGAGCGCCTCCTCCACCGTCATATCGAGCACTTCCTGTATGTTCTTGCCCTTGTAGTGCACCTCGAGCGTCTCGCGGTTGTAGCGCGCGCCCTTGCACACCTCGCACGGCACGTACACGTCGGGTAAAAAGTGCATCTCGATCTTGATGATGCCGTCGCCCTTGCACGCCTCGCAGCGCCCGCCGCGCACGTTGAACGAGAACCGGCCCTTGTCGAAGCCGCGCACGCGCGCGTCCTTCGTGGCCGCAAACAGGTCGCGGATGCTCGTGAATAAACCGGTATACGTTGCGGGGTTCGATCTCGGCGTACGCCCGATGGGGCTCTGGTCGATGTCGATCACCTTGTCGATCTTCTCAATGCCTTCAATGTGCTCGTGCTTGCCCGGCTTGTCCTTGGCGCTGTAGATCTGTTTGGCGAGCGCCTTATACAGGATCTCGTTGACGAGCGTAGATTTGCCGCTGCCCGATACGCCCGTTACCGCAGTGATCACACCCATCGGGAATTTCACGTCGATATCCTTAAGGTTATTTTCCGCCGCGCCCACAACCGTGAACCAGCCGCTGGGTTCGCGCCGCTTGTCCGGCACCTCGATGCGCTTCGCGCCCGAAAGATACTGGCCCGTGACGGACCTCTCGTCCGCGGCAAGCTGTGCCGGGGTGCCAGCCGATACCACATAACCGCCGTGCACGCCTGCGCCCGGCCCCATATCGATCACCCAGTCTGCGCTGCGGATCGTATCCTCGTCGTGTTCGACCACGATGAGCGTATTACCGAGCTTTTGCAGTGCCCGGAGCGTGGTCAACAGCTTTTCGTTATCGCGCTGATGCAGGCCGATGCTCGGTTCGTCGAGTATGTACAGTACGCCCGTAAGGCCGGAGCCGATCTGCGTCGCAAGCCGGATACGCTGCGCCTCCCCGCCGGAGAGCGTCCCTGCCGCCCGCGAGAGCGTGAGGTACGAAAGCCCCACGTTGAGCAGGAAGTTCAGCCGCGCGCGCAGCTCCTTTAATATGCGGTCCGCGATGATGCGCTGCTTCTCGGACATCTGCCACGTTTCAAAGAATGCAAGGATCTCGTCGATGGCCATGTTCGACAGTTCCGCGATGTTCTTATTGCCGATACGCACCGCGAGCGGTTCGGGCTTGTAGCGCGTGCCGCCGCAGACGGGACAAGCCAGCGTGGTCATGTATTTTTCGTACTCTTCTTTCATGGAATCGGATTCGGTCTGCTTATAGCGCCGCTCGATGTTCGGAATGATGCCTTCGAAGCGGTTTAAGAAGGTGCCCTGACCGTATTCGGAGGAGTAGTCCACCTCGAAGCGCTCGCCGCCTGTGCCGTACAGCAATATGTGCTGGATCTTGGGATCGAGCTGCTCGAACGGCGTCAGCATGGAAAAGCCGTAGTGCTTGGCCATGCCCTTGAAATACTGCGCGCCCCAGCTGTCCGCCGAGCCAGAGTTCCAGCCGTTCAGGCGTACCGCGCCCTCTGCCAGCGATAGAGATTTATTGGGAACTACGAGGTCTTCGTCGATCTTCATGATCGTGCCGAGGCCGGAGCAGTGCGGGCACGCGCCGTAAGGCGCATTGAACGAAAACATGCGCGGCGATACCTCGTCGATGCTGATGCCGCAGTCGATGCACGCATAGTTCTGCGAGAACCTTCGCTCCTCGTTTGTATCGGCGTTCATCACCTTGATGACGCCCTCGCCCAGCGAGAGCGCGGTCTCCACCGAGTCGTGCAGACGCGATCCGGCTTCGCCGCCGCGCAGCACCACGCGGTCCACCACCACGTCGATGGTGTGCTTAATGTTCTTGTCGAGCTTGATCTCCTCGTCGAGCGTATAGGTGTTGCCGTCCACGATCACGCGCGTATAGCCCGAGCGCGTGAGGTCTTCGAACACCTTCTCGTGCATGCCCTTACGGCCCTTAACGACCGGCGCGAGCAGCATGAGCCGCGTTCCTTCGGGCATACGCTGAATCTCGTCCACGATCTGGTCCACCGTCTGCCGCTCGATCTTCTTGCCACACTTGGGGCAGTACACGTCGCCTGCGCGCGCGTAGAGCAGACGCAGGTAGTCGTGAATCTCCGTCACCGTGCCCACGGTGGAACGCGGGTTGCGGCTGGTCGTCTTCTGGTCGATCGATATCGCGGGTGACAGACCGTCGATGCTGTCCACGTCCGGCTTGTCCATCTGGCCTAAAAACTGGCGCGCATAGGCTGACAACGACTCCACATACCGCCGCTGCCCCTCCGCGTAGATGGTATCGAACGCAAGCGAAGACTTGCCGCTGCCCGACAGCCCCGTGATGACCACGAGCTTGTCGCGCGGTATTTCGATATCGATATTCTTGAGGTTGTGCTCCCTCGCTCCTTTGATACTGATGGTTTCCATGGGTTTACTCTTTGTCTCCTGATTCAAAACTTTATATCACTCCCCGCAAGGGGAAGAAAATATCCCGTATCCTTTTTATACACCGCATTAGGGTTGGCGCATTCTCGCCTCCCTCAGACGAGGGAGGTGTCGGACACTAGATTGAAAATCAGTGTCTGACGGAAGGAGGGATGCAATAACCATTATCATATCCCTCCCCCAGGCATCTTTTGATGCCAGCCCCCTCATCAGAGGGGGCCATTCAGCGAATCATCATTTCTTTAGAAGAATTACTGAACCGCTCTTTCACCGTCTGATCAATAGCCATGCACACTGCCTCAAAGCTTTGCCCGATTTCCAGATTCGTAATTCGTATCACTTTCAGTCCGTATTCCGCGAGCTTTTTCGTGCGTTCCTCGTCGTATCCCATCTGGGAAACCGAATAATGGCCGTCCCCATCCAGTTCCACAACGAGCCTTGCTTTGGCACAGTAGAAATCTACAATGTACCCTCCGATTAACTTCTGCCTCTGAAACCGTACCGGGTACCCTGATAAAAACTCATACCAAAGCTTGCGTTCCTGCGGAGTCATGTTCTTTCGTAGCGCCCGTGCATTGGATATCAATCTTTTATCGTATTGGAGAGACACCGTTTTTCTCCTCTCTGATACAATTTGCGCATATCCAATGCCTCCCTCAGACGAGGGAGGTGGTGCAAAGCGCCGGAAGGAGGGATACTGCCGCGATGTGCAAGCACTTCATTCTAAACCGTGTTCCTGTAGCCATCACCCTATATCACTCCCCCACCCGGATAATCAATCTTCGATTGCTTTCCGGGAGCCCCCTCATCCGAGGAGGCCTTTATCTGCTTACCTAATTCCGCTGGCAGTGCGCGCAGGCTTCGCAGACGCGGTGGAAACCCTCCACATCCTCATAGCGCCGCGAGAGGCGTATCCACTGCTTTAAATCGCGCAGCGTATCCGAAGAACCGCCGTGACCGGCAAAGCTGTATTCCCGGCACAGGTCTTCATCTATCTCTCTGTCCACAGCGGGACAGTACCAATTATCCTTCTTCAGCGTCGTATCCTCTTTCGTTGTCGTTGATGAATGTCGGTTAGTTTTCTTTGCCCTCGCGGATGAACTCGCGCAGGCGGAACAGTTCGTCGCGCAGCTTGGCGGCGGTCTCGAACTCGAGCTCAATCGCGGCCTGGCGCATCTGCTTCTCGATGATCGCGGCTTTCATCTTTGCCTCGTCCTTGGTCAGGTGCTCCGCGTCCTTCACGGGCTTCGTGACCACGATCATACCCGGCGCTTCCTTGATGATGGTCTGCGGCGTGATGCCGTGCGCCTTGTTGTACGCCTGCTGCAGCTCGCGGCGGCGGTTGGTTTCTTCAATAGAGCGCTGCATGGAGCCCGTCATCTTATCCGCGTACATCAGCACGCGGCCTTCCGCGTTGCGCGCGGCGCGCCCGATGGTCTGGATCATCGAGGTCTCGTTACGCAGGAAGCCCTCCTTGTCCGCGTCGAGGATCGCCACGAGCGCCACCTCGGGCAGGTCGAGTCCCTCGCGCAGTAGGTTGATGCCCACCAGCACGTCAAACTCGCCCATCCGGAGGCCGCGTATGATCTCCATGCGATCGAGCGTATCCACATCCGAGTGCATGTATTTGACGCGGATGCCGAGCTCCTTATAGTAATCCGTCAGGCGTTCCGCCATCTTCTTGGTCAGCGTCGTAACCAGCACGCGGAAGCCGTTCTTGATCGTCTTGCGTATCTCACCCAGCAGGTGTTCCACCTGCCCGGTTGCGGGCAGTACGGTAATCTCCGGGTCGATCAGACCCGTGGGACGCACAATCTGCTCCACGACACTGCCAGCCAGCTCGCGCTCGTACACGGCGGGCGTCGCGCTGACGTAGATGGTTTGCCCCTGCCGTTTTGTGAACTCCTCGAACTTGAGCGGGCGGTTGTCATACGCGGACGGCAGCCGGAAGCCGTACTGCACCAGCATGTCCTTGCGTGAGAAATCGCCCTTGTACATCGCGCGCACCTGCGGAAGCATCACGTGCGATTCGTCGATAAACAGCAGCGAGTCCTCCGGGAAGAAGTCTAACAGCGTATAAGGCGGGTCGCCCGGCTTGCGCCCGTCGAAATAGCGCGAGTAGTTCTCGATGCCGCTGCAATACCCCACCTCGCGCAGCATCTCCATATCGTATACCGTGCGCTGCTTGATACGCTCCGCTTCGAGTATCTTGCCCTCGGCCATGAACTTTTCATACTGCGCCATCATGTCGTCGCGAATCTCGTCCAGCTTTTCGAGCATCACCTCATGCTCGATCGCGTAATGCGTCGCGGGGAATATGGCGACGTGGCTGCGCTGCGCCAGCGCGCGCCCCGTAATCGCCTCGATATCCAGAATGCGCTCGATTTCGTCGCCGAAGAACTCGACGCGCAGCGCCTTTTCCATCATGCTCGCGGGATAGATCTCCACCGTATCGCCGCGCACGCGGAAGTGCCCGCGCGTAAACTCGAGATCGCCCCGCCCATAGCTGGCGTCCACAAGCCGCTCCAGCAGATCGTCCCGTTTCATCTGCATGCCAGGCCGCAGCGATATACTCATATTCTCGTACTCCGTCGGGTCGCCGATAGAGTAGATGCACGACACGGACGCCACCACGATCACGTCGCGCCGCTCGCGCAGCGCCGAGGTCGCGCTGTGGCGCAGCCGGTCGATCTCGTCGTTGATGCTCGCGTCCTTCTCGATGTATAAGTCCTTGCCCGGCACATACGCCTCGGGCTGATAATAGTCGTAGTAGGAGACGAAGAACTCCACCGCGTTCTCCGGGAAGAACTCGCGGAACTCGCCGCAAAGCTGCGCCGCCAGCGTTTTGTTGTGCGCCAAAACGAGCGTCGGACGATTCAGCCGCGCGATCACATTCGCCGCGGTGAACGTCTTGCCGCTGCCCGTTACGCCCAGCAGCACCTGCGCATTTTTGCCCGCTTCAATGCCGGCCACGAGCTTGTCGATCGCTTCGGGCTGGCTTCCCGCGGGTTTGTATGGTGCGTGCAGCTTAAAATCCATACGAATACCTCCACTGCAAGTCAATAGTATATCGCAATTACAGCGTTCTGCCAATAGAAAAATACGAACATATGTACTTTATTTGGGACTACGGATTGATTAGGAAGGAAGGATCAGACCGATTAAATCAAAAATGATGACAACGGCCAATGCCCTAATAAAAATGGGATTCATGGCTTTCCGCCTCGTCCTGTCTGTATATTCCATTACAATATATTTAATTGGAATATTTGTTTGGTTGTTTCAACAAGGCCATATTAATAGCATTGCCATGACAGCAGACAGTCTGTTATAATACAAACTCGAATACACCTTTACCTGTTTCTGTACCAAACAGGTCAGGGTGTATTTTTTTGTGAGGGAAGCATGAAGAAAATAGCTTTTTACACGGAACTCGCTTATGTGCTTGGCATTGCCGCGCTCGCGCTCGGCACCGCGTTTATGGAAAAGGCCGACTTAGGCATTTCAATGGTGGTGGCACCGGCCTATCTCATCTATCTGAAGCTCTCGGCGATTTGGCCGTTTGTGACGTTTGGTATGGCCGAGTACACCTTGCAGGTGTGCCTGCTGGCTGTGATGGTGATCGTTCTGCGGCGGTTCAAGGTCTCGTATCTGTTTTCGTTCGTCACGGCGGTGATATACGGCTTTACGCTGGACGGCTGCATGGCGCTGGTGGCACATTTGGATGCGTCGCTGCTCGCCGTACGCATCGGGTTTTACGGCATCGGTCTGCTGCTCTGCGCGCTTGGTGTGGCGTTCATCTTTCATACATACATTGCGCCCGAGGTGTACGAGCTGTTTGTGAAAGAGGTCTCCGCAAAGACGCATAAAAATATCAATCGTTTTAAGATATGGTACGATTGTGTGAGTTGTTTAATCGGCATCATACTCTCGTTTTCGTTTTTTGGGCTGTTACATTTTGAGGGTGTGAAGCTCGGGACGATTTTCTGTGCTCTCGTGAACGGGCGCATTATCGGTCTCATCAGCCGCGTAATGGAAAAGAGACTGGATTTTGTGGACGGGTTAGGTTTAAGGAAGTATTTTTAGTGTGTGCTAGTGGTTTTCACACTCCCTTGAACAACCGCTGCAGTATCCGACATCTTGACACCAATGGACTATCATGTTAGTCTTTCCTCAGACGATTACTATAGTCCGGAGGAAAACATGATCAGATTATATGACAGCGAGTTAAAGCTGATGGAGCTGCTTTGGCAAAGCGAACCCGTCAGCGCAAAGGAGCTCACCCTGCTGGCGGCCCAAGCGATTGGCTGGAACAAGAACACCACCTACACCGTGCTCAAAAAGCTGATCGAAAAAGGGACGGTGCAGCGCGATGAGCCGAACTTCGTCTGCACGTCGCTCGTTAAAAAGGCGGACGTACGCAAGGCGGAAACTGACTCGTTGATCGACAAGCTCTACGACGGCTCGCGCAAAGCGTTTTTCGCGTCCTTATTGGAAGACGAGCATCTGAGCGAGCAGGAGCTGGCGGAGCTCAAGGCCATGATCGAAAAGCGGTGAGCGCGGTGCTGGCGGAGATATTCTACTGGGTGCTGAATATGAGCATCGTTGCGGGTCTGATGGGCTTGATCGTACTGCTGCTGCGCAGAATCAAGCCGCTGCCGCGCTTTCTCGCGTGCGGCCTTTGGCTCGTGCCGCTCGTGCGCTTTTGGGTGCCGTTCGCGCTGCCCGGCAAATACAGCCTGATGTCGCTGATCTCCGCATTCACGACGCGCGCCGTTCCCGCGCCGCTGCCGGACAATCTGCCGCAGCTTTATTATACGAATGCCCTGATGGCGGCGGACGATTATTTCCCGCTCGCATACAAAACGGAAAGCCTGAAGCTTGTGTTCAACGTAGCCTCGGTGGTCTGGATATCCGTGTTCGCGGCGGCGGTCATCATACTCGCGCTGCTGTACGGCCTGAACAAGTCGCGTATCAAGGATGCTGTTCCTGTACGCGGCAACATCTACCGCTCCGCAAAGGTCACCTCGCCCGCAGTGTACGGCATCATTAAACCGAAGATCATCATTCCTGTCGGCGTATCCGATTCAGACTTGAAATATATCCTGCTGCACGAAACGGCGCACGTCCGCCGCAAAGACAATCTTTGGCGCGGCATCGCGCTGCTGACCGCGTGCTTGCACTGGTTCAACCCGCTCTCGTGGGTGTTTCTGAAAGCCTGCTTTGCGGACATGGAGCTGGCCTGCGACGCAAAAGCGATACGCGGCCTGACTGATGATGAACGCAGGCAGTACGCGCTCTCCCTGCTGAATTGCGCGGCCCCGAAAAGCGCGCTCGTTTCCGCCTTCGGAGGCGCGAAGCTCAAGCCGCGCATTCAAAGTATACTCACCTACAAAAAGCTGACCGTCGCTTCCGGCCTCTTTTTTGCGGCGCTGACCGCCGCCGTATTCATCATTCTGCTGACCAACGCGCAGGCGTAAGGGACCTCATGAAAAGATGCTTATCCTTATTACCTTTGCTGCTTCCCCCACTTTAATAGTATATCTTAATTGCAGCTTCTGCCAATACCAAAACGCGAACTTATGTACGTACTACGGTTATAGTTTAAAGCATTGTAATCACTTCTATAAAATCTTATAATGTAAATTATGTACATTTTGAAATTTCAAATAGGTGATACAAAATGGAGTTTATCAAGTTAAATGAGAATTGGAATGCTGACCCCAATGCACCCATTCCAACAATTGAAGTTAATGGAGCAAATCTAAAATTAACGTTTTATCTGAATGTGTTCATATTCCATGAGTTTAATGAAAATGATTTAGGTGTTCTGGAATTTTATAATTGTCGCCAATATAGAATGGGATCACCCAATGACGAAGGTTTTTATGTACATAATCAAAGCCGATATAAAAAACATGGTGTAGAATGGGGAGAATTTTATCTGGTTCAGGATTCGGATTGGGAGTTCAATTTTCCTCAACCCATATATGTTGATACTACTCTTAATATGGATAAACTTAAGCATTATTTATTCTACTTTAGAGACGATACATTCGAATGTGTTTCGGAAAGTTATTCTTTTAAAGTAATAAAGCCGTCATTTAGCCCTGAATGATTATTCATCAGCTTTTAATATGGTGAACCTCCCTCCACCCTTTCTACGTAGGTTTACATACACGCCTCATCGGTATATACTGTCACCATATTATTGGAGGGCTTATGCTGCTGAAGGGGTTTCGTCTGGGTATGCTGCTGCAGATCGCGGTCGGGCCGGTGTGCCTGTTCATATTCCAAACTGCCGCGGTTTCCGGCTTCTTCGCCGCGCAAGGTGGTGTGGCGGGGGTAGCGCTCATCGACGCGCTGTACATCTTCGCTGCGCTGCTGGGCATTGGCACACTCATCGAAAAGCGGCCCGGCCTTAAAACCGCGCTGAAATACGCAGGGGCGGCGGTGCTGATATTGTTTGGCATCAACCTCGTCGTGGATACGTTCTGGACAGGCTTTCTGCCCGCCTTAAGCCTTTCGGACAACGCGGGCGCGGGCAGCGCGTTTCTGCGCGCGGCGCTCATCACGCTTTCGAGCCCATTAACCATACTGTTTTGGGCGGGCGTGTTCTCGCAGCGCGCGGCGGAGCAGGCCTCGGACCGACGCGGGATGGCGCTGTACGGCTTCGGCGCGGTACTCTCCACGCTGGTGTTTCTGACTGCCGTCGCGGCGCTGGGTGGCCTCACGCACACCTTCCTCTCCGACACGGTCATTCTGATACTGAACCTGATCGTCGGGCTGGTACTGATTGGCTTTGGCATCCGCACAGCCATCAAAAAAGCCTGACTCGTTATCAGTCAGGCTCAAGAGTGTAAAAAACCGCTCAGTATTATTCTATGAAAAAGCCAAGTGTCATGTTGAGGAGCGAGAGCGCCGAAACATCTTAATAATGATCCCCCGGCAAGCCGGGGGTATTTCATATGCGGGCAAAAGCCCTATATTACTGGCGTTCGCCTTAAGGCGTACCCAACGGTCGGCAGCCGCAAAAGCTTGTTACTGGCTGCCCCTTTAA
>JAEWCC010000018.1 GCA_023390815.1 Bacillota bacterium
TCGAGATGCAGGCCGCAAAGCTCCGCCGGGCTCGCGTCGCAAACCCACATGCGCACGGGTTCCAGCGTGGTTTTGGCTTCCTCGAGACGCTTGAGTCCCTGTAAATTGGTGGACCATATGGTTTCGGATACGCCGGGGAACTGTCCGAACAGCTCGTCCAACAGCGCCTTGCGCTTTTGCATGCTGCCGTCGGCGTCCGAAATATCGCCGATGTCGAGATCGAGCTTGAGCATTGCAACATCGCGGGAGCTTCCTTCCATTACTGCGCCCTGCCATATACGCGGCTTTCTGGCCTCGCGCAGCAGCTTAGCCCGCTCCTTCGCCGTGCCGCCAATCACCGCGGTCGCGCCTTGCATGCGGTCCCCCGGCTTCATGGACTTGGCGAATTTTAACGCCCCGGCGGGGCTTTCATCAAATGCGAGTTCGATCATCGTATCCTCTCAGCCTTACATCTTCTTTTATAAAAGCTATTCGACGGAGAACCTGAAAACCCTTGCACTCAACGAAGGGTTTCTGTCAAGTAATGGATTTGCGATGTGGCTAATATACATCAGTTATATCCCTGCTGGAGGTATGCGGTATGCCAACGGGTTATGCCAGGCTTTACAATGCCTTTGCCGCCGATGGCTTTCGTGTTATTAAGCGGGCGTATACCGCGTCTGGCAGCCTCGGCGTCGCTGCTGAGCATACGTCAGCCGCAACCTACGATACCGGACAGAAAAAGCTCAGCTACTATGTGGAAGGCACCCCTTATGAACGCGGCTACCTGCTGGGGCTGCTCGCCGAGCCCTCCATCGCGGACATGGCAGTTAGCTTTGTGGACAACATCGTATTCGATTTTGTTGGGCTGGAGTTTCTGAACCGCTTTCCTCCGTTGAAAAAGCTGCTCGTCCGGCTGATTCATGAATTGTCCCTGAGCGCATGGATGTCACAGCCGCAGCATGTGCATGACGAAGCCCGCGGCATACTCGACGGCTGTAGAAAGAGCAATCCGGATACGCCTGTTACACAGGCGCGTATCGGCATCATAAACGTAGGCTTCGATGTACTTTGTGCGCTCTTCTACACCGGCAACCTGCTGCGCAAACATGCGCCGCAATTGAAACCGGAGGATATTCAGCTCGCGATGATGTGCAACGCATTTTCGGCATTCGGCGAAGCCGCAGGCGGCGGGCACTATTTTGGCAGGGACTTCACGTTCGCTACTGGAGGCACATTGCACAAGCATCTCGCGCATATTATCCATCGACCCGAGGCCGACAGCATCGAGCCGACATATCCCCATGTCAGCGTCGCGGCCCCCGGCATAATCGGCAGCATCAGCGCGATGAATATACACGGCGTTGCGGCAGGTCTCAACATGTCACCGGCGGCCAACTGCAATACGGAGCATACCGGCTTTAACTCCCTGCTGCTGCTGCGCGAATGCATCATGCGTGGTAAAACCGCAGCCCTGGTGGCAGATATCATTATCAGCGCACAGCGCGGCGTATCGTGGAACTACGTGCTGTCCGATGGGACGACGGACACTGCGTGTACGGTGGAGGCAGGCGCATCCGGGGCGACCGTCGATTTCCTGGCCTACCCCGCAAAGGCGCTGCTTCCCTATCTGCCCGATGCAGAGTTCCTGATGGCCCATCAGCCCGTGCCGCTTGAAAACGGCACGATGACACGGTGGTGCAATGGCGGTTTCCCGTACGAATACCTCGCTTACAACGATGGGCTGTGGCAGCATTATCAGAAAAGCCGCGCTCCGCATATCCGCCTGTACCCCGATGCGCTTTTACCCAATGGATTCATCAACCGAACGCCCGTGGATAAGAATTGTCCCTCTTCTTTTTACTTTGCCCCGCGCCGTGCCGAGCCTGACATTCATGTCACGACGAACTGCTTCGTAATGCCGCACATGCGCCTTTGCGCGATGGAGCCCTGGTGCGCAAGGGTGGTTCATGGCAAGGTCAACGATATCCAGTGGCGCTATGATGAACTTAACCGGCAACTCCGCGAAACGGTTCAGTCGCAGGGCAGCATCGACTACAAAGCAGCCAAGCAGCTCGTGGATTTCCTCTCCCCTTATGGCAGGTTCCCGGAATACCATCAAAAAAGCCCCAAAAGCAAGGATGGCAAAACCGCACAGATCGGCGGCTGCGTTTCCCTGTTCGACCTTAAGGCCTGCACGGTGGAAAGCCACTACGGGTATTACGCCGACGAATGGGTGAAAACCACGCTGCCCGCCTACTTCAGCCCGGACTGAGCCTTGAAGAAAAGCCCCTTGCGGTCCGGGTCGAGTTCGACGGCGCGCAGGTGGATGACGCATTCCTCCGCGGCGGAGAGCAGCGCAAACGCCGCCAGCGGATAAAGCAGTACGCCGGTAGAAAACAGCAGGTATTCGATCGGGTACAGAAACAGCAGCGCGCCGGTGATCTTGTTGCCGATGGTATGCAGCATGGCGAAACGCCCAAACCTCACGCGCGCGATGACGAGCGCGGCAACTCGGATAGCCGTCACGGTGAGGACCATTGCCAGCACCAACGGCGAAACGCCGCCCCACCAGACGATCAGCGCGTAAATCACCACGCCGAACATGCAGACATCCGCGATGCTGTCCAGCAGCGAACCAAGCCTGCTCTGCCAGCCGTACCGGCGCGCGAGAAAACCGTCCAGCGCGTCGGTCAGCCCGCAGGCCAGATAGGTAACCAGAAACGCCGTTCTGTTATCCAGCAGCAACAGCAGCAGGCCGGACAGCACGATGCGCAGGCCGGTCAATAGGTTGGGTAGATGCTTCATGCGTCTCCTTAAGGCGGACAATGCCCGCCGTCTCCGATATTGTACATCACATCTCCCGCGCGATAAAGCTTGCAGCCGGCTTTTTTGCCCAAACGGCAACCAATGCGAGCGCGACGCAGCACAGTACCGCACCCAGCCCGAACGCCCAGCCCACGCCGATATCCGCAAGCCTGCCAAACGCCAGATTGGTCATGATGGCGAGCGCGTTCATCGCGCTCGAGTAGACCGAGAGCATCGTCGCGCGGTCCGCCACGGTGACCGCGCGGTTCTGTATGCGCAGACTGACGGGGTAGAATACCGATGCGGATACGCGCAGCACCGCGACCGACAATACGGCCAGCACCGGGCTCACCGTGAACGCCGCGACGCCGCAAGCCGCGGCCCCCGCCGCAATCAACAGCCCGCAAAGCCGGTTTTCTCCGACGCGCTTCGCAAGCCTTCCGGACAGCGCGGCAGCCAGCCCTGCCACGGTGACCAGGATATGCAGATAGCCCATCGTGACGGGTGTAATCCCTGCGCGCAGATACAGCACCTGGTTCATAAACACCGTCAGCGTCTGATTGCTTTCTGCCAGCAATGCCGCCGCCGCGAGAAACAGCAAAATGCGCCTGCCGTTTTTCAGCGCGGCCAGCACGCTTTGCGCGCTCTGCTTAAGGCCCGCGTGGCGCGGCACCTCGGCGCGCACGTCACCGAGCGCCAGCGTGAGCAGCATGGACAGCCCGTACGAGCCAACCGTGAGAAGACCGGCGAGCGCATAATCGCTGCCGACAAAAACGGAATACGTCACGGAAGCGGCCACAAGCCCCGCCGTTCCCATCGCGGAATAGATGCTGAAAGCGCGGTGGCTGTGCGCTTCCCCCGCCGATAGATACAGGTACGCCGAGTCGCAGCCCGATAGCCCCGATAGCACAACAGAGAGCATCAGCCGCTCCGCGAGGAACCAGACGAAGCCCGTCGCTTGCCAGAACACGATCTTGGACACAAAGTACAGCGCGTTGCAGATCACGAGCGTCCGCTTATAGCCGATCCGGTCGGCAACATATCCCCACGGAATCTCCAGCAAAATCATGACCGCGAGCGAAATGCTCTCGATCAGCGTGATTTGAAAAAGCGATACTCCCTGTGCCTGCCGGTAGAGCGTCGCGATCGGCCCGTAAAAAACCATGCCCTGCAGCAGCACAATGGCGTACATCAGCCGCACGTTACGTTTGGAAATCATATGATCGTCCTTTACATGAATTTAAGCGCAACAAAAAACACTGCCATCCGGCACATGCCTGTTCATTGCCTTAAATGGGACGATTCATAAAACGGCATTCCTTTTAAAGAAGATGAACCCATTATAGCCACAAGCCGCCTTTTCGTCAACATCAATCAAAGGGGTTGACATATAATATGTCACGCATTATACTTGACATATAATACGTCAATTAGGAGCGGGTTATGGATATAATTCAGGGGTTCAATACAAAAACAGCGCTGGAACATTTGGTGTTTTTAAGCGGTCAGAATATCGTGGAGGTATGCCGCACACTCTCCATCACGCCGCAGCAGTTTTCCGACTGGATCAAAAAGCGCCGCCCCATTCCCGAGGAGCGCTTAAAGCAGCTTGCCACTTATTTTGGCGTTCCGGCAGACATGCTCGCGGATGAGCGCCGCCTTGCCCAGGGCTTAAGCCGCCTCACCGCCATCGATCTGGAAATACTCGTGGTCTCTTGGGAAGCTCGGATGTGCACGGAGCCCGGCGCAAAGGCCGTGCTTGCGCACCGCAGCGCGCAGCTGGAGGAGGAGCGTCAGAAACAGCTGCGCATCACACGGCTGGCTGCGCTGCTCGAACGCAACGACCCGGCGCTAATGGCGCGTATCGACCGGTTTTTAAACGAACTGGAACAGGAAGAAAGGAAAGCTTAATGGAACCGCAGTTTTCGCCCATCGACGTACAAACGTGGCCGAGAGGGCAGATGTTTTACTACTTTACGCAAATGGCCCCCACGGGGTATACGGTGAACGTGACGGTGGACGTTACCGCTATGCAGGAAGCGCTCAAAGAAGCACATAAAAAGTTCTTTCCCGCTTACCTCTATCTGGTGACGCGGGCGCTGAACCGGCAAATCGAGTTTAAAACCGCCTATGCCGATGATACGCTGGGCTACTGGGACACGCTGACACCGCTGTATGCGGGCTTTCATGAGGACGACAAAACCATATCGTTCCTCTGGACACCGTATGACGACGACTTTTCGGTGTTTCATGAAAGCTATTTGAACGATCAGAGGCAGTATGGCGGCAATCATGGCGTGCTGGCCAAGCCGGGCACGCCGCTGCCCAGCTGCTACACCGTCTCCTGTGTGCCGTGGCTGCGCTTTGAGAGCTTCGCGCTGCACTGCTACAACCCCGGCAAATACTTCTTTCCTTCCGTGGAGGCGGGGCAGTTCGCGCAGGCAGGCGACAGAGTAACGATGCCGCTCTCGCTCACGCTGCACCACGCGACGACGGATGGCTACCATGTACGCCTGTTTCTGGAGGAGCTTCAGCAGTTGATGGACCAGCCGGAGCTTTGGCTTGCGAACAACTGAAGGGGACTACCGTGATAAAGCATATTCACAAATTTAAAATACCGCGAGACTGCGCATATGTTACTAAAACCAGTCGTATCGAAGCATGGAGTGAAGAAGAGGGTATCGTTACGGCCATCCATCTTGATTTTGGGGCGTTAGTTAATAATAGTGTATTCAACGCACACTTTTATCTCCCCAGCTTCGGCATTCCATATGAGCATCTTCAAATCGGCATTGCCGCAGCTAAAAGAGAGATAGTCGGCCCGATTCGTGAGCGCATCGAAACGGACGTTTTTCCAGCATTGACAAGTTGGATCAAACAGATCGAAGCGCTGGACAAAACCTCAACCGCATATAAGAACAGAGATTTCTATGCGCAATGGAAAAACAACGCAATCGTGATTACCAAGGATTGACCCGGCTACAGTATATACGTGCAGATCATCCGTTTTTCTTCTTCTGTCAATGCGCACATATGCCCCCTACCCGTAAGCGTGTATGCAGTGCACTCGGCAAACAGCTGTTTCGCCCGCGGAAGCACGCGGCTTGCCGGAAACAGGCAGTCGCGCTCCGCCGCCATCACCAGCGTGGGTACGGCGCTCGGTTCTGTCAGATGAATGTTGCCGGGCATGCCCGCTTTGACCTTAACGTGGTCCAGCGTGCGACGCACGGTTTCCAGCGTATCCGCGTCAATGTTGTCCTCGGTCAGCGCCATTGGCAGTATGCACTTAACCAGATACGCTTCCTTCCTCGTAGCACGATAAAGCACCAGCGGCGGGATCATCTTCATGCTGCCGGCTATGGCGTTTCGAATACCCGAAGGCACAATCAGCACAGCCTTCTCAATCTTCTCCGGTGCGACACGGATTGCTTTAGCCAGCACGCCTGCCCCGAAGGAACCCGCGCAGCAGCACATGCATTTAAAGCCGAGTGCGGAAATCACGTCGCTCAGCCAAAAGCCATAGTCGTCGTTTTGCGGCGACAGGCTTGCTTCATCACTCTTTCCGGGGTGTCCGGCGATATCGGCGGCATAAATATGAAAATCTTCAAACAGAAACCGGAAAGACAGCAGATTGTACGCCGTTGTGGCGTTGCCGCCATGCAGCAGAAGCAGCGGCCTTCGTGCAAGGTTGCCTGTTTCAACGACGTGCGCCTTCCCGAAACGGGTATCCACAAAGATGTCATGGAAAGGCGTCCCCAGCTTTTCGAGCTGCATATCATACAGCGCCAGCACGATATTCCGGCTGTCCGGATAGCGGTATATGGTTTGCTGTCCTCTCATGCGCCACTCCTTATATCGATCCGAGCGAACCAGGCCGCTTGCACCACTGCCTCGGCGTCGAGTCCTTGATGTAGGTGCGCAGCAGCGAGCCGCAGTTCAGGCACAAATCCGAATACACCTGTATCACGCCCACCAGAATTCCGCTTTCGTATTTGAGCCCGACGTTGCCCGTCTCGGCGCTTTTGCCCCACGCAACGCCGGTCTCTATATTCTCACTTCCGCAATAAGGACAACCCATTGTACGCTCCTTTTTTCCGCCAATAATGGCGAATTACCCGGATTTTCTGGTTTAAACCTTATATATTTACCCATACCGCGCCAGGGTACCCAATCGACTTATTTTTTGTTCGCCGCATAATCCCGCTCGCAGTATGGCTTGCCCTTCCGGTGCTTATATCTGCACGGCCCGCATTGCTTGTAATTTTTGCAGTCCGTCTTGGGACAGGGGCAGTCCTCGCGGATCATGGTATCCGCAATGACAGGTTCTTCTTTGCTCTCTTTGCCGCCGCTTCTGTCTCTTCTGCGTTCTCTGCTCATTTCGATCTCCTAAAGTCAAACTATCATCAGTGCCGCGTTGGCCAGCGATGATGGACGTTAACCATGAAACTTGCGGCAAAAGGGGTTCCCTTCCTCATCATGTCATTATGGTATGAATCGTCATTTGGCTATAGCTTTGCACTGTTGACGAGGCATTGCGCGCATACGGCTGTAAACGCTTCCGGGTGATAGGATACGCCTTCGCCTCGCCCGCATTTTGTACATGCCGGTTCATACCCGTTTTCATGAAGATAGTCGGAGAAAAAATGCAGGAATTCGCTGATATAGGATGCTTTGATGTTGATTGAATCGTTCTTTTGTAAAAACAGCGACATTTCTCCATCCCGGTAGCGCTCTTTTTCGGCGCGGTAGACGGGGTAATTGTCGCTTAAAAAGGTGCCGATGTGCCTTAAGTCCGCGCCGCCCTTCCTGCTCACAAACGCTTTGATGCAAACGCCCTCGCATTTTGGCGCGAGCAATCGATCCATGATACTTGAGTATGAATCCTTCAGGGGCGTCCGGTAGAATTGCACGCTGTAGAGAATGCCGTCAACGTCCCCGTATACGATAGATTCCCCTGCTGTAAGGTTCAGCGATTTCGAAACCGACTGTATAATCTGTTTCATAAGGCTCTCCTGTCATAGAAGATTCGCGATAAACAGAGGGGCGGCCATCAGCCGCCCGCTCGTTAACACTCTGCCTGTTGCCGCTATCCCAATATCCACTCCGGGTTCTTCCCCGGACGCGCGTCCATCTCGGCCTTCTTGGCCTCGAAGCCCGCCTTGCCCATCAGCGCGAAGGTCGCTACCTTGCCCTCCTCCACGCCCGGCTGGTCGAACGCGTTAATGTGGAGAAGCTCGCCCGCATAAGCTGTGGCCATTTCAAAGAAGTGCAGCAGCGCGCCCACAGTATATTCGTTTACCTCGGGCAGCGTGATGGTGATATTCGGCCTGCCCGCCTTGCAGAGCGCGTACTCCGTCGCGCTGCGCTCGGCCTCCAGCAGTGTCCCGAAGGTCTTACCCGAAAGAAATGCGATATCGTCCACGTACTCAAACGCCGTCGGGATGGGCAGATCGCAGCGGAACTGCTCCACCTTGAGGAACGTTACGATCTTGTCGAACGGCCCTTCGGTATACAGCTGCACCTGCGAATGCTGGTCCGTCACGCCGAGCGATTTAACCGGTGTCTGGCCGGCGTATACTTCTTCGCCGTCCTCGTCCACGCGCTTGCCAAGCGATTCGGCCCAGAGCTGCGCGTACCAGTCCGCCATGTACTTTAAGCTGTCCGCATAGGGCAGCATCACGGAGAGATTGATCCCCTTGCTCATGCC
Source organism: Bacillota bacterium (assembly GCA_023390815.1). GTDB lineage: Bacteria > Bacillota > Clostridia > Christensenellales > SZUA-584 > JAEWCC01. Next base: position 8,495 of record JAEWCC010000018.1, read on the forward strand.
CAGAACGTGCAGCAGCGCGAATAATGCCGCGGGATTCTTCCCCTCTTTGGCGCATATTTCGTCCATATCCGCCGCGCCGTGCAAAAGCGCGCGGATGTCGAAACCGCACACTGCCGCCGCCAGAAGTCCCACAGGTGTCAGCTCGGAAAACCGCCCGCCTACATCAGCGGGGATGATGAACGTCTTTAAGCCTTCCCGCTGCGCAATGCGAACTAGGTTGCCGTTCTTCTCGTCGGTCGTCGCGATGATATGATCTTTAAGCGGCAATCCCGTCTTAACAAGCCTGTCCGCTACAGCCATCAGCTGGGCCATTGTTTCGGAGGTCTTGCCAGACTTCGTGATCGCGTTGAACATCGTCTTTTTAAGGTCGAGACCATTCAGCACGCGCGCGAAGCGCTCCGGGTCCACGTTGTCCTCAACAATCAGCCGCATGCCGCAGTTGCCAATATCCAGCGCCTGATGCACGGCGATCGGCCCCAGCGCGGAACCGCCGATGCCCAGCACCACGAATGTGTCGCAGCGCTCACGTATATCGCGCGCGGTCGCTTCAATGTCGTCCAGTATAGACTCGGACGTAGCGGGCAGCCGCCTGAAGCCCAGCGGCTTTTCGATCAGCGAGCGGTGCGCTTCGATCAGCTCGCTTTGCGCGGCTTCAACCTCCTGCGCGGCAAAGCCATACGGCCCAACCAACTCCGTCATGGCATTGTTGAAGTCAAAAACCAATCTGTTCATTCCCTCTCCTTATCGTTTCACAATTTTATACACTGCCGCGTAAGTACTATTCTTTCCCCTGCGCGGAATATATTTCGTTGAGGTGATATTTTGATGGAACTTCTGAAAAACCGGCGCACGCTTTTCGCCGCGCTAGGCGTATCATTCGCGCTGCTGGCCGGAGCAATACTCACAGGGCTGCTGCTTTCGGAAGGCGGCAGCGTTGCCGCGTTCTCCACCGCATCGGATACCGCATACTTCTCGGTTAAAGTGGTGGAAGGATACAACGAAGCGCCGCTTTCCGGCGCAAAGGTCGTGGTTCTCGAAACGAACGAGGTGTATACCACCGATCAGAACGGGATGACCCAGGTCATTCCCGTTCCTGCCGCGCGCGACACGCGCTATGACGAAATACTGCCCAAGCCATGGGCGGAGGTCTCGCTGATCATTTACAAGGACGGATATATCCCCTACGCGCTGTTTTACCTGCAGGTGATGGAGGGCGAAACGCGCGAAGGCGTAAAAATACTCCTCTTCGAGGAGGGCTCCGCCGATACCAGCGAGCCGTTTTCCATTATCGAAGGCCCCAACCGCACCTGGGTGGATGCCCTTGTCGAAAAGTACCGCCCTGCGGACTAATATTTATTGCGTCCCAGGTTTCTTACGCTACGAATCGGAATGTTGGCGGTCAGCCGCGTGGCCGAGGAGCCTCCCATTTCGGAGGTGTTGCGAATCTCCACGTCAAAGTCGTCTTCTTCCACCTCGAAGTACTTGGAGATTACGCCCACGATATCTTTGCGCAGCATCTCCATCACGTTGCTGGAGGGGGATGTTCCCGCCCGGTCGTGTATAAGCACGAGCTTCAGGCGTTCCTTCGCTACGCTGCTGGACCTGGTTTTCGTGTGTGCCATAAGCCACCCTCCTATTTTCCGCCGAACAGCTTTTTAAGCCGCGCGCCGAATCCGCTGTCGTCCTCAAGCTCCATCAAAGGCACTTTTTCGCCGAGTATGCGCTGGGTGATGTTGCGGTATGCCTTGCCTGCCGGCGCTTTGTCGGAAAGCACGATCGGTTCGCCCATGTTGGAGGAGCGGATGATCTTTTCGTCCTCCGGCACCACGCCAATCAGGTCTATACCCAATATATCGAGCGTATCATCGAGCGCCAGCATATCACCGCGCTTGACCATATCCGCGCGCAGCCGGTTGACGAGCAGCTGCACGTCGTCGATGCCATTCGCCGAGAGCAGGCCGATGATGCGGTCGGCATCGCGCACCGCGGAAACCTCGGGCACCGTCACGACAATAGCCGACTTCGCGCCCGCAATGGCGTTTTTGAAGCCCTGCTCAATCCCCGCGGGGCAGTCGATGATCACGTAATCGAATTCTGCTTCCAGTTCCGCGACGAGCTTCTTCATCTGCTGCGGTGTGACCGCCATTTTGTCGCGCGTTTGCGCGGCAGGCAGCAGATAGAGCCCTTCGTAACGCTTGTCCTTGATGATGGCCTGCTTCACGCGGCAGGTTCCTTCCACCACGTCCACCAGATCGTAAACGATGCGGTTCTCCAGCCCCAGCACCACGTCTAAGTTTCTAAGGCCGATGTCCGTATCGATCAATATGACCTTTTTACCTTGCTGGGCCAGCCCCGACCCCAGATTGGCAACAGTCGTCGTCTTTCCGACGCCCCCCTTGCCGGATGTCACCACGATGACGTTTTGCATATACCCCTCCAAAATTATTTGTTATTCTGCGGTATTGGCCTGCCTGGCGGCTTTAGCGGCCGGATTACGACGCTGCCCTGCTTGTATTCGGCGATCTCCGGCAGACCGCTGACAGCGCCCTCCGGAAACATCGCGATCTTGCCGCTGATGCGCAGCTGCTTGGGCTTGAGTTCGTTTGCCGCCACCACCACGTCGCTGCGTCCGGTTGCGCCCGCATGCGCGAGGCCGCGCAGCACCCCCATCACAGCGATGCTGCCTCCCGCAATTACCTCGGCGCCGTCGTTCACGTCGCCGAGGACCACAATATCTCCTTCACACTCCACCCGCTGCCCGCTTCGCAGCGTGTGTGAAATAAATATGCTCTTTGCACGAAAATACTCTTTGGACACGAGATCCACCCGGTTCTCGACTGCCGTCACAGTATTGTCGGCATGCTTCACCGGCGCCTCGTGCGGTATCGCTTCACGCTCGTCCTCAAATGACACGTTATCGATATCGTAATCCATATGAAGCATACGCTTAATATCCTGCTTCTGGGCCTTGGTCATCGGCCTGCCGCAAAAAAGCAGCTTCGCGTCGGCTCCGGTAAAAAAATCCTTGTTTTTATCGAGCTTCTCTTTGAGCGCGTCACGAACCTCAATATAGGAGGAAAGCGGCGCCACTTCAATCTCAAACAGGCCGCCCGGCTTTCCCTTGATGGTGATCCCCATAGTTCCCCTCACAAAACGCAATTGTGGAAAACAATTCTACGCCGCACACGCGGTTTCCTGCCTGCAATTCAAAACTGGCAGGATTATTCTTCGTCAGCCGATCAGAGAATCGGTGTCGGGTATCGTCTGCTCCGCCACGATCTTCTGCCGGTCGAAGTAATATTCCAGTATATCCTGAGCAACCAATGACGACAAACCGCCCTTGTAACCGTTCGGAATGAACACCACGACGGCGATTTGGGGCTTGACGCTCGCGTCAGTCGCGGAATATGGACCGAAGCTGACGAACCAGCTGTTGTTTTCGAGGTCGACGTTCGTAACCTGCGCCGTACCCGTCTTACCTGCGATCTTATCCAGATATTCTTTTGGGAAGTCCTTAAAGTAGTCGTTCGCCGTACCTTCTTCGGCGGAAACCACCTTGCTCATGCCTTCCTGTATCTTCGCAATATACGCAGGGTCCGCACCCAGCGTACTGAACACCTCGGGTTGCTGATCGAACACGATGTTTCCGTCCTGATCGATCACCTTGTCCACGATGTGCGTCTGGTATACCGTACCCCCGTTGGCAATTGCCGCGACATACCGCGCGACCGCAATCGGCGTAACCTCGATAATACCCTGGCCGATACCCGTCGTAACGGTCATGTACTTCGACCACCTCAGCTTGGTAAGCGCGTCGGATATCTGATCATCCCAGTTATTCCCCTGCGACGTGGCTTCGCGGATATCCATCATATCGGACAATATGCTGCGGATATGCTGACCCATCGTACGGCCCTCCGGGTCGACCAGCGTGCCGCCTTCGTTTTCCTTCCATGTGATGCCCATCAGATTGACCAGCGCCTCTGCGGTAGCCAATATCGTTTCCTTGTCGTGCTCTACCCCGCGGTCTTCGTCGTAGCCCTGCAGCAGCTTGGTGAGAGAATATGCGCCGGTATCCATAACGAGAAGAGGCCACCATGTCGCCTGCTCATCCACCGGTTTCGTCGGATCGAACAACTGTGACTGGTTGCCGATCATACCGATCAGTTCGCCCGGCAGCTCGATGCCCGTCGAGGAGGTGAGGCCAAATTTATCGCCCCAGGAGTTGAGCTGCTCGATACCAAGGCGCCCCGCAAGCGTATAGAAGTAGAAGTTGCAGCTGTTCTGCAAACCTTCCACCACGGTTTGATCCTGATGGTCCGAAGGATATCTTGTCCAGCAGCTTGGCGCGGTTTGTGCATCGATACCGTCGGTATACTTTCCCTGGTCGTCAATCTGCTCCGAGAGCGTCGTCGCTCCCTCCATCAGCGCGCCCATCGCGGTCACCATTTTGAATATGGAACCTGGCGTCGCCAAGCTCTGGGTAACCTTATTAAAAAGCGGTTTGGCTTTGTCATCCAGCAGCGCTTTATAAACGTCATCCGCAATGCCGCCTGTAAACTGGTTGAGGTCGTAACTCGGATAGTTCGCGAGCGCCAGCACGTTGCCCGTATTGACGTCCAGCACGACCACCGCGCCTGATTTTGCAAACTGAAGCTTGCTCATATCAAGGCCTGTATAATCGGGCTTGCCGTCGTGGTCGTTGTCCTTGTTGGCATTGAAGGCCGCCACCTGTGCGGCGTTGATTTCGGGGATATTGTCCGCGAGCGACTGCTCCGCGACAAGCTGCAAGCCGATATCGAGCGTGGACATCACGTTATCGCCTTGCCTCGGTTCGGTGGAGGAGAGCACGTTCTGCACGATCGCCATGTTGTCCACTTCAACGATTTCCTGGCCTTGCCGCTCGATGGTGTTGCCCGTGAGATACGCCTCCATCGATTTTTCAAGGCCCTCCACGCCCACGAGATCGTCGATGCTATATCCGAGATCGAGCATGCTTTCCACATCGGCGAGCTGGGTATCGTTAAAGCCGAAGTCCTCCAGGCTGCCGCCGCCGATATCGCTTGTGCTCGGCTCCGTGTACTGTTTGAAAAGGTCGTCCGAGAAGCGCGCCTTAATCCGTCCCATCAGCACTTCGTCGAGCTGCGTATATTTATTCAGAATATCCTCTGTGATGCGGCTCTCATAGCCGATGACGTGCGCCGCCACGCTGCCGCGCGGGTAGATGCGTTTCGTACTCTCCGCGATGCTCATGCCCTCAAGCTCTGCCGCGTGCGTTTCGATCTCGGCAACGGTCTGTATGCTCACGTCGTATGCTATAGTGATCGGCTCGTAGGCCACCCAGGAATTTAACTGTATGTCCTGCCATATGGAAAGAATTTTGCTGGCCTCGGTAAAGTCCATCTCCTCGGGGATCTGGTATCGGCTGCGCAACGAAAGATAGATCTCCTCGGGCGTTGCCGTAGCGTCCTTGATATACATGTTCGAGCGCCAGTTCTTCTCCCGGGCGGCAGCGGCAGTCTTACTCGTCAGCCCGAAATCAAAGTAATATTTCGCGGGAAGGTCGTCGAACAAAATTCCGTAGTTGTCTTCCGCATTCGGGTTGTATTTAATGGCAAAGGTATCGATGGTCTTCTCGTTGTTACCCTCGATGATGTTGATCGCGTCGATGATGATGCCCGTATAGTATGCGCGGTCCGCCGCGGTATTCTTTTTCGGATCGCGGTAGAACTGCACGTTATAGGATTTCTGGTCGTAAGCCAGCGGCAGGCCGCTCTGGTCGAGTATGCTGCCGCGCGCGCCTGATACAGTGATCGTACGTTCCTCAAGCTTGCCTACCTGCTCGGCGAATTTTGCGCCCTGCACAATCGTCAGGCGAAAAAGTTGTACAAAAAGCACGCCGAACATCAGCACTGCGACGACGGCCAAAGCAATAAATCGATTGCGAATATTCACGTTCATCCGGTTTTCTCCACTTGAATATTCCACCCCACTTCACGTTATTATAGCATACTGTGTCCATGCATTGCACGGACGAAAGTACGGCATAACTATGAATTTTTTGGTGTGCTTCTTGAAAACCAGTTGGCGTTATGGTAATCTAATGCATATCAATGAACTGACGAGGGCGTCAAAGTGGGGGCAGCGGCCGCACATTGACGTTTTTTGTTTTAGGGGAAGCGAATAGAAACCGTATATTTTTCGGTGCTATGCAGGAAGACAGGCCGCTTGTGCAGAATGATTGAGGAGTGAATTCCTCGCTGCCGGGTTGATTTCAGGCAGTTATATAAATCGGAAAAGGAGTTACCCAATGACGAAGAAGTATACCAACAAAGATGTGTTGAGAATGGCGGAGGAAAATGACGTCAAGTTTGTCCGCCTCCAGTTTACCGATGTGTTCGGCATGCTTAAAAACGTTGCGATCACTTCCAAGCAACTGCCCAAGGTGCTGGAGGAAGGCGCAATGTTCGACGGTTCGTCGATCGACGGATTTGTGCGTATTGAAGAAAGCGATATGCTGCTGATCCCCGATACCGACACGTTCGAAATTTTCCCGTGGCGTCCGCAGCAGGGCAAGGTCGCGCGGCTCATCTGCGATGTGTACACGACAGACGGAAAACCGTATGACGGCTGCCCGCGCAATATGCTCAAAAAAACGCTCGAAAAAGCCGAGGCCATGGGCTATACCATGAACGTCGGTCCCGAGCTGGAATTTTTCCTCTTCCAGACCGATTCTGAAGGCAAACCGACCACGATCACGCAGGATGAAGGCAGTTATTTCGACCTCGCGCCGATTGACAAAGGCGAGGACGCGCGCCGCGATATGTGCCTCGCGCTCGAGGAGATGGGCTTTGAGATTGAAGCCTCGCACCACGAGGTCGCAGAGGGCCAGCACGAGATCGACTTCAAGTACGGCGACGCGCTCAAAACCGCCGACCAGATCATGACGTTTAAGATCGTGATCAAGAGCATCGCGCAGCGCCACGGCCTGTACGCCACGTTCATGCCCAAGCCGATCTTCGGCATCAATGGGAGCGGCATGCATACGAACCAGTCGCTCTGCACCAAAGACGGCAACGCTTTCTTCGACAAGAGCGGCGATTTGCAGCTTTCCAAGATTGCTTACAACTACATTGCGGGCATCATGGAGCATATCAAGTCCATCGTCGCCGTGACCAACCCGACTGTCAACTCGTATAAACGGCTCGTTCCGGGCTACGAAGCGCCCTGCTATGTCGCGTGGTCGGCCCAAAACCGCAGCCCGCTGATCCGCATTCCGGCGTCCAGAGGCGCGGGCACGCGCGTCGAAGTGCGCTGCCCCGATCCGGCCTGCAACCCGTATCTCTCGATCGCGCTGCAGCTGGCCGCAGGCCTTGACGGCATCAAACGCAACCTGATGCCCCCGCCGCCCGTAAATCGCAATATATACAAGATGACGGAAGCGGAAATGGCCGAGAATAGCGTCGGAAGTCTGCCCGGCAACCTGTACGACGCGCTCCAGCTATACAAGGCCGATCCGCTGGTCAAAGAGACGCTGGGCGACCATATCTTCAACATCTACTACGAGTTCAAGCGCAAGGAATGGGACTCGTATCGCATCACCGTGCATCCGTGGGAGATTGACCAGTACCTGACCCGCTATTAACACTGCGGTTTGTAGGTCAGAGCACGAATATCGATTGAAAGCTCCGGAATATTCTCCGGAGCTTTTTTATCAGCTTAACTTTTTAGTACTTACTCATATATTCAAAACAAAAAGTCCATAAAACCGTACATGCGTTCCTGTAATATGAACATAGTTTCTATTATGGAGGCGGATATGTGGGAAGCGATAATGCAGTCGGGGCAGTTGATCATTGGCGTGTTGCTTATCTTTGGGATGTTCATGGCGGCGCTGCTGATCGTGGAGCGCGGAACCAAAAAACGCAGGCGGACGCCGAAACCCGCGCTGTCATACGCTGCGAAAAGCAGGATCAGGCAGCCTAAAGGAACGAAAGCTGCTGCGGTGCGGGCTTTTCGCGCAGCGTAATGTAAGAGGGCATGCGGTACTTTTCGCGCAGTCGATGAATGGCGGCAAACGCTTTCTCCTTGGCGTCGCGCCAGGCAGCCCGGTCGGCATAAAGCGCCATCATGTCGGTATACAGAGCGGGAAAGCGCTGCCGTACGGCTTCAAAGAAGCCACGGCGCGTAGCGCCCCTTAAATTGAGCCCGCTCGTCAGCACATAGTCTGCGCCTGCGTCCTTTGCGGCGGCGAACACCGCCTCAAGGCCCTGTGCGCTGTCCGTCAGCAAGGGCATCACGGGCATCGTGTGTACGCCGCATTTAAGCCCCGCCTTTTTGAGTTCTTTCACCGCCGCCATGCGCGCCGCAGGCGGTTGGCTACCGGGTTCCACCAGCGCGGCGACGCTTTCGTCCATGGTTGTGATGGTAAACGCGGCCATTGCCCCGGCTTCACGGTCAATCCGGCAGAATAGCTCCGTATCCCGCAATATCAGCGGAGATTTGGTCGAGAGGATCACCGGAACCTTATAATCGGCCAGCAGTTTTAAAACATCCGGCATCAGCGAATACTCGCGCTCCGCGGGCTGATAGCTGTCCGTCACGCCGCCGAGGTTCACGACCTCGCGGCAAAAGCGCGGCAGCTCGCGCCGCAGCACCTCCGCGACGTTGGTCTTGGCATAGATGCTGCCGAAGAAATCCCCGCCGCCCAGATACTCATGCGAATACTGCGCATAGCAGTAAATGCACCGGTGCGCGCAGCCCCGATATGCGTTAATGTCATAATTGAACGGCAGCCATTTGGTATCGTGCCGATACAGCGCCGTCTTGCAGGGCGCTTCGATCACCTTGTAGTCCATACTTCCATTATACGACAATATGTTCGCTTTTGGCAACGATATTAGCATTGTAAGCGGGAATTTGCGGGTTTATTCCACATCATCCGTAGCGACGATATCGATCCCGGTACTGAAAATATCCCCGATAAGCACATCGCCCGCGCTTACCGGCAGCTTTACTTCCACTTCGTTGATCTGCTTCATGCAGTCCACCAGCAGCCCCTTGGGCAGCGGTGCGGAAGACTTGACCGGCACGCGCCCGCCGTCCGATGTGCGCATCGTCGTGGTCAGCGTGCGCCGTGGGTCGGTAATCTCCGTGCGCGCATAAGCTTCACCGCGTTTGCATGTGTGGCCTTCGATTTTAATGACCTGCCCGTTCTCGACTTCCGCCGTCAGCGGGCATCCCATGGGACATACGATACACGTTAAATTGCATTTTTCCACGTTGCACCTCCAAAAACCGATGCGTCTGGATCGTTTACGATGTCCGCATCCCCAGCTACCATCATGACATGCTTGGAACATACGATACACTTCAGATTGCATTTTTCCATGTTATGCCTCCTCCACCGAAACGGCGACATCGCCCGCGATATCCGCGCCGTGCACCTCAAGCTGTTCCATCTCACCCGGCGTGCAGATCTGCCGTTTGCGCCGCGCAATCACCTTGTCCCCGCACCGCGCGACCGTGACACAGTTCTTATATACATTCGATACGCGAAAGAACAGCGTCGTGTCCTCCGCCGCGATGCGCTGCGGCACAACATAGCGCACGCCGCAGCCCGGTATGGACCGGAACTGTGCATCGCGGATAGCCTCCGGCGACTGCGCATATTTCGCCGCCGAAGCGCCCGCGCGCATCGCTTCCTCCGTCACGAAGTCCACAAGGTCGTGCACCTGCACAGCGTTTCCGCAGGCAAACACACCCGGTACACTCGTCTGCAGATGCGCGTCCACCACCGGCCCGCCCGTCATTGGGTCGATAGCAACGCCGATTCCGCGCGAAAGCTCGTTTTCCGGAATCAGCCCGACGGAGAGCAGCAGCGTGTCGCAGGGCACAAAGTATTCCGTCTCCGGTTTAGGCACGCCCCGCTCATTCACCGCCGCGACCGATACGCCCGTAAGGCGCTTCTTACCGTGCAGCTTCGTCACGGTGTGCGAGAGATAGAGCGGGATGGCGAAGTCGTCCAGACACTGCACGATGTTGCGCTTGAGCCCGCCCGAATACGGCATCAGCTCCAGCACCATTTTGACGCGCGCGCCCTCCAGCGTCATACGCCGCGCCATAATGAGGCCGATATCGCCCGAACCGAGGATCACGACCTCGCGCCCCGGCATCGTCCCCTCCATGTTGACGAAGCGCTGCGCCGTTCCGGCGGTCAGCACGCCCGCCGGGCGGTCGCCCGGCAGCATCAGCGCGCCCGCGCTGCGTTCCCGGCAGCCCATGGCGAGCACAATCGCGCCCGCTTCAATCGCCGTCATGCCGCGCTCCCGGCTGATTGCCGTTATGGTCTTGCCCGAAATATCCAATACCATGGTATCGAGCCAAATCTCCGCGCCGCACTCCCCCGCCTCTTTCGCGTAGCGCGAGGCGTATTCCGGCCCGGTCAGCTCTTCGCCGAGGGAATGCAGGCCGAAGCCGCTGTGGATGCACTGGCGCAATATGCCGCCCGTGCGCGCCTCCCGGTCCAGCACAAGCACACGCTCCGCGCCGTTCTTTTTGGCTGCGATTGCCGCGGCCAGCCCCGCCGGGCCTGCGCCGATAATGACCACGTCCGCCCTCATTGCTGCTCCTCCTTCGTGCGCCCGGTTAAAATGGATGAACCCGGTCCGGCCTTGGTGATATTAAGCTCGCTTGTCTTAAGCTCACGCGCGAGGATGTCCATCACGCGCGGCAGACAAAAGCCGCCGTGGCAGCGCCCCGTACCCGCTCTCGTGCGGAACTTGACGCCATCCACCGTGGTGGCACCGCACGGGCGATGGATGGCCTCGACGATTTCCGCTTCGGTGACGGTCTCGCACCGGCACACGATATGCGCATAGCGGCTGTCCATTGCGATCAGTTCCTTGCGCCGCTCCGGCGTGGCATGCGCGAAAGACTCGATGGGTTTGCGCGTACGCACCGCGTTTTCCTTTGGTCCGCCGCTGACGCCGATGCCGTTCAGCAGCTTCACTATATGCTCCGCGATGGCGGGCGATGCCGTAAGTCCGGGCGATTCGATGCCCGCCGCGTTGATCAGCCCCGGCGCGGCCTTGCTTGCCTCTACTATGAAATCATGTTTCTCGGATGCGGCACGAAGCCCCGCGAATACCGCAATCGCCGCGCGGCGGTCGATAGACGGTGCATAGCGCTGCGCACCGCATAGCGCTTCCTCCAGCCCCTCGCGCGAGGTCGTAGTATCGTCCATCTTCGTAAACTTCGCGGTCGGCCCCGCCAGCATGTTGCCGTGCGCCGTAGGCGCAAACAGCACGCCCTTGCCCTTCTCGGAGGGCGCGCTGAATATGACGGTTTTTGTGCGCGCCGTCATGCTCTTGTCGAATATGATGTACTCGCCCTTGCGCGGATGAATTGCAATCTCCTCGCCGCCCGCGAGCGCCGAAATCTCACCCGCATGGATACCCGCCGCGTTGACGACGCTGCGTGCTTCGACGCGATGCTCTCCCGCCTTAATTGCGAAGCCGCCGTCCGCGCGGCTGACCGCGGTCACGCGGCTGTTGAACACGAACTCCACGCCGTTGGCCGCCGCGTTTTCCGCCGCCGCAATGGTCAGCGTGTACGGGCAGATGATGCCTGCCGTCGGCGCGTACAGCGCCGCGGTAACCTCGCCGCACAGCACCGGCTCCATCTCCCGTGCTTCGTCGCCCGAAATAATGCGCGTTGTGACGCCGTTGGCGATGCCGCGCTCGTGCAGCGCCTTTAGGTGCTTCTCGTCTTCTTCGCCGAACGCGACGACAAACGAGCCACACGGTTCAAACGGCACACCCAAATTCGTCGCAAGCTGCGGGATCATCGCTGCACCTTCCACGTTGAACTTCGCTTTCAGGCTGCCCGGCGCCGCGTCGTAGCCCGCGTGCACGATGCCGCTGTTTGCGCGGCTCGTGCCTGTGGAAACATCCGCCTCCGCCTCGATTACGCAGACCTTGAGGCTGGTCATCGACAGCGCCCGCGCCGTGAGACAGCCCACCACGCCCGCGCCGATGATCGCCACATCGTATTTCATACCGCCACCCCTTCTGAAACAATTCGTCTCCGGCCAAATAAAAAAGCCGTACCAAAAACAACGTTTGGTACGGCTCAAATCTCCTGCCATAACTTTAATACGAATTATAACATATTTCGTACCGGGTTACAAGGCTTCATCGCAATTCAAAAGCAACGCCTTTTCATAAAGCGTGAACCGGCCTTTTCGATAGGTCACTTCGCCCGCTTTGGTATATCCAAATCCTTCGTACAACTGAAGTGCGTAAGGGTTTAGCGTAAAAGCGTCGAGCCGGATGCAGTCATATCCGCGCTGCGCAATCAATCGCTCTGCGTGGCGCATTGTCTCTTTGGCGATGCCCTGACGCTGAAACTTTGGGTGCACGCAGAGCCGGTGAATCACCGCCGCATGCTCTCCGTAGCGCCAGTCGCCTATGGCGTATTCTTCGTCCTGAGCGGCGTTGACCACAACCGCGGAAAGGATGTCGTCGCCGCGGGTCAGCACATACATTTCGCCGCTTGCAATATCCTCGCACAGAATCTCCTCAGTGGGATACCGCTCGTCCCACTGGTCGATGCCGTTTTCGCGCATGTGCGATATCGCCTGCGTGTACAGTTCGATAATCGCGTCGGCATCGCCTGCCTCTGCCGGGCGGAAAATCGTGTCCACGCGCTTACAGCTTGATGACGGGGTTCTCGGGTTTGGCGCGGTACAGCACGAATTTGCGGCCCGCCGACATGACCGGCTCCGCGCCCGTCGCCGAAGACAGCGCCTCCAGCGCTTCCTTCGCGGAAAGCGGCGCGTTCTGCTGCACGCTGCCTTTGATGATTTCGCGCGCGCTGAGCGCTTCGTCCGTCTGAGTCACCACGCTGTCCGTCACGCCTCCCTTGCCGATATAGAGTATCGTTTCCATGCTGTTCGCCATCGCCTTAAGCGAGGCGCGCTGTTTGCTGGTCAGCATAATTGCGCTCCTTTAATCCATATAGTCGAATTCAAGCCCCTCAAGCGATACCGTATCGCCTGTTTTTGCGCCCACTTTCTTGAGCGCCTTGATAATGCCAAAGTCGATGAGCAGCTTCTGGAAGTGCCGCATGGAGTCCGCGTCGTTCGGGTCCGTCTTAGCCATGATCTCGCGGATCAGCTGACCTTCCACCACATAAACCTCGCCCTCCTTGAACACATCAAAATCGTTTTCGTCCTTCTCCAGGGCCCACTCTTCAATCACGCCGTCCTCAACGACGGCCTTCGGCACGGGCAGCGTGTGCAGCATCTGTGCAGCGCGCTCCATCAGCGGCTGAATGCCGAGGCCCGCCGCTGCGCAGATCTCGAACATCTCGATGCCTCTTTCATCGAGATAAGCCTTGAGTTTTCCCACGTGTTCTTCCGCGCCCGGTACGTCCATCTTGTTGGCCGCGACGATCTCAGGCCGCTGCGCAAGCGCGGGCGAATACCCCGCAAGCTCCCGGCGGATGATCTCGTAGTCCTCAATCACGTCGCGCCCCTCGCTGGCGGACGCGTCCACGACGTGGATCAGCATGCGCGTACGCTCGATATGGCGCAAAAAGTCGTGTCCGAGCCCCGCGCCTTCGTGCGCGCCCTCGATGAGCCCGGGGATATCCGCGACCACAAAGCTTTCTTCATGTACACGCGCAACGCCAAGGTTCGGCGATAGCGTGGTGAAGTGGTAATCAGCAATCTTCGGCTTCGCGCCGGTACTCGCCGCAAGCAACGTGGACTTGCCTACGCTGGGGTAGCCAATCAGCCCTACGTCCGCGATGGTTTTGAGTTCGAGAATTACAAAACGGCCCTTGGTACGCCTGCCCGGCGTCGCAAAATTAGGCGCCTGACGCGTCGAAGTCGCAAAGCGTGCGTTGCCCCGGCCTCCGTTGCCGCCCTTGAGCAGCATCCGGCTGCCCTCGCGCAGGTCCGCCGCGACCCGGCCGGTCTCCTCGTCTTTGATCACCGTGCCGGGCGGTACCTTGATGATGAGGTCTTCGCCTGTCTTGCCGCGCATGTTCTTCATACTGCCCTGCTCGCCGCTGGGTGCAATAAACCTGCGCGTATAGGTAAAGTCCATCAGCGTACGCATGTTTTCGTCCGCCTGGAATATGATGCTGCCGCCGTCGCCGCCGTCGCCGCCGTCCGGGCCGCCGTTATTTACGTATTTTTCGCGTCGGAACGACACGTGGCCGTTGCCGCCGTCGCCTGCTTTGATGTATATCTTCGCTTTATCGACAAACATTTTTTATTTCTTCCTTCCCCACGGGCACAAATCATTTAAAAAGCATGTCTCGCATTTGGGCCGCTGCGCCGCACAAACTCTTCTACCGTGGTATATCAGCCAGTGGTGCGCGATCGACCACTGGTCTTTGGGGATATTCTTCATCAGCTGTTTTTCGGTCTCCAGCACATCCTTTGCGCTGGCGAGCCCCAGCCGGTTCGACACGCGGTGCACGTGCGTATCCACCGCGATGGCTGGAATGCCGTACGCATTCGACATCACCACGTTGGCGGTTTTGCGGCCCACGCCGGGCAGCGCGGTTAGCTCTTCCATCGTTTGAGGCACCTGCCCGCCGTATTGCGCCAGAAGCTGCGCGGACGCTGCCTGAATGTTGCGCGCCTTGGTATGGTAGAAACCGCAGCTTTTTACCAGCGTTTCAAGCGTTTCGATATCCGCCGCTGCCATACTGGCTGCATCCGGGAAGCGCGCAAACAGCGCAACCGTCGCCGCATTCACCTGCTTGTCCGTGGTTTGCGCGGAAAGTATCGTCGCGATGAGCAGCTCAAACGCATTTCTAAAATGCAGCGCCGGCTTCGCGTCGGGGTAATGCTCCGCCAGCCTTTTCAGTATTTCCGCATGTTCCCGCATCATACACTCCCAGTTCGTATTCGCTATTATACCGTATCTGCCGCACAAAGCACAAACATTTATTGCGCGCAGGCGCGCGCATAAAAGCAACTGGCGCGCTTTAAAATAAGCGTATGTTCAACGTGATCATCAAAACGGTTATCATCTATTTCTTTGCGATGCTTATCATGCGCATGATGGGCAAGCGGCAGGCGGGCGAATTGCAGCCCTTTGAGCTGATCATTGCGGTCATGATCGCGGAGGTGGCCGCGACGCCGATGGACAGCCCCGGCACGCCGATCTCGTATGGCGTCGTGCCCATTGTGATGCTGCTCGTGCTGCACAACGGCATCGCGTTTCTCTCGCTCAAGAGCGAGAAACTGCGCGCATTCTTTTCTGGTAAGCCCAGCATCGTCATCTACAAAGGCATTGTCGTACGTCACGAATTGAAGCGGCTTTCCTACAATATCAACGACCTTTTAGAGCAGCTGCGGGCCAAGGATGTGATGAATCTCGCCGACGTGCATTACGCCGTACTCGAAACCAACGGCAATTTAAGCGTGATGCTCAAGCCCGAAAAGCGCGGCGTCACCCCGGAGGATTTGAAGCTTTCCCCTGAAAACCCGGGCTTTTGCTACGACCTGATCGTAGACGGACGCTTAAAGCCGG
The DNA here is from genome assembly GCA_023390815.1 of Bacillota bacterium. Classification (GTDB taxonomy): domain Bacteria; phylum Bacillota; class Clostridia; order Christensenellales; family SZUA-584; genus JAEWCC01. The sequence continues at coordinate 24,049 of JAEWCC010000018.1, forward strand.
ATAACCTTGATCGTCTGGGCTTCAAAGAGAATCAGTTAATGGCATTCCTCGGCAAGAACCGAATCAAGCGCGTAAAGGATGTGTTCCTCGCGCTCTGCGACGAGACCGGGCAGGCGCTCGTTCAGGATTATCACGGCGGACAATTCACCGGGAGCCTTGCCAATGGGTAAGAAGATTGCGATATTCGGGCTGCTGGCCTTGATTATCGTCACGGCGCTGATCGAAAATTTCTACGTCAGAAACACGACGGACCGCCTGACGGAAACGCTCACACATCTGCAAACCGCCCTTAAATTAGGGGACGACGAAGGTGCGCGCGACGCGGCGGAGAAGTTCAGCAGTGAATGGGAAGATCAAAAACAGCGACTTGAAGCGCTGTTTGAACACAACGAGGTGGATGTGATTTCCTCGACCGAAAAACGGATTGAGAGTTTCTGCGCGGCAGGCGACCGCGTTAACGCGCTCGCCGAGGTTTCCGCGGCACTTTTCTACATCAACCATTTACACGAGATGATCGGTCTGCGCTGGGAGAACATATTATAAAATGTCTTACACAGCCGACGGGCATGCTTCATGCGGATTCGCTCGATAATATGCGGCCAGCGTTTCAAACTCCCGAACGTATTTTTCAACGCGCGGCCTGTCCGCGTTTGAATCGAGGAACGGTTTCCCCTTGCCGACGATGAATGTATCCTTTTGCTTTACGCCTTTTGCCGTAGGCCACTCTATCGGCTTCGTCCTATAAAGGGGAGCCAGCACCTGCGACCTCACGCCCGGCAGCCGCGCAGCCAGCCATGCGATTTGTTCTGTGGTAAAAAATCTACAGGGAAACTTCAGTTCCTCCAGCCGGGGCAGGGCGGCAATCGGAGAGGGATCTCCGTCGATAATCTTCTTTCCGTTGAAATCAAGGAGTTTCAGGTTTCCGCAATGTTCGAGGGGTTTGAGGGTTTCAATCACAAATCCGCCCCAAACCGCGTCGCCAAAATGCAGTTCCTCCAGTGCCGGAGCGGATGCCAAGTCATCCAGACGGTGCAGGCGTGTAAAATCATTCAGAAAAACGCTCCGCAAAGAGCGGTTGCCGCTCATATCCCATAGTTTCTCAGCCCTTTGATTCCAAAAGAAGGTGATATGTTTCAATTTGACCAGGTTTGCGAGCTTTGAGAAATCGCCTATTAGGGGGCACTTCCATAAGAAAATCGCCTCAAACTGCTGTCCATAGCGGTCAATGAAATAATCGAAGGTATCCTGCCGCAGCCCGCAAATTTTAATCGCCCTGATATGCGGGCGTTCTTTTAACTTATCAATTATCTCTCGGGTGATTCTCCCGCCGGAAATCTGATAATTTTCAGGCCATAATTGTTCATCGTCAGCAAAGCTTTTGGCACGATGGTATTGATCGATCAACCATTTGCTCATCAATGAACCTCCGGTTCTTACTTATCGCCAGCTGTACGAATACTTCCAGCCCTCCGGCGCAGCGGCCAGCTTTGGGTCGCTGACAGCGAATCCGCCCGGCAGGCCAAGCGCCTTCGCGGCGAGGTCGAAATGGCACGCGCCGATGCCCATATCCACGCGCTGGATGGAAAACCCCAGCATGCGGTTGCCTGCGTATGCCTTATCCTCCGCGAGGTAGAAGTGCAGCGTTTCACCCTGGCGCACCGCCCTCCACGGCTGCTTGTTGGAGGCCGACGGTGCGATGCGAACCATTTCGAGGCACTCCCGCAGCGGTTCCTGCGGCTTTAATGGCGTTTTAAAGTCTTCTTCAAAGAACAGGGCTTCAAATGGTTTGCGCGTACGCGCACCTGCGCCCGATGCCACTATGCGGTCCATCAGTGTGCGTTTCTCCGCCGGATACCCCAAGGCCACCACTGCAGGCATCATCTCGCCTTCAGGCCGCATCGCGTCGCCGAACGGCCCGCGCTTGAATATACCCAGCCAGCATGTGCCCAGCCCCAAAGCCGTTGCCTGAAGCACGATATGCTCCATCGCGTAGCCATATCCCTCAGCATCCATGCCGCCCGTCTTCACACAGCCGGCGATGTACTGCTTGGCGCCGCGGATAAAACCGTAGGTGCCGATCCTCTCCGTCGTGTCTATGCTGAGCAGCCGAAAACGCGTCTCTGCCCCAAAAGGATTTTTAACAATCGCAATGAAGCCTTCCAGCGCCTCTTTGTCCTCTGCGCAGAGCAGCTTACCGTCATACGTCCTGACGGAAACTCTCTTGCGGAACGATTTTAATACATTATTTTCCATACGCTTTTACAGATTTCTCCCTTGTCCGTTAAAAACTCCATCGCACTCGTCGCATGCTGACGTTGATCACGAGGCCGAACGCGATCATGTTTGTCAATAGATTAGATCCCCCATAGCTGAAGAACGGCAGCGGAATCCCCGTAATGGGCATCACGCCGATGTTCATACCGATGTTCTCGAATACGTGGAACAGCGTCATCGCGAGTACACCCGTGATGATGAGCGTCCCGAAGTCGTCCTTGGCCTTGGTCGCGAGATACATGGTACGGAATATCAGCAGGCAATATAACAGGATCACGATGATCGCGCCGATAAAACCAACTGCTTCGCTGGTCGTGGCAAAGATGAAATCCGTCTCCTTCTCGGGGATATTGGATAGATTACTTGCGCCGCCGATGGAAAACAGCCCCTTGCCGGTGATCTGCCCGGAACCGACCGCTTGTTTGGCCAGGTTGGCCTGACGCGCTAGATCCGCGTACTTTTCCTGCGACATCCCTTCCACCGGGATACCCAAAAAAGTATAGATACGGTTTTTCTGCCAGTCCGCGAGCATAAACCATACGGCTGGCAGCGCAATCCCCACACATCCCAACAGCCCCGCAATAAGCTTCCAGCTTGTGCGCGCGACGAACAGCATGGAAAAGAACGTGAATGCGTAAACCATTGCGGTACCAAAGTCGGGCTGTATAATGATCAGCGCTACTGGCAAAAGAAATATTCCGAGCAGCGGCAGGAAGTCCTTTACCTTTCGGATACCGCCATCCTTGCCCTTGGTGCGGTTGGATATCATGCGGGCCATGGTAATGACCATCGCAATCTTACCCACCTCGCTGGGCTGAAAACCAGATGTGCCGATTCTAAACCAGCCCGTTGTGCCGTTGACATTATCACCAAAGAAGTATACCGCTACCAGCAATACGATGGTGACTGCATAGATCCATTTATAATACTCGCCGATCGCATGGTAATCCGGCAGCAGCACGATGAACATGGCAAGCAGCGCAACGCCGAACCACTGGAGCTGCAGGACGACTTTATGCAGGTCAAGCTGACTGATAATGGACATGATCGAACCGGAAGCCGCTTCCTCGGTCAGCGGCTCGGAAAGCGCGCTCGCAATAGCGACCAAGCTCATCATGATGAGCAGCACAATGTTGCCGAAAAGCAGCCAGTCGATATGTTTGAACATCCTGGGATCGATGAACTTGAGCTTCAAATCTCACCTCAAACAAATCTTACGATTTGTTTCGAATTATAACACAGTTATGATTGACAAGGAAGATCGAACGCATTGTAAACTTTTTGAACAAGCGCAACGTATACCCTTTGTTGCACGGCGGATGTTCAAGCAAAGTGTATGATATATCCGCCAATCAGGGGAGAAATCATAACGATATGGGCTTCACGCCTGTCACTTTTCTTTCGGAGCGGAGCGTGATACGGCTAAATGCTCCATCGCACACGGCGCATGCTCACGTTAATCACCAGCCCGAATGCGATCATATTGGTCAGCAGGTTCGATCCCCCATAGCTGAAAAACGGTAGCGGAATGCCGGTGATGGGCATCACGCCGATGTTCATACCGATATTCTCAAACACATGAAACAACGTCATCGCGAGTACTCCGGTAATGATCAGCGAACCGAAAACATCCTTCGCCTTGGTTGCGAGGTACATCGTACGGAATATCAGCAGGCAATACAGCAGGATGATGAGCAACGCGCCGATAAAACCGAGGGCCTCGGTTGTCGATGCGAATATAAAATCCGTATGATTCTCGGGGATACTGGAGGCGGTGGTTTTACCGCCCTGTGAAAACAGTCCCCTGCCGAGGACCTGGCCCGAACCCGCAGCCTGCTTTGCAAGATCGGCCTGCCACGAGGCATCTTGCTGTGTCGCTCCGGTCGTCTCAAGCCCCAAAAAGGAAAGAATCCTGTCCTTCTGCCAACCGGCGAGCAGCAGCCAGCCCACAGGCAGCGCAATGCCCACGCAACCCAAAAGCCCCACAATGATCTTCCAGCTTGTACGCGCGACGAACAGCATGGAGAAGAACGTAAATGCGTACACCATGGAAGTGCCAAAGTCTTTTTGCAAAAGAATCAGTGCGATTGGCACAAGGAGTACGCCCAGCACCGGCAGCAAGTCCTTAAGTGTGCGAATGCCGCCTTCCTTGCTCTTGGTGCGATCGGATATCATGCGGGCCATCGTAATGACGAGCGCGATCTTGCCCACCTCGCTGGGCTGAAAGCCCGATGTGCCGATGCGGAACCAGCCGGTTGTACCATTCACCTCGTCACCCAAAAAGTAAACTGCAATCAACAGCAGTATGGTAATCCCATAGATCCATTTGTAGTATTCGCCGATTGCCTGGTAGTCGGGCAGCAGCACAATAAACATGGCAAAAAGGCCCACGCCGAACCATTGAAGCTGTAAAATCACGTAATGAAGGTCCAACTGACCGATAACCGACATGATCGAGCCCGATGCACCTTCGGACGGCGGCTGCGATACCGCGCTGGCGATCGCAACCATACTGACCATGATGAGCAGCACGATGTTGCCGAACAACAGCCAGTCAATATGTTTGAACATCCTCGGATCGATGAATTTATGTTTCACACCGCACCTCAACCATATTTTACGATTGTGTTTCAATTATAACACAATTATGACGAATCAGAAACCCCGCCGTATTGTGAACTTTTTTCGATTCTGGTGCTGTAAATTACCACTTTAAATTCAATGCGCACTGAAAGGGAAGGCACACCCCTTTTCAATAACAGGTCTTGTAGACAAAGCGCGCGCAAAAATGGTATATTATATCCGCAATCGAGGGAGGAGTTCCATGGCATATACGGCTCTTTACCGCGTCTGGCGGCCGGACAGGTTTTCAGGCGTGGTCGGGCAGGAGCATATCACGAAGGTTTTAAAGGCACAGATCGAAACGGGCCGCACCGTGCACGCGTATCTGTTTGCCGGGCCGCGCGGCACAGGCAAAACGAGCCTGGCCAAGATTCTCTCGCACGCGGTCAACTGCCAGCATCCGCAGGATGCGGAGCCGTGCGGACAGTGCGAAGCATGCCTTCACAGCGCGGACGCAGGCTCGGTGGATATCGTTGAAATCGACGCGGCGTCCAACAACGGCGTGGACTCGGTGCGCGAGCTGCGCGACCGGGTGGGCCTGATGCCCGCGTTTTTAAAGCGCAAGGTATACATCATCGACGAAGTGCATATGCTCTCCAAAGGCGCGTTCAATGCGCTGTTAAAGACGCTTGAGGAACCCCCCGCGCACGTCATTTTTATTCTTGCGACCACCGAACCGCACAAGCTGCCCGCGACGATCCGGTCGCGCTGCCAGCGGTTCGACTTCAAGCGAATTACGCAGAGCGATATCGCAGGCCATCTCAAGCGCATATCGCAGGCAGAAGGTTATGCCTTCGAAGACGAGGCGCTTTTGCGCATCGCCCGGGCCGCGGAAGGCGGCATGCGCGACGCGCTTTCCATACTTGACCAATGCGCGGGCAGCGGCGATATCACGGTGCAGAGCGTCGCGGCGGCGCTGGGCGGCGGCGATACGCAGTCGCTGTACGCGCTGGTTAATAGCATCGCGCGCTATGAGGAGAAGCAAGCGCTCGAAACGCTGCGCGAGATGATCAGCGCGGGAGCGGATACGCGCGTGCTAGTTCACGATCTTGCGGACTTTTTCCGCCGCATGATGTGGATCGCAGCGGGTGCGGCGCCCGAGGAGACGGACGCGCCGCTGGCGTCACTGACTAAAACTTACGGCAAAGCCGCGTGTGTGCGCGCACTTGATATATTGCTGCGCAAGGAATATGAGATGCGTCAGAACCTGCGCGCCGACATCGTGCTGGAAACCGCGGTGATGGCGCTGATGGCACCCGAGGACGACGCCAGCGCACCCGACGCGGCGCGCATCGAGAAGCTGGAAGCCCGGCTCGCTGCTTTGGAACAGCGCGCGGCTGCGGGTCCCATCGCCCCGGCTGGCACACCATCCGCAAAGCCCGCGGAGAAAAATGCGGAGAAGCCCAAGGCGGATAAAGCTGCGCCGGTGCCAAGGGTCCCAAGCGACGCTTCGGCAGCGCAAGTATGGCAGAAGGTGCTGAAGAGACTCGAAACAGACGATCGCCTATGCTATTCACACGCGAGCAGGGCATCTTGCACATCGCTCGTGGGAGACCGGTTTGAGATACTGTTTGAAGGTTCTGAAGTAGCGGCGGAGTGCCTGAAGCAAAGCGAAGCGCATAAGACGGTGACCGACGCGGTAGAAGCGGCGGTTGGCAGACCGTTAAACATATCCGTCGTATTTAGAGAGCGCGAAACATCGGGTCCGGAGCCCGTTAAATTTTTCGGAGAAGATATCGAGGAAATCTAGGAGGAAGTTATTATGGCAAAGAGACCTTCATTCGGCGGAGGCGGAGGCGGCATGGCAGGCGGCATGGGCTCCATGCTCGCAAAGGCACAGAAGATGCAGGCAGACATGGCGGCGGCGCAGGCTGAGGTGGAAGCTTCCGAAGTGGAAGCGACCGCGGGCGGCGGCGTGGTGACCGTGCGCGCGACCGGCGCGAAAAAGATACTCAGCGTCAAAATTTCGCCCGATGCGGTAGACCCGGACGACGTTGAAATGCTCGAAGACCTCGTCACGGCGGCGGTCAACGAGGCGCTGAACAAGGCGGACGAGATGATGCAGCAGAAGATGGGCGGCATCACGGGCGGCATGAACCTTCCGGGAATGTTCTAGTATGGGTCCTATGATCGAGCCGCTGCAGCGGCTGATACTGCAGTTTTCCAAACTGCCGGGCATCGGCGCAAAAACGGCGCAGCGGCTTGCCTTTCATGTGATCGGCATGAGCGACGAGGATGTGGCCGCGTTCGCGGATGATCTGCGCTACGCCAAGCGCAGCACGGTGCTCTGCCCCGTGTGCGGCAACCTGATGCCGCAGAGTGACAGCGTCTGTTCGGTCTGCGCCGACGCCGCGCGTGATGCTTCGTGCGTCTGCGTCGTCGCGGACGTTAAGGACGTGCTCGCCATTGAGAAGACGCGCGAATACCGCGGCGTCTATCATGTGCTGCACGGCGTAATATCGCCCATGGACGGCGTCGGCCCGGACGACATCAACATCGCGGGCCTCATCGACCGCCTCGCCAAGGGCAGCGTCTGCGAGGTCATTCTCGCGACCAACCCGGACGTGCAGGGTACGGCGACCGCGGCGTACATCGCGAAGACCATCCGGCCTCTCGGCTCCAAAATTACGCGCATTGCGCATGGCGTGCCGGTCGGCGCGGACCTCGAGTACACCGACGAGGTCACTTTAACGCGCGCCATCGAGGGCAGGACAGAATATTAACATACATAAAGGCCAAAACATACATATAGATGCTTTGGCCTTTTTATTTTATTCAGCCGCCATATTGTATCTTCTCAACGTGACCCTAATCTTTTCTTTATATACATTACATGGTAGAATATATTAACCTTTAATCAAGGAGCGGCTGTGATGAGAAAACTGTTGCTGATTCCCGTGTTCCTGTTCGCTATGGTGCCACTTTTCGGGTGCGGCAGGAGTACTTTGAATGCAACCACCAGCGAAAATCCCAGCCTGAATACCTTTGAAACAGGCGCTTTGAGTCTTGAAGAAAAGTACCTGCAAAGCCAAAGTGACGAGGGTCTGAAAGAACTTTGTGATCAGCTAACGATATTGCCATGGGAAGACAAACAGCTCCGGCAGATGGTATTAAAATATTACCCCATTTTCTTTGAAAAATTTAATCCGGACGAGTCTGATGGCATCGGAGAATCTGGTTTCGACCCTTACTATGCAATGTATGTATTTTCATACAAAGCAGAGGGCAGGGGTGGGTTCATTCCCATATACAATGAGTATAAAGAAAAAGCAAGCGATATATACTTATATGCAAGAACTGTATACGGCTGGGTATTGGGGTTGAATAACGTAACCACCGAGGAATATGATTTTTTATATGATGAAGCGTATCATCTATATTCGACTGCAAGGGAAAGCGTAGAAGTATATACCACCGCAGACAAAAACAAAGAAGCTTTTTTTAAAGTGCTAAGCGCCTTTGGATGTATCAATGAAATCTGTGAAGCCATGGGAAAGGAAGTCGATCCGGCTATCATGAATGACTTAAAAGAATATATGGAAAGCTATCAAAAAATAATGGATAGTTTCAGATAAGGAAAGGTTAAAATCTCTGCACTTTATTTTTACCAGCAGGAGGTATTCCCATGAAGAAATCCCTTGCACTGCTGACTGTTATTCTTCTTTTGGCCATACTCCCGGCAGGCTGCAAACCCAAGGAGGCTCTGGATGGCTGCCCCACAGCCACATCCAGCCTTGAAAAGCCGCCCGCAACCCCGTTCGAGACACCAAAAGCAACGCCCTCACCGACTGCAACCGCAGCGCCCGCCGAAACGGCTGGATCCGCACAGACGGTTGTTTCCGCATTCATCGCCGCGCAGGACGCGGGCGACTGGGCCAGCTTCCAATCGCTATGGACGACCGGGGAGCAGCTTTACTATCGCGACTTCTTCGCGCATAAGGACAATGCAACCAAGCGCAACGGCTACTTTGCCATTCAAAGTGCGCATGTCGTCAGTCTGTATGAGATCAAGGATTTCTCAAGGCTGCTTTCAAAATTCAGCATATCCGATCTGCCGTTCGACGTTTGGTACGCATTCAACGCTTACGACGCGCTGGAAAGATACCCCGACGTTAAGCTTTTGATCGCCAAAGCAGACTATCATTTGGACAGCGAGTTTTGGGATTACCGTGAAGGCGTCAACTACCGCGTATTCGTGCTCGTGCCGGAGGACGGGGAGTGGCGTGTCATGCAGAACTATCAGGGCTACCCCAGCGCAGGCGATTATTTCGGCGACACCATCGAAGAACCCGAGGAAACCGAGGAACCTTACCCTGAAGAAACTCCGAACACGCTGGTGGACGGAACGGTGCACTCCACCAATTCGACTACCGGCTATTTTATCGGCACTGAAATCGGGGATTATGTCCATGTCGGTATTCGCACCATCGAGGGCGAGGACTTATGGTTCTGGATAGAGGGCCGCTGCGAGACCGATCCGGATACGCTGAGCCACTATCAGAAGGTGCGGGTCGTGTGGGAAAACCGCGATACCTATATCGACGAGGCGGAAGAAGTCATCAACATGGACATCATCACGGAAATTGAAATACTAGAATAACTCAGCAATAAATTGAGGTATATGTAAAGGCGGCCGTTCGGCCGCTTCAGACAGTCGATAAAGCCCATCATGCCTCCCTCAGGCGAAGGAGGTGGCACGAAGTGCCGGAGGGAGTGACCTGTTTTAAGGCATTTTCTCTCCCCCAGTCACCTGCCGGTGACAGCCCCCTCGTCAGAGGGGGCCATTATAGAAGGTTTTGACACTCAGAGGCGGCCGTTTGGCCGCTTTTAGTATGATTAGGGCGGAAGCTACTTGTTGGCTAAACTCCTTGAAATGATCTGAATCGTTCCTGATCCGATGGGATGCCGTTCTTCACGGCCTGCCATCGCCCGTCCCTGAACACCTCGTACTGCCTGAACGCGCACGGGAATCCTTTCATCGTCCGCGGATCGGCGCTGTCCATCAGTTGAAAGTGCAAATGGGGCGCGGTCGAATTGCCCGAATGTCCGACCTGTCCCAATAATTCGCCCGCGTTTACCTTCTGCCCCTCCGACACGCATACAGAGCCATGCTGCAGATGCGCCAGCAGCGCGAAAACACCGCCGGACTGCAATATGACATGGTTGCCCGCAAGCCCGCGGACATCCGGGCTTTCCGCGTTGAACGCAGAAGCGTTTCGCAGCACAGCATACAAATCGCTGACGGGGTGTACGCGCTTGCGCTCCCGCAGCCCGTCGCGTGCGCGGATTACCGTTGCGTCAAACGGCGCATAAACGCCCTGCCCCCAGCCATAGCAGTGCGCCAGCGGCGTACCGGTTAAAAAGTGGCGCAACACGCTGCCCTTAAAAAACGGCTTGCCCTTGCGGTCCCAATCGACCATCACAAAATCGTATGCGTAGGTTTCCCCCAGCATATCCGTGCCGTGGCTGGGTATGCGCTTCGCGGGTGTATTGGGTGTAAACCACTCCCCCCTCAGGGGAAAATCCACCACAACGGTATTATCCGGCAGAACCATCAAACTCTCCTATCATGTTACTATATTTATATATACCGCATCCTTCTATCCAATACAATCCTCCGCTTGTAAACATTTCTATTGTTTGTATGCCAGTATTGACAAAATGAACCGTGTCCTATATATTTATAACAAAGTTTAAAACGTTGTTTTAATTTGAAGGAGCATGATATGGAACAGTCAAAAAAGGGGGTATCCATGGGAAACAGCATTGTAATCACAATACTCGTCGCGGTGGTGACCGGCCTTATCGTGTGGGCGGGCATCTCCGGTAAGCAGATATGGTTTATCGACGCCCCGCGCGCTGCGGTCATTACGCTGGGCGTTATCGGAATGGCTTTTTGTGCCATCAGTGTGGGCAAGTTCATCACCGGCGGGCCCGCGCATCCACTTTCGATTCTGGGATACCTGCTCGGCGCAATCGCGCTGCTGATTTTCCTCGGCCAGATATTCCAGTGGCACCTTCCCGTCGTCTATGACGCACGTACGGCGCTGTTCGTTCTGGCGGGAGTGATTGTACTCAAATCCATCATCGGACGCCTCGCACCGCTCGTGCATTAAGGGGAACCCATGCAGCGCGATATCAAGCAGCGGATCATCGAAGCGACCATCCGCCTGATCGAGCAAAAAGGCAGCAATATCGAGGAGATCACGGTTCGGGAGATTTGCGCGGCTGCGGGCACGGGCATCAGCCAGATCAACTACCACTTTCAGACCAAGGATCATCTGATCGAGCAGTGCGTGCAGTACATCATCGGCAGCGTGATCTCGCGGTATAACGAAGCCGCCTCTGCACTGGGCGGATTGCCGGCGGTGGAGGCGCTCAAGAGGAGGACGGACGCGACCTGTCAGTTCCTCTACGCGAACGAGAATATTTCACGGGTATCCATCTTGACGGATCACCGTGCCGCGCGCAAAGACGACAACACCGCGCAAACCATCGCGGCGTATCTACCCATGGTGGAGACAGCGTGCAGAGAGCGGAATATCGTTGCCAATCCCCGGGGCCTCGCCATGCTGCTGATACTGGGCGTACAGAACCTGTTCCTGCGCACCGATATCATCAAGGAGGAAATGGGCATCGACCTTCGGGACGACAGCGAGCGGCGGCAATTCATCGACGATTATGTGGAGAGGCTGTTCTACGCGGAAGAATCAAAAAAGGCTGACTGAACGTCGGCCAACCTAAGAACCATCACGATATAATATTTCCCCCAGGGTGTGCGGAATGTCTCCCCAAAAAACGATCCGCACGCCCTGATTGCGTCAATCCTAGCTTACCGCCCCGAAGGGGTTCGCGCTTAAAACACCAGCCATCCCACCGAAAAACAATACGAATACAGTAGCAGCAGCATCGCGAATACCGCAGTCAGTGCGATATCCGCCCAGCGCCTCCGCGTGAGCAGCGCCAATGCGGGATAGAGCACCGCAAGTCCCATATAGTACCGGAAACCGGACAGCAGCCAGGTTGGCGCGAATGCCACAAACAGGTAGACCAGCGCGTAAGCGCCGTATGACGCGCGCAGCTTTTTTGCCATCACGGGCAGCGCTGCCCCGCCGATGAGCATCACCGCAAACTGGCTGATCCAGAGCGTCAGGTTGTCCCGCAGGTTGGTCCCGTCCGAAGTGATTTGCCCCCATGTGACGCGCAGCGAATTCCCGAAGCTGCCGAAGCCCTGACTCCAGTACTGCTGCTGCATCTTGAGGAACATGAACGCGTCCCCGGTCAGCAGATAATTCATCAGCAGATACCCCAATGTGCCGAGCGGAATGATCAGCAGCATCGCGGCGTGCCCGAATAACCTTCCCCACCGGCGCGGCGCGTCTCCGCGCGGCAGTATGCCGTCCGCGCGCAGCATCTCGATGAATACCGGCGCGGCCAGCAGCACACCGACGTTGCGCGTCAGCGCGGCAAGGCAGCCGAAGATACATGCCAGTAAAAACTGCCGTTTTCGCATATGGTACAGGCACGCGAGCGAGAGGAACAGGAACATGGACTCGGTAAACGGTGCCCCAAGGAATACGGTCAGCGGGAATATCAGCAGGAACTTGACCGCGCGGCGGGCAGACGGCTCATCCATATCCAGCAGCACGAGCTTATAGAGGTATACGCTCGCGCCGCCCAAGGCAAGCCACGAAACGAGCATCGCCGAAAGCCGCGCATCGATGAAGCCAAACTGAAACAGCCGCGCCACCATCGGATAGAGCGGGAAGAATACGGTGCGCACCCAGCCTTCCGTATCGCTCCAATAGCCCAATGAGACGATCTTGAGGTACTGATCGGCGTCCCAGCGGTTCCACGTGTCCAACAGCTCACAGCCGTTGCCGAGCAACGCTTTCAATCCCCAGTTCAGCAGCAGCAGCAAAGCGCGCGACAGCACCGCCACGGCGAATATCTTGAGGCACATATACTTTTCAGGTGCCTTAGAAATTGCTTCTGGCTGCGGTTTAAGCAAACTGCGGATCACAAAAAACGCGGCGAGTGCGAATACCGTGTAATAGAATATCTGAAAAATGAGCTGCGCAATATCCATAGCGGGATGATACCATAAAAATCCACTCCGCGCCACTGCAAGTCTTAACAAAAAACGGGCTCCCGATGTTTGTCGGGAGCCCGCTTCGTATTGATCACGATTGCTTCGCTTTGTTCTTACCGAATATTTGATGTCTGAACAGCAATAAATTGATCCCCACAAACAGCACAAGCAGCGCGCCCAGCGTGATCCACGAGTTCCCGATACTCATTGGCGCAAAACCAAGCAGCAGCAGCATGGGGAAGCCAAACACGATCGCCCATAGCTGTTGATAGACGAGATTCGATGCCGCGGGCGTTTTGAACAGCGGGTCGATCTCGCGCATCAGGATGACACCCGTACTTGCGGTGCCGGTCAGCATGCCATACAGCGAAAGAAACGCCTCGTGCCGGTATTCCGGGAACAGCCGCTTGGCGATAAAATCCACCTGCCAGTAGGTGACGACCGCGCCTACAATGCACAGTATGGACAGCGGAATAATAAACTCGGGGTGCGCGAACGCCGAAAGGTCGATCGCCGCGATACTCGCGACCACCATAACGTCAAACATGACGCCCGAAACGCGTGACAGCATGAAGTTATTCAAATATTGCCGATGGACGATTCCGCGCTTTCTGAGCCTTTTTAGCACCAGCTTGAGTAAAATCGCCATGATCGTACCGAACAGGAAGTTGAAGCCCCAGATCAGCGGTTTAATGGTGGTGGTGAAGAAGCCGCCCAGGCTGTCGAGCCCCAGTGAGACCAGATACATAAACAGATACGAGGCCATATAGGTGAACACCACCAAACCCAGCTGAACGGTCATCTTATCCAGCGACTCGGAAAGCGGAATCTCGCCCTTTTTGGTGATCGATTCGGCGGACAAATCCTCCATCTCTTCAGCATTGGTAATGGACTGACTGACACCTTTCTTTTTTAAGCGGTGCAGATAGAATACACCACCCAGCCCGGAGGATACGAAGCCCATAGCAGCGATCGTGAGGCCAAAGCTGCCGCCATACTGGAACGCCGGATACGCAGTCGCCGTCTCATAGATATGGCCCCAGTTGTATGCCTGCCCCGGGCCCTGCCCGTAGCCCATGGGCAGCAGCAGCCCTGAAGCCGCCCAGTTGCCGATCACATAAAACAGCCCCAGCGTGATTGCAAGGCCGAGAAGCCCTTGCAGCAGATAGGACGAAACCGTGGTAAGCCCTGCGTTGAATACGTCCGTATTGGCTTTCTTGTTCTTCTCCCGTTCGGACTGGCGCAGCGCGACGGCGACGAACCCGAGCCCCAGGCCGTGGTAGGTCAGCGTCTCCATCGTCACCTTTGTGAACATGGAGTCTCCGGTAATGTGCTTATATACAAGGTTGGCGATCAATATCAGAAAACCGCCCAGCACGGAGCTGGGGATCAGGGACTGACGCAGCGGTTTAACCAGCCTGCGCAGCATATTGGCAGTCAGCATGCCAACGAGTACGATGGTGAACTCGATCATCATCGACCATACGCTGGAATCCCAGAAGTTTTGTCCGGTTGTCATCGGTTTGGCTCCTTATTCACAAAATGATTCGTAGTGCTAATTGAGTGTAACATACCCGTACAAAAATATCAGCACCGCGTTGTATATTTTATATCAAATTCGTGTTTATTTTGAATAACATATGCAGGCTGATACCGAGCTATGAGATGAATATGTATATAAACCGTTCATGCTGGCAATACTCCCTAATACCATTCATACGGGAGGTAGACCATGGCTTACGAAACTGACGGGTACGCCGCCAACGTGCGCCGCGCGTATTCCGACTGGCAGGCAGCCGAGAACTATTTCGACAACGTCGCGGATCCCGACCTCATTGACTTTGCCATCTTTGATATGGAAGCCGCGAAGAAAAAGTATGTATACATGCTCAAGAAAGCGCGGGAACGCTACGGCGAGGACGACGAATGACGTCCTCGCCCGTTGCCAGCCCTATACGATATGCCTGCTGGCAGCCATAAACCGGCGATAAGTTTCGCCGGTTTTATTTTTCAGCCGGGGCCATTCTGCGGTGACTGTTCACCACCGGCCTCAGCCTTTCAGCAATGATCATGACCAGCGCCGTCAGCACCGGAATCTTGATCAGCACGCCCACACTCCGGCTGGGAAGCAGCACGGCGAGCGGAACGCTGTAAAACACGTGGATCAGCAGCGTTGTCAGCACGGCAGAGCAGATAAGCTCGGATAGCGTCACCATGATCAGCGTTTTCAAAAGGCCCGTCTTCTGCGACTTCATAAAAAACAGGCCCGCGATCACGCCGTACAGCGCCATCACCGCCGAAAACGCCGGATTGTATGCACCCACCGGCATCATGAAGAAGCTGGCCATTTCGGAGACGAATCCGACAAGCCCGCCCGCGAGCGGACCGTAGTAGATGCCCGCCAGCATCACCGGCAGGGCAATGAGCGACAAATCGGATATCTTCATGCCGCCAAAGAACAGGTCGAACGAAATGAATGCCTTGAACACCGCGCCGATCGCCGTCAACAGCGCGAGCACGATGAGCGTTCTGAGTTCTAAATTTTTACGCATCAAAAAACCTCCTTTTTCAGACTCACAGCCCTGCTGCAAAAAAGGAGGCAACGAAAAATACATCCTTATTCGGCACCACAGCGGACGCAATATTGCACCGCAGACTTTAAAGTCTTTCGTTTAAAGGCGACTTCCCATCCTTTAACACTTAACGCGCAATATCTACTCTGTGCATCTTGCGTTCAATATATCACACGATGTTTTACTCTGCAACCGGAATATATTGATCGACCGCGCGGCGTGCCGCTTCCGCAAGATAAAGCGAGCCACAGATCACGATCGCACCTTGGGCTCCCGCAAAATCCACCGCGTCCTGCATCGCCTCGTCCATGCGCTCATACGCCACTGCCTCAACGCCGCTCCGCCCTGCGATCTCCGCAAGCGCCTGCGGCGGCAGCGCGCGCGGGTTATCGGGCCGCACGGCGATGAATCGGCAGCAAGCCGGTACTATGTCCGCGACGCACTCTTCCACCTGCTTATCCGCCAGCATGCCCATAATCACGACCGGGTGGCGCTCCCACAGATCGCGCATCGTCAGCCACAGCGATTCGAGACCCTGCACGTTGTGCGCGCCGTCCAGCATCACGAAAGGGGCTTCCCGCAGTATCTCCTGCCGTGCGGGCAGATACGCCGCGCCGACACCCCGCGATATCGCTTCATCGGTAATCGTAAACCCGCACTCCCGCAGCGCTAACAGCGTATCGACCGCGGCCAGCGCGTTTGCGTACTGATGCCCTCCGCCCATGCGTACATGCATCGCGATGCCCCGGTATGTAAGCTCCGTACCGTAAAGGCTTGTCCCCATCCGTTCAACCTTGCCGGTATCCGCGATAATCAGCGCGCTTCCTTTTGCCTTCGCGGCCTCGCGGATGACCTGCTTCGCTTCGCCGCCCTGATCGATGCTCATGACCGTAACGCCGCCCGGCTTGATAATGCCGCACTTCTCGCGTGCAATCTCCGTCAGTGTGCTGCCGAGGTACGCCATGTGGTCGTACGATATGGGTGCGACCACGCTGACCAGCGGCTGCGATATCACGTTGGTCGCGTCCAGCCTGCCGCCCATGCCCGTTTCAATTACCGCGATGTCGCACCCGCTCTGTGCAAACCAGAGAAACGCGCCCGCCGTGAGGATCTCGAACTCCGTCGGATACAGCCCTTCTGCCGCCATCGCGTCCGCGTGCGCGTATACCTCGGTCATCACGCGCGCAAACTCGTCTTGTGATATCTTATTCCCGCCGATATCGAAGCTGTCGCGGTAATCCGTGAGGTATGGGGACATGTACAACCCCGTCTTATACCCCGCCGCCCGCAGCGATGAGGCGGTCATCGCACAGATGCTGCCCTTGCCGTTCGTCCCCGCGACATGCACGGTCGGTATGGCATCCTGCGGGTTACCCAGACGCGCGCAAAGCCGCCCGACGCTTTCCAGCCCCGGCTTCCATCCGAGCATTGCGGATTGTTTGAGCCTGTCGGCAATCTGCGCGTAATCCAATGTTCCTCCTTATGCCGCGCTCCGTTTGCGCAGCATTGATACCGACGTCACGAACACCCACGTCTGCAGCGTGAATATGTTAAGGCGTTCGATGAGCCCGCCCACGGGCAATTCGGTCGCAATCGCGACCGGCGTCATGCCGCCCGATACCACGATCATCGCTGCGCACACGATCGAAAACACACCCAGCGCCTTAAATCCGGGCGTTTTTACGAGCCCCAACCCGACGAGCAGCACCGAACTGATGGTGCATATCACTACAATACCCGTCACAATCAGGTGCCCCATGTTCTCCGGGTCCATCTCCGTACCGCCGCGCAGCGGGAACAGCCCATACCCCACCAGCGACGCGAACTCCATCACGAGCAGCAGCACCGCTCCCAAAACTGCCACGCGCTTCGCTTGGAAATTCCGCAGCGTAAACACCAGACACACCGAGAATACCAGCGCGAGAATACCATACACCGTAGTGAACACGCGCAGCAGCTCCGCGTTCGGCGCGCCGTCCGCCGTGAGCTCGCTGATCGTCTGCGTCAGGTGGCTGTAGCCGCCCCACAGGATACCGCCCAGCACCACATGCGCCGCATAAACCACCGCGCTGGCCGCGCCCGCGAGACCCAGCCACTGCCAAAAGCTCCGCTTCTCCATACCCCATTATCCCCCTGTTTTTGCGATCATTGTATCAAAGAAAAGGGTGGGATTCATCACGAAATTATTACACTGTACGGGCGTTTAATCTGGTTTTAGCGATAGACCTACATCAGTTTACTCAGTCCATCCGGTACCAGCGCGACTGCGTGGATCTCTTTTCGAACCCGTTTTTGATATACAACCCATAGGCGTTGTCGTTGGCTGTGCAGACGAGCAGCCGGACACTGCGCGAACCCCTGTCTCTCAACTTCCGCAGCAACAGTGCCAGCGCCTGTTTCCCGTATCCCGTGCCCCGTTTGCCCGCCGTGACGCCCACCGCGTCGATCTCGGGCGTTTCACCGAAGGTCAGTTCATAGATACCGATCGGTTCCCCATCCGCCATCAGCAGGCCCGCCGCGCCTTCGCGCTCGGGTTTCAGCAAATCCCGCACGTCCGCGCGCGTATACGTCGCGCCGTTGGGTACGCCAAAGAAGCATTCGTTGTAGATATGCTGAAATCCGGCGGCATTCTTTTTATCTATCGGCTGCAACGTGAGGCTTGTCTCTGCGGGCGTAAAGGCGGACAAATCCTTTTCGAGCCAGTCCATGTCATAGATATGCCGGAACGTTCTCCCGCCCGGCGTGGTCAGTATATCCGGCAGCGTCACGGCACTGTCCCGGCAGGTAAAGTAAATTTCCTTTGCGCCGTTGCGCAATAGATGCGCCGCCCCGGCGTCCGCCGCCTCCACCGCGGTGCCTTGCCGCACTTCCCGCACGGATATGTACGCCTTGCCCTTGAAGCGGATCTCCTTTTGTATCAGCAGATAGTGATATCGCTTGTTGTTTACTTCAATAAAATCCTTCATGATGCCCTCCCGTATGGCTCACCATAATATAGCATAATCCGCGTAAATAATGATCCCCCGGCAAGCCGGGGGTATTTCATATGCGGGCAAAAGCCCTATATTACTGGCGTTCGCCTTAAGGCGTATCCAACGGTCGGCAGCCGCAAAAGCTTGTTACTGGCTGCCCCTTTAAGGGGCGGGATTACTGACTACCCCTTAAAGGGGTCCATGTACTCCTTCATGCTGATTTGGTCGGTTACCTGATCTTCTTGGA
>JAEWCC010000025.1 GCA_023390815.1 Bacillota bacterium
AGATGAACCTGCCGAACCAGTGCGAGAATATCATCCCCATGGGCCTCGGCGGCGAGGGCGGATTTGCGGACTACATCCGCGTATCCGAGAAGGTGGCGTTCAAGATATCGGACGATCTCCCGGCGGAGATCGCGGCGTTTGCGGAGCCGCTGGCCTGCACAGTGAACGGCATCAATAAGCTGCGCGTGAACCCGGGCGAGAGCGTTACGGTCATCGGCGCGGGCCCGATCGGCCTGCTGTTCGTCCAGCTCATGAAGGCCTCGGGCGCATACCCCATCATCGTGTCGGAACCCAGCGAACTGCGTCGCGAGTACGCCATGAAGAGCGGCGCGACCTACACGGTTAACCCGATCGAGACCGACCTCGAAGCTTTCGTGCTGGAGAAAACGGGAATCGGCACGGACTACGCCATCGACGTGGTGGGCTCGCAGATGGCCATGGCGATCAAGGTCATCCGCAAGGGCGGAAAAGTGCTGCTGTTCGGCGTGAACACTAAGGCGCACCCCGAGGTCGTACAGAGCCAGGTGATATTCAAGGAGATCTCTGTGCTCGGCACATGGCTCGCCAACGCGACGTTCCCCAAAGCGGTCCGTATCCTCGAGAGCGGCGTGCTCAACTTAAAACCGCTCGTGACGCATACGCTGCCGCTCGAGAAGCTCGAAGAGGGCGTAGCGCTGCTGCGCAAGGGCGAAGGCATTGAAGTCATCATCGACATGAGGATGTAGACATGACATATGACGTTGCAGTAGTCGGCGGAGGGCCAGGCGGATACGTCGCGGCGATCAAAGCCGCACAGAAGGGGCTTTCCGTCGTACTGTTCGAAAAGGATAAGCTGGGTGGGGTGTGCCTGAACCGGGGCTGTATCCCCACCAAAGCGCTATTAAAATCCGCTGCGGTATATGAAAGCGCCCAAAACGCCGCGAAGTTCGGCATTGGAAACAATAACGTGACGGTAGATTGGACGGCGGTCATGAAGCGCAAGGAAACCGTCGTCAGCCAGCTTGTGCGCGGCATCGGCGGGCTCGTCAAGGGCAACGGCATCACGCTGGTGAACGCCGAGGCCACGCTCAAGGATGCGCATACCGTCCTCGCAGACGGCAAGGAGTACGCGGCGAAGAACATCATCCTCGCGACCGGCTCGCAGCCCGTGCTACCGCCCATTGAAGGCATTCAAAACCAAAACGTCATGACCAGCGACGGCATGCTGCAAATATCAGAGCTGCCGGAGAACATGGTGATTATCGGCGGCGGCGTGATCGGCCTTGAATTCGCGTTCCTGCTGAGCAGCTTTGGCCGTAAGGTCACGATCATCGAGATGCTGGGCAGCATCATCGCCAACGCGGATGAAGATGTGATCGCCGCGGTGACAAAGGATATCCAAAAGGCGGGCGTCACCGTGATCACGGGCGCACGCGTCAAGAAGATTGAAGAAGCCGCCGTGGTATACGAGAAGGACGGCAAAGAAACGCGCGTGGGTGCAAGCCATGTGCTCGTGTCGACCGGGCGCAAAGCCTCTGCGGATACTGTTATGCTCGACCGTTTGGGGATCAAGTATAACCGGGGGGTCATCGAGACGGATGAGGCGATGCATACCAATGTGCCGGGCGTGTACGCCATCGGCGATGCGAACGGCAAGATGATGCTCGCGCACACGGCCAGTGAAGAAGGCATTGTGGCGGTGGAGAACATCTGCGGCGAGGCTGCAAAAATGGATTACTCACTGATTCCGCAGTGCATCTATGCCACGCCCGAGGTGGCGTGGGCCGGCATGACGGAGCGGCAGGCGCGCGAAGCGAAAAAAGACATTAAAGTGGGCGTATTCCCGATGGCCGCCAACGGCAAGTCGCTGATCGAGGACGAAACGGGCGGCTTCGTCAAGGTAATATCGGATAGCAAGTACGGCGAAGTGCTGGGCGTCCACATGGTCTGCGCACACGCGACGGACATGATCGCGGAAGCGGTGCTCGCCATGAAGACCGAGTGCTGCGTCGAAGATATCGCCCATTGCATCCACGCGCATCCCACCGTGTCCGAAGCGGTGATGGAAGCCGCAAACGCGGCAATCGGCAAGGCGATCCATAGCCTGCGCTAAAATAAGGAGGCAATATGGAGCTCAAAGGCAGAACCGCCATTGTGAGCGGGGCAAGCCGTGGCATCGGCAGGGAGATCGCGCTTTCGCTTGCGAAGGAAGGGTGTAACCTCGTCGTCTGTGCGCGCTCGGCGGAGAAGCTCGCGGCGCTGAAGCAAGAGGCGGAAGGGTACGGCGTGCGCTGCGAAGCGGTTGCAGTCGACCTGCGCAGCATGGACAGCATTCGGGCAGTGATCCGAACCGCGGTGGAAACCTTCGGTTCGGTCGATATCCTTGTCAACAACGCGGGCGTGATCGTGAATGACGGTATCCTTGGCGTGACCGAGCAAGACTGGGACATGACGATGGACGTCAACCTGAAGGCGCAGTTTTTCCTCGCGCAGGGCGCACTGAAGCATATGAAGGAGAAGGGCGAGGGGTATATCATCAACATCTCGTCCACCGTGGCGCTGGGCGCGAAGCCGGGTGTAACGAGCTACAGCGTATCCAAGTACGGCGTGATGGGCATGTCCGAGGCGCTGTATCAGGAGGCCAAGGGCTATGGCATCAAGGTCAGCACGATCTATCCGGGCGTGACGGACACCGAGATGCTGCGCGGCCAGGATATGCCGTGCGGGCCGGAACAGTGGATGCTGCCAAGCGACATATCGGACTGTGTGCTGTTCCTGCTCAAATCGAGCAGCCGCATGGTCGTGAGGGACATCGTGCCGTGGGCCACCGGCTACGACCAGATATAGAGGGGGAAACCATATGAAAGCAATCGTACTGGACGGGAAGAGCCATGCCTATACACTGGAGCGGCCTGTGCCGGAGATCGGCGAGGGGTATGCGCTCGTTAAAGTCATGGCCGCGGGCATATGCGGCACGGATATTGAGGTGCTGTACCACAGCCCGAAACAGTCGGATATCATCCCGGGCCACGAGGTGGCGGGCGTCGTTGAAAAGACCAACGCCTGCCGGGATTTCAAGGCGGGGGACCGGGTGTTTTTGAACTGCCATATCACCTGCCATGATTGTGAGCCCTGCGAAGCGGGCGATTTCATATTCTGCAAGCAGCTGAAGTGTATCGGGTTTGAGGTGGACGGCGGGGACGCGGAATACATCGCCATTCCGGAAGTGAACCTGCGTAAACTCCCGGACGACATTACGTTTGAGCAGGGCGTGCTTTTAACCGACGCGCTGGGTACGCCGTTTCACGCGGCGAAGAAAGCGGATATCCATCCGGGCGAGTTCGTGGGTGTGTCGGGCGCGGGGCCGCTTGGCATCATGTGCATACTCTGCGCAGCGCATCTCGAAGGCACCGTGGTCGCCATCGACATTGTGGAGGAGCGGCTGGAGGCATCGAAGCAGTTCGGCGCGGCGTACACGGTCAACGCACGCGGTGATGTGAAAGCCGAAATCGAGCGGATCACAAACGGCAGGGGCCTTGATAAGGTGATAGACTGCTCCGGTTCTGCAATGGCGATAAAGACCGACCTCGCGGTATTAAAAAACCGTGGCACGCTCGTGCAGGTAGGTGTATGCCCCAGCATTACGCTGGACCTGTATGAGTCGGTGGTTGCCAAGGAGATCACCGTCCGGGGATCGCGGAACTTCCACGACACGGAAGCGGACGAGATGATAGGACTGATCCGCAGCACGAAAAATATAAACGATGTGATATCCCACCGGTTTGGATTCAATGACGCGCAGAAAGCGTTTGAACTCGCGGAACAGCGGAAAGGCATTAAGATCGTGTTTGTGCCGGACGACTGTCTGTAATCGAAGGAGGCTTGTATGGACAAAAGGGAAAGAGTACTTCGGGCGTTATCACACCAGACGCCGGACCGGGTGCCGCTCAGCATCGGGACGACGATCGTCGACGGCCTCACGCGCTTCGCCAAAGACGCATATGAGGAGTATCTGGGCGTTCCCGTTACACAGAACGCCATCACCAACGTGGCGATGCAGACGGTGGTAACGCCGGATTGGCTGCTGGAGAAGACAGACAGCGAGTTCCGTTCTGTGCGAATGAAGAGTCCGCTCAACAACCATACGGTATTTCTGGAGGATGGCTCGTTCAATGACGAGTACGGCATACTCTGGAAAAAATCTGATCTGTATTATGATCCGGTGCACGGCCCGCTCTATGGCGAAATCACGCTTCAGGATATCAAAAACAACCCGTGGGCGGATGCGTCCGACAAGGGCAGAGTACAGGGCCTCAAAGAGGAAGCAATTAAGTACAGAGAGCAGGGGTATGCCGTGGTGGCGGATATCATATGCGGCGGCCCGTTCGAGCAGGCGCTCTGGATGCGCGGCTGGGACGACTTTCTCTGCGATCTATACCTGCAGCCCGAAGTCGCCGAAGCGTTGATGGACCGGATCACGGAGGGTGCGATACAGCTTTGGGATGTGCTGCTCAGCGAGATCGGCGAGTATATCGACGTGGCTTGCCAAGGCGACGATATGGGCATTCAGGACCGCAGCGTCATATCGATCGATCTTTATAACAAGTATGTAAAGAAGTATCACAAGCGACTGTTTGACTTCATTAAGAGCAAGACAAAAGCTAAAGTGTTTCTGCACAGCTGCGGCTCCGTGCACGAACTGCTGCCCGGCTTTATCGAGGCGGGCGTGGATATTCTCAACCCCGTGCAGATCACGGCCCGGAACATGGAGCCGGAACGCCTGAAAAATGACTTTGGCCGTGAGCTTTGCTTCTGGGGCGGTATCGATACGCAGCGCATCATGCCGTTCGGTACGGAAGAGGAAATCGAGGGCTGTGTGCGCAGGCTCGTGGACGTGCTGGGCAAGGACGGCGGGTATATCCTTGCGCCCGGACATAATCTTCAGAAGGGTGTTGCGCCAAAGAGCATCGATGCCATGATCCGCGCGATGATGCAATATCGGTAGGTGGCCTGCTGAAAGCGGAAAGTGCTTTCAGCCATAATATGAAATCGTTTACGAAAACGGTTTTAATGGAGGTTATTTCATGGAGACAAAAAGACAGATGGTCCAAAGGATCGAAGAAAAAGCCAAAAAGATGAGGATGCATTCACTTGACATGGCGCTCGTCGCCGGGTCGAATGGTGCGCACCTCGGACCCGGCTATTCCATGATGGAGATCATGGCGACACTCTATTTCGGGATCATGAAACACGATCCGAAAAACCCGCACTGGGAAGAGCGCGACCGCTTTGTGCTGAGCAAGGGGCATGGCGTACTCGGCTATTACACGGCGCTGGCGGAGGCAGGGTATTTTGATACGGCGGAACTCATACGCTTTGAGACCAACGACAGCTTTCTGGCCGGGCACCCGAGCCTTAACATGCAGTATGGTATCGAGCTGACCTCCGGCAGCCTGGGCAACGGCATGTCGCTGGCGGTGGGCGTGGCCCTGGCCGCGAAGATCGATAAAAAGAAGCATTGCACGTACTGCTATGTGGGGGACGGGGAATGCGACGAAGGGCTTATCTGGGAGGCGGCGATGAGTGCCTCGCACTACGGCCTCGATAATCTCGTTGCCATCATCGACCGCAACATGCTGCAGAGCGACGGCATCGGACGGGACATCATCTGCCTCGGCGACCTTGCGCAGAAGTGGCGCAGCTTTGGCTGGGAGACGGTTGAAGTCGACGGCCACAGCGTATCCGATCTGCTTGAGGTTTTAAGCTACAAGAATCGCCCGGTCAACCGGCCTTACGCGGTCATCGCGCATACGGTCAAGGGCAAAGGTGTATCGTTCTTCGAGAACAACAACAAGTGGCATCACGGCAAGCTTTCAAAAGAGCAGTACGATCTGGCGATGGCCGAACTCAACATGGGCTGAGGAGGGAATACGATGATTACAATCAATCCGGAAAACATACAGAAGTGGTCACAGCTCGGTTCGCGCGGGGCGTTTGGCGCGGCGATGATGGAACTGGGCGAAACGATGGACAATCTGGTCGTGCTGACGGCGGACCTGTCCGACGCGACCCGAGTGACGCAGTTCAAAGAAAAGTTCCCGGAAAAGTTCTATAACGTCGGCATCGCGGAACAGAACCTTGTCGGCATCGCCTGCGGCCTCGCCAAAGAGGGCAAGACAGTGTTCGCCACGACATTCGCCGCTTTCGCCGCCATGCGCTGCTGCGAGCAGGTACGCACGAATATGGGCTACATGAAGCTCAACGTAAAGCTGCTCGGTGCGGATGGCGGCGTCGTGATGGGGACGCTCGGCAACACGCATTACGCGGTAGAAGATATCGCGATCACACGCGCAATGCCCAATATGACGGTGCTTTCGCCTGCCGACGGGCTGGAGATCATTAAGGCCACGATCGCGGCATCCCGGATGAACGGTCCGGTATATATCCGGTTGACGGGTGCGGCGAACAATCCGATCGTCTACACGGAAGACTACGATTTTGAGATCGGCAAGGCAGTGACGCTTAAAGAAGGAACCGATCTTACGATTATCGCGACAGGCACGATGGTAGCGGAGAGCGTGGAAGCTGCCGCGCTGCTCGAGAAGAAAGGCTTGTCCGTGCGGCTTGTCGATATGCATACCATTAAACCGCTCGATACGGATGTTATCCGCAAGGCGTGCAGCGAGACCGGGGCAATCTACACGGTCGAGGAGCACAGCACGATCGGAGGCCTCGGCGGCGCGGTTGCCGAAACGGTTTCCGAAATTGCCGGGTCCCCGAGGCTTGTGCGGATCGGTCTGCCTGATTCATTCGGCAAGATCGGCACCTACCGGCATCAGCTGGAGCGCTATGGCCTGACCGGGCCGCAGATTGCCCAGCGGATACTGGACGAAACAGCCAGCCATTAAAGTTTGCTCCGGCTCCGGCAATCTCTTCCCCCCTGACCGGAGCCGGGGCACAATTCTATGATAAGGATGCCATCAATAGAAACGGAAATAAGAGGATGCGGATGCGCAGCCAGATACCATGAATGCGTGAAGGGCATAGCGCAATAAATTCATAAAAGAGCATAAATCGCTTCTATCTATAATTACAGAAATGGTTTACAATTATGAAAATGCAATCCGTCGTCTATAGGCAATCGAATCAGCGAATCTACAGAATTATGCCAAAAATGCGCAATAATTCGATAGAATCCTTTGACGTAGAATATATCCTATGGTTGGGCGGGGTTAATAATTACATAAGGAGGTCATTATGAACGGAAATGAAAGGATCAAGGCCGCGCTGAACTTCACCAAAACCGATCGGATGCCGCTGGCTTACGAGGCAGAGTGGGAAGTGACCGAAGCGCTGGTCAAATACTTTGGACTGGACAAACGCGCCGACCTCGGCGTATCCAACGTCAGCTCGTTCCACTCGCCGGTGGGCGCGCGCGCGGCCATCGGCATCGACCACGAGATCGAGCTGCAGCGCATATTGCAGGTGGATCTCTCCAAGGTCGCCTGCCCGATCAACCCGGACAAGACGATCGGCAACTGGTTCGGCCTGCCGATCAAATACCGCCGCGATGACGGCATCATGATCGGCGCATGGGAGATGCAGTTCGTCGAGAAGGAATACGGCTGCGGCAAATACATCGAGCTGGCGGGCTACCCGCTTGCAGGTGAAGAGGACTATAGTAAATTCGAGAAGTACCCCATGCCCGATCTCGACCTCTATAGCTACGACCTGCTCAAGGAAGTGCTGCCCAAGCATCAGGGCTTCTACGTGATCCTTAACATGAACGGCTGCTTCGATTTCGCGCGCTACATCCGCGGCACGGAGGACTTTTTGCTCGATCTCGCGCTGGAGCCCAAGCGGGCGGAAGCGCTGATGGAGAAGGTCAACGATTTCGCGATGATGTACCTTGACAAGTGCATGGAGGTGGGCGCGGGCCTGATCGACGGCGTATACTGCGGCGACGATTTCGGCACGCAGAACGGACTGCTGTTCAGCCCGGATACGTTCCGGCAGTACATCAAGCCACGCTACAAGAAACTCGTGGAGAAGGTGCACAGTTACGGACTTAAATACTTCCACCACACCTGCGGGGGCGTGCGCCCCATCATCCGCGATTTCATCGAAATCGGCTTTGATGTGCTGAACCCGATCCAGCCGCTGGCGCGGGGCATGGAGCCTGCGGAACTGACTGAAGAGTTCGGGAAAGACATCGTTTTCTACGGCGGCATCGACGAACAGAACACGCTGCCGTACGGCACCGTGGCGGACGTGCGCAACGAAGTGCGCGAGCGCATCGACACGCTGGGCAAATACGGCGGCTACATCGTGGCACCGTCGCACGGCTTCCAGCCCGATACGAAGATCGAGAACGTGCTCGCGATGTACGAAGAAGTCACGGGCAAAACCTTTGTGAAATAAATACAGCCAAGCGGAGGGAATCAGCATGAACCATAAGATTGCAGTCATCGGCATGGGTTATATCGGCAACGTCCATCTGGAGGCACTGAAGCGGATCGGCCTTGATATAGCCGCCGTTTCCGATACCGACACCGCCTCTTGCGCGCGCTCCGCGCAGAAATTCGGAATCGGGCAGTCTTATGGTGATTACCGCCAGCTGCTGGATCAGGCGGACATCGACGCGGTGCATATCTGCACACCCAACCATCTGCACTATGAAATCGCCATGGAGGCCCTTAAACGGGGTCTGCATGTATACTGCGAGAAGCCGCTGGCGCTCTGCGCCGCAGAGGCGGAGACGCTGGCGGAGGCGGCGGAACGCGCAGGGGTCATCGCGGGCGTGAATTTCAACTACCGCTACTATCCGGCCGTGCAGCACGCGCGCGGCATGGTGCAAAACGGCGAAGTCGGCAAGGTGTATATCATAACGGGCGGGTATTTGCAGGACTGGCTGCTCTATGATACGGACTACAACTGGCGGCTCGAACCCGAAATCGGCGGGGTGTCGCGCGCCATGGCGGATATCGGCGCGCATTGGTGCGACCTCGCGCAGCACGTCACAGGGCTGCGGATTACCGAGGTGATGGCCGATCTCATGACCGTGCATACCGTACGCAAAAAGCCGCTTGCGGCGGCACAGACGTTCCAGAAGGCCGCGCAGGGAACCTATGAGGAAAGGCCGATGGATACCGAGGACTACGGCGGTGTGCTCGTTCGTTTCGAAAACGGGGCGAAGGGCGTGTTCTGCGTCTCGCAGGTCAGTGCCGGACAAAAGTGCCGCATCCGTCTGGAGGTATACGGTTCAAAAGAGTCCGTTTCATGGGATCATGAACAGGCGAATTCGCTTTGGGTCGGCAGCCGCGACGAGGGTTGCCGGATCGTCGAAAAGGGTGTGCCGGTTATGAACGCGGAGGGTGCGCGCTTTGCGCACTATCCGGCCGGGCATCCCGAAGGATATCCGGATGTCGTAAAGAATGCGTGCATCGACTTTTACGCATGCATCGACACGGGCTTCTCACAGACCCTGCCCACCTTTAGGGACGGACTAAACGCGTGCCGCATCGTAGAAGCGGTGTTGAAGAGCGACAAGGAGAAGCGCTGGGTGAGCATCTGAACCCGGTTGTTCAAAGAGCAATCGATCAAAAGCCTGTGATACGTGATTGTACCATAGGCTTTTTTTCGTTCAGTCTTTAAAGCAGGCTGAGCTGCTTTGCTTCGGATTTCGGCCTTGGCGGCAAGGCGCTGCCCGCTAAGAGATGCTCCTGCGGCAACGCATCGAGGAACGGCGACCTTGGGCTTGATGTCAGCAGGATCAGCTCATCCTTCGCCCTCGTCATGCCCACATAGAACAGCCGTCGCTCCTCGTCCAGGTTGCATTGGCCGGTATGATTACGGAAGGGAATCAGACCGTCCGACACGCCGCAGAGGAACACGACCGGGAACTCAAGGCCCTTTGCGCCGTGCAGCGTCATCAGCGTGACCGCGTCGGAGGCATAGCTCCGCTTGCCGCTGCGCACCACGTCGCTCTCCTGCCCAAGCGCGAGGTTTTGTAAGAAGGCGGACATATCGCCGTGCATGACGGAGGTGTTGATCAGCATCTCTATATTCTGAAGGCCGGTAAGGGAGAGGTCGCGCGCCCAGTCTTCAATCAGCTTCCACGGCGCTTCCATGCGCACAATGGGCGCATATTTTTGGAGCAATGCCGGAAGCTGCCCGAAAGCCGGAGAAAAATCCGTTTTATCCAGTATCACGGACAGCGACGATACGGTTTTAGCAGATGAGATATAATCTTGCAGGAGCTTTTGCGCCGCAGACGCCGGATACGCCCATGTCTCCATGAGTACCTTCAATGAAACGACGTCTTCCGGGTTCAGCAGAAAGCGGAAGAAGGCGACAGCCCTGCGCACCTGCGGGTCGGAGAGGAAGTCTTCCCGTCCGGCGACGACATAGGGGATGCTCTCCTTCTGCAGGCACTGCTCCAGCGTCAGCGCCTGACGGTTGGTACGGTACAATACGGCAATGTCGCCGAACCCCCACTTTGCAGCCTTTGCATCCGGGGCGCGGTGCGCGTCGAGCATATCAATGCCGCCCACCATCCGGTTAATTTCTTTGGCGACAAAAAGCGCTTCGGAAAAGGCGTCCTCTGCCTCCAGCACGCGCACTTTTCTGCCGCATGGTTTCGTTGCCTCAAGAGGACGTTCATGGAAATCCGCCGCATTGCGGGGGAATGCCGCCTGTGCGCAATGGAGAATCTCGGGTGTGGAACGGTAATTATGCGCAAGCCGAACCTGTCGGACGGGGGAGAAGTCGGCCATGAAGCTATGAAAGCAGCGCGGGTCCGATCCCCGGAAGCCATAGATGGACTGATCGGGATCGCCGATGACGAATACGCTCTCAGCGGTTTTGCTCCATGCCTTGATCAACCGGTACTGGACCGGATTGATATCCTGAAACTCGTCCACCAGCAGGTGTCGGAAAGGAGCCGCCTCTTCCGGCTGCGCGCTTTCAAACAGCGCCAGCGCGTTAAGCAGGATGTCGTCAAAGTCCACTGCACCGTACTCCCGGAGCGCCGCGCAGTATTCTTCATATACGTCCGGCGGCACATCGGCGCTTTGCCCTGCCGCGCCGTTTTTGATCAGCGAGATGGCTTTCAGCACCTCGCGTGCAGGCTGCCTGATGCCGAGCCGGTTTATAATGCCGCTGACTATGGAGAGCACGCCCGGTTCGTCGATCACCGTGACCGGGTGCTCGCCGTTCTGCGTGGATAAGAACCTGAGACAGATGGAATGGAAGGTGCCGATGGTTATGCCTTTGACGCCCTTGCGTCCGATTTGCTTTTCAAGGCGGCCCTGCATTTCTTTGGCCGCTTTGTTTGTGAATGTCACCGCCGTGATATGAGCGGGATTCACCCCACGCCCGATCAGGCAGGCGATCCGGCTGACGAGCGTTTTTGTCTTGCCCGTTCCGGGCCCGGCGATCACCGCGACGGCAGCGTCCGAAGCCGAAACGGCTTCCCACTGTTCCTTGTTTAATCCATACGGGATGCCTGTGTCGTTTGAGACCTCGGCGATCTTGCCGGTTTCCATATCGCCGGATGAAGCGGGCTTGGGTGCGGAATCGTTCGCGCCGCGTTTTCGGTCACGTTTGACGGAGGCCCAGCCGGGCGTATCCAGAAAATCGAGCTGGCCGGACAGTGCCTGAATCTCGCTCTTGTCAAATATACGGATCTTCCCGTACTCGCCGTCGTACCCCGGCTCGATCTCCACCTTGCCGCCGCGCAGCCTTCGGATGCCTTCGGCAACCAGCGTGCCTGCGTAGTGCGCGATATCCTCGAGCGGCGCTTCGCGGAGGATAAAAAGCTCCGGCCCCAGGCTGCGGAGCAGGGTACCGTACAACTCCCCGGCCTTTTTGCTGGCGGTGGTGACTCCCAGAGAGCTCGCGACGACCTCATGCAGCGGGATAAGCCTTTCAAAGTGCTGCGCATCCGGCGGAATAAACCCTTCTGCCCGGTCCGCGAGCGCTTCCACCCGGTGCAGCACGCCTACCGTAATCCTTCCGCCGCAGGCGGGGCAAATACCGGAAGCGGCGATGGTCTCGGACGGCTTCAGGCACACCTTGCAGTTCCGGTGGCCGTCGAAGTGATACTTGCCTTCCTCGGGGAAAAACTCGAGCGTGCCATAAAACCCTGAATCGCGTTTTTCGAGGGCTCTGGCGATATGCGGGTATGAAAGGGCGGTATCGAAGAGATTGGCTTCCCGCGCGAGGTTGCCGGGAGAATGCGCGTCGGAGTTGGAGACCAGCGTGAACTTATCCAGCGAGGAGAGCCGCCAGTTCATGGACGGATCGGACGAAAGCCCCGTTTCCAACGCGTGAATGTGCCCGGTTAAATCCTCGAAGCACTCATGGATATCGTCAAACCCGGAATATGCGCCGAATAGGGAGAAATGTGGCGTCCAGATATGTGCCGGTATGAATATGGCGTCCGGTGCGGTCTCCAGTGTGATCTCCAGCAGGTCATGGCTGTCGAGGCCGAGAATCGGCCTGCCGTCCGAATGGAGGTTGCCGATGGCTTCCAGCCGGCGCGAAAGCATCTCCGCCGCTTCGAGACTGGGGAGCAGGATCAGGTTGTGGACCTTGCGCACCCGGCCGTTCTTTTTGTAGATGGAGCTGATTTCGCCGGAGACGATGAAGCGGGGCTGCAAACCCGGGCCAGCCGCGTCGCTCTCCGCGCGATACGCACTTTTAAGCGTGTAAAGCCCGTCTTCGGCGGGGGCAAGTTTTTCTCTCAGCTCGCCGCGCCAGACCGGATGGGTAAAGTCCCCGGTACCAATCAGATGGAGCCCTTTGCAACGTGCCCAAAGATCCAGCATCTCGGGTACGCAATCCTTGCTGGTTGCTCTGGAGTATTTTGAGTGGATGTGAAAATCGGCGATGAACATATCGGTACCTGCTTACGGTTATTATGCACATTTTCTGTATACGATCATAACACAAAACATGAAAGGAGGGAAAGAACTCAGAATGAAACGAGGTGCAGGCAAATATACCAAAAAGGCTACAGGCTGCTGCCAGTTCGCTGGCATCCGAGACAACGCAATGCGGACACATCAATACAAATCGCTTGTCCTATGGTATAATAACTTTATAACAATAGCAGGGGTAATGACTATGAACGAGAATACGATAAACACAATCGACGCGTATATCGCGCAATTTCCCTCCGAAATACAGGCGACGCTTCAGACGGTAAGGACCGTCATCCGCGAGGCCGCGCCCGAGGCGCAGGAGAAGATCAGTTGGAGTATGCCCACCTTTGCGCTGTACGGAAACCTCGTACATTTTGCCGCCCATAAAAACCACCTGGGTTTTTATCCCGGTGCGAGCGGGATTGAGGCGTTTAAAGACCGGCTGCAAGGTTATATATGGTCAAAGGGTGCTGTGCAGTTTCCTTATAAAAACCCGATTCCTTATGATCTGATTACGGAGATCGTGCGATTCCGGGTGGAGGAGAATATGCGGGACGAGCAGATCAAGCGCGAAGCCAAAAAGAAAAAGTAGAAAGCACGCGAATGTTGTCAAAGTAAGGGTTACAGAAAATCGTTTGAGAATGGATTAATATGGAATATATGCTGTGCGATACTGCCCATATTGCATTCGCCGAATTGATCGCTTATCTGGATGCGGAGCTTGTCGAACGGTACGGAGAACGGCAGGCCGCCTTCCAGCTATGCCCCGGGAAATGCGGGGAATATCGCGATTCGGGGATCGTCCCCATAGACTTGTCAATGATGTTAATTTACAATAAGGAGAAATTCGCAATGGCAATGGAGAGGACCTATATCATGCTCAAGCCCGACTGCGTGAAGCGGGGGCTGATGGGAGAAGTGATCGCCCGGATTGAAAGGAAAGGGTATATCATCGCAGACGCAAAGATGATGACGCTGGACGAGGCGATATTGCGCGACCACTATGCGCACATGAAGGACAAGCCGTTTTTCCCCGAGATCGTCTCGTATATGACGTCCGGCCCGGTATTCGGGATGATCGTGGAGGGAGAAAACGTGGTGGCGGGGATGCGCACCCTGATGGGAGCGACCAACCCCAACGAGGCTGCTGCGGGAACAATCCGCGGTGACTTTGCGAACAGCATCAGGGCGAACATGATCCATGGTTCGGATTCCGCAGAGAATGCGGAGATCGAAATCGCGCGGTTCTTTCAATAGAACCGCCTTTGGCATCATGGGTGTAGGCATGACAAAGCCGGAGAAGAAGACCAACGCGATGCGGATGCTGGAAACGGCGGGCATCGCGTATGAGACGCTTTATTATGAGGTCGGCGACGAGGTGTTTTCGGGCGAAACGGTGAGTGCTCTGATTGGTGTGCCGCCGGAGCAGTGCTTTAAGACGCTGTGCGCGCGGGGTGATAAACGGGGCATACTGGTATTCGTAATTCCTGTTTCAAGCGAGCTGGACCTGAAGGCAGCCGCTGTCGCTGCGGGCGATAAAGCGGTGGAGATGGTGCACACGAAGGAACTGCTCGCGCTGACGGGATATATCCGCGGAGGCGTGTCGCCCGTAGGCATGAAAAAGGCGTATCCCACCTTCATTGATGAAACCGCGCAGCTTTTTGACGTGATCTCGATCAGCGGCGGTGCCAAGGGATGTTCGCTCGTGGTCGATCCGCAAAAGCTCGCCGCGTACGTGAGCGCCGAGTTTGCACCGCTGACAAGGGAATAACTGGACATCGCACTTGATGCGTGTTGCGAAGGGCAGAGAAGGTAAAATAATTGTGAACATTCGTACGCCTGTGCTTGCTTTTCGCGTTGCAATGGCTTTATATATATGTTAAGATGTTAGGCGGCATTTTTTTGGAACAGACGGATTGCCGCCATTGGCGGCTACAATATTGCAGGAGGACATTAAAATTGGCGAAGTTGGAGAGCGTTGGCGCAAACAAAGTAAAATTGACGGTTGAGGTAACGCCGGAGGTGTTTGCGGCAGCGCTGCAGCAGGCATATATCAAGACGCGGGGCAAGTTTACGGTTCAGGGATTCCGCAAGGGCAAGGCTCCGAGACCGATGATTGAAAAATACTACGGCGAAGGCATCTTCTTTGAAGAAGCGTTTGATATCGTATTCCCCGAGAGCTATGAAAAAGCGGTGGAAGAGCTCCAGATCGTACCCGTATCGCGGCCGGAGCTCGACGTTGAGAAGATTGACAAAGCCGAAGGCGTGATCTTCACGGCGGAAGTTTTCGTGAAGCCCGAAGTGAAGCTGGGGCAGTATAAGGGCGTGGAAGCCGAAGAAGTTAAGGCGGTTGTGGAAGACGAACAGGTACAGGCGCAGATCGAGCAGGCGGCGCAGCGCAACGCGCGCTGGGTCGATGTGAACCGCGAAGCGAAGAGCGGCGACAAGGCCGTGATC
Organism: Bacillota bacterium; assembly: GCA_023390815.1. Classification (GTDB taxonomy): domain Bacteria; phylum Bacillota; class Clostridia; order Christensenellales; family SZUA-584; genus JAEWCC01. The sequence continues at coordinate 15,363 of JAEWCC010000025.1, forward strand.
GATTACTCGGGCAGCGTGGACGGCGTCAAGTTTGAGGGCGGCACCGCGGAGAACCAGACGCTTGAACTGGGTTCGGGCACCTTCATTCCGGGCTTCGAGGAGCAGGTCATAGGCATGAAGAAGGAAGAGGAAAAGGACATCACCGTCAAGTTCCCGGATGACTACCGTGCGGAGCATCTGGCGGGCAAGGAAGCGGTGTTCCATATCAAGCTGCACGATGTGAAGGAAAAGGAACTTCCCGCGATCGATGACGAGTTTGCGCAGGACGTTTCGGAATTCGATACGTTGGAAGAATACAAGGAGAGCATCCGCAAACGTTTGACCGAGCGCGCTGAGGAGCAGTCCAAAGCCGCGACTGAGAAGAATGTGCTGGCTGAAGTCGTCAAAAACGCGGAGATCGATCTGCCGGAATGCATGATCGAAAACCAGATCGACCATCAGATCCGTCAGCTCGAGTACAGCATGATGTACCAGGGCATGAAGCTGGCTGATTACCTCCAGATGACCGGCACGAAAATGGAAGACGTACGCAATGATTACCGCGAGAGCGCAGAGCGCAGCGTGCGCACGCAGCTCGTGGTGGACGCCGTGATGAAGGCCGAGGACATCAAGGCGACCGACGAGCAGGTGGAGGAAGAAATTAAAAAGAACGCAGAGCGTGCGAAAAAAGAGGTCGAGGAGTACCGCAAGGCAATGGACGCGGAAGAACTCGAGTATATCCGCGAAAGCCTGGCGTATGATAATACAGTGCGCTTCCTCGTGGACAATGCAAAGCTGAAGGCTGAGGCAAAGAAGCCCGCGGCCAAAAAAAATAAAAAGGACGCGCCTGAGAAGGAAAACCCAAACGGCGAATCGAATAGTATAGAGTGACGGAGGGGCAATATGACACTGATTCCTTATGTAATCGAACAGACGAGTAAGGGTGAGCGCAGTTATGATATTTTTTCCCGCCTGCTGAAGGATCGCATCATCTTCGTAGGGGGAGAGATCGAAGACGACATGGCCAACCTGATTGTGGCCCAGCTCATATTCCTTGAAGCGGAGGACCCGGACAAAGATATATTCCTGTATATCAACAGCCCGGGCGGTTCCGTGACGGCGGGTATGGCAATCTACGATACGATGCAGCACGTACGGTGCGACGTATCGACGATATGCATCGGTATGGCCGCCTCGATGGGTGCATTCCTGCTCGCGGCGGGCAAGAAAGGCAAGCGCAAGGCGCTGCCCAACAGCGAAATCATGATCCATCAGCCTTCGGGCGGCGCGAAGGGCCAGGTAACGGATATCATGATCCATGCGGAACATATCGCGAATATCAAAAAGAAGATGAACCAGATTCTCGCCGACCGGACGGGACAGAACGTCAAAAAGGTGACGGCGGACACGGAAAGAGACCATTTCATGAGCGCGGAAGAGGCGCTGGAATACGGGTTGATCGACGAGATCATACCGGCAAAGGACAAGTAAGGGAAACGAGGTGAACCGATGGCCAGTTATAATGACGACACAAAACAATTGAAGTGTTCCTTCTGCGGCAAAGCGCAGGAACAGGTCAGAAGACTTGTGGCCGGACCGGGTGTTTATATCTGCAACGAGTGTATCGAGCTCTGCAAGGAGATCATCGAGGAGGATTATCAGGATGCGTCCACGTTCGAGATGGGCGATATCCCCAAACCCGCCGAGATCGTTGCCGCGCTGGACGAATACGTAATCGGCCAGCCGCTTGCGAAAAAGAACCTTGCGGTCGCGGTATACAACCATTATAAGCGTATCAACAGCGATACCAAACAGGAGGGCGTAGAGCTTCAGAAGAGCAATATCGTAATGCTGGGGCCCACGGGCTCGGGCAAAACGCTGCTCGCTCAGACGCTTGCGCGTATCCTCAATGTGCCGTTCGCCATGGCGGACGCGACGTCGCTGACGGAAGCGGGCTATGTGGGTGAGGATGTGGAGAACATTCTCTTGAAGCTCATACAGGCCGCAGACTACGATATTGAACGCGCACAGCGCGGCATCATCTATATCGACGAGGTTGATAAGATCGCCCGCAAGAGCGATAATCCTTCGATCACACGCGATGTGTCCGGTGAAGGCGTGCAGCAGGCGCTGCTCAAGATCATTGAGGGCACGGTCGCGAGCGTGCCGCCGCAGGGCGGGCGCAAGCATCCGCATCAGGAGTTCCTGCAGATTGATACGACGAACATTCTGTTCATCTGCGGCGGTGCTTTCGGCGGGCTTGAGACGATCATCGAGCGCCGGATCGGCAAGAAGACGATGGGCTTTGGTGCACAGATCGTTTCCAACCTCAACAAGGACGTGATGGAGCTGTACATGAACATGCTGCCGGAGGATCTGATCAAGTTCGGTTTGATCCCTGAGTTTGTGGGCCGCGTGCCCATCATCGTGCCGCTGCATCAGCTCGACGAGAAGGCGCTGGTTAACATCCTCACGCAGCCCAAAAACGCGCTCGTGAAGCAGTTTGCAAAGCTGATGGAGATGGACGGCGTGCAGCTGGAGTTCGAAGAGGACGCGCTCGCTGAGGTCGCCAAGCTTGCGATCGAGCGCAAGACCGGCGCCCGCGGTCTGCGTGCAATACTCGAGTCCATCATGCTCGACGTGATGTATGAGATCCCCTCGCGTTCGGACGTGAAAAAATGTGTTGTCACCAAGGAGACCGTGCGCAATGCAAAGGTGCCGATGCTGATCCTCGGAGAGAAGGACAATAAGCAAAAGGCATTACCCAAGGCTAAGCGCGAAAGCCTCGCATAATAACAACACAGGGAGCGCCCCAATAAATGGAGCGCTTCTTTTTTTACTTTGAAAAACAGCAAATAAGCGGTCTGTGTATTTATGCGGTTGAGCTGCGGAAGGGTGCATTGACAAATTTAGGATGATAGCATATATTGGTTATTATATATTGTAATAATACTGGAAGGCAAGGCGAGTTAATATGCTGGAGATTCTGAAGAAAAGGGATGGAAAGATTGAACTCGGACCTTATATTTTTATATTGGCTCTTTATACCGCTGCAGCCCTGTTGTATTTTTCACGCGATGCAGCAAGGTATCTATGGGTGATTGCCACCGTTATTGCCGACGGGCTCGCTCTCTATCTCATTATTCAATTTATAAGAGAAGGCGGAGACAGCCGACTCTCAACGGTTGCGAATATATGTTTTTTATCTGTCTTAATCATCGCGTCAATTGCCGTACCGGTATACTTTCAAGCAGCACAAGACTCCAACCTTAGCGCGTTTAACGGTAAGCTGGATACTTTTACATCAATAGAACCCGTATATAAATCAGAGGGGGATTATTCAGTAAATCCGGTTTTTGCGAATTCTGATAAAGTGATCGTCATTGACATCAGTACAAAATCGATAGACCGAACAATACATTTTGCACTTCCGGACGATCTGGCTGCCAAAGAACCCAACGAAGTATCGGTGGTCGTTTATGCGGAAAGGGGAACTGTTGAGTATGGAAAATATGACAACGGAGCCCGGGCATATATAAGAACCTGCAAAATTACGATCGTAGATGTTGCAACCGGCTTTGTGCTTGCAGAAAAAACGTTTGAAGGTGGACCTGCGCCTCAAACGGTACACAGCAATTCTGACGCCTATGGAGATGAACCGAACGATGCGATCATCGCATACCTCACAGGTGCGCTTTGAAGCAACGTTTAACCGGAAGCAGCTCAGTAAAATTTGTTTGCAAAGGCTTCATATCAATAATACTTCTTTGAGTAACCTCCGTAAAAGGAGGTTGTTTTTTATTATCTTCCCGTATTTTGTACTCGTGACGAGAAATGGATCGAATAATCGAATGTATCGCTGCACAAAAATAATATATCGAAATACAATAAATATTGATTGACAAGAATTTATCCGCATGGTATGATCCCTGCGATGAGGAAAGGATGGTGACCTCGATGACCGATACGGCCTATCTCTATCAATACTTCCTGGAAAACAGCAATAGAAAAGACACAGCACAGAAGGATAATACGAAAGAGAATATGAAACAGAGTGAAAAGGAGGACAAACGCGATGGAAAACCTGCCAAACAGCGCGCCTAAATCGTCGTTTGAAAACAAGCTTCCCACCCGCCTGCTCGTCAGCGCGGCGGTGTTCGGAGTACTTTTCTCCTATCTCTTTGCATGGCAGGACTTCGGCCTCAACATCCTGTTGTTCGTGCTGATGGTATACGGATTAGCGTTTCTGAACCGGGACCTGTTTATCGTCAGGCGTTTTCGTGAGGAACCGCTGATGTACCTTGCCTGCATCCCCGTAATATTCCTCGGCGCGATGATCTTTGCGGGCAGCACCGTCATCAGCCCTCTGAGCGTGCTCGTGATCCTGTTCGTGATGTTCGTGCAGTATCTGGTGCTGTCGGGCGTGGCGCTGCATTCGTG
>JAEWCC010000027.1 GCA_023390815.1 Bacillota bacterium
AGATGAACCTGCCGAACCAGTGCGAGAATATCATCCCCATGGGCCTCGGCGGCGAGGGCGGATTTGCGGACTACATCCGCGTATCCGAGAAGGTGGCGTTCAAGATATCGGACGATCTCCCGGCGGAAATCGCGGCGTTTGCGGAGCCGCTGGCCTGCACAGTGAACGGCATCAATAAGCTGCGCGTGAACCCGGGCGAGAGCGTCACGGTCATTGGCGCGGGCCCGATTGGCCTGCTGTTCGTGCAGCTCATGAAGGCCTCGGGCGCATACCCCATCATCGTATCGGAGCCCAGCGAACTGCGGCGCGAGTATGCGATGAAGAGCGGCGCGACCTACACGGTCAACCCGATCGAGACCGACCTCGAGGCGTTCGTACTCGAGAAGACCGGCATCGGCACAGACTACGCCATCGACGTGGTGGGCTCCCAGATGGCGATGGCCATCAAGGTCATCCGCAAGGGCGGCAAGGTGCTGTTGTTCGGCGTGAATACCAAGGCGCACCCCGAGGTCGTACAGAGCCAGGTCATATTCAAGGAGATCTCCGTGCTCGGCACATGGCTTGCCAACGCGACGTTCCCCAAAGCGGTCCGCATCCTCGAGAGCGGCGTGCTCAACTTAAAACCGCTCGTGACGCATACGCTGCCGCTCGAGAAGCTCGAAGAGGGCGTAGCGCTGCTGCGCAAAGGCGAGGGCATCGAAGTCATCATCGACATGAGGATGTAAGACATGACATATGACGTTGCAGTGATCGGCGGTGGGCCGGGCGGATACGTCGCGGCCATCAAAGCCGCACAGAAGGGGCTTTCCGTCGTACTGTTTGAAAAGGATAAGCTGGGCGGGGTGTGCCTGAACCGGGGCTGCATCCCGACCAAGGCGCTATTAAAATCCGCCGCGGTATACGAGAGCGCCAAAGACGCCGCGAAGTTCGGCATCGGAAACAATAACGTCACGGTGGACTGGACGGCGGTGATGAAACGCAAGGAAACCGTCGTGAGCCAGCTCGTGCGCGGCATCGGCGGGCTCGTCAAGGGCAACGGCATCACGCTGGTGAACGCCGAGGCCACGCTCAAGGATGCGCATACCGTCCTCGCAGACGGCAAGGAATATCCGGTGAAGAACATCATCCTCGCGACCGGCTCACAGCCCGTGCTGCCGTCCATTGAGGGCATTCAGAACCAAAACGTCATGACCAGCGACGGCATGCTGCAAATATCAGAGCTGCCGGAGAACATGGTGATCATTGGGGGCGGCGTGATCGGACTCGAATTCGCGTTCCTGCTGAGCCGCTTAGGCCGCAAGGTCACGATCATCGAGATGCTGAGCAGCATCATTGCCAACGCGGACGACGACGTGATCGCCGCCGTGACAAAGGATATCCAAAAGGCGGGCGTCACCGTGATCACGGGCGCACGCGTCAAGAAGATTGAAGAAGCCGCCGTGGTATACGAGAAGGACGGCAAGGAAACGCGCTTGGGCGCAAGCCATGTGCTCGTGTCGACCGGTCGCAAGGCGTCCGCGGATACCGCCATGCTCGACCGCTTGGGGATCAAGCATAACCGGGGCGTAATCGAGACGGACGAGGCCATGCATACCAATGTGCCGGGCGTGTACGCCATCGGCGACGCGAACGGCAAGATGATGCTCGCACACACGGCCAGCGAAGAAGGCATTGTGGCGGTGGAGAACATCTGCGGCGAGGTCGCGAAAATGGATTATTCGCTGATCCCGCAGTGCATTTATACCACGCCCGAGGTGGCGTGGGCCGGCATGACGGAGCGCCAGGCGCGCGAAGCGGGACGAGATATTAAAGTCGGTATGTTCCCGATGGCCGCCAACGGCAAGTCGCTGATCGAGGACGAAGCGGGCGGCTTTGTTAAGGTAATAGCCGACAGCAAGTACGGCGAAGTGCTCGGTGTGCATATGGTCTGTGCGCACGCGACGGATATGATCGCGGAGGCGGTGCTCGCCATGAAAACCGAGTGCTGCGTCGAAGATATCGCCCATTGCATCCACGCGCATCCGACCGTGTCCGAAGCGGTGATGGAAGCCGCAAACGCGGCAATCGGCAAAGCGATCCACAGCCTGTGATAGGAGGGATTTTATGAAAGCAATTATACTGGACGGGAAGAGCCATGCCTATACCGTCGAGCGGCCTGTGCCGGAGATCGGCGAGGGGTATGCACTCGTCAAAGTGATGGCTGCGGGCATATGCGGTACGGACATCGAGATGCTTTACCACAGCCCGAAGCAGTCGGACATCATCCCCGGTCACGAGGTGGCGGGCGTCGTTGAAAAAACCAACGCCTGCCGGGATTTCAAGCCCGGGAACCGGGTGTTTTTAAACTGCCATATCACCTGCCATGAATGCGAGCATTGCGAAGCGGGCGATTTCATATTCTGCAAGCAGCTGAAGTGCATTGGGTTCGAGGTGGACGGCGGAGACGCGGAGTACATCGCCATCCCCGAAGTGAATTTGCGCAAACTCCCGGACGACATCACATTTGAACAGGGCGTGCTTTTAACCGACGCGCTGGGAACGCCGTTCCACGCGGCCAAGAAGGCGGACATCCATCCGGGCGAGTTCGTGGGCGTATCGGGCGCGGGCCCTTTGGGCATCATGTGCATACTCTGCGCAGCGCATCTCGAAGGCACCGTGGTCGCCATCGACATTGTGGAGGAGCGGCTGGAGGCATCGAAGCAGTTCGGCGCTGCATACACGGTGAACGCGCGCGGTGATGTGAAAGCCTAAATCGAGCGGATCACAAACGGCAGGGGCCTTGATAAGGTGATCGACTGCTCCGGTTCTGCCGTGGCGATAAAGACCGACCTCTCGGTATTAAAAACACGCGGCACGCTCGTGCAGGTAGGCGTATGCCCCAGCGTAACGCTGGACATGTTTGAGGCGGTAATCGCCAAGGAAATCACGATCAAGGGCTCGCGCAATTTCCACGACACCGAAGCGGACGAGATGATCGGGCTGATCCGCAGCACGAAGAACATCAACAATGTGATATCCCACCGGTTCGCGCTCAATGACGCGCAGAAAGCGTTTGAACTGGCGGAGCAACGAAAAGGCATAAAGATCGTGTTTGTGCCGGATGAAAGTTTGTAATACGGATTGACTCAGAGGGATTCGATAATAGTGGGGTCGGGTCCCTCTATGCCTTAAAATGAAAACAAATAAAAATAAAATAAGTGCAATTGACAAGACAATAAAAGGTATATATAATGAAATTATCAACGGAGAGGAAGTGACATGATGAAGGAACTGGTCATTGGCTGCGATAATGCCGGACTGCCGCTAAAAAACGTCATTGTCAGGGTGCTGGATGAAAGCGGCGTAAAATATACCGATATCGGCGTTGCCGACCCATTGGATACGGCCATGTATCCCGACATCGCCCGCAAAGTGGCCGAGGCGATCATCGAAAGCGGTTATCAGAAGGAAGGCATGCTGTTCTGTGGTACCGGCATTGGAATGGCGATCGCAGCGAACAAGTTCCGGGGCATCTATGCGGCGGTCTGTCACGATATATTCTCCGCCGAGCGGGCGCGGCTCAGCAACGACACGAATGTACTCGCCATGGGCGCGCGTGTGATCGGGCCGGAGCTCGCCAAGAAGATCGTACGCGAGTGGCTTTCGCTGGAGTTTAAGGAGTCGAGTTCCACGGAGAAGGTCAACCGCATCCGCGAATTCGAATCCGATAATTTTAAATAAGCATAACGACAGGAGCAGCAATGGAAGGGAATTTCAGAGACGCGCTGGGCGACGCGTTCGTCCGTATGGGCGAGGAATTTAAAGATTTGGTGATCGTGACTGCGGACGTATCAAAGTCCACGCGATCGATCCGGTTTAAGGAAAAGTATCCGGAGCGGTTTTTCTCCGTGGGCATCGCGGAAGCGGACGCCGTGGGCATTTCGGCGGGCATCTCCACATGGGGTGGGCCGGTGATTTTCACCGCATACTCGGTGTTTGCCACCGAAAAGCCCTTTGAACAGATCAGAAACATGCTGTGCTATCCGAACCTCAATGTGAAGGTCGTCGCGACGCACGGTGGCATCAGCGTCGGGCAGGACGGCGTGACGCACCAGGCGATTGAAGATATCGCGATCATGCGAGCCATTCCCAACATGAGGGTGGTGGTTGCTGCCGACCCCGGAGAGGTTTTATCCGCGCTGCGCGAAGTCGTGCGCACGCCCGGGCCGGTATTCTTAAGGCTGGGGCGCGGCGAAGCTGAGGTATTGCATGAAGACGCGAAGAAAGTCGATTTCCGGATCGGCAAGGCCGAGGTGCTGCGCGACGGCAAGGATGTCACGCTCATCGCGGTCGGGCTGATGGTATGGGAAGCGCTGCAGGCCGCGCAGATGCTGGCGCAGGAGGGCATCGACGCGCGCGTCATCAATCTGCGGTCGGTCAAGCCCATTGATGAGCAGGCCGTAATTGCGGCGGCGCGGGAGACGGGCGCGGTCGTGGTGGCGGAGGATGCCAACTGCTTCGGCGGCGCAGGCGGCGCGGTGGCAGAATGCCTTGTGAAATTCGCCCCGGTGCCCATGGAACAGGTAGCGCTGTGCGACACCTTCGCGGAGTCGGGCGAAGCGTGCCTGCTGATGAAAAAATATGGCCTCACCAAAGAAGAAATCTATCATCGCGCCAAGAAGGCCATTGCGAGGAAGAACGGGAGCGAGTTATGTTAACAACAGAGCAACGGCAGTTATTGGATGAGAAATCGAGAATCCTTCGCAAATATGTGATTGAGATGACTTACCGCGCGCAGAGCGGACATCCGGGCGGATCGTTCTCGCTGGCGCACATCATGTCCGTGCTGTATTTTCACGACATGCGCTATGATGCGGCCAACCCCAAGTGGATGGAACGTGACCGTGTAATACTTTCAAAAGGGCACGGCGCGCCGATATGGTACGCGGCGCTGGCCGAGGCGGGATACTTCCCGGCGGACGAACTTTGGAAACTGCGCAAGATTGACAGCCTGCTGCAGGGGCATCCCTGCAACCACATCCCCGGCGTAGACGTCACAACCGGCTCGCTCGGGCTAGGCCTTTCAGCTGCCTGCGGCATCGCGATGGGCGCGAAGATTAACAAAAAAGACAACGTGCGCGTATACGCCATCCTCGGCGACGGCGAACTGGGCGAAGGGCAGATCTGGGAGGCGGCGATGGCCGCTCCGCATTTCAAGCTGAACAATCTCACCGCGATTTTGGACCGAAATCGCTATCAGAACGACGGCGCGACCAGGGACATTATGGACACTGAGCCGCTGTTTGATAAGTGGCGCAGCTTCGGATGGCAGGTGCTCGATATCGACGGACATAATCTGGATCAGATTGCGGACGTGTTCAGCCTCGCGCGTGAGACGAAGGATAAGCCGACGATGGTCATTGCCAATACGGTGAAGGGCTGCGGCGCTTCGTATATGATCGATAAACCCGCGCTGCACTATACGCCGCCCACCAAAGAGCAGATGGAGCTGACGCTTAAGGAACTGGGGTTTTAGCATGAAGATCGCAATCGCAAGCGAGCACGCGGGATACGAGCTGAAGGAGAAGATCAAGGCGCATCTAATTGAACAAGGACATGAGGTGAGCGACCTTGGTGCGGCCAGCAGCGAGCCGATCGATTATCCGTTCATCGCGTCAGGCCTCGCGGAACGCGTGGCGCTGGGGGAATATGAAAAAGGCATATTGATCTGCGGTACAGGCATCGGCATGGCTATCGCGTCGGGCAAGGTACCGGGCGTGCGGGCCGCGCTGTGCACGGACGCGTATATGGCTAAAATGACCCGCCAGCACAACGACGCCAATATACTTTGTCTGGGAGCTTGGATTACAGGCCTCGGTCTCTCGCTCGATATTTCGGATGCTTTCTTGCAGCATGAGTTTACAGGCGGACGTCACATACCGCGCGTGGATAAGATCCGGCAGCTTGAGGAGCGGTACGGTTCAAAAATCAGGGAATAATTGATAACGCATGTACAATTCAGTTGAATTATACGGAGGGATATATTAATCTGTATATAAATTGCAGATAGAGGTGGATGAAGTTGAGCAACTCCCGACGTTTCGCCGAGCAGCGGCTAAAAGAGGTCTACGAACACATTCAAAACAAGAAGTCCGTCGACGTGGAGGAACTCGTCAAGGTTTTTGATGTATCCGGCGCGACGATTCGCTCGGACCTTCGGGAGCTTGAAAAACGGGAACTGATTACGCGTACCCACGGCGGTGCCATTGTCCGGGAAAACGGCGTGATCAAGGACCGGAACCTCGATCCCGAGTATAAAAGCCGCATGGAACAAAACATCGTCAATAAGGAAAAGATCGGCATGGCGGTTGCGAAGCTCATCGGTGACAACGAGAGCATCATGCTTGACGACGGCACCACCACGCTGCAGATTGCAGGCCATTTGCCAAAGGGAAAACGGCTGACGATCATCACAAACGATATCAACATATGCTTGAAGGTTGCCGATCTGGAAAACGTCGAAGTGATTTCGACCGGCGGCATATTCCGGAATCGCGACCTGTCGTATAATGGCAAGATCGCGGAGGAGACAACCAAAAAGTTTTACGCCAATAAGGCGATATTGGGGGCCAGCGGCGTTTCGCTCGAAAAAGGAATCACAGCGCCGGAAGAGGTCAAAGCCGAACTGAAAAAGGTGATGATCGCGAACTGTGCGGAAGTTATCATCGTGGCGGACAATACCAAGCTGGGGCGCGTTTCGTTGCTGCCGGTGTGCGACATCGGTTGCGTCACCACGCTGGTTACCGACAGCAATGCGCCGAAAGCTTTTATCGAACAGCTCACCCGCCAGGGCATTCATGTGATCATCGCCGAATAAAGGGTGAACGGCTCCCATAGAGGGGAGAATTCATGAAGAATACCGTTTGGATACTGGGCAGCGCAAACATCGACACCACCTACCGCGTGAAAACGCTGCCGAATAAGGGAGATACGCTGACCGCGGTTTCGTGTGTTACCGCTACGGGAGGCAAGGGCGCGAATCAGGCGTACGCCGCGGCACACTGCGGCGCGCAGGTCTCTTTCATCGGTGCGGTCGGCAGGGATGACATGGGTACGCAGCTCTTGGAAGCGCTGCGCCGCCGTGATATCGCGACCGACTGCGTTACACAAACCAATTCCCATTCCGGCAACGCCGTGATATTTGTGGACGATCGCGGGGCCAACTGCATCGTCGTATACCCCGGCGCAAACCGGGAGATTCCGGCTGATCTCAACATCGATTTTAAACCGGGCGATCTGCTGGCCGCGCAGCTTGAGATCAATCTTAATGCCGTCGAAGCCTATTTTAAGCGTGCGAAGGAAAGCGGCGCAATCACGGTATTGAACCCGTCTCCGTATACCGATATCCCTGCGTCCATATTGCGGCATACCGATATCATCATCGCGAATGAGAACGAAGCGGGCGCGCTGGGCGGCGTTGAAGTCACCGGCGCGGAATCGGCGAGAACGTGCGCCGCGAATATTGCGCTGCTGGGGCCAAACGCCGTGGTGATTACGCTGGGCGAGAACGGCGCTTACCTGAAGACGCTCGAAAGCGAAGCGTCAGCGGGCGGATATCATGTGACCGTCGCGGATACGCAGGGGGCGGGGGACGCCTTTCTGGGTGCGTTCGTATCGAAGGCGGTGCAGGGCAGTGATTACGCGGAAGCGCTGCGGTTTGCCAATGCGGTGGGGGCCCTCGCAGTCACCGTGCACGGTTCCACACAGGTATCGATGCCGGAACTGAGCAAGGCAGACGATATTCTGAAAAGGGACTGAACAACTTCTATATGACACATCAGGTGCACCTCCGGGTGCACTTCAGGCTGTCGATAAAGCCTGTCATGCCTCCCTCAGACGAGCACCCTCCGGGTACGTAGGAGGTGGCACAAAGTGCCGGAGGGAGTGACCTGTTTTAAGGCATTTTCTCTCCTCCAGTCACCTATCGGTGACAGCCCCCGTACCGGGGTCCCCAAAAAGCGTAGCTTTTTGGGGTGGTCGTCCGAGGGGCCAGAAAAAGAGCTTTTATGACACTCTGAAGTGCACCTGCGGGTGCACTTTTACTATACGCTGAAACAGCAGTGCAATCTCGCCATGCCGGATATGCAATTGACAAAGGCTCATTTCAGGCAGATAATCAAGGGAGAAACTAATAAAATCCGCTTTACGTTCCTCGAAATTGAGGAGGCTTCCTATGAAAAAAGTCATTGTCATCGGCGCAAGCAGCGGGATCGGCAGGGAACTCGCGAAGCTTTTCATACGCAACGGATTTACCGTGGGTATCACGGGGCGCAGGCTGAATCTGCTCGAAGAACTGCAGGAAGACGCGGATGGGCGCGTACTCGTCAGCCAAATGGATATTTCCAAGCCTGAGGAGTCCGTTTTGCAGATGAGGCAAATCATCGAAACGATGGGCGGACTCGACGTTTTGGTCATCAGCTCCGGTACGGGCCATATCAACCCCAGCCTCGAGTGGGAATACGAGAATGAGACGATTGATGTCAACGTAAAAGGCTTTACCGCGCTCGCGTGCGCGGGAATGCAGTACTTCATCCAAAAAGGCTCCGGGCATCTCGTTGCCATTTCTTCCGTCGCCGCACTGAGGGGCAGCGCGGACTGCCCTGCCTACAACGCCTCCAAGGCGTATATGTCCAATTATCTGGAGGGCCTGGCCAGCAAGGCGAGGGCTTATGGGAAAGGCATCGCCGTCACCGATATCAAACCCGGCTTTGTCGATACGGCGATGGCACAGGGCGAAGG
>JAEWCC010000028.1 GCA_023390815.1 Bacillota bacterium
TGGGCCGACAGGGGATACCGGGCCGACAGGGGATACCGGCCCGACGGGCGATACGGGACCTACGGGCGACACCGGGCCGACGGGTGACACCGGGCCGACGGGCGATACCGGACCTACGGGGGATACAGGACCGACAGGGGATACGGGGCCTGCGGGAACCCCTTCTCTCGCCTTCACTAACGTGACAGGGCCAATCCCGGTTGCCCCTCCGACTGCTACGGAGGTACCGGTTGTATCCGTAACCCAAGGCGTCGTGGCTGGCCAGGAACTGAAAATTGATTACTCGCTGAACCTGATCGCTACGACAACGGCTAACTGGTCCCTTACCTTTGAACTCCGTTTGTACAGGGATGGAACCTTGATATTGACTCGCACCTACAGCAGAAATGGGGCGCAGGCAGGTACCCAGTATGTGCCGTTTGCCGCCACATTTGTTGATACGGCTCCGGCGACTTCCGCTGCATCAACGTATCAGTTGAGGGCGATCGAAATAGCGTCTACGAATGTATCAACGCTGACAACCGGTGTAAACATCGATATGAACATTATCACCTTTTAGGCTTTTGGATCGTAAGGCTGTCGCAAACGGCAGCCTTACTCCATTTTATCCATGGGCTCATTACAGATTACGCAGCAGGTTAACTCAGATGATACCTGGTATCTGCATAAAGCTTTCTTTGTGATAGTGGTCATCAAATATCACAGCTTTTGCATTTGTCTCATATGCTGGAAATATAAGCATTGGTGAGGTATAAGATCTTGAGTCAATATAGGATATGTGTCTACGCGATATGCAAGAATGAAGAAAAGTTTGTGGACCGTTGGATGGACGCCGTGAGTGAAGCGGATTTGGTCGTGGTATCCGATACGGGCTCGACGGACGGCACAGTGGAGAAGCTGCGGGAAAGAGGGGCAGCAGTCTACATCGATATCATCAGCCCCTGGCGGTTTGATGCCGCCCGCAACAAAGCGATGGATCATATACCGGACGATGTGGACATTTGTGTATCCAACGATCTGGATGAGATATTCGAACCCGGCTGGCGGCAGAAGCTGGAGACCGTATGGCAGCCACAGCACACCCGTGCGCGCTATATGTTTACATGGAGCTTCAACAGCGACGGGACGCCGAACAAACAGTTTACCATGGAAAAAATTCATCGGCGGCACGGCTTTAAATGGGTGCATCCGGTGCACGAGGTGCTGCAATACAGCGGGGAGGACCCGGATCAGACGGTATGGGTGCCCGGCATGGTGCTGAACCACTATCCGGACAATTCGAAGCCGAGAACGCAGTATCTGCCGCTGCTGGAGCTATCCGTGCAAGAGAACCCGAACGACGACCGGGCGATGTTCTGGCTGGGCCGTGAATATATGTACCACGGTATGAACGATCCATGCATTGAGACGCTCAAACGCCATCTGGCGCTGCCATCAGCGGGATGGGACGAGGAACGGTGCGCGTCCATGCGCTATATCGCAAGGAGCTATCAGAACAAAGGAGATAAACTGCAAGCCAGACTATGGCTCTATCGGGCGGTTGCTGAGTGCCCGCGCGTGCGGGAGCCTTATCTGCAAATGGCGATGTTGGGCTATCTGGAAAACGATTGGCCGCTTGTCTATCTGATGGTGGAAAAAGGGCTCGGCATTACGATCAAGTCCGGAAGCTATCTGCACGACCCCAATTCATGGGGATACAGTTTCTACGATCTGGGCGCAATCAGCTGCTATCGGCTGGGCTTATACGCGAAAGCCATGGCCTACGCGCAAATTGCCTGCGATATGGAACCCGGCAATCCGCGGCTGAAGAACAATCTGGAGTTGATCCGGATCAAGCTGGAAAGCAAGGCACAGTGAGGGGTATGTAACAATGGGGAAATACAGGGTTTGCGTTTACGCGATATGCAAAAATGAGGAGAGATTCGTCGACCGGTGGATGGATTCCATGGGAGAAGCAGACCTCATTGTGGTGACGGATACCGGCTCAGCGGATGGAACGGTGGAGAAGCTGCGGGAACGGGGTGCGATGGTATACGTGGATGAGGTGCAGCCATGGCGGTTCGACGTGGCGCGCAACATATCGCTTCGGCATGTGCCGGAGGATGTGGACATTTGCGTCTGTACGGACCTCGACGAATTGTTCGAACCGGGCTGGCGCGAGGTGATTGAACGCCTGTGGCAGAGCGACACGACGACGGGCAAGTATCTCTATAACTGGAGCCTCAAGCCGGACGGTACGCCGTATGTCCAGTTTCAATATTCCAAGATCCATTCGCGGCAGGGCTTTCTCTGGCACTATCCCATCCATGAATGGCTTTGCTGGACACGGAATGAACCGCAGAGGACGGTCTTTCTGGAAGGGGTCGTGCTGAATCATTATCCCGATAACAGTAAATCCCGGGGATCCTATCTGCCGCTGCTGGAGCTGGCGGTGCAGGAGAACCCGGAATGCAGCCGTATGAACTATTACCTTGGGCGGGAGTACATGTATAAGGGGGAGTGGGAGAAATGTATTGAAACGCTGAAGAATTATCTGAAGCTGCCCGGTTCCACATGGAGCGAGGAGCGCAGCGCCGCGATGCGATGGATGGCATCGAGCGCGCACAGGCTGGGCCGCATTCTGGAAGCTTATGCATGGTATTACCGCGCGATCGCTGAGGCACCGCATATGCGCGATGCTTATGTGGAGTTCGCCAAGATGAGCTATCTGCTCAGCGACTGGCCGCAGGTGTTCTGTATGGTAGAGGAAGCGCTGAAAATCAAGGAACGCTCGAAAACCTTCGTAAACGCAGGGCTCTCATGGGACCATACGCCAAACGATTTGGGCGCAATCGCCTGTTACAGGCTGGCCATGTATGAAAGAGCCGCCGCGCATGCCAGAGAGGCGCTGGCACTGTGTCCGGAAGATCAGCGCTTAAAAAACAACCTGAAGATGATCGAGGATAAGCTGACGGAGCTGAGCCGGCAAACAGAGGCAGCCGCTCAATCGGCGGAGGAACAGTAAAAGCATTATTTCTTAAAATGCAAGTTGCTGAATGGATACGCTCAGTCGATTGTCTGAACGTGTGTTTGCGCGCGATATGAGGCTTTTTTTCTGATTGTTAATAGGGATGCGCATTCTGACCCGTATCAGACTCTTTAATCTTATTGCTGCCGATGGTTTCGATGCGGAGAGTTTTCTCGTTTTCTCAAAAACATTAAAAATATATTGGATCTGTTATATAAAATATATAAATTAACCCCCTCGGTTGATAACGCCGGATACCCTCGTTGAATAGACTATAGTAATTGAGCCTGAACCTGGCAAGGAATGTTCGGGCTGTTTGGAGGATGGCTGGCGATATGTTCAAGGATAAAACTTTGCTGATTACAGGCGGAACCGGGTCTTTTGGGAATGCGGTAATCCGCCGCTTTATGAATACGGATATCGGAGAAATCAGAGTTTTCTCGCGCGACGAAAAAAAGCAAGATGATATGCGAAAAGCCTATGGCAGTCCCAAGCTGAAATTCCTGATCGGGGACGTCAGGGATATTTCCAGCGTGCGGAACGCGGTGAACGGCGTGGATTACATTTTCCATGCGGCTGCGCTTAAGCAGGTGCCCAGCTGCGAGTTTTTTCCGATGGAAGCGGTTAAGACCAATGTGCTGGGGGCGGAAAACGTACTGACCGCGGCAATTGAAGCGGGTGTACGCAAAGTGGTCTGCCTGTCCACGGACAAAGCGGTATATCCCATTAACGCCATGGGAATGTCCAAAGCGCTGATGGAAAAGACGTTCATCGCAAAGTCCCGAAACAGCCGTAATACGCTGATCTGCGGCACAAGGTACGGCAACGTGATGGCATCCCGCGGTTCGGTAATCCCGTTGTTCATCGATCAGCTCAAGGCCGGGCAGCCGCTCACCGTCACCGATCCGGAGATGACGCGGTTTCTGATGAATCTGGAGGAGGCTATCGATCTGGTGCTGTTCGCGTTTCAGAACGCGCAGCCGGGCGACTTGATGGTGAAGAAGTCTCCAGCCAGCACGATCCGGGAACTGGCTCAGGCGCTCAAAAGTTTGTTCGGCTGCAGCAACGAAGTCATATCGATCGGCGTGAGGATGGGGGAGAAGATTCACGAGACGCTTTTGACAAAGGAAGAACGGGCTGCTGCGATTGATATGGGAGATTTCTTCCGCGTACCTGCCGACACCAGCGATCTTAACTACGCCAAATATTTCAGCAGCGGCAACCGCCAGATCACAGCTATGGAGGAGTACAATTCGAGCAATACGCAACGCCTCACTCCGGAAGAGCTCAAAGCGACGCTTTTGGGATGTGGGTACGTAGCCGCAGAGCTGGAGGCATGGAAGAAATGAAACTGCTTGTAACAGGCGCGCAAGGCTTTATTGGCAAAAACCTGTGTGCCCAGATTGAGGCGGCCGGACTGGGGGAGGTTCTGAAATACGACAAAGACAATGACCCGGCGAATCTGGACGAATATGCGGGCGTATGCGACTTTGTGTTTCACCTGGCTGGCATCAACAGGCCGAAGGACGAAGCCGGCTTTGAGGAAAACGTGTCATTTACCGAGCGGCTTATCCAAAGCCTGGAGCAACACGGGAAAAGCGTCCCCATACTGATGTCGTCCTCCATTCAAGCCCATATGGATAATCCATACGGGAGAAGCAAGAAGAGGGCAGAGCTGGCAGTGTTCGCGTATGCCGCGAGAACGGGCGCCAAGGCGTATGTCTACCGGCTGCCCGGCGTATTCGGCAAATGGTGTGCGCCGAATTACAACAGTGTGGTCGCCACATTCTGCCATGATACAGCTCGTGGACTGCCGCTGCGCGTCAACGATCCGGATGCGGTGATCGAACTGGCCTATATTGACGACGTAATCACGTCGTTTCTGAGGATGCTGAACGCTGCGATGGAGCAACAGGCGGAGTCCTGCGCTATACCCGTCACCTATCATGTTTCGGTGGGCAGGCTGGCGGAGATCATCGGTTCATTTGGCGACCGGCGAAGCCTTTTTATACCGGACATGAGCGATGCGCTGACTCGAAAGCTGTACAGCACTTATTTAAGCTATTTACCCGAAGACGAACTCAAACAGCCGCTGCTCATGCATAGGGATGCGCGAGGCATATTTGCGGAGTGTGTGAAGTCGACGACAAGCGGGCAGATATCAATCAACACGGCAAAGCCCGGCGTCACAAAAGGCGGGCATTGGCATCACACCAAGACGGAGAAATTTATCGTCGTCAGCGGAGAAGGGTTGATACGCCTGAAGAGGCTGAATTCGGATCGAACGCTGGAATATCCGGTGTCGGCAGCGAACCTGGAAGCGGTGATCATTCCGCCTGGCTATATCCACGAAGTGGTGAACACCGGCGTGGACGAGATGGTGATGTTGATCTGGTGCAACGAGGTGTTTGATCCGCAAAGGCCGGACACATATGCCGCAAAAATAGATGGATGAAACGAGTAGGAGTAAAGATGAGCAAGCTGAAGGTCATGACTGTCATCGGTACACGGCCGGAGATCATCCGGCTTTCTGCCTGTATCAGGGCGTTTGACCGGTATTTTGAGCATATCCTTGTGCATACCGGGCAAAACTGGGCGCATTCGCTGCGTGACGTCTTTTTCGAAGATTTGGGGTTAAGACTGCCGGACTACAGCCTTAAGTGTGCGGGGCAGACGCTGGGCGAGACCATGGGCAATATCATCTCCGCCACGTACGACCTGATGCAGAAGGAAAAGCCGGACGCGCTGGTGGTGCTGGGCGATACCAACTCGGCACTGTGCGTGATACCTGCCAAACGCCTGAAGATTCCCATATTCCATATGGAAGCGGGCAACCGCTGCTTTGACATGAACGTGCCGGAGGAGATCAACCGCCGCATTGTAGACCACGTAGCGGACATCAACCTCGCCTATACCGAGCACGCCCGGCGGTATCTGCTGGCGGAAGGCATTCAAAAGGACCATATTTTTGTCACCGGTTCGCCTATGCCCGAGGTGCTGGCCCGTCAGGCCGATGCCATCCGTCAAAGCCGCGCGTTGGAGAAGCTGGACGTGAAGCCCGGAGAATATTTGCTGGTGTCTGCCCACCGCGAGGAGAATATCGACGACGAAGCGGCGTTTCTCTCACTGATGAGTGCGATTAACGCGGCGGCGGAGACTTATGAAAAGCCGATCGTCTATTCTGTCCATCCGCGCAGTTTAAAGCAGATACAATCCCGGGGATTTCAATTTCATCCGCTGGTTAAACCCATGGAACCGTTTGACTTCAGTGATTACTGCCGGTTGCAGATGGACGCGTACTGTGTGCTGTCGGACAGCGGCACACTGTCTGAGGAAAGCGCGATACTCGGATTTTCCGCCGTGCTGCTGCGGACTTCCACGGAGCGGCCCGAGGCGTTGGATGCGGGCACGATGGTCATTGCGGGTACGACAAAGACCGATCTGCTTCAGGCAATCAGCCTGGCAATAGATATGAGGGAGCACCAAGAGCGAGTCGCGCCGATAGCGGACTATACGGATGACAATGTGTCCGTCAAGGTGACGAAGATCATCCAGAGCTATACAAAGATCATCAACCGGGATACGTGGAGGAAGCAGCAGGGGACCGGGCACCAGGAACTGCCTGCCCAAACCATAGAAGGGAAGCACAAACCATGAAGCTGGTGCATACTTTGCTTTTTTTATTCCGCGACGACTGGGCGGAGGACCGGCTGCTTACGACCAATTGCCTGAAGTCGCTGGAGAAGAGTACGTTTAAAACAGTCGTCGTCTATAATCAGGGCGCGATGGAAAGCGATAGGCTCAAAGAGGAGCTGTCGGCATTTAGACTGGATATCCATATCATCGGGGACGGCGTGAACGTAGGGACGGCAGTGGGGCGACAGAAATGCTTTGAATATATATGGGACCGCATGCCGGAAACCGAATACATCAGTGAAATACATCTGGATATGGTTTTTGCACCGCATTGGGAAGATCCTTTGGTCGGTTTTCTTTCCAATCACGATGAGCCGCTTGTCTGCTGCGGAATCGTAGATAAAAACGGCTATATGCCGTTTCTGAATAAGAAGACAGAAAAACCTGAGGATGTCAACGGATATGACAGCTTTCTGGAGAGCCTCCGAACGGATACTGTGCTGCACGGCTTCACCAATCCCTGCGTTCACGTATCGTCCATACTGAAAGAGACAGGCGGCTATAACGCTGCGTTCCTGAAGGGACGGCAGTGCTACGAAGACGACAGCATGCTGCTGGGCTACTATTACTACTATGGCACAAAAAACGCCTGGCATCCCAAGATCAACTTCAATTCCGTGGTTTATCATGCGGTGGCAGGACAAAGGCTGGATGTAGGCGGCAATGTGATGATCAACTATAACGGGTTGGTCAGGCAATACGGCGCGATGGGGATAAAAGCGCTGAGCACATTACACAGGAGCGAATGGCACAGACAGTTTTTTAAAGATCAGTTTGCGAACCTATGCAGATGACGGGTAAGTAAGAAGAAAGGCTATAAAATGAACGTAACCATTTTCGGAAACCGCATATTCGCATTGGATATGCTATGGGGGTTCCTGCAGGAAGGCCATCGCGCCCGGATCATACAGGCCGTGACGGCCAGCCAAATCGAAGAGATACTGGCAGAATCCGATGTGGATATTCTGCTGACTCTGGGCGCGCCGCTGGAATTCAAACGCGACGTACTGGAATATATAGGAAAAAGACAAACGCCGCATTACAAGCACATCCATTGGGATACCGATGGGATTTCGAGCACCATGTACCGTTCGGTTTCGGGTGACGGGATTGAAATGGACTTTATCTACGCGGCTAAACCGGACCTGGTACTTTCCATGTGCCCGGATATGCGGGATTTTATCCGGACAAAAGGGTTTCCGTGTGAGATAATGCATTACGCTTATAGTCCCATCTCGCACCGCCCGCTCCAGGGCTATGAAAACGATCCGGACAGGATCAATCTAATCGGGAATTCTTATTACAGCTTTGCGAAATTCTATCCCAATCACTACCGCTATCAGTCTCTGGGGATATTGCTCAAGCCGTTGCTGGAAAACGGTTATACGGTACACATCAACAGTGATAATGGGTACAGGCCGCTGATCAAGGAGATGTTTGGCATTGACGTGCCGGAGGAATTCTTCCATGGCTTTCTGCCCTACGAAAAAACCTGTGCGGCTTATAACAGCGGCTTTATCAATTTGGTCACACAGAATCATGAGCATACGATTACAAAACGCACCTTTGAGATATTAGGGTCAGGGGGGTTTGCGTTGTCATCCGACAATACCGCAATCCGGGAATTATTTGTGCCGGGCCGCGACCTTGCGGTATCCTCGTCACCGGAGCAGACGCTTGAGCTTGTCAGGTACTATAAGGAACATCCGGACGAATGGCGCAAAGTGCGGGAAAACGGTGAGCTCAGCGTGCAGAACCATACCTACAGACAACGGGCGCAGTATATTGTACAAATGATTCAGCAGTACTGGCCAGCATCGGCTGAAAGGGGATGAGCGCCGGGGATTTTAAGAGGATTCCTGCTGCACCAGGTCTAATTGAATATCGGGCGAAGGGTACCGCTTCACGTTGTATCGGTTACCTTGGCGGAAAGTTTTACTGGGTATATATGATTTGCGCATGAAAAAATCGAAAGGTTGAATCGCTGATGAAAGTACTGGTATTTGGACACTATATGTTTTCCGGAGATATGGCGTGGGGGTTTAATCAGGCCGGGCACAGCACCCAAATCATCAATGCGACGAAGGCTGACCAAATTGAAAGGATATTGGGAGAAACAGACGCGGAGATACTGATAACGCTGGGGGCTCCGGCAGAGCTTCGCAGAGAAGTGCTCGAAGCGATTGGCAGACGTCAATCTCCTCATTATAAGCACATCCATTGGGACACCGACGGTATATCCAGCACTTATTTTGGATCAGTTTCCGGTGATGGCATTGAGATGGACGACATCTATTGGGCGAAGCCTGATCTGGTGCTGACCATGTGCCCGGAAATGCTGCAACTCATCCGCGGCAAGGGGTTTTCCTGTGAATTTATGTACTACGCTTACAGCCCCGTCTCGCATCACCCCATAACCGGATTCGATGACAGCAACCGTTATATCAGCCTGATCGGAAATTCCTACTATATGATATTGGGTTCGCATCCGGATCATTATCGGTACCAATCCCTTAAAATCTTATTGAAGCCTCTTGTGGAGAACGGCTATCCTGTGCATTTATATGGAGAAAATCAATACCCGCCACTGATCAAAAAGGTTTTGGGAATTGAAATACCCGCGGGGTTTTACCATGGCTTCCTGCCTTATAATCAAACTTGCATGGCATATAACAACAGCTTTATCAACCTGGTGACGCAAAACCACCAGTACACCATTACCAAACGCACGTTTGAGGCGCTGGGTTCCGGCGGGTTCGTGCTGTCTGCTGATAACAGCGGCTTAAAGGAACTATTCGCGCCGGGCCGGGACCTTGTGGTATCGTCTTCACCGGAACAGACGATTGAACTGACCCGGTATTATTGGGAAAACCCGGATGAGTGGCGCAAAGTGCGGGAAAATGCAGCCCTGAGTGTGCAGAACCATACCTATAAGCAGCGCGCGGAATATATCGTGCAACTGTATCAGAAATACTGGCCTACCTCCACGGCAAGTAAAGCAGATGGCACTGTATAACCATCGGGGTTATCGCGGGATCAGATTTAAAAAACAAGAGGCATGCTTGGCGCACGCCTCTTGTTTGCAATCGATGTAAACATGAGAAAGTCGGTCAGCCCGTTGATATCAGCTTTAACAGATCGCTGCTTAATGCCGCCATCGCATCGTCTGTGGAGGCATTCTGGCGCAGTATACTCATCACATGCTGATAAATCAAAGCCTCGATAATGGTAATCGGAACCAGAGATCCGTCCCGCTTGATGAAGGATTTGCGCTGCTTATTGCCCGAATACGTCCTGTATATTAAGGGAAGCCACGGGTAATGGTTCGCAAGTTCGTCATTGGTGTATACGTTTTTCAGGGGAGACTGGCCGTCGAGAATTGCGAAAAACTTGCTCAGCTCCGGGTCGCAGGTCCAGCGGATGAACTCCAGCGCCGCCGCGGGATTGTTGTTCGTGGCCGGAATGGCAAGGCCCCAGCTGCCTAAAACGGAATGGTTGCCCGGAATATTGGAATAACCGATCCTACCGGTGATTTTCGACTTAGCCGTATTATTTACGTCCGCAATAAATGCCGCAAAACTGACGAGCATGGCAGTCTTGCCAAGATAGAAATCTTGAACGGTGTCTTCAACGCCGTAAGAAAGCGTTTGTTCGGGCGCATATTTAAACGCTTCGAGCAGGCTGTTCACACCTTTTTTAAACGCGAGTGATGTCACGTTGGGATTTCCGTCATCGTCAAACACGCTGCCGCCGTACGCCCAGACCCTGGGCATCAGCTCGGGCAAGAGATTGGCGTCATTCCGGGCGGATAAGGATGTGCCGAATTTCACCGGCGAATTGGGATTCAATGAATGCGTGAAGAAGCTGCTCACCACATTGAACTCAAACCACGTCCGGGGTACGTGAAGCTTTGCACGGTACTTCTTTTCAAACTGGTCGTGCAGCCGGGTGTTCTCAAACAGATCTCGGCGGTAAAGCAACAATTGCGGACCAAACGTGAATGGCACGCCGTAATAGCGTCCGCCGTTGTATCCGACCTTGTCCAGCAGCCCGTCGAGCAGCTCGGAGGTGTCACAGGCATCGGAACGGATGTAATCTGTAATATCCATAAAGCTGTTTTCCGCGACGAGGATATCGAGCCACGGATTATCGTACATGCAGACGTCGAAAGTGCTCAGATAATCTTTATCAAGCAGCTTTGAAAGCAATGTACCATGCTCGCACAAAGTGGCTTCCACGTCAATACCCGTACGCCGCGTAAAATCGGTATGCGTCCGGATGATGCCGTGCGCGTTGGGAGAATCGAGGAACAATACACGCAGCTTATCGCCGGCGGTTTTTCGTGATGCCATGGAGACCCTGGGGACTTCGAATAAGTTCTTGCTTAATATCTTGTCGCTGATGATGATTTGCTGCTTTTCAAACATCAGGGGGCTGTCGATATTGTTCTGCAGCAGCTGCGCAGCTTTCGTACCCAGATAGTTGGCGGGGCGCATTGTAACGATGCCATTGTATTTTTGAAAACCCGAAAGCGTTTCCTGTCCGATGGAGATCAATAGTGTATCATCGTCCAGCGAGATACCCGCAAGATAGGCCGCCTGTTCCAGCCCGTTGGTCATAAGGCGCGAAGTTGAGATAACCGCCTGCGGCGAATGATCCTGAAAAAGCGAGATGCCGGTACGGAAGGCTTCCTCTTTGGTCATGTTGATGTGGCAAATCAGGCTTTCGTCAACGGGCAATTCTTTTGTACGAAAGAAGTCGCGGTATGCACGCGCGTATTCGGTTTCACACGAAAAGTAGTCGGGACCCGCCACGAGCGCGATTCGCGTACAGCCGTGATCGTAGATCTGCTGTATCAGGTACGTCATGGTTTCATACTGGTTGAATGATATGAAGTTTGCTTCGTGCGAAGTCACCTTACGGTCGATGAAAACGATCGGCGTATGGGTGATACGATCATAAAAATCCGGGCTTTTCAGACAGGACATTACGATGAGGCCGCACACGCTTTTTTCGAGAAAACCGTCGACGATGTCTTTTTCAATTTCAGGGGTGTCGCCCGAGAGGGCCAGGTTAAGGTAATAGCCCGACTTTTTGAGTTCGGTTTCCATCCCTTCGAGCAAATACGCATAATAAGTTTCGTATGTATTCGGAAGCACCACGCCGATTTCCCGATTGCTGTTGGTACGCAGGTTTTTAGCATATGGGTTTGGCCTGTAGTCCAGTTCGGAAATAGCCTCCTTGATTTTGCTGGCTTTCTCCGGAAGAACATTTTTCACGCCGGTCAGGTAGTTGGATACGGTTCCGACCGATACCCCCGCAAGTTTCGCAACATCCTTGATTGTGCTCATATCATCCGCCCTTTTGATTCGTAAACCCATTATACAACATTGATATCCGTTTCGTAAATGGGTTAACGATTCAATTGAAACGAATCAATATTTAATTCAAGTAAAGTGATTGACTTCAAATAGAATCATAATATAATGGCTAAAGAATGACTTAACCGGCATAGCAATATGGTTAACAATATCAATTGAAATAAAAATGAAATAACTAATTGAATTTCAACGATGAAAGGATAATGCCGTGTCAGAAATATTGCTGGAAATGACGGACATCCAAAAATACTTCCCGGGCGTTCATGCGCTCGATAACGCGTCGCTGACTGTAAGGAAAGGCGAAGTGCATGCGCTCGTCGGGGAAAACGGTGCCGGCAAATCAACATTGATGAAAGTGCTTACTGGTATCCATAGGAAGGATTCCGGCACCATTAAATTTCGCGGTCAGGTGATCGAGTCGAACAGCCCGAAGCACTCGCAATCTTTGGGAATCGGCATGATCCATCAGGAATTGAACCTGATGCCGCACCTGACTGTCGCGCAAAACATCTTTATCGGCAAGGAGCCGATGCGCGGCGTATTCGTGAACCAAAGCATAGAAAACAAGCAATCACGCGAAATGCTCAAGGCGCTCAACATTGAAATTAACCCCACGCTGCCGATCAGCCGCCTGACGGTCGCAAAGCAGCAGATGGTCGAGATCGCCAAAGCGTTGTCCTATGACAGCGAACTGCTCATCATGGACGAACCGACCGCGGCCCTGACTGATAATGAGATCAACGAACTGTTCAAAGTGATATGTGATCTGCGCGACAAAGGACACGGCATCATTTATATCTCGCACCGTCTGGATGAGCTTCCGCGCATATGCGACCGCATCACGGTCATGCGGGACGGCCAGTATGTTGCGACGAAGGATATGAAGGATGTCACAAAGGAACAGATCATCAGCATGATGGTCGGCCGCACGATATACGAAAGACCCAAAGAAGTGAGTGCCGTTGCCAAGGATGCGCCGGTTGTACTCAAGGTCGAGCATCTCATGGGCAACAACGTAAAGGATGTTTCGTTTGAACTCAGAAAAGGAGAGATCCTTGGCTTCGCCGGTCTGATGGGCGCAGGGCGCACCGAGACTATGCGCGTGCTGTTTGGCGCGGACCACGCAACCGGCGGAGAAGTTACGGTGAACGGGAAGAAGGTATCGATCAAATCGCCAAGCGATGCAATCAGCCACGGTATCTGCTACTTGTCGGAGGACAGAAAAGCGTTCGGACTCGCCATCAACCTAAGCCTGCGCGACAACTGCGTCATGGCTTCGCTGGATCGGTTTACGAGCGGCCCCTTTACCAGAGATAAAAAGATTGACGAAGTGACAAAGGAATACATCGAGAAGATTTCCATCAAGACTCCGTCGGTCAGGCAGCTCGTCAAGAACCTGTCGGGCGGAAATCAGCAAAAGGCGATCGTCGCCAAATGGCTGATCCGCAACAGCGATATCCTGATATTTGACGAACCAACAAGAGGCATCGACGTGGGCGCGAAGCAGGAAATCTATAAGCTCATCGACGTGCTCGCTTCGGAAGGCAAATCGATCATCATGATATCATCCGAAATGCCTGAACTGCTGCGTATGAGCGATCGTTTGATCGTGATGTGCGAGGGCAGTGTGACCGGCGAACTCGATATCGCCGAGACGACACAAGAGAAAATCATGACTCTTGCAACAATGAATATGTGAGGTTACTTTCATGAACACAAAAAGGATCGATTTGATGAAGCTCCTGGCTCCGGCAGTCTTACTGGTATTGTTTTTAGTAGGGTATATCAAAAGTACAAATCCCGGGGACTTCATTGTCAACATACTGGACAGTTCCTATTACATCGGATATATGGCGATCGGCGTAACCTTCGTCATCATTACCGCCGGTATCGACCTTGCGCTCGGTACCAACATGATGTGCGCCGCCCTTTTAGGCGGGTATGCGTACAACGTGCTTGGATGGAGTATCGGCTGGGCATTGGTACTTGTCGTCTTGGTTGGTTTGGCGCTGGGCTTTTTAAACGGCATCATGGTCGCCTATCTCAAACTCCCGCCGTTCATTGCGACTTTGGGCATGATGATGATGGGCATGGGCTTCGGCGCGATCGTGACCAATGTTCAGACAATGCGGTATCCGACGTTCGGTACTCCGGAAGGCGCATTCAAGAACATCTTCTATAAAACCGAAACAGGGTTTCCGATGGGTGCGGTCTGGCTGCTGTTGTTCTTCGTCATCGCGCTGGTGCTGCTCAATAAGACCAAGTTTGGACGCTATACCTTCGCGATAGGCTCCAACAGCGAGGCCGCAAGGCTCTCCGGCATCAAAACCCGTCCGTGGCTGACTGCGGTATATGCATTCTGCGGCCTGTGCAGCGGACTTGCGGGCGTCATGTATTCTGCGGTGTACACGTCCATCATCCCGTCAACCGGAAACGGACAGGAACTGCTCGGCATTGCGGGTGCGGTTATCGGCGGAACGAGCATGAGCGGTGGTATGGGCACCATCGTCGGTACCATGATCGGTGTGTTCGTCATGAGCGTGTTGAAACAGGATCTGTTCGTGTTTGGCTTCCAGCCCCACTGGCAGACGTTCTTCAGCGGGATTGTCGTCATCCTTGCCGTGCTGCTCGATCAATATCGTATCAAACAGGGCAACAGGGTTAAGAAATAGTCCACTATGTTTTGGATATCTTCGGGTTCTCCCCCGTTGATATAAAATAAAAGGAGGAAAAGGAAAACATGAAGAAAGCCTTAGTAATGTTGGTCGCACTGGCAATGGTGTTCTCACTTGTTGCTTGTTCGAACGGCACTCCCCAAACCTCAGCGAGCGAAAGCCAGCCGGCGGTGTCGTCGGTGCAGCCGTCCGCCAGCGAGTCGACGGGAACCGAAGCGAAGCCTTACATCGCGATCATTTCCAAGGGATTCCAGCACAAGTTCTGGCAGACGGTTCAGGCTGGCGCCAAGGCTGCTGCCGATCAGTATGGCGTAGACATTACGTTTGAAGGACCTCCGTCGGAGTCCGATATCAGCATTCAGGTTGATATGCTGAACGCGGCTATGGCGAAGAATCCTGCGGCGATCTGCCTTGCGGCGCTCGATACCGAGTCCGTAACTGAGCAGCTCAACACCTGCATGGAAAAGGGCATTCCGGTTGTCGGCTTCGACTCCGGCGTACCGAATGCACCCGAGGGTTCCATCGTTTCCACGGCATCCACGGACAACACAGCGGCTGGCGCACTGGCTGCCGAGACCATGTACAACATGGAATCGATCAAAGCGGCTGTTGCTGCGGCGACAAAGGATTCCAAGGTCGTTCTGAGCGTCATCAGCCAGGATGCAACCTCTGCTTCCATCACGGGCCGTACAACGGGCTTTGCGGAAAAAATGTTCGAACTCTGCGACGCTGCGCAGCCGGGCCTTGTGGCTGTAACCGGCCATGACACATGGGCGAAGCCGTCCACCTCGGGCGACGTCGCGGTAGAGATCACGGTTACGATCGCTGCTTCCACGAGCGTTCCGGATTGCCAGGCGGCTGCACAGGCAGTGCTTCAGACGGCTCCGATCGGCGTGTTCTGCACGAACTCCGGCTCCGTTGACGGTATGCTCGCTGCAACCACAGACGGTTCTGACCTTGACCGCACGAACGGCCAGTATAAGAACATGATCGTGGTTGGCTTCGACTCCGGCGCAACGCTGCTGAATGCGATCAAGAACAAGTGGTTTGCGGGCGCTATCACCCAGGATCCTTACATGATCGGCTTCGACGCGGTTGAACTGGCTGTTAAGACCCTGAACGGCGAGACGGTTGACGCGGTCGTTGATACCGGCTGCAAGTACTACGATACGAGCAACATGGAAAATCCCGATATCGCGGCTCTGCTCTACGAATAAGACAGACACAAAGAACAAAGACAGGGGGCAGCTCAAAGGGAGCTGCCCTCAGTCATAAAGAGGGGTTTGTTCACAGAATCACAAAGAGACGGCCGGAGACTATACTCGGCTGATCTGACCGGAATGTCAGGATGGAGAGATAGACATGTTGTTGGGAGTACCGAAAATATTATCACCGGAAATTATCGCCGTGCTGTGTGAAATGGGCCACAGCGACGTCGTGGTCATTGGAGACGCCAATTTTCCGGGCAAGAGATTTGCCGAAGAAGGAAACTGTAATTTCCTGCGTGCGGACGGAATATCGGGTACGGACCTTTTGGACGCTGTGCTTTCGGTGATACCGTGTGATACCTATTGCGAGCATCCGGTTAAGCTGATGCAGACGATGGAATGTGACCGCGATATGGAGATTCCGATCTGGGAAGAGTACAAGAAAATCGTAGCCGGGCACGACGCGCGGGGCGAAGCGGCTATCGGATTCCTTGAAAGATTCAGTTTTTACGAAGAAGCAAAAAAATCATATTGCATCATCCAGTCGGGCGAGGAAGCGGTATACGCCAATGTGATGATCCAAAAGGGAGTCATTAAATGATGGCAGGCGACATGCTGCTCGGCATCGATATCGGCACAAGCGGATGCAAGCTGGCCTTGTTCTCGGCAGAAGGGCAGGTGGTCTGCACTTGTACGGAGGAATACCCGGTTCGATACCCGGCCCCCGGGTATGTGGAACAGGACCCGGGCGAGTGGTGGGCTGCGATATGCCGCGGCACAGAAAAGCTCCTTTTAGAGAACGGCATTGATGCTGCACAGATTGCGTGCGTCGGGCTGAGCGGGCAGAGTTGGTCTGCGATCGCGGTCGACGAGAACGGCGATGTACTCGCGCCCAATCCGATTTGGATGGATACGCGCTCCGAAGCCATATGCCGGGAACTCAATCAGTCGGTCGGAGCAGAAAAAATATTTGATATCAGCGGAAACCCATTAAAGGCACAGTATACAACCGGCAAGATATTGTGGCTGAAACAAAACATGCCGGATGCATACAAACGAACGAGCAAGATACTGCAGTCGAACAGCTATATCGTATTCCGGCTGACCGGCCTGATGAGCCAGGACGTTTCTCAGGGATACGGGCTTCACTGCTTTGATATGAGAAAGCGCCGGTGGGATGGTGCGATGTGCCAGGGGTTGGGCATAAACCGGGAACTTCTCCCCGATATCGTGGATTGCCATGAGGTCGTGGGCAAGATTACCGCTAAGGCTGCGCGGAGCACAGGGCTGAAGGAAGGAACGCCGGTTGTGGCAGGCGGCCTTGACGCGGCTTGCGGCACACTGGGTGTAGGTGTGCTCCATGCGGGCCAAACGCAGGAACAGGGCGGGCAGGCCGGCGGCATGAGCATCTGTATAGAAGAATACTGCGCGGATCCAAGGCTCATATTGAGCTTCCATGTTGTGCCCGGAAGATGGCTGCTGCAGGGCGGCACTACAGGCGGCGGCGGCACGATGCGCTGGTTCAACGAGCAGTTTGGATACGAGGAAAAACTTCGGGAGCGCGAGACAGGGACCCCGGCTATGGCGTTGCTGGATCAGCTTGCGGAAACGGTGGACGCGGGAAGCGACGGGCTCGTGTATCTGCCTTATATGGCAGGTGAGCGTTCGCCGTTATGGGATGAAAAGGCTAAAGGCGTGTTCTATGGGCTGGATTATTCAAAGACGCGCGCCCATATGGTACGCGCCGTTATGGAGGGTGTTGCATACTCTCTTCGCCACAATATGGATGCCGCCCGGAGCGCGGGTGCGGATGTGGGCGTCATGCGCGCAATGGGCGGCGCGGCGAATTCCCGGTTCTGGACGCAGCTAAAGTCGGACATCACCGGGAAGCCGATCGAGGTACCCGCATCTGATACGGCTTCGACACTGGGTGCGGCGATTCTCGCGGGTGTTGGCGTGGGCGTTTACCGGGATTTCGATGAAGCGGTAAGTAAAACTGTAGCGGTCAAAAGAAGGCATGAGCCCGATTTAAGCAACAAGGAAGTCTACGACCGCGGTTATGAAACCTATATTGCGCTGTATCAGGCGCTGAAAGATTTAATGAACAGATAAGGAGCAGGGATGAAGGCCAGCGTAGTAGTTGCAAACGAAGACGTCCGTTATATGGACATCGAGGAACCTCAGGTTGGGGATTGCGATGTCAAAGTCAGGGTGGCGATGTCGGGTATATGCGGTTCGGATGTACCGCGCGTACTGAACCATGGTGTGCATTTTTACCCGATCGTGCTGGGGCACGA
Organism: Bacillota bacterium; assembly: GCA_023390815.1. Lineage (GTDB taxonomy): Bacteria > Bacillota > Clostridia > Christensenellales > SZUA-584 > JAEWCC01. Next base: position 18,265 of record JAEWCC010000028.1, read on the forward strand.
ATTCTCGGGTGAAGTGGTTGAAGTAGGCAAAAATGTGACGACGGTGAAGCCGGGGGACAGGGTGGCGGGTGCGCCGCTGCTGCCGTGCATGGAATGCGATGATTGTCAGCGGGGCGATTACGCACTGTGCAAGCATTACAGCTTTATAGGATCGCGCCGTCAGGGCAGCAATGCGGATTATGTGGTGATACCGGAACGCAACGCCGTCGTGTTCGATCCGTCCATATCATACGAGCAAGGTGCGATGTTTGAGCCCTCCACCGTGGCGCTGCATGGGGTGCTGCAGAACGATTACCGCGCAGGCGGCAGCGTTGCGATACTCGGCGGCGGTACAATCGGTATATTCGCGCTGCAATGGGCAAAGCTGCTCGGTGCCAAAAAAGTGGTGGTGTTCGATATCAGCGACGAGCGGCTGGCTTTGGCCAAAAGGCTCGGCGCGGACGGCACGATCAACACACTCCAAGAGAACTTTATAAACGAAGCCAAGGCGTTTTGCGGAAGCGGCGGCTTTGACTACGTCTTTGAGACGGCGGGCGTGGTACCGACCATGAAGATGGCTTTTGAGCTCGCATCCAACCGCGCTCATGTGTGCTTTGTGGGTACGCCGCAAAAGGAAATGGGCTTTCAGCCTGCGGAGTGGGAAAACCTGAACCGCAAGGAAATGAGGGTCACCGGCTCTTGGATGAGCTACAGCGCGCCTTTCCCGGGCAAGGAATGGCGCATGACGGCGGAGTATTACGCGTCCGGCAGGCTGAAATTCGACGAGGGGCTTATCGGAAGTCGCATACCGATGTCCGAAGCGCAGGCGGCGTTTCAGATGTTTAAAACACCGGGAGTGGTAAAAGGAAAAATACTGTTATTTAATCAATTATCATAACGGAGGTATCACAAAATGGAATTCATCAATCCCAGAATCGTACCGCAACGGATATTATATGACGGCGGGAAAATGCCCTGCATCGGTATGGGCACATTCGGTTCGGACCGGTTCACGCCGGAGCAGGTTTCGGCAGCGGTAGCAGGCGCCATCCGCGTAGGGTATCGCATGTTTGACTGCGCCGCCGTATATGGCAACGAAGACCTCATTGGCAATGTGTTTCAGGCAGCCTTTGATGAAGGCGTTGTCAAGCGCGAAGAACTCTTTATCACGACCAAGGTATGGAACAATATGCATGGACGCGGCGACGTGCTGCTGTCTTGCGCGAAGAGCCTGAAAGACTTGCATCTCGATTATATCGATGCGTTCTTCATCCACTGGCCGTTTGCGAACTATCACGCGCCGGGCTGCGATGTGGATTCGAGAAATCCTGACTCCAAGCCGTTTTCGGTAGAAAGGTTTATGGCGACGTGGAGACAGTGTGAGCGGCTTGTCGATATGGGGCTGGTTCGGTATATCGGTATGTCCAGCATGACCATCCCCAAGCTGGAGGCCGTGCTGCCGCTATGCCGTATTAAGCCCGCGGTCATTGAGATGGAGCTGCATCCCAGCTTCCAGCAGCCCGAGCTTTATGACTATGTCGTATCGCATGGGATTCAGCCGATCGGCTTCTGCCCGATCGGTTCGCCCACAAGGCCGGACAGAGACAAGACCCCCGATGATGTGGTTGATATCCAGATCCCCGAAGTTGTCGAGGTTGCCAAGGCCCACGGCGTTCATCCGGCGGTCATTTGCCTGAAATGGGCGGTGCAACGCGGGCAGACCCCAATACCATTCTCGATCTACGAAAACGAGTATACCAGCAACTTAAAGTGCACAACGGAAGATCCGCTGACCGACGAGGAGATGGCGAAGCTCAAGTCTGCTGACAGCAACTGCCGCCTGATTAAAGGGCAGGTGTTCTTGTGGGCTGGCGCGAAGGGTTGGGAAGACCTCTGGGACCTCGACGGCACGATCACAAAATAGGTGGAGCATGAACACTGCAAAGTATTTTGACAATTTGATTAAAGCGCAGAAATCCGGCAGCGATGCCGCCATATGTTCGATATGCAGCGCGAATGAGTTTGTGCTTGAAGCCGCAATGGAGGATGGCCGAGAGAACGGTTTGACGGTGCTTGTTGAAGCGACAGCCAATCAGGTTAACCAGTTTGGCGGCTACACCGGCATGCAACCGTCGGATTTTATGGCTTTTGCACGCCGCATCGCAACTAAAACGGGACTGGACGAGAAGTCGCTGATCGTAGGGGGGGACCATTTGGGGCCGCTGACATGGCAGAGCGATGTCGAGGAAGCAGCGATGGCGAAGGCGGAGACGCTGGTTTCCCAGTACGTTTCCGCCGGTTTCACCAAGATTCATCTCGATACGAGTATGCGGCTGGCTGACGATTCCACCACGCAGCGTTTGTCCGACAGCGTCATCGCAAGGCGCGCTGCGCGGCTGTGCGCTGCGGCAGAAGCGGCGTCAGGGGATGAAAAGCCCGTATACGTCATCGGCAGCGAGGTGCCGGTTCCGGGCGGCGCGACGGAAAACGAGGATGCCGTTGCGGTGACCAGGCCGGAAGACCTGCAATCCACGCTGGATACATTCAAGAATGCATTCTATGCGGCGGGGCTGCAGGATGCGTGGACACGTGTGATCGCGGTGGTGGTGCAGCCCGGCGTAGAGTTTGCCGATAATACGATCATCAAGTACGACCCGTCCAAAGCAGAGAAGCTTACCGCGTATGCGAAGAGTCTTAATGGCATCGTGCTCGAGGGACATTCGACCGACTATCAGCCCAAAGCTGCGCTTGCGCAGATGCGGCGCGATGGGATCGCAATACTAAAGGTCGGGCCGGCGCTCACATTCGCACTGCGGGAGGCATTATTCGCGCTGGAGGATATGGAGCGCGTATTGTATCCGTTCTCCCCGGAGGGTGGGTATTCCTACTTCCGTGATACGCTGGAAGCGAAGCTGATGAGTGATGATAAGTACTGGAAGAAGTATTATCACGGCAATTCGCAGGAAAAAGCGTATGCGCGTAAGTTCAGCCTTTCGGACCGGTGTCGTTACTATCTGGAAGACGAGGGTATACGCGGTTCGATCGCAAGGCTGATTGCGAACATCAACGCGGCTGAGCTGCCTTTCGGTCTGTTGTCTCAGTATTTTCCTGAACTGAAGGAACGGATACTCACAGCGCAGGAAAAGGTTACGGCGCAGGTGCTTATCAAAGAGCGCATTAAGGATGTAATCAGAACATACCGGTAAGACATGAAATAAAGTGTAGCCTCTGCTGACACTTGTAGTGGGAATCTGCAAACCACGTGAAAAAGGCCCGCAACGGGCCTTTTTCATCTTTGGTTTTTTTGAGATAATATAACGAAATGCTGATACTTACGCAGATATACTCCAAAGCCTCCGCAGCCCATACGGAGGCTTTTACTGACGTTTTACGTTATGGGTCCATGCTAAAAAGATATCCTGTAGCTTTCATCTGCCACTTGTAGCAGCCGTTCAGTTATTTAGGGTATTTTTAGTACGCTTGCATCCCTCAACCTCATATGTCAATGAATTTTCCATCGCTGAAAATGAGATAATAATAGCGAAGCGAGACCTATTAAAAAACAGGACGGGATGTTCATATGAAAAAGAGATTATTGTATTGGATCAGTTTGACGATTCTTCTGATGGCAGTGTTTTTATCAAGCTGCTCTAATAATCCTTCCGGCACCGCGGATATTGTTACTTCCGCATCCATCGTCGACAATGATACTGCCTTGGCAAAAGCATTAAGTAAAGATGGGACATGGATCGCCGCTATCGTGAAAGACATAACCACCAATAAAGAATTGGTAGTTGAGGGTGATTTTCATGATAAGAATGACACGAGTAAACCGTTATATCGAAAACTTGCCCTTTATGCCCAAGACGAAAACAGAAAAGTGACGGCAAGATACGTATTAACCGCACCAAAGTTAATTATTAAAAGCCCAAATGCCAAAATCCAAGGCGGTACTTTTAAAGGTGACGTTTACGTGCAGGCAAATGGCTTTACAATTCAGGACGCAACCGTTGACGGAAACGTCTACTTTGCCAGCCAAGAATACAAGGACTCATTCGTTTTGCCGACCGAAGAAGGCATGGTGGGTAAGGTAACGGGCGTAACTGAAGTAAAAGCGCAGTAGCTTACGCGATGCATGTGCTCACGACAGCACGCAAAGAAACGAATAGCATCAAATATACTACAGGTGTGGACATTTTGAAGGTTACGTCGGTAACAGTAAAAGAGCCGCTGCTTTTGCTATCGCAACGGCTCTTTATCATATCTGCTTTACCTGACAGGCATTGAACCTGCGTTGCCCATGCGGCGGCATCACCGCCGCCGTTCCGCTAAAAACGTGCCGTTGGGCACGTTTTCTCTTTCTGTTCGTAATAGTCGTCTGCCTCCACTTACGTTTGTCATACTCCTTTACTCACAGAGCCTACAATTCGCTTTATCGCTTATTAAGCGTGCTCATTTCCGGCTTGCCCCACGCCCTTGAACCCCATTCAAGACACAATGAAAAATTGGTCAAAAGGTCTGCTTGAATGTGCCTTATTAATGCGGGCTTCGGGGGTAGAGTTTATGATAACTGGCATAACAGCAGATTTAGTTGCAATCTTGCTGCCAAATTACTATTGAAATAGGACCAATTTAGGCAATCATATTATTTTATCTACAAAAAACAACGATATTATAGATTGTAGACAATAACGACTGTAAAACCGTCGAGTTTCACATTCCTAATATCTAAAAAGCAAAGGCATCGCTTTACAGCGATAAAACAGGCAGCAAAAATGCCTTTATTAACAGGAAATATAAACAACTTTATTCAGGGGGTATTAAATGAAACGAAAAGTATTTTACACCAAGATATATAAATTTATATTGGCTGCAATAATAATTACGGGACTGTTGCCAGTAAATATCACAACGGCGAAAGCGGAGAGCACAGCCATAGACATCGGCAGTGTTTCAGGCGGCGGAACCGGGTATACATTCAGCCAGGGCGTAGTGACAATCACTGACGCAGGCGACTACACCGTTACCGGGAATACGATCCACAATTCGCTGGCGGTTGCCGGCGACATCGTAGGGCCGGTCAATCTGACGCTGTCAGGCCTTTCAATAAGAATGGCGGATGTCCGCTGTCCTTTGTCCATTGGGCAAAACAGCAGCGTGAACCTTATCCTCAACGGTTCAAATACGCTTGATCTGTCAAATCTCGAAGGGGCTAATAATCTAAGAGGTATCAGCACGTCTCCAGGAGTTTCGCTGACGATATCGGGCGAAGGCTCTCTCTCCGTAATGGGACAGAGCGCAGCCGAGGGCATAGGCGCCGAAGGAAATATCACGATCAACAGCGGTACAGTGAACGCTTGGGGAGGATACAGTGAAGGCCAAAGCGGCAGATCCGGGATACGCGGCGCAAACATCACAATAAACGGCGGCAGCGTTACGGCTACGGGCGGGCATGGTTATGGGATGGCCAGTTCGGGGTTGGGAGGCGGCAGCATCACGATCAACGGGGGAGATGTAACTGCGTATGGCGGAACAAGCGAATATATCGGCAGCGGCGCTGGCATTGGCGGCGGTGCCAATTATGGCGGCGGAACTATCGTCATCAACGGCGGCCATGTAACCGCGACAGGCGGGCCCCAAGGTGCAGGCATCGGCGGCGGCAGTCATGGGTCAGGAGGAAACATCACCATAAACGGAGGGACCGTGATCGCCAACGGGGGTACTGACGCGGCGGGCATCGGCGGCGGTTATTATGGCGGCGGCGGAACCATTATCATCACCAATCTTAACGGAGATACACATGTGATAGCAACAGGCCTCAACGGCGGCGCAGGGATCGGCGGCGGTCTTAACGCCGGATATGCCGGGGGGAATGGCGGCTATATCGCAATCAGCGGCGGCACAATAGAAGCCGTCGGCGGCAACAACGGCAGTGCAGGCATAGGCAGCGGCAATTATGGGGGTGATGGCGGTAATATCACGATCAGCGGTGGTAAAGTGAGTGCAACGGGCGGGTATAAAGCCGCGGGTATAGGCGGCGGCGAATACTTCAGCGGCGGTACTATCAACATAACGGGCGGAGAGGTGACAGCCAACGGCGGCGACCAAGGCGCGGGCGTAGGAAGCGGCTGTAACGTATCCGGCACTGCAATAAACGGAGGCGCTATTACTATCTTGGGCGGGACTGTGAACGCAACGGGCGGGGTCGGCGGTGCTGGATTAGGCGGCGGTTTCGATGCGGATGGCGGCAGCGTTGCCATCACAGAGGCGCTAGTCACGGCAACAGGCCGGGGCGGCGGCGCTGGGATCGGCGGCGGTCCGAATAGTACTCAATGGGGTAATGGCGGGACTATAACCTTAAGCAGCGGCAGGGTAACGGCCGTAAGCCATGGCGGCGGCGCTGGGATCGGCGGCGGTTGGACGGGCAATGCCGGAAATATAACCATCAACGGGGGGCTGATAACAGCCACGGCGGATGATCGTGCCCCGGGCATAGGCTCAGGCGGAAACAGCGTTTTTGTAACCAAAGGCACAAACAGCGTTACTATTAATGCCGGTCGAGTGTACGCAACGGGTTCCGGCAATTCGGATATAGGCGGCGACGGTAACATGAGTTACTACACTAACAATACGTTCAACGGCGGCTCGATACGCGCGGGCTCCGTGAACTTTTCGCCAAAGACGAGCATGGCTGACGTATATAAAACGACAGTGACAGTGACGAACGCGGACGATACGGTGCTTGCCGATACGGATGTGGCCTATCGTATTAACGGTGGGGAAAGCATCTCAAGCGCGACAGACGGATCGGGCAAGCTCTGTCTGTGGCTGCCCCAGACGCCCGGCGGCGGCAGTACTAATATTCTGGTCAGCAAGGGCGCAACAGAATATTCAGCTTCCGGACAGGTGACAAACGACAACGCGACTGTGATGACCGCAATCGAGAACACCTATGAGATAGGAGCCATATCCGATCAAACGATGGCCGATTTAAACGAAGGCTACGCGGGAGGCTCGCTGGAGACCAGAACTATCCGGGTTACCAACACAGGAACCGCTGCGCTTAGTAATCTATCCGTTACGCTTGAATCGGGCAAGGAAGCGTATTTCGAAATTGGTGTTCCTTTCGCTGCTGAGATTCCGGTTGGCGGCTATGCGGATTTTACTATAAAGGCCAAAGATGCTCTTGAAGTGGGCGATTACACTGCTGCTGTCACCGTGCAGGCAGACAGGGCCTCAAACGTCTCGTTTACTGTTTCGCAGAAAGTAAAAATGTTGTTAATCGCATTTGTTAACGACGGCGGGTCCTATGCCGAAAGATCCGTTCATTATAATACGTCAATCGGTGAAAGCGGTTGGCCGGCTGATCCGCAAAAAACAGGCTATACGTTCGGCGGCTGGTATACGGAAGCGAATATCCGGGCAATTCCCAATACCGTATTCACACAACCCACATCGCTGGACGCCAAATGGACCGCCAACACCTATATGGTCATATTTGACGCGCAGGAAGGAACTGTAAACCCGGAGGATAAAACTGTAACGTATGATGAAACATACGGCGTGCTGCCCACGCCATTAAAGCCGGGTTATACATTCAGCGGCTGGTATACGGAGACAGGCGGTGCGGGACAGCTTATTACAAGCTCAAGTACTGTAGACATTACCTCGGATATCACGCTGTACGCCAAATGGACGGTAAATACGTACACGGTCGTATACAAAGCAAACGGCGGCACAGGCAGCACAGCCTCAAGCAGCCACGCGTACGATACTCTGAAAACGCTCACGTCCAACGGATTTGCGCGGACGGGCTACACATTCGCAGGATGGGCGGCGAGCGCTTCCGGCCCCGTAGCCTACAGTAATACCCAGAGCATTCTGAACTTGACGTCTATAAATAATGCAACGGTAACGCTTTACGCCAAATGGACCGCCAACTCGTATAAGGTCAACTTTGACGCCCAGGAAGGGACTGTAAGCCAGAAGGATAAAATCGTAACTTATAATGAAACATACGGAGTGCTGCCCGCGCCATTAAAGCCGGGTTACACTTTCGGCGGCTGGTATACAAAGGCAGGCGGCGCGGGAAAGCTTATTACAAGCTCAAGCATTGTAGACATTACCTCGGATATCACGTTGTACGCAAAATGGGCGATATATGCAAGTGCCCCTCCGGCGTCAGTTTCCGCCGCGACAGCCGGTTACAACAGCATATTAATAACATGGAACGCAGTTCCCGGTGTCAGCGGTTATCAGGTAAGCCGCGCAACATCTTTTGGGGGCGCTTACAGCCTGATTAAAACGACTGCATCGTTGAGTTGTGTAAACACGAGCCTGAGCACCGGAAAACCTTATTACTACAAGGTGCGGACATATCGGTATGTCGGCGGGAACAAAGTGTACGGCGATTACTCCAATATAGTATCCGCGTCTCCCAAATTATCGTCGGTGACGAGCGCGACCGCAGTGGCGTATTATCCCACGAGCATCAAGGTATCCTGGAGTGCCGTTCCGGGACGTACTAAGTACGAGGTATGGAGGTCCACGTCGGCTACCAGCGGCTTTGCTCTGCTCAAATCGACGGGCAGCACGTCGTATAAGGACACAACCTGTACGCCGTTCGTTACATACTACTATCAGATCAGAGCATACCGGACGGTAAACGGGCATAAGGTGTACAGCGCGAGCGCTTCGGCGACGGTTAACGCAAGACCGATCCTGGGCAACGTTACGGGCGTCAAGGTGGCGGTGAGTTCGCCGAGCGGTATCAAACTGTCATGGTCTTCCGTGTCGGGGTGCAGCGGGTACGAGATACGCCGGTCAACTGCGGCCAAGGGGCCGTATACCGCCATTAAAACGACGTCAAGCCGGAGCTATACCGACAGCAACCTCACACCAAACACAACGTATTTCTATCAGGTGATTGCGTACCGCACGGCAGGCGGCGGTAAGGTATACAGTACGCCCTGCTCACCGGTATCGGCAATGCCGGTTTTCGGCTCAGTATCAAACGCCAAGGCGGTACGCAGCAGCTCCACTGGGATAAAGCTGACATGGAGCGCTGTATCAGGCCGGAGCGGTTATGAGGTCTACCGGTCTGCCTCGCCAATAAAAGATTTTGTATTGATTAAATCGACGAGGAGCACCAGCTTCACTGACAGCAGGTTGGTGACGGGCGTAACGTACTACTACAAGATCGTCGCGTACCGGACGGTCAATGGTGCAAAGTATCGAAGTGCAGAATCGGTGATAACTGCAACCCCTTAGGCTGATAGACAATAAAGAATTACATAATATGTTTCCCCATACAGAGCTCTTCGATGGTGACAGGAATTGAACCTGCGTTACCCATCCGGCGCTATTTACCGCCGCTCTGCTAAAAACGTGCCGTTGGGCACGTTTTCTTAACGCTACGCCCTTGAACCCCATTCAAGGCATGGTGGGGAAGGGGGATTGCGATAAGGAGCTTGATGTGGCGATTCCATGGGAATTACACGAAGGGTAATTGTTTTGAGTTATTTGCATGTTGTCAAAACGCATGCCAAATTTTTAATGAGAGTAAATGCATATCTCTGGTATAGTCTAGTGGATCATGTAACCGCTCATAGCAACGGTGAAATACTATTTACATTTAAGAATGAGCAGATGCTCGCGGTGAATCAGGGTTGTCTTTTTATCCTCTTAGCTCAAGAGGTGATAAAAAGTTCCTTGTTTAGGTCAGGCAACTAATAAGGCTGATTTCGAGATTGACCCGATAAATATATTCATCGTATAAGAACGCTGCTGCGGTATCGGCCTGGGGTTTCTCCTGTATAACGTTTAAAAGTGTTTTGGAAATGGCTTTGGGACGAGTAGGCCAAATAATTACCAATTTCCGCGATTGACTTGTTCGTTGTTTTTAATAGTCTTTTGGCTTCCTCAATTTTTTTTTGATGAATGTATTCGGTCAGGCTCACGCCTGTCTCCTGACTAAACCGCATGGAAAGATGCTCGCGGCTTAGAAACAGAGATTTTGCTATATTACTGGTCCGAATATTGTCTGATAGGTGGCGTCTGACATAATTGGCTACGTCAAGCACAAGTCTGCTGGGATTTTGCCCAAACCTCAACTTCTCAACACGGGAGGTATAGTCTATCACCATGCGATATTGCAAATTGGATATACTCGGAATGTCGTTGAGCAATTCACAACGCTGAATATATGCGTCGCTTAGTGAAAACGCTTCCTCCTGTTCCATTCCTCCTGCAATTGCAGCACGAGACTCTAATGTAGCAGCTACAATAAATGTATTCTTTTGTTGGCGAAGCTGCTCCGCAGATAATTGACCCGTTCTGCCAGGAGGCATCTTAATGATCAATTCGGTAATTCCTGCTACGTCACCTTCGCTGACAAGCTGCATCATGGCTTGCTCAAACGCCAGCGTATCATGTCCTGCTTTAATAACCGGATCATTTGTCGTATCAAGCGGCTGCTCTTCATCGATGCTTCGCCGTATGTCCTCCTGTGTTTCATCGGAAATAAGCAGGTCTTTTAAGGTAAGTCTTTCGTTATTCAAGTAGTCATGTATAAAGCAGATTATCTGCGCAAAGCCTTCAAGGGACATAGCAGGGATGGACTGTATAGCCGTCATAAAACTCTCACGATGCGTTTCTTCAATACCCAACAGAAAACCTATCTCTACAATCGTCTGGCGCCGGGGCGGAATCTGATGCGAAGGGCCGATGACGACAGTAAACGTTCGGCTTTGGATGATGCCATAGTATTGAAATTGTGGTGTGATGAAACAGCGTGCCGGGCTACCGGTTTCCAAAAGCTCTGCTTCATAGAGAGAAAAAGGGTCACACGGGAACATACCCATGGAATAAGACGCAATGACCTCACTTCCCTTATATATTCGAATGGGGATGCCGGAAAGAGAGGAGATATTCTGACTAAAATAGTATACGTCAGCTTTCTTCATGGTTTCACCTCATATTTAATTACAATAATACAATCCGCATTAATTTAATGCAATATAATTATGCCTATATGCATTAAAATAAGTTTATCAAAACAATCAATCATTTCTATAAAAGACACCAAAGCATGGGTACTGTATGCCATGAGCTTGTTTTGCTTACTGGTAGAATAACAGGCGGATAATGAGGAAAAACGATGAGAGACCTTGAGACATTGATTACCGAATTAACAATAGAAGAAAAAGCCGCATTACTTGAAGGCGTAAATTCATGGAACACAAATGCCGTACCGCGTCTCAATATTCCGACACTTTTTTTGACGGATGGGCCGCACGGGCTTCGTAAGGTAAGACAGGCCACTGGTGGATTTGGCGTTTCCGACAACGAACACTCGACGGCGTTTCCGACCTCGACTGCAGTTGCATGTTCATGGAATCCGAATAACTTATACCGCATGGGAGAAGCCATTGCAGAAGAATCCATCGCCGCGGGTGTGGATGTGCTGCTCGCTCCGGGCGTCAATATCAAACGCAGCCCATTGTGCGGGCGCAATTTTGAATACTATTCGGAGGATCCGCTGCTCTCCGGTGTGTTCGGCAGCGCTTTTGTACGCGGCGTCCAAAGCCGGGGGATAGGCTGCAGCGTGAAGCATTTTGCCGCCAATTCCAATGAGGATTACCGTTTTATCGGCGATAGCGTAATCGACGAACGGGCGCTGCGTGAGATATATCTGCGTGCCTTTGAACGGATTATCAAGGAAGCCGAGCCGTATACGGTGATGTGTTCTTATAACCTCTTGAACGGAACGTTCGCATCCCAAAACAAACAACTATTAACGGATATATTGCGCAAGGAGTGGGGCTTTGACGGCGTAGTCATGACGGATTGGGGCGCAACCTGTGACCGAATTGAAGGCATTAAAGCGGGCTGCGATCTTGATATGCCGGGTGAGGTGTGGCATAACCGCAAATCTATTATCAATGCGGTACAAGGCGGCGAGCTTTCGATGGAAACACTTGACTGCACCGTTTCGCGCGTACTGAAGTTGGCTGAAAAATGCCGAAAAGAAAAAACAGAAGCCGGAATTGATATCGAGACACATGTAAAGTTATCTTGCGATATCGCCAAAGACAGCGCGGTGCTGCTGAAAAACGATGACGTGCTGCCCCTGACCGGGCGGGAAAAGCTACTCGTGGTGGGAGAGATGTTCGAGAGAATGCGTTTTCAAGGAGCGGGTTCGTCACTAATCAATCCGCCCAAGGTAATAACGCCCAAAGATGCCTTTGACAGGCGCGGCATTTCCTATACATACGCAAAAGGCTTCCGGTGCTCCTATCCCCGACGGGATACAGCATTGGAACAGGCGGCGCTGGCCGCAGCGGAGAAGGCCGATGTGATTCTTTTCTTTGGCGGGCTAACCGACTTTGAAGAGAGTGAGGGCTTTGACCGTCCACACATGCGGATGGGGGAGAACCAGAACGCGCTGATGGAAGCACTGATTGCTATCGGGAAAAAAGTCGTACTGGTGCTGTTTGCTGGCGCGCCGGTGGAGTTGCCTTTTTTGGATGGTCTGGCGGCGGTGCTTAACATGTTCCTGCCTGGCATGTACGGTGGCGAGGCCACAGCTGCGTTGCTGTTCGGAGAAAACAATCCGTCCGGCAAGTTGGCCGAAAGCTGGTCGATGCGGGCGGAGGATACCAGCTGTTTTGACGACTATGACCATAGCCCAATCGCAAAGTATTATGAGAGCATCTATGTGGGGTATCGATTTTACGACAAGGCAAAAACCAACCTCCGATTTCCATTTGGGTACGGGCTGTCGTATACATCTTTCGAATACAGCAATATATCTGTCGAAGAGAATGGCGGCAAGATTGTTGTGGGTGTCGATATATCAAATACAGGCCGTTATGATGGCGCCGAGGTCGTGCAGCTGTATGTCCGGAACGGTCAAAGCAAGGTATTCAAGGCTGATAAAGAACTGAGGGCTTTTACAAAAGTATACCTGAAAGCGGGAGAAACGCAGACGGCGACACTTGAGTTCGATAAATCCGATCTGGCTTATTGGAATGTGAAAAAACATGGCTGGATATTGGAAAATGGGAGTTACGAAATATGCGTCGCCGCTTCAGCTGCCGATATCCGTCTAACGGCTCAATTATCAATTACCGGCGGGCAAAATGGGGAGTCTCCCTATTCTGCCGCAATAGCTACTGCATACGCTAAGCCACCTCATACCATCCCGGATTGCTTCGCGGAACTGGTCGGCGTTCCTATCCCCAAAGCGCCATCGCGCATGCCCATCACGCTTGAATCTCCGCTGGGTGATCTGAAGCAAACACTGGCGGGATGGATATTATACACAGCGGTAATGGCAGTGATCAAGCGTGACTATCGGAAGGCCAAACGCTTACCGGATTCGCTGGAGCGAAATACCCGGATGAAAAACGCCTACTTTGTTGTTCGGATGATGCCGTCAAACTCCATCCGCTCTATGTGTATGTCGTCGAGCGGAAAGCTCCCATATCAGATCGCTACAGGATTTGTCGAAATGGCCAACGGGCATCTTTTGAAAGGCATGAAAGTCATTCTGCAAAGAAAAGAAAATTCACTCACACTTCCGCAAGGTAATAACTAAACTTTTTGTACAGGCCATAGAGGATATATGCAAGTTTATTTCAGGCAGAGTCAAAGATTAGAAGGGAATTAAAGGCTTCATATAGATTCAAATAAGCAAAGGAGTCATAATGATGAACAAGCGTGAAACGAAACCATATCCGCTTAACGCGAAAAGTTTATTTGGCCTTTCCACTATGCGCTTTACGGTTGTAGCGGGCGCCTCCCTGATGACGTCGGTGTTCATGCTTTACCTGACGGATTATTCCGGAATTGCCAACGCCGCGGCGGTTGCGACGGTTCTTCTTTTAGTAGGCAGGATATTGGACGCCGTTGATGATCCGTTGCAGGGCTGGATCATGGACAATGCGCGAAAAACAAAAATAGGGAAATTCAAACCCTTCATGCTGGGCGGTATAATCGCGACAACCATCGCACTCATTATGCTGTTCAATTCACCTAAGGGTGTTGCGGAATGGATTAAAATCGCGTTGCTGTTCATTGGGTATATTCTCTACGAAGTGGGTTACTCATTCCAACCCGATTATGCACTGAAATCAACAATGACAGAAGACCCAAAGGTGCGTGAAAAGCTCCTGGTCGTGCCTCGCATCGTGGAGACGGCCATCACTGTGCCGTTTTCCTTCTTTATAACGATTGCGCTTTTGTTTGGAACGATGATGGGCGGCGACAACCATGCGGGGTGGGGATTGGCCACGGCAGTTATCGTACTGCCGCTGGGAATTCTGGCTTTTGTCGGTGCATGCATGGTGAAAGAAGGCCCCTATTCACGGCAGAGCGAACAGAAACTCGGCATCAAGGACATTGCGCGGATGTTCAAGGAGAATAAGCCGTTATGGATCAGCCAGCTATCCTACTTTATCGGAGGATGCTGTTTCACATTTGTCATGGCCGCGATTACTTATTATCTGAAATGGGCTTATGGCCCTGAAAACTTCGGAATGAACTCCGCAATATGGGGTGGGATCATCCTGATCGGCATGATATTAGGAACAGCGTTGGCATCGCCGGCTTTAAAGAAGCGTACGCCGGTACAGGGAATGATCGTATGTTATCTGGGGCAAAGCATTCCGCTTTTAGTGATTTTTATAATTAACCTTATTGTTCCCGTTCCCTTCTACCTGTTCCTTGGGCTCATGTTTATTGTCATGGTCTTCTCCGGAATGAATTATATCCCCGCCAGTATGATCAATATGGAATGCATGGACTATAACCGCTGGAAGCGCGGCAGTGGAATGGAAGGCATGGTACAGGCGGTTAATAATTTCTGTATCAAAGCGCAGACGGCCTTGGCAGGCCTTGCGACAGGTGCTGTGCTGGTCGCGATCAATTATGATGCGGCTCTGTACGAATCGGAAGAGTTTATTGCTTCAGGCGGTATAATTCCAAATTCTTTGTATACCGGACTCTCCATTGTGTTTGCGCTGATACCTGTCATCCTGGGTGTCACCGCTGCGCTTATTCTGAAAGCATACCCGCTGAAGAGACAAGAGCGGGACAAGATGTACAGTGAGTTGGAACAAAGACGTACGGTAGAGTAAGCCGTTCATTAGGGTTGGTTGAATTGATATCCAAGAAATTATATGGGGAGGTCATTATATGAATGCTGCTGTTGATACGAATAAAATAAGGCTTGGTGAAAAATTTTCTTTCTTGCTGGCGAATGTAGGGAATTTCCCTATTATGACGCTCATTAACTCGTATCTGTTGATTTTCTATACGGATGTAGCCGGGATAGATCCGGCTGCGGTCGCTACGCTGTTTCTGATCACGCGCATTTTCGACGGTGTGAACGATCCTATCATGGGATATATTGTGGATCATTTGCCACGCACAAGGATGGGGCGGTTTCGTCCATATCTGATTATCGGCTCAATCCTGTGCAGCGTCAATTTCCTCCTGCTCTGGTTCGGGCCGGTCATGTTTTCAGGGATTAAGCTTGTCATCGTGTATATTTCATATGTTCTGATTGGCATGACATTTGACCTGATGGATATCCCCCTCAACAGCATGATACCGGTGATGACGGACGACCTGAAGCAACGCAACTCCCTGAGCACGCTCAAGGCGCTGGCGCTTTCAGTGGCGGGGGCGCTCATTATTCTTCCGGCGCCCATGATATTGTCCGCTGTAAAGAATCAGATGGAGGGTTATACGATTGTCATTGTTGGCGGTACGATCATTACGCTGGTATTCTCCATAATGGGCGCGTTGGGTGTGAAGGAACGAGTGCAGCCTATAAAACAGGAGAAATATAAATTCAAGGATACGTCTAAAATACTTGGCACAGCACCTATTATAATCACCTTCGTTTCTCTATTGTTTTACGGGATGAGCGGCGCGGTATCCGCCAATACCCAAATGTTCTTTGCCACGTATGTCCTCAATGACGTGAGTATCGTGACATGGCAGCAGATGGGGATGGCTATGATGTTGCCGACACTGTTTTTATCCGGATTTCTAACAAATAAATTTGGAAAAAGGAAGATGTTTGCGCTTGGTTTGGTTATCAATGGCGTAGCACCGCTCATCAGACTGTTTAGCGTGACAAACATCCCGCTGCTGCTTGCCAGTACAGCCTTAAGCGGCGTGGGGCTGGGACTAATCATGGCATTGATGTACAACGTGCAGGCTGATAATGTGGATTATGTAGAGTGGAGAAAGGGGATACGTGCCGAGGGTCAGCTGGCATCGGTGAACTCCTTTATCGTAAAGGCTTCTTCCGGAATCGGAAGCGCCATTCCGGGGTTTGTACTTGCTGCGACAGGATATATAGCCAATCAGGTTCAAACAGAGCAGGCTATCAATGGGATTATCACGACATCAATCCTCATTCCCGGTATTCTGATGATATTGTCCGGCATCATCTTTTTCGCTGGCTATAAGTTAACCAATCAGAAAATGCATGAAATTACGCAGTCTCTCAGAGCTAAGCGTGAAGCATCCTAATCGCATCATTTTTGGGAGTAGATGCAAAAAGGGTAGCCAAGGAGGAGAACCTATGTTGAAGGTGACCCATCTGAATACTGAGGATTTAATGAATCCAATAGGGATTGATGAACTCTTTCCCCGGTATAGCTGGAGGCTTGAGTCTGACAAAAAGGACGTCAAGCAAGCGAGTTATCATATCGTCGTTAAGGGTTCGGATAAAGTCGTTTGGGACAGCGGTGAAGTCATGAACGATCAGTCCTTGTACATTGTCTACTCCGGAAAAGAGCTTAAGCCGTTTACAACTTATACGTGGACTGTCCGCGTAACGGACAATCTTGGCGAAACAGCGTGTTCCGAAGCTGCATCATTTGAAACGGGCAGGATGGGTATGCCATGGGCTGCAAGATGGATTGCCACGCCAGGCAAGATGGACGATGATAGTGTAACGCCGACTCATATATACAGAAAGGTGTTTGCCGTTCACAAGCCGGTTGTCAGAGCTCGCCTGTATACTTCAGCGCTGGGCGTCTATTCGATAAACCTCGGAGGGCGCTTGGTCAGCGATCGGTTTTTTGCGCCGGGATATACAGACTATGTCCGCCATGTCCAGTATCAGGCTTACGACGTAACGGAGCTGATTTCTTCGGGTGACAATATCGTGATGTGCGAGGTGGCAGGCGGTTGGTATACCGGCAGACTAGGCATGGTACTCAAAGGGAACAGATACGGTAAAAAACGTGCGCTGATTTTAGAACTGCATATGGACTATGCGGACGGCACAAAGGGCATCGTCTGCTCGGACGAGAGCTTTGAATACACTTGCGACGGGCCGCGGCGCTTTGCCGGGTTCTTCGACGGCGAGGTGTACGACGCAAACCGGGAAGACAGCCGCAGCTGGAAATATGAAAAAGCCCTGCTCTATAAAGGGAAAACGCCTCAGATCGTACCTGATATCGGCCTGCCGGTCAGAAGGCATTCGGAAATCGTGCCTGTGGCAACGCATACAGTAGGGGGAAGCGTAATCTATAATTTCGGCAGGAATATTGCCGGGATTATAAAGCTATGCATCGACGCGCCACAGGGGAAGACGGTTACAATATCGCATGCCGAAATATTGGGCAAGGACGGGGATCTGTATACGGGGAATTTGCGTACAGCAAAAGCTCAGCTGATTTACATATCCAAAGGCGGGGCTCAGGAATACGAGCCGCGCTTCACTTATATGGGATTTCAGTATGTGAAAGTGGAAGGTGTGGACATCTCCCAAATCAAATCGATATGCGCCTATGAGCTATATTCCGACCTTACGGTAACCGTGAGCTTCTCGTGCAGCCATGAACTTTTAAATAAACTTCAAGAAAACATCCAGACCAGCCAAAAAGCAAACTTTGTCGATATTCCAACCGATTGCCCGCAACGCGACGAACGCGTGGGCTGGACGGGCGATATCGCGATGTTTTCTCCGACGGCGGCGTTCAATATGAATGTGGGCCGGTTTATGCGCAAATGGCTGCGGGATCTGCGAAGTGAACAGCAAAGATTTATCAGCGGAAACATCCCTTTCGTGGTGCCATCTGGGAATGTTTTCTGGATGCGCCTGGTCACATCCCCAATCTGGAGCGACGCTTCCGTCATTGTGCCGTGGGATACCTATATGGCTACAGGAGACTTAAGGTTGCTGACCGAATCGTATGAAAGCATGAAGCGATGGCTAAGCACGATGAAGCGTATCTCAACATTCGGGAAGCTGCCTTTTATGAAGAACTACTACGTATACTATTTCTTCAGTTGGGGGGACTGGGTAGCTCCGGGCATTCCAATAAAGGAGCAGTGGAGAAGAGGCAGATGGATATCCACCGCTTATTTTGCCAACTCAGCGAAGATGGTTGCCAAGATTGCGCACCTGCTGGGCAACGCATGTGACGCCGAAAAGTATGAAAGACTCAGTGAGAAGATAGGTTTGAGTTTTTGCAGGACCTTTCTCGATGAAGGTGGCCATATTAAGAACGGCTTCCAAAGCATATATGCTGACGCCATAAGGTTTGGAATACTGCCTGAAAAAGCTCATCAGGCGGCGGTGGAAGACCTGGAGAAGGACGTTGATAAGCACAATGACCATTTAATGACCGGGTTTCCCGGTACGCCGCATCTATTGTTTGCTCTGGCCGATTGCGGCAGGGAAGATACGGCTTTCAGGCTGCTCATGCAGGAAAGCTGCCCGTCCTGGCTGTATCCTGTTAAATGCGGTGCGACAAGCATATGGGAACGCTGGGATGCGCTGCAGGAGGACGGAAGTGTTAATGAGGAACAGGTGGGCAGCAGCAATATGGTATCGTTTAATCACTATGCGTATGGCGCAGTCGGCGAGTTTCTTTACAGCAGGGTCGCGGGACTGGAGCCAGTAGAAAGCGGCTATAAACATTTCAAAGTGGCTCCAATAGCAGGCGGCGGACTGACTTGCGCAAAGGCATGCTATCAATCCCCTTACGGCATGATACTTGTGGAGTGGGCGATGAGAGAGGATCAAACTTTCTCTTTATTTGTTACCGTGCCCCCCAATACGAGCGCTACTGTTTGTTTGCCGGATAAACAGCAATTCGAGGTGGGGTCCGGCGAGCATCGCTATACATGCCGGTATGGTAACTAGGCGTTTGAGTTGAGGTTTTGGATAACAGGAGGAAATGATTGATGCTGAGAGTCATTGATCTTAAGACCGAAGGTTTGACTGACCCGATTGGGATCGACGAAGCAAACCCGCAATTATGCTGGAAGCTTATATCCGACAATCAGAACGTCGTACAGGAGACATACCGCGTAGTGGTTCAACTCAGCGGGCATATTGCATGGGACAGCGGGACAGTTGCAAGCAGCCAGTCGGTATTCGTAGCCTACGCGGGAGAAGCGCTTAAGCCCTTCGCGGTTTATTCTTGGCGTGTCATCGTTACGGACAATCACGGGGAGACCGCTGAATCCGAAAACGTGACGTTTGAAAATGGAAGGCTGGGGACTCCTTGGCATGCAAGATGGATCACGACCTCAAGCAAATTCGACGACGACAGCGTGACGCCAACGCACATCTATAAAAAGAAATTTGAAGTAAGTAAGAAAATATTGCGGGCCCGTATATATGCTTCGTCTCTGGGCGTGTATTCACTTAGTATAGACGGGAAGATGGTGGACGACCGCTTTTTCGCGCCGGGTTATACGGATTATAAGCGCTATGTGCAGTATCAAACGTATGATGTGACGAGCCTTCTTTCAGCCGGTGAGAACACGCTCATGTGCGAGGTCGCAGGCGGATGGTACACCGGCCGACTGGCGCTTGTGCTCAAAGGGAACCGGTATGGCAAAAAGCGCGCGCTGATACTCGAGCTGCATATCGATTATGAAGACGGAACGAGTGAGATGGTGGTGACCGATGAGAGCTTCCGTTATACCTGCGATGGGCCGCGCGTCTTTGCTGGTTTCTATGACGGAGAGATATATGATGCCAACCGGGAAGACAGCTCTATCTGGCAATATCAGCAGGCAAGGCTGTTTAAAGGGAAAACGCCTCATATTGTGCCTGATATCGGATTGCCCGTCAAAAAGCACAATAAGGTTTACCCTATATCTTCATATATTTTTGAAGATAGCATCATCTACAAATTTGCAAAAAACTTTGCAGGCATTGTCCATATCGAAATCGATGCGTCGCAGGGACAAAGGATCACGGTATCGCATGCTGAAATCCTGAGGAAGGACGGAGACTTAAGTACAGTCAACCTGCGTTCCGCCAAAGCACAAATCGTTTACATTTCAAAGGGTGGCACGCAGACATACGAACCGCGGTTTACGTATATGGGGTTCCAATATGTTAAAGTGGAAGGGCTCACGCTTTCACAGATCAAATCCATATCCGCATACGAGCTCTACTCAGATCTGGATATCACCGGAAGCTTTTCCTGCAGTAACGAGTTGATCAACCAATTGCAGTCGAATATACTGACCAGCCAGAAGTCAAACTTTTTTGATATACCCACAGACAACTCGCAGCGTGACGAACGTGCGGCTTGGACGGGCGACATTGCGATGTTTTCTAAAACCGCCGCTTTTAACATGAATGTTGGGCGCTTTATGCGCAAATGGCTACGCGACCTGCGAAGCGAGCAGTCCCGGAATCACGGCAATATCCCGTTCATCATACCATCCGGCGACATATTTTATATGAAGTTTGTGACCTCGCCGATTTGGAGCGATGCGGCTGTCATCGTGCCGTGGGACGCCTATATGTCCACGGGGGATTTACGGCTGCTTCGGGAGCATTATCCCGGTATGAAACGCTGGGTAAAGACCTTTATCCACATGACCACTTTCGGCAAGCTGCCGTTTATGAAAAGCTACTACGTGTTCAGGGGGTTCAGCTTCGCAGACTGGCTGGCTCCTGAATGCAGCATTCCCGACCAGATATTCAAAAGAGGGAAGTGGATGGCGACGGCTTATCTCGCCAATTCGGTACGAATACTGGAAGAAACCAGCCGCTTGCTGGGATACTCAAAAGAAACAAAGACGTATCAGAAGCTTCATAGAAGAATATGCAAAAGCTTTTGCGATACGCTGCTGGACGATCAGGATCAGATTAAAGAAGGCTTTCAGAGCATCTACGCCACGGCAGTCCGGTTTGGGATATTACCTGAGAAGGCCTCTAAAAATGCGGTTAATGCGCTGGAGGAAGATATCGTCCGCCATGACGACCATCTGATGACGGGCTTTGCCGGAACACCGCACGTGCCTTTCGCTCTGGCGGATAACGGAAAGGAGGAAACGGCCTTCCGCCTGCTTCTGCAGGAAAGCTGCCCATCGTGGCTCTACCCGGTGAAATGCGGAGCCACAAGCATCTGGGAGCGGTGGGATGCGGTTCGGGAGGATGGCAGCGTCAATGAAACTCCGCAGATGGGCAAGAACAACATGGTTTCCTTAAATACCTATGCTTACGGCGCGATCGGCGAGTTTTTATATAGCCGTGTCGCCGGGCTGGAAGCAATAGAAGGTGGCTATAAACGCTTTGAAGTGGCGCCTATACCCGGCGGGGGTATTCGCCATGCAAAAGCATCGTACGAGTCGCCGTATGGGACGATCCGGTCGGAATGGGATATCGACGACGACTGTGAATTTCATCTTTTAGTTGAAGTGCCTCCGAATACACAAGCTGAAATCACGCTGCCGGATGGGCAGACGAAGATTGTGGGTTCAGGGGAATACCGGCTTACATGCAAATAGGAGCTTAATGTGATGAAAGCTGTTTCGCTGCGAACTGAATATCTGAAAGATCCCATCGCTATCGATATTATTAAGCCTCGGTTGTTTTGGAAATGTGCTGCCGAAGGGAAAAACCGCGTCCAGACAGCCTATAGGATCGTCGCTGAGCTTGATGACGGAACCTTGGCATGGGATACGGGCAAAGTGATCGGTTCCCGCATGACGCATATCCTCTATGCCGGAAAACCGCTGCAAAGCCGCAGCCGGGTATTTTGGTGTGTACAGCTCTGGGATGAGAATGATGCGGCAGGTGACTGGAGCGAACCTGCTTCGTTCGAGATGGGGCTGCTGAATGAGTCCGACTGGTCTGCTCATTGGATCACAGCACCGATTCATCCTGATAAGAAAAAAAAGTATCCGGCTGATTATTTTAAAAGAGACTTTGCCGTGACACAAAAGGTTACAAAGGCAAGGCTGTATATCACAGCCTGCGGGCTATATATTGCATCCATTAATGGCTGTCGAGTGGGCCAGGACTGTCTGACACCCGGATTTACTGAGTATTATAAGCACCTCCAATACCAGACGTATGATGTGACTGGGCTGATCAATGCCGGTGGAAAT
This sequence comes from Bacillota bacterium, assembly GCA_023390815.1. Lineage (GTDB taxonomy): Bacteria > Bacillota > Clostridia > Christensenellales > SZUA-584 > JAEWCC01. The sequence continues at coordinate 40,636 of JAEWCC010000028.1, forward strand.
GCGCTGACGGTCGTACTCGGAGACGGTTGGTTCAAAGGGAAGATCGGCGCATATAACCGGATAAACACATTCGGGACGCAAGCAAAGTTATTGGCGCAGCTTGAACTCATTTTTGAAGATGGCAAAAACGAAAAGATTATTACGGATGAAAGCTTCCTGTGGAGCAACGACGGCCCGGTGAGGGAAAATGACCTGAAGGACGGCGAAGTCTACGATGCCCGCTGTGCTTTTGCGGTTTGGAAAAACGCGAAGCTAACGGAATACCATACAAGACTTGTCTGCTCGAATAATGTGCCGGTGAGAGAAATGGAGCGGCTGGCGACAAATCTGATGATCACGCCTGATGGCAGGCAAGTGCTGGACTTTTCTCAGAATATGGCGGGCTATGTTGAATTCAACGCACCTGCCCAACCGGGGCATACAGTCATTCTGCGCTTTGCCGAAACGCTTGACGAGTATGGAAATTTTACTCAGGCTAGTTTTCAGATCAGCAGGAATCCCAAAGACCCGATCCGCCAGCAGATTACGTATATCTGCTCGGACAAACCACAGACATATAAACCAAGCTTCTGTGTCATGGGCTTTCGCTATGTACTGGTGGAAAACTGGCCGAGAGATATCGATCCCAAGGATTTTTGCGCGATAGCCGTTTACTCGGCTATGGAGGAAACGGGGGATTTTCAATGCAGCCATCCGCTGGTAAACAAGCTGGTGCAAAATACGCGATGGAGCATGAAAAGCAACTTCCTGGATGTGCCAACCGACTGCCCTCAGCGTGAGCGAAACCCGTGGACGGGAGACGCGCAGGTCTTTTTTGAAACGGGAAGCATGCTGATGAACATTGCGCCGTTTATGCGCAAGTGGATGCGTGACATGATGGACGCACAGAAGGAAAACGGCTTAGTCCAAAGCCTTGCGCCGTTTGAAGGCGAAAGCTGGTTCATCAAGATGCTGGATGGTTCGATAGGCTGGGCTGATGCGATTATGCTTATTCCATACCGCTACTATAAAGTATATGGCGACGTCCAAATAGTAAAAGAATGTTACCCCGCGATGAAGAAGTACGCCGAGTTTACCATCAAAAGGGCGCAAAAACGGGGAGTTACAAGCCTTTTCAAAAAGAATCCTTATCGGAAATTTACGTATGCGACGGGGCAGCACTGGGGCGAGTGGAGTGAGCCTAAGGAAGAAAAGTTTGAAGGCGTCATGGCACTGGTACTTCCGCGCCCTGAAGAAGCGACAGCCTATTTTGCGTACACGATGGCATGTATGAGTGAGTTTGCGGATGTGCTTGGCGAGGCGAATGATGCTCAAAGATATACGAAGTACGCTAAAGGTGCGAAAAAGGCCTACAACTATCTGTTTGTTAAGAACGACGATATCGAGAGCGACCGGCCATCGAAGCTGGTTCGACCGCTTGCGCTGGGGCTGCTGGATGGAGCGGCAAGAACCAATGTGGCACGACGATTGGCGGCTCTGACGGAAAAACGTAATTATACAATCGGCACGGGTTTTCTTTCGACACCCTTCGTTTTGGAATCACTGGCTGAAAACGGATATCCTGAGCATGCGTTTAAAATGCTGCTGCAGGAGCGAATGCCGGGATGGCTATATCCGATCAAACGAGGCGCAACGACGATATGGGAGAACTGGGAAGGGCTGGACAAGAACGGACTGGGCTCACTCAACCATTACTCCAAGGGTGCTGTCTGCTTTTGGCTGTTGGGCTCGATAGCGGGTATTAAGATAGGCGGTAAAGGCACTACGTTTACGTTGCGGCCATTGGTGACAGGCCAAATGAATGATGTTAAGGCGGAGTATGACAGCATCTATGGCAAGGTGAAAAGCGGTTGGGTAGTTTCGCAAGATAAAATGGAGCTGACATTTATGATCCCCGCCAATACCACAGCACTGATCTGCCTGCCAGACGGAACAGAATACACCGTAGGCTCCGGAGAGTATACTTATCAGATTAAAAATCCGGTCACTTACTGAACAGTTGGCCTATAGAAAATCAATGCGGTGGAGGGAACTATGCGGAGCCGGACAAAGAATCTCCTGACGAATGAGCAAATAGAGATGCTCTCCATGGCCCCTAGGACACCTTTGCTTTGGCACGAGGGGTGATAATATGGCTGCTGAAATTGGACGTACAGGCTTGTTAAAGAACACACGAGATACCAGTTCCTAAGGTGCTGTGCTACGATTTCAGTAAAACACTGATCAACAGCCGGTATTTTTTTATGGAGTATATGACGGATGAGACCTTAACAAAGGCGGCAAAAAAGATGAGATCGGATAACCTGAACATGATCAGGCGGGAACTGGCGGGATATTTAGCCCAGCTCCATCGGATTACGGGTGTTTAACGGCAGCGCAGGCATAGGCAGCGGCAATTATGGCGGGGATGGCAGTAATTTCACGATTAGCAGCGGTAATGTGAGTGCAACGGGCGGGAATAAAGCTACGGGCATAGGCAGCGGCGAATATTTCAGCGGCGACGGTACGGTGCTTGCCGATACGGATGTGGCCTATTTAACGGTGGGGAAAGCATCTCAACCGCGACAGACGTTGGGCAGGCTCTATCTTTGGCTGCCCCAGACATCCGGCGGTGGCAGTACTAATGTTCTGATCAGCAAGGGCGCGCCAGAATATTCAGCTTTCGGACAGGGACAAACGACAACGCGTCTGCGATGACCGCAATCGAGAAGACCTATGAGATAGGGGTCATATCCGATCAGACGCTGGACAATTTAAACGAAGGCGCAATGAAAGATTTTTTATGTTTAGTCTTTAATCATTGACCAACTTGATTTACATAAAAAAATATATCATTCCTTATTATGAAAAAATGGCCATATAATTTATAAAGATAGGTAAAATTTTCATTGAATTTGTTAAAGTATATGTGATATTATCATAAACAGTATTGCTATAAAATTCATATACAAATAAAAATTGCAGCACTATCAACACATTTGTTTCGGGGGCATAACAAAATGTATATTAACAACACAGGAAAATCCAGCAAAACAAGAAAAATGATTGGGTTTCTATTATCTATCTTGATGGTGTTTGCAATATTGACAAATGAAATACCATCCGCATACGCGGAAAACGAGCCGCTGCCTACGGAAACGAATCAGCCAACAGATGAACCAGAATCGTCTGAAGCACCTCAGCCTACTGAAGAGCCTCAGTCCACAGAAACGGTCCAGCCAACTGAAGAACCGCAAGTATCCGAACTTCTGCCTGATAATACACAATCCTCCGGAATAGATAATGCCGGGGATTTTATTAATCCCGAAACATCTGGCAAGCCTGACAAGGACCTATTAGGTGATGCCGAAAAAAAGCTGTCGACCAAGATTCTGCAGCTTACAAATGATGAGTATCTTCCGTCCAATGTCACGCGCGACGAACTTGTTAGCCAGATGGCCGAGCAGAATCAGATAGAACAAGTTAATGCATCTTCCGGGGTACCGGGCTCTTCCGGAACAAGCGTGCATGTATATATACAGGCAAAAAAGGGAAGCGATTTACAAGCACTGTCGAAATATGCGAAGATCGAGGACATAGACGCTAAAAACGGCCTCGCTACGGCATGGGTAGATGTCAGCATGATTATGAGCCTCGCCTCGGTTGGCTCCGTCAGGAGCGTACGTGAAGTGATTCCCCCCGTTGTAAGGACGGGGTCCGCATTAAGTCAAGGAGATTCGCTGCTTAACGCCGACGACCTGCGCGCTACAATGGGTGTAGACGGAACAGGCATAAAGGTCGGCATAATCTCGGACGGAGTCGACCATCTGGCTACCGCAGTAGCTAGCGGTGACCTTTCCAGCGGCAGTAATGCCGTGCATGTGCTTAGCAACACAGTGGGCGGAGATGAAGGAACGGCGATACTCGAGATAGTGCACGATCTTTCGCCCGGTGCGGAACTTTACTTTCACGATTGCGGAAACAACACCATAGCTTTTAACAATGCGATAACCGAACTGGCGCAGGCGGGCTGCGATATAATCGTCGACGACATCGGGTGGATAGCTGAGCCTTTTTTCGAGGATGGTTCAGTTGCACAGCATGTTGCGGATGTTATGAACACATATGGCTTGGTATATGTATCCTCTGCCGGCAATGCAGCGAAAGATCATTATCAGGGCCTGTTCGTTGGTTGGGGTAACGATGACCTATTCGGAGACGGATGTCCGACTGCGGATTTCAGTGGAAACGGTGCCGATCCCTTCTTATATGTCCGTGTGCCCGCGTACTCTTCAATGATAATAGTAATGGAATGGAACGACCTGTTCGGCAACTCATCAAACGATTATGATCTTGAGATATATGACACGGACAGCGGGGATTACCTTGACGGAAGCTACAATTGGCAGGAAGGCAGCGGAGACGATCCTGTCGAATATATAATATATACTAACGAAAACTCCTCTGCGCAGGATATTCTTATTCGTGCAAGCAAATATTACGATCCTGAAACCCAAATACTCGCCGCAGATAAAATACTCGAGATATATACATACGGCTGCTATACTTATCCCACAAATACGGTCGCGGCAGATTCCATTTTCGGGCATCCGGCGGTGCCGGGAGTTCTTTCGTGCGGAGCGATAGACGGAAACAGCGAAGACAGTACCGATTACGGATTGATAGAGGATTTCTCTTCCCAGGGCCCCGTAACAATGATTTCCGGAACGAGGGAGAAACCTGACATATGCGGTATTGACGGAGTTACGGTTACGGGAGTGGGAGGATTCCCGAATCCTTTTTACGGAACAAGCGCGGCAGCCCCGCATATTGCTGCAATAGCAGCGCTTTTGGAATCAGCGTTTCCGACAGAATCGTCTTTTAATATACGACAGATGATACTCGACAGCAGCGTTGACCTTGGCAGCAGCGGATACGACAATATTTATGGATATGGGCGCGCCGATGCGATTGCAGCTGTACAAAGAGGATCCTGCAAAGTGACATTTGACAGCCGGGGCGGTAGCGAGGTTTCCCCGCAATGGGTTATAAAAGACGGAAAAATTAATAAACCATCGAATCCGTCAAAAACGGATTGGTTTTTCGGCGGATGGTATAAGGAACAGGAATGTATCAACGCGTGGGATTTCGCAAATGATACTTTGACGTCTGATACGACGCTGTATGCCAAATGGAATGATTCCCGTTACATATATACTGTTAGTGAAAATGGCACATATGACGTCAGCAATTGCGGTGATGTCTCACAGGTTGTTATCGATCCTGGCCTGACTGTTACGCTTACAAACAACAGCGTAACAAAATTGGATATTCAGATCGTATGCGGAGAAGGGGTCTCGCTTACTATCAATAATCTTATCATTCAATGCACCAATGAAAGCGCTCTCTCTTTCACGGGAATCGGGAATAGTTTAATCCTGATTGGTGAGAACAGCCTGAAAAGCGCGCTAAACAAGCCAGGTATAAAGGTAGAAGAAGGGACGTCTCTTGAAATCTCCGGAGATGGCTGCGTATTATCAGTATCGGGAAGCAATGCAGCCGGCATCGGGGGCGGCAACGGAGGCAACTGCGGTTCCATTACGGTCAATGGCGGAACTATATGTGCATGGGGAATTGATTCGCCTTATGATATTGGCAGTGGAGCGGGTGGTACAGGCGGAGCGCTTTCGATATTGGGAGACTCCGGCGTTTTGCTGGCAAACGGGACAAGTGTTTCGCCGGTGACGTCTACCCATGAGCTTATTACAACCAATGTAATGCAAGGTGATATCGTATTCGGTAAGATAAAGCTCCCGAACGGATGGCCGAGGCCCATTTATGCCTACCTTAATTCAAGCGCAATCAGCACGCTTACATACGACGGCAATGGCGGCTCAGGGACTGTCCCAGAAGCTGTGGTTCAATATAATGGAACACCAACCAGATTATCCAAAGGGATCGATTTATCTAAAGATGGTCATTCCGTTGCTTCATGGAATACGCAGCCGGACGGGCTCGGAACAGATTTTACGACTGGAGAAGAATACACGCTTTCCGCGGATATTACGCTGTATGCGGTCTACGCAGTATATCCGGTAACCGAATACAACGCGTTCGATGAACTGGGATTTACACCTTTGGATACGGCGATGGACCCCGAACGGGACGTTGTCTATATGACAGAGTCGGGCGGCTGCAGATTATACCGTGTCGATTTAAACACGGGAGAAATAGGATATATAGAATTCCCCTACAAGGCGAAGGCGCTGACGGTTAAGAACGACAAAATCTATGTGACGTTGCCCGACAAGCAAAGCTATATGGAAGATGGGAGCGGTTACATTGGAGTCGTAGATGCGGCCATCTTCTCGGTCGATAAGATATTTAGCGTGGTACCCGACCCATACGACATAGAAGCGGATGCTGATGGCAGAGTATATATAGGCTCTGGTAGCGGCCAATGGTCGATCCTTTCTGTTTATGACACCGAAACCGGGCAGCGGACTGATTCCGTTGGTTCATATAGATATAAGAGCCTGCTTGATTTCAATCCGGAATATAATAAATTATATTCCATTGATACAGATTCAAGTCCGAGAGATATCACAGCCTATGAGATCACAAACGGCGATATAACGACTTACTACGATTCGCCGTATCATGGCGATTACGACATGTCGACCTATATGAAAATCTCGCCGGACGGACAATATATATTCAACGGCTCAGGCAATGTATTTACATGCGCGCCAAATAAAACAGGGGATATGGTCTTCGCAGGCAACCTCGGCTTCACGTTCAACTCGATTTGCTTTGACCAAAGAAATAATGAGTTCATTATCGTGAACGGCGACGGCATGTATATTTGCGACTATGACACATGGGCGGTAAAAGCCGCTCAGGGCTCAAAAGATAGTTATAAAGGCGTATATTGCAATGGCAGCCATTTCGTATCGTTGATGGGGACAAGCACTGGGAAATATTATATTGTACTCGATAATAAGACCCCGGGCGGTCTTGACGTAAAGGGAGTTACTCTCAGCCAGGACAGCGTCGTTATGATGGATAACGAAACGGAGATGCTGTCGGCGAATATCAGCCCCGAGTATGCGACAAATCAAAACATGACATGGTCGTCGAGCAACGATAGCGTAGCGACTGTTTTAAATGGGGTTATAACACCAACTGGCACCGGGAGTGCTGTCATTACAGTAACGACCATGCAGGGAGGATTTAAAGATACATGCAACGTCACTGTATTACCCTATGATGAATACAGCGCGTATAATGGGCTGTGGTTTACGCCCTTGGATACGGCGATAGACCCGGACCGCGACTTTATATATATGACGGAGACAGGAGGATACCGGCTCTACCGTATCGACCTAAACACAGGGGAGATAGAATATATCAAGTTCCCGTACAAGGCAGAGAGGCTGACGGCCAAGAACGGCAAGATTTATGTAACACTGCCTCACGGCAGACACGACCCCTATGATTTTACTGACGGCAGCGGTTCTATAGCAATTATAGACGCCGCTACGTTCTCAGTTGACAAGGTATTTGATGTAGTGCCCGACCCTTACGATGTCGAAGCGGATGACGACGGCAGAGTATATATAGCATCCGGTTCCGGACAATGGACGTCACTAGCGGTCTACGATACAGATGCTGAGCAGCAAATCAGTTCCACTGGAATCAGGCAAATGAGCCTGCTTGATTTCAATGCTGTGTATAATAAATTGTATTCCATTGATACAGATTCGAGTCCGAGAGATATCAAGGCTTACGAGATAACGGACGGCGATATAACGGCCAGTTACGATTCGCCATATCACGGCGATTACAGCATGTCGACCTACATGAAGGTCTCGCCCGACGGGCAGTATATATTCAACGGGTCAGGCAACGTATTTGCATGCGCGCCTACGAAAACCGGAGATATGGTCTATGCAGGCAGCCTCGGCCTCACGTTCAACTCGATATGCTTTGACCAAAGCAATGACGAATTCATTATCGGAAGCGATAGCGGGATGTATATTTTGGACTATGACACTTGGGCTGTAAAAGCCGCGCAGGGTTCAAAAGATTTTTATAAAGGCGTATATTGCAACAGCAGTCATTTCGTATCGATGATGAAGACAAGCGCGGGGAAATATTATCTTGTTCTCGACAATAAAGCTCCGGGCCTTAACGTAACGGGCATTACCATGAGCCCGAAAACCCTTATTATGATGGATGACGAAACGGAAAATTTGACAGCGGCCATAAGTCCCAAATATGCGACAAATCAAAACGTGACATGGACGTCGAGCAACGAAAGCGTAGCGACTGTTTCAAACGGCGTGATAACCGCAGTGGGTAAGGGTAACGCAGTCATTACGGCAACGACCGAGCAGGGCGGATTCAAAGATACATGTAACGTCACCGTAATAGCGTATCAGGAATACAACGCGTACGAAAAGCTGTGGTTTACGCCTATGGATACGGCAATGGATCCGGACCGGGCTGTAGTTTATATGACTGAGACAGGCGGCAATAAGCTTTATCGTGTCGATCTTAATACGGGAAAGATAGTATACATCAAGTTCCCGTACAAGGCGGAAATGCTGACGGTCAAAAACGATAAGGTCTATGTGACGCTGCCTCACGGCAATCATGACTATTATGATTTTACTGACGGCAGCGGTTCTATAGCAATGGTGGACGCCTCTACTTTCTCGGTCGATAAGATATTTGAGGTAGTCCCCGATCCATATGACATTGAAGTCGATGACGAGGGAAGAGCCTATATAGGTTCAGGGTCCGGCCAATGGTCTATACTCACTGTTTATGATACCCAAACCGGGCAGCAAATAGAATCCGTCGACTTATTTAGGCAAAGAAGCCTGCTTGATTTCAACCCGGTGTATAATAAACTGTATTCCATTACGACCGATTCCATCCCAACAGATATCACGGCTTATGAGATAACAAACGGGGATATAACAATTTACTATGATTCGCCGTATCACGGCGATTACGACATGTCGACCTATATGGAGATCTCGCCGGATGGACGGTATATATTCAACGGCTCAGGCAATGTATTTACATGTGCACCTACACAGACCGGAGATATGGTCTATGCGGGCACGCTAGGAAGTGCATATACATCCGTGTGTTTTGACCTTGCCGGCAACCGTATTTACACATGCAATGAAAACACTCTAAAAGCATATGCTTACGACACAAAAACAATAGTCGGTACCATTACTTCGCCGGATCAGTTCGTAAGTCTGCAATACAGCGGCGAAAAAATCATTGCGTTGCAGAAAAACAGCAGCGGAGTTTATTACTTTAAAGACTATACGATAGATTGCCTTCTCTCGGATATTTCGCTAGACGGTGTTTCTGTTTCCGGTTTTAACCCTTTGATACCAGATTGCAGCGTTACCATTCCGACAAATAACGATACGATAAACATTTCAGCGCCGGCTTTGGATGCTAGTGGGCAGGTCTCCGGAGACGTTGGCGTTCAGACGCTCAATTTAGGCGTCAACACGTACACCTTAACAGTTACGGGAACCGTAACGGGGCAAACAAAAACGTATGCATTACATATAACAAGGATTGTGCCGGGAAACACAAATCTGTCAGCGATAAACACTTCAGCGGGTAGTATTACGCCCGCTTTCGATAAGGATACACTCAGCTATACACTATCGTTGGACGAAAACACGGCATCAACAACAATAACACCGATGAAAGAGGACAGCGGGGCAACAATAAAGATAGATGGGTCGTCTGTTACATCCAAGGCAATATCGGTGGGTACCGGTTCATCTGTAGATGTTATCATTGAAGTAACTGCAGAAGACACGATCACTAAGAAAACTTATACAATACATGCTATAAGGGCGGTATCTACAAACGCCAGTCTATCTTCGCTGAGTACTTCTGCGGGAACGCTTACTCCCGCATTTAAGACTGGCACATATGAATATTCTGTTTCGCTCCCGAGTACTACGTCTTCCGCTAAATTATCGGCGTCTAAAGCTTCAAACGCTGCGACACTACGGATTAATGGCTCAATCGGTACAAGCATAACAGTTTCGCTTTCAAACGGGCAATCAAAGGACGTGTTCTTTCATGTAACAGCGCAAGATGGCGTTACCGTTAAAATGTATACCGTCCATGTGAGCAGGGCGCTTTCAAACAACGCGAACCTCTCCAGTATTTCTCTCTCAAGCGGAGCGCTTTCTCCATCATTTAACGTTAACACCTTACAGTATAACATAACGTTGTCAAGCCTTACATCGGGTACGACGGTGTCAGCTGTCAAAGCGGACAGTACATCGACTATGAAATTTGATGGCACAGTTGCATCCAGTAAAGCCGTAACACTTGACCCAGGGCAGAGCCAAGATGTTACCATAGAAGTTGCCGCACAGGATGGAGTAACCGTAAAGTCGTATATTGTACATGTAACAAGAGTGGCTTCAAACAACGCGAACCTGTCAGGCATATCACTCTCAAGCGGGACGCTGTCTCCTGTTTTCAGTGCCAATACAATTGAATACAACGTGGTTCTGCCATGTACTGTATCGGAGGCAACAATAACGCCTGCCAAAATCGACAGCGCGGCCGCATTGAAGATTAACCGATATGTTGTTCCCAGTATTACAATGACACTTGTTCCGGGGCAGACTAAAGATGCGAGCATAGAAGTTACGGCACAGGACGGTATTACAAAAAAGACATATACAGTTCATGTAACAAGAGCGCCGTATTCTACCAACGCAAATCTGTCCGCAATAAAAATTTCAAGCGGGACGCTGTCTCCTACATTCAACGCCAATACTGTTGAATATAGTGTAACTATTTCAAGTACTACATCGTGGATAGATATAACGCCTGTTATAACCGACAGCACTGCGACAGTAAAAATTAACGGAATAACAATTACCTCAACGCTACAAATTTCGCTTTCGCCCGGACAGACCAGAGATGCAAGTATAGAAGTTACGGCACAGGATAGTATTACGAAGAAGACCTATACAGTTCATATAACACGGGAGCTGTATTCCACAAATGCAAATCTATCTGCGATAAATCTTTCAAGCGGGACGCTGTCGCCTTCGTTCAGCGCCAATACCGTTGAATATAGCGTAACTCTGTCAAGTACCGTAACGGGAACAACAGTAACGCCTGTTAAAGCGGACAGTACTGCGGCTATGAAGATCGACGGAGTTATTGAGTCAAATAAGTCAGTAGTGCTTAATAAGGGAGAAACAAAAGATGTTATCATAGAACTCACCGCGCAAGACGGAGTAACAATAAAGACATATACCATCCATATAACAAGAGCGTTGTATTCAAGCAATGCAAACTTGTCAGGTATATCGCTTTCAAGCGGGACGCTGTCGCCTTTGTTCAGCGTCAATACCGTTGAATATAGCGTAACTCTGTCAAGTGCCGTAACGGGAACAACAGTAACGCCTGTTAAAGCCGACAGCACTGCAACATTAAGAATTGACGGAAACATAGTAACAAACAAAACCGTATCGCTTACGCCCGGGCAGACCAGAGATGTTGTCATAGAAGTTACGGCACAGGATGGTATTACGAAGAAGACATATACAGTTCATGTAACAAGGGCGCCGTATTCCAGCAATGCCAACCTATCTGCGATAAATCTTTCAAGCGGGACGCTGTCGACTTCGTTCAGCGTTAATACCGTTGAATACAGCGTAACTCTGTCAAATACTGAAACGGGAACAACGGTAACGCCTGTTAAAGCCGACAGCACTGCGACATTAAGAATTGACGGAAATATAGCCACAAGCAAAACCGTATCGCTTACGCCCGGGCAGACCAGAGACGTTATCATAGATGTGTCCGCTCAGGACGGAGTAACAAAGAAAACTTACACTTTGCACATCACAAGAGAACGCATAAGGGTAACGGGGGTTGAACTGAATAAGACTGCTCTGGAATTAAAGGTTGGAGATTCTTCGGTTATTAGTTGTACTGTTGTTCCTGCGGATGCGACAGATAAAAATATAACATGGGTTTCCAGCAATACGGATATCGCTACGGTTTCGGGAGGTACAGTCACTGCAATCGCTCCCGGCACTGCCATAATCACCGCAACGGCAGACGGTATGTCAGATACTTGCGAAGTAACAGTACAACCAGCAACGTACAATATAAAGGCCGTATCCAGCAATTCAGTCTTTGGCTCTGTGGTTGGCGGAAATGTATATGCCAACAACGCAAATGTGACGCTTACCGCTATACCGAATGCAAAATGCCGCTTCGTTCGCTGGAAGAACGGTGCCGCACAGGTTTCTACGAATGCGGTCTATTCGTTCATCGCAAACGCTGACTTGACCCTGACTGCCGAGTTCGCTCCTATCGGCGTGCCAACGGTTTACGCGGTTTCAGCAGGGTTTAACAGCGCAAAGATCACCTGGGCTGCAGTGGAAGGGGCTGCGGGGTACGAGGTGTGGTGCAGCACATCTGCCAATGTGACTTGTACAAAGCTAGGTACGGTATCCGGTACGTCCTTTATCGACAATGGCCTCTCAACGAACACAACTTATTATTACAAGGTTAATGCATACTGTAAGGCATCCACCGCAACGACATATGGCACCCAGTCTGTTTATGCGACTGCAACCCCCGTTCCCTCTGCCGCCTCGGTATATGCCGCGCCGACCAGCTACAACAGTGCATATGTATCGTGGAGCGCAGTGCCCGGCGCGAGCGGATATGAGCTGTCCCGCGCGACATCGCAGAATGGCAGTTACAGTGTGGTTAAAACTACTTCTTCGCTGAGTTACACCAACACTAGCCTCGGCACCGGCACGACCTATTTTTATCGGGTTAGAGCTTACCGGACGGTAGGAAGAACCAAGGTATGGGGAGAATATTCTGTGATTGCCTCCGCCCAACCTGTCTTATCTTCCGTAACAAGTGCCTCCGCTAAGGCCTATTATCCCACGAGTGTGAAGGTATCGTGGAGCGCGGTGCCGGGTAAGAGCGGTTATGAGATATGGCGGTCAACATCGCCCTACAGCGGCTTTGCTCTGCTCAAATCGACGGGCAGCACGTCGTATAAGGACACAACCTGTACGCCGTTCGTTACATACTACTATCAGATCAGAGCATACCGCACGGTAAACGGGCATAAAGTGTACAGCGCGAGCGCTTCGGTGACGGTTAACGCAAGACCGACCCTGGGCAACGTCACGGGCGTCAAGGTGGCGGTGAGTTCGCCGAGCAGTATCAAACTGTCATGGTCTTCCGTGTCGGGGTGCAGCGGGTACGAGATACGCCGGTCAACTGCGGCCAACGGGACGTATACCGCCATTAAAACGACGTCAAGCCGGAGCTATACCGACAGCAACCTCACACCAAACACAACGTATTACTATCAGGTGATTGCGTACCGCACGGCAGGCGGCGGTAAGGTATACAGTACGCCCTGCTCACCGGTATCGGCAATGCCGGTTTTCGGCTCAGTATCAAACGCCAAGGCGGTACGCAGCAGCGTGACGAAGATCAAACTGACATGGAGCGCAGTTTCAGGGCGGACGGGGTATGAGATATATCGATGCACATCTCCTGACGGCGACTTCGTATTTATCAAATCAACAACGAGCACTAGCTTCACTGACAGCGGGTTGACGACAGGCGTAACGTACTATTACAAGATCGTGGCGTACCGGACGGTGAACGGCGTGAAGTACCGCAGTAAGGAATCGATGGTATATGCAACGCCGTAGGTAAGGAAATATATTAAGCTATTATAGAAGTAGTGGGTATGATCTGCCGCGCTATGCAAGTATATAACAAATTATGTGAATATAAGACGAATAGGAATAGTTTCGGAGTGGGAAAGGGATATAGAGTTATCTTATACTGTATTCCATATGCCAAAGTACAGCCACCCGAAGCGTTTTAGGCAGTTTCAGACCGTTCTATGCGATTCAGCTCTGAATTCACATTTTATTCTAGGAAAGATAAGAGGCGAAATTGGCCAAAACAGCTGCGTATTTGTCCATATAGGTGAATTATTTCAAGATTTTTTGCCATAAAAGCATGAAAATAGCCGCTGCTTTTGATATCGCAGCGGCCTCTTTTTTGTTTCTGGTCTGGGCGACAGGAATTGAACCTGCGTTGCCCATGCGGCGCTACGCGCCGCCGTTCCGCTAAAAACGTTCCTCTTTTCGCTATGGGCTCATGCTTCGCTGCCACTCGCATTCATCTCATGCTCAAAGATAACCTCGCGGCTTTCATCTGCCACCGGCAGCAGCCGCTCAGCTATCCACTGGCACGTTTTCTCTTTCTGTTCGTAATAGTCGTCTGCCTTCACTTGCGTTCGTCATACTCCTTTACTCACAGAGCCTCCAATTCGCTTCATCGCTTACAAAGCGCGCTCATTTCCGGCTTGCTCCACGCCCTTGAACCCCATTCAAGGCACCATAAGAAAAGGGTCAAGAGGTCGTGCCTGAGAGCGCAGTGTTCATGCGGGATCTGCAGGTAGAGCTTTATGATAATTGGCATAATCGTAGATTTTGATGTAATCTTACTGCAAAATTCAATTCATAAATGAGTTCACCTAAACTTATCAATTAGTGTTCGAAATTGGCCTTGATATTGAATATCTGAAAAGTTATGGTTCGAACATATATGGTGGAGAGAAAGCGGGCTTATTTAAATTGCTTTTCTGGCTTAATGTTGTTTTCTGGGTCAAAAGATATTCTTTGGCCTTCCTCCGCAGGGGTAAAAATCTGAGAAATGCTGAAGTAAAGGTACATCTCTGGTATAATGAATGCAAAGAAACAAAAAACGACGGAAGGGATGTGGGCGCGTCGATGTGCGAGGGCGTGGGTCTGAAGTTCTTCGACGGTTTCGATAAAACGGCACGGCAGATGGTGCACGTGTCGTGCCGAGTAGGGCCGAACGCAGGCACACGGACATCTACACAAGAAAATAAAGCCTTTATAAAAAAGTTATCGTGAGCCTTGCGGGTTTACTGTGAATAGATCGTTGGATAGTAGGAGGAATACGAACATATGGATGAAGGTTTGAAAGTGGTATATTACGCGCCCAGAGATATCAGGGTAGAGCCGTTTGGCAAAGTGCCAAAGCCGGGCGACGGCGAGGTACTGATCAAGGTGGAGGCCTGCGCGATTTGCGGCTCCGACGTGAAAACGTATTTGAACGGTAACCCGCGTATGCGCCCGCCTGCCATTATCGGCCATGAGTTCTGCGGTACCATCTTTGAGACGGGCAAGGGCGTGACGAACTACCATGCGGGTCAGCGTGTGACGATGGCGACGACGATGGGTTGCGGCGAGTGCGTGTACTGCCAGCAGGACAAGACCAACATCTGCAAGAACTTAAAGGCGATGGGTTTCCACTGCAACGGCGCGATGGCAGCGTATACCGTCGTTCCCGCTGGTGCGGTGAAGATGGGGAATATAGTAGACGTGGGCGATCTGGATGCCGAGATCGCAGCACTGTCTGAGCCGATGTCCTGCGTGATCAACGGCCTTGGGCGTCTGCCCAAAGGTGCTGTGAAGTCTGCCCTCGTCATTGGCATCGGGGCACTGGGTATGATGCACGCGCTGGCATTGCGGGAATACAATGTGGGCAATATCGTTTGCGTGAGCAGTCCCGGCTTGAAGAAGGATATCATGACAGGCCTTGGTTTCAGAGTGATCGGGCGGGGAGAGATCGATGAGCAATATCATGCGTTGTCGGGCGGAGAAGGCTTTGATCTCGTGGTAATCACCGCGCCGTCCAATCCGGTGCAAGCTGAGGCGATCAAATACGCGAAGAAGGGCGGCTATGTGTCTTACTTCGCCAGCCTGCCGCCGGGCAGTGAGATGATCAGCCTGAACAGCCGCACGCTGCACTATAACGAACTGATACTGTTCGGCACGTCGGATTCCACCGCAGAGCACGTGAGGCAAGCGCAGGTAATATTAAACGCGCGCAAAGACGCGTTCAAGAAGATCATCACAACGCTGCCGATCAAGGATTTCCAGAAGGGTATCGAAGGTATACTGGACAAATCGCTGGCCAAAGTGGTGCTAGTACCGTGAAAGCACGTTTGTGAAACTGAGACTTAGAAACAGCTTTATTATTTGGGTATTGGTGGGACAAGATTAATCGTTCGGTAGCACAAAAAGAGCCGCTGATTCTATTATCAGAGTGGCTTTTTTGGGTGACAAGGGTTAAACCTGCGTTGCCCATGCGGCGGCTTTACCGCCGTCGTTCCACTAAAATGCTCATCAGCACGTTTTCTCTTTCTGTTCGTAATAGTCGTCTGCCTTCACTTACGTTCGTCATACTCCTTTACTCACAGAGCCTCCAATTCGCTTCATCGCTTACTAAGCGCGCTCATTTCCGGCTTGCTCCGCGCCCTTGAACCCATGCAATACATTATTGCAAAATAGTCAAGATGTCATATGCTAAATACCCTGTTTATGCGGAGTTTGAGCGAGAGAATATGAAAAATGGCATAACAGCAGATTTAGATGCAATCTTACTGCAAAATCCTTAACCCATAATAAGGTTAAATACCCGTCTGCTTCATAGATCTTTCTTCATTTCTCATTTCGTAGTTTCGGGGTTAAGGATATCATGGATATCCATTATTCATGCATAAAATGCGCTGTTTTACCTAAGATAATATAAAGACTAGTATTCAAAGGAGCATTCTAGTGAGAAAAGAGCCAACAGAAAAGTTACTTCCGTCTACACCGGATAACGCAAAACACAAGTCCCGGCAGGTAAAAAAGAAAAAAGGGGATACCTCTAGCGATAACACTCTAGACAAAAAATGAATCACGAATCCCTCTGGGTGACAGGAATTGAATCTGTTTTGCCCATGCGGCGGTTCACCACCGCCGTTCCGCTAAAAACATTCCTCTTTTCGCTATGGGCTCATGCTTCGCTGTCACTCGTATTCACATCATAGGTACCCTCGCGGATTATATCTGCCACCGGCAGCAGCCGCTCGGCTATCCACTGGCACGTTTTTTCTTTCTGTTCGTAATAGTCGTCTGCCTTCACTTGCGTTCGCCATACTCCTTTACTCACAGAGCCTCCAATTCGCTTCATCGCTTACTAAGCGCGCTCATTTTCGGCTTGCTCCACGCCCTTGAACCCCGATGGGATTCTGGATGGTCGCAGGTTCAACCTGCTGACCGAATCAAAAAGCAATGGATATTAGCATACCCATTGCTTTTTTGGTCTGGGTGACAGGAATTGAACCTGCGTTGCCCATGCGGCGGCATCACCGCCGCCGTTCCGCTAAAAACGTGCCGTTGGGCACGTTTTCTTCACGCTCCACGCCCTTGAACCCCGATGGGGTTCTGCAATGGTCACACGCTCGACCTGCTGACCGAATCAAAAAAGCAATGGATATTAGCATACCCATTGCTTTTTTGGTCTGGGTGACAGGAATTGAACCTGCGTCGCCCATGCGGCGGCATCACCACCGCCGTTCCGCTAAAAACGTGCCGTTGGGCACGTTTTCTTCACGCGTCACGCCCTTGAACCCCGATGGGGTTCTGCGATGGTCACAGGTTCAACTTGTATCAAGTCAAAAAACAAGAGGCATGCATTCGCATACCCCTTGTTTTTTGGTCTGGGTGACAGGAATTGAACCTGCGACCTCTTGAACCCCATTCAAGGCATGGTGGAGAAGGAGATTAGGATAAGGGGCTTAAAGTCGCGATTTCAAGGGGTTTCACGAAGGGGAATGGTTTTGACCTATTGGTATGTTGCCAAATGCATGCCAAATTAATAATGGGAGTATATGCATATCTCTACTGGACACAAGTGTTCACATTATGATAGTGAATAGGCCTGTATAGCGGTGCTGAAGGAATATTCAAGGTTCACTAAAAAAAGTAATTCATACTCATGGCCAGGGGTGCGAACGAAATTAATTCCGCCATTGACACTTGCGAGCGTAAAGGGCAGCCTTTAAGGCTTAATTAGGAAAACACTAATTGTTTTTAAATATTTCATCCATTGTCATAAGTGCGGCTGCCTTGCGAATTCTTTCGAAATCATTGGAAAACAGCACCAATGAAAACTCCAAAGAAGAATTTAGTGGTACAAAACGTTCTTTTAGCGTCTTGCATACTAAATCGGTAAACCCTTGACCGAGTACGCTGATTGAACCGCCGATATGAATGCATTTTATATTGCAAAGGTTGACGGTGCTTACCAGCCCACTGCATAGCGTATATGCATAATCTTTAATTACGGGCATGACGCGGGGATCGTTGTCCTTGAAAAGCGCTGCGGTGGTCTCCATGGCCTCTTGGTTGCATTCTGCGCCGAAAGTATCGCGAAAGGTCAGCCCCAAATGAGCTCTATCGTTCAGACTACGGAACAGGGCCGATGTAGAGCAAAGCGTTTCCAAACATCCACGGTTACCGCATTTACACTGAGGACCGTCATTGTCCACGATAATATGGCCGATTTCTAAAGGGAAGCACATCCGGGATCCGCTTCGGGTTTCACGAAGAACCATTCCGCCGCTGATGCCCTCATCGATATTGACTGACAACAGGGGGATATCAACATCTTCTCCTTCGACGATGAATTCAGAAAACGCAATCACTCCGCCGTTGTTATTAATCATGACAACGGTCTTTGGGAAGCGCTCCTTTAGCACCTCGACGATATCGGTATAGTTCATTTCATCGGGCTGAAGGACCACGGACAAACGAAGCTTGCCGGTTTCTGCGTCAAACAAACCTGGAAAAATAATGTGGATACCAATTAATCGGTACTGTGCAATGCGCTTGGATTTAAGCAATTCATAAATCGTATTAAAAATATCCTGGCTTGTATATTTGTACATTCGCACACGTATATTGCCGGCATTCTTCAGGCACAGGTCGTACAGTGTGCATTTATAGCCGCCGCTGAATATATCGATGGTGACGACATATCCGCGCGAGGCGTTGACCTCCAGCAGTATCGGCTTGCGCCCGCGCTCGGGTGCCTGTCCGGTCCCAACTTCACAAATCCACTTACTTTGCATCATCTCATCGACCAATATTGAGACGGTGGTGGGGGAAAGCCCTGTTTCCTTTGCCAGGGCTGCGCGGGAGATGGGCATCTTTTTACGTATCAAGTTAAAAAGCAACATCAAGTTGCTGCTTTTCATCAGCTGCTGGGAAAAGCCGTCGTGGTTGCGGTCGCCGTTAGTGAAGAGAGTCATAATTAATCCATCTACTTTATTATTTAAATAAGTTTTTAACACCAGTATAACTAAAAGCGAACAAAAATACAAGCCGAAGTAAAGGATTTTACCCTTCTTTATAAGACACAATATGCGCTTGACATTTTTAAATATGAGTGTAATAATTAATTAATCCAGTGGACAAAAGATATAAAAACAATCTACAAGGGGGACCGCAGAATGGACATGTTGAATACTTTGCAGGGGTCGTACTTTTTGACAATATTTCCCAAGGGCTGGAATATTGAAAAGATAAAGGCGTGTGTTACCAATGAACCTGAAACCGTATGCGAAAGCCAGCCGCATTGGAATCCAGATTTCCGTCCGATCTCATGCTCGAATCTGGAAGAGTTCGGCGTCTATATGGGGCATGAAATCGCAATGCAAATCAAGCTGGCAAAAGACGAGGACCGCGAGCTGATACTGATACTTCCGGTTGGCCCCATGGGGATGTATAAGTGGGCGGTTTATTTTCTGAAACAGTGGGATGTCAGTTGCAGCCATGTTCATGGCTTTAACATGGATGAATGGGCAAATGGAGAGGGGGAGACGCTGCCGGCGACCGATCCCGCGGCATTTCAGAACGCCATGGTCGATGCGTTTTACGGTCCGTTGGGAACGCTGACCGTGCCGGAGGCGCAGCGCAACTTTGCCACAAAGGAGAATTTACCTTTATACCAGGAGAGGATTGCAGCGCTGAAAGCAAAAGGAGCACGTCAGGTTCTGGTATATGGCATTGGGCGCATGTGCCATATTGCGTTCTGGGAGCCGCATTTTGCGGACGAATACGCTACCGTTGAAGATTGGATGAAGGAAGGGTACCGCCTTGGCGCACGCTTGCATCCGCTGACGATTGAACAAAACGCCATCACAAGCTTCCGATCCAGCTGGCCGCTGATACCTTGCTATGCCAACACGATCGGGCCGGATGTTATATTTGGATCCGATTATTGCATCGGCGGCGCAGACGGGGTGCTTGGACGTGGCATGCAGTGGCAGGGTATGAGCCTGTGGATGACGCTTCGCTACGGCGTGGACAAGAGCGTTACTTCAAGTTTTATACCGACTTTACCGGGCAAGCTGTTCTTTATGGAAGAACTGGCCGGCCCGCTGTGTGCGGATACCAATTAAGCGAAATTGAAATAGTTTTACGGGTAACGAGTAAGCTCGCCCGGAGTAAGTCAACACAAAAGGAGGAAACGATGAAAAAGATCATTGCTGTCAACACCAATACCTATCATGGCTTCTCGACTGACCAGGCGCTGGAGGGGATTGCGGCTGCGGGTTTTCAGTACGTTGAGTTGGCTGCGGTGCGCGGCTGGACGGAACACATCATGCCAGACATGGAAGAGGCCGAGCTGACACGGATTCAAAACAAAATGAAGGAACTGGGGCTGGAGTGTGTTGCGGTGAGCGGCCACTGCAATCTAACCGATGTGGAGCGCCTCAATGACTTCCGCGCAAACATGAAGCTCGCCAAACGGTTTGGAGCCAAATACATCATTTCATCCACCGGCGAAGCGCATTTCGGAAAGGATGAAGCGTTTACCGATGATGTGCTGATTCAGAACATTAAGGCGCTGGTGCCGGACTTGGAGGGAAACGACCTGATCCTTGGCATCGAGGTTCATGGTGAATACGGCACGGGGGAATCCGTATACCGCATAACAAAGCCTGTAAATTCTCCCAGGGTCGGTGTGAATTATGATACTGCGAACGTGGTATTCTACGGCGGCAAGTCGCCGAACGAAGAGATAAAAACCTGTGTAGGTGGCCTTACTTTTGTGCACCTGAAGGATAAGGTGGGCATGAACAACGACTGGAATTTTCCGGCTTTAGGGAAGGGTGAACTGGATTTGATCGGCTTTATGCAGTATGTAACCGATCAGGGATACGATGGACCGTTCTCGATAGAGATTGAGCATACGCAGGAATTCACGATGCGGGATAAGGTTCCGGGCGATATTGATTACGTAAATCAGGCCTTGAAAGATTCTTATACGTACCTAAAGGAAAAAGGCGTGTTTTAAATGTTGCTTCCCGGCATGTCCGGTGGCATAAAACTAACTATTACGGAGGAAAAAATGGTTAAGAGATTATTGGTGGTCTGTGTAGTCATGATGATGGTCGCCGCCCTGTTTGTCGGGTGCGCTCAGGATTCTGCTGAAACTGAAACGACAGGGGCGGAAACTTCAGAGGCTGCACAAACCCAAACGACGGACGAATCGGCGGAAGCGTCTGCAGATGATACGCTTGTTTTTGGATATAT
Organism: Bacillota bacterium; assembly: GCA_023390815.1. Lineage (GTDB taxonomy): Bacteria > Bacillota > Clostridia > Christensenellales > SZUA-584 > JAEWCC01. Next base: position 62,148 of record JAEWCC010000028.1, read on the forward strand.
CGCCTATCAGATGGCGGATATCTGGAACGAGTATTCTTCGAAGGCGTTCGAGTATGCCGCCAACCAGGCAGGGGTTGAAGTGGTTATTCTGGATTCCCAGAATGATATCGCACAGTCGGTATCCTGTATGGAGTCGCTGATTCAGCAGGAAGTGGATGGCATATCCATATTCCCCATTTCTCCTGAGCAGGGCGCTCAGCTTGTCGCAATGGCTAATGAGGCCGGTATCCCGATAACCGTTGAAAACATTGACGTCGCGTCTGTATGTGAACCTGACCAGTATGTAGCTTCCATCGGCTGCTTGTATGGCGATATCGGTTATGCTGCAATTGATTGGCTGACAAAGAACGTTGAAGAACCGAAAGTGTTTTATTGTGCAGGCGCAGTCGGCGGCGGTGTGTTTGAAGCATACAAGACCGGCGTTGATCAGGCCCTTGCGGATAATGCTGGAAAAATTGAGATGGTGGGACTGTCTAACTCCGAAGCGTGGTCAACCGAGGACGGCCTGAACCTGACCCAGAACTTCATCAATTCGGGTGTAGAGTTCAACTGCATATTTGCAAACAACGACCAGATCGCGCAGGGCTGCTATCAGGCGCTGGTCGAAGCGGGCATGGAGAAAATCCCGGTCGTATCCACCGGCGGATCTCCCGATGCTTACGGATTCCTTGAAGAAGGTATTGAAGCGGCCAACATGACGGCCCCGGTATCCATTCAGGGCGTTCAGACCTTCAAGAATCTTTATGACTATGTTGTCAATGGCGTGGTTCCCGATCCGAAGTTCCAGAGCCTGCCCATTGTACCGGTTTCCGGCGCGGATCTGTCTGCCTGGATTGACTGGTCGGATTATGCCGCAGCGTACGAATACGTTTACGGCGAATAAGGTGTGGTGCCGTGCCCCATATATCCTATGGGGCACGGCTTACTATCCATTTTGTTAAGGATGAAACGATATGAGCATTGATACCACAATCGCGGTGCCGATCATTAAAATGAAAGGCATCATCAAGGAATTTCCGGGTGTGCGTGCCTTATCCGATTTAACGTTTGATGTGTATAAAGGCGAAGTGCATTGCCTTGTAGGAGAAAATGGAGCGGGAAAATCAACACTGATGAAGATATTGTCCGGCGCCTATACGCCCACTGCTGGCAGTATTATTATCAATGGCAAAAAGTACAGCGAGCTTACTCCCGTATTGTCACAGGAACTGGGGATTGACATCGTATATCAGGAGAACGACCTTGTTCCGACAATGAATGCAGTAGAGAATATATTTGTTGGGAAAGAGCTTACCAACAAATTTGGTTTCATGGATTTTAAATCGATGCTGGCCAGGGTGCGCGCCTTGATGGAGCAGTTTAAAATCTATATAGATCCCCTGCAAACCATTGAACGGATGTCGGTATCCGATCAACAGTTTGTCAAGATACTTAAAGCGCTGATGAAGGAGTCCAAGCTACTCATCATGGATGAGCCCACCTCAATGTTCAACGTTGAGGATGCCGGCAAGGTATTGAACGTTGTCCGGGAAATATCGGCGCGGGGCATCAGCATCATATACATTTCGCATTTTTTAAAGGAAGTGGTGCAGATTGCGGACCGGATTACGGTAATTCGCGATGGCTCCGTAATCCGCACGTACGACAATGCAAATAAGGATATTTCTCTGAACGATATCACCCGTGATATGGTGGGCCGCCCTGTGGATATGTTTTATCAAAAGGATCCCTGCCCGGTCGGAGAGGTAATGTTTGAGGTAAAGAATCTTCAGCTCGACAAGGATTCGCCGGTGATCAATTTCAGCGTGCGCAAGGGTGAGATCCTGGGGCTCGCCGGTATGGTCGGCTCTGGACGCACCGAAATCGTTCGCGCTATCTCTGCGGCGGACAAGCGCCATGCGGGTGATGTTTTTTTAAACGGGAAAAAGCTCAGGCTTCGCAATCCCAGGGACAGCATAAAAGAAGGCATCGCACATATCACGGAGGACCGGCAGCGGCTTGGGCTGACGCTCAATTCAAGTGTGCTCGAGAATGTTTTGATTGTGGGCCTGCAGAATATGAAACCGGCTTTATATTATGACTACAAAAAGCGGGCCGGTGATGTTCAGCCTATCGTCGAGAACCTAAAAGTGAAAACGCCCGGTTTGCTGCAGCAGGTGGTGTTTCTTTCCGGGGGGAACCAGCAAAAGGTCGTTCTGGGAAAATGGCTGTATGCAAAGCAACAGGTTTATATATTTGACGAACCTACGCGCGGCATTGACGTAAGTGCCAAAGCAGAGTTTTATAAGCAAATGACGGCCCTGGCAGCTGCCGGAAACTGTATCATCATGGTTTCCTCGGAAATGCCTGAGCTGATCTCTATGAGCGACCGCGTGCTGATCGTTCGGGACGGCGCAATTAAATGTGAGCTTAACGGTGTGGAAATTAACGAACAGACCATTATAAAAGAAGCCTTAGGAGTGAAGGACCATGAATGAGAAAAAGCTTGTTTTAAAAAACAGACTGCTTAAAGATCAGCGAATTTTGCTGGGGCTGGTCATCATTTTATTGATTGCCGTCGTGGGAAGCATCAATCCCAAGTTTGTTAAGCTGACGAATATCATGGCTATCTTCCAGCAGATATCGGTGCTGGGCGTGTTGACGATGACGATGACCATGCTGCTGATCAGCGGCGGTATTGATCTTTCAATCGGCAATATGATGACCCTTTCGGGCGTTGTAGTGGGGACCATTGTGATGAACGGCGGCGATATGGTTACGGCAGTGCTCGCGGGGATCGGCGTATCGACGCTGTGTGGATTGCTGAACGGTCTGATCATAGCAAAATCCAAGTGTATGCCGCTGATTATTACATTGGGCACCAGCCAGATATTCTATGGCGTCTCGCTGCTGATTGCTGGGGGATCGTTCATCAACTTTAATAACAAGCTGGAGTTTTTGCGCAAGGTACAGCTATTTGGCATCGTGCCACTGATGGTCATATTTATGCTGGTGATCGTTGTGCTGATGTACCTGCTGCTGAACAAGACAAAGTTTGGACGCAGAATCGTGGCGATCGGCGGCAACGAAAAGAATGCGTATCTGTCGGGCATCAACGTGGATTTGTATAAGATCATAACCTATGGGATCGGCGGGGCCATTATCAGCATCGCGGGCTTGATATTCGCGGCGCGACTGAATGCGATTACGGCAAACGCGGGCGCGGGGTACGAACTGGATGCGCTGGTTGCGGCGGTGATCGGCGGCGTTACGTTTGAAGGTGGACGCGGAACCGTTCTCGGCGCATTCCTTGGCTGTCTGCTCACAGGCATCATATCCAATGCGCTCGACATTTTAGGTGTGGACGCATATGTCAAGATCGTGATTACCGGTATGATCATCGTTGCGGCGGTCGTACTAAGCAATATTGAGAACGCCCGCAAAAAGAAATAACAATACGGGCAGGTTGTGGCTGGATATAAAAGCGGGAGATGAACGATGAAAACAGGAGTCAGTTTTTATACATTCGGACAGGATGTCGACATCGCCGAGGCGTGCGGGCAATGTAAAAAAGCCGGTTATGACGGCGTAGAACTGGTGCTAAGCGAGCAAGGGCAGCTGAATATGAGAACCAAGGACGCGGATATGCTGCGAATGCGGCGTATGATTGAGGACATGGGGCTCAAGGTCTGCTCCGTTGGCGCATGGAACATGTGGGAGCACAACCTTGCAGGCGACGATCGTGCGGATGTTCAATATGCCAAGGATATCGCTCGGAAGCAGATTGATGCCGCGGCAGCGTTGGGAGCGGATACCGTGTTGATCGTACCGGGCTGGGTGGGCACAAACTTTGCACCCGGCATCATACGCTACGACCGGGCATATGAGAATGCGCAGAAGGCCTTGTCGGAGCTTGCGCCCTACTCGGCTGCCGCGCAGGTTTGCATGGGCATAGAAAATGTATGGAACAAGTTTTTGCTGTCGCCGCTTGAGTTCAGACGTTTCCTCGATGAAATCGGATCGCCGTATGTGGGCGCATACTTCGATGTAGGTAACATCATCTATATAGGCTATCCGGAGCAATGGATCGATATATTGGGCACAAAGCACATCAAGAAACTGCATTTTTGCGATTGCCGCTCCGAGCAGGCAGGCCTTGGTATGTTTGTGGATCTGTTCGAAGGGGATGTGGATTTTGAGGCGGTAATGAAAGCGGTGCACCGCATTGGATATGATGACTGGCTTACGGTGGAGTTTTTGCCGAATTACAAGAGGTTCCCGTATCAGTCCGTCATTAATGCCAGACTCTCGCTGGAAACCATACTCAGCATAAAGTGATTGGTATACAAAGGAGTTTTACATGAAGGTTTTAGCAGTAGGATGTCATCCGGACGATTTGGAAATCAGTTGTTTTGGCACATTAGCCAAGTACGTTAAACAAGGGCATGATGTTGCGGTGTGCAACGTAGCAAACGGCAACCTCGGCCATGTTGAAATTATGCCTGAAGAACTCAGAGAAGTACGTATGAAGGAAGCGCAGTCAGCCGCCAGGCTGATTGGTGCTCAGTATTATGCCATTGATATAGGAGACCTCCATGTCAGTGCGGAAAACAATGAGTTGGTAGCTCGCCTGGCAAAAGTAATCCGGGATGTACAGCCGGATATGATAATAACTCATAACGATCGGGATTATATGAACGATCACATGCAAACTTATTTATCGGTTTTCCGTGCGACGTTTGCCGCCAGCTGCAATCATTATGATGTTAATGCGCATCCGGCAAGCGCTCCGGTAACGCCACTGTACCATATGGACACATTGACAGGCGCCGATTTTCTGCCGACGGAGTATGTGGATATCAGCGACGTTATAGACCTGAAAATGGAGGCGCTATCGCAACACCAAAGCCAGATTAAATGGATGCTGGAGCATGATGGCATAGACTTTTTGGATATGGTACGCACCTGTTCAAAGGCGAGGGGATATCAGTGCGGAGTGGCCTATGCGGAAGGATTCAGGCTTAACCGGAACTACTTACGTATGGTGCCCAAACGGATGTTGCCGTAGCATTATCCGTATCACCCGAACGGCAGCTCAACATAATCTGTTTTACGGGTTAATGTAAAAAGTAAGAAAGGTGAAACAAAATGTTAAATGTAGCGGTTTTAGGAACAGGATACATTGGTCTTGCGCATATTGAGGCGTATAAAAGTGTTCCGGATGCAAAGGTGGTTGCCATTGTCGATAAGAGCAAGGAAAACGGCCTCAAGGGCGCCGAAGCGGTAGGAGGGGAGTGCGCATACTATGCCACTCTGGAAGAAGCGGCTGCCGCACAGAAAATCGACATTGCGGATATATGTCTGCCGACGAGCCTGCATGAGGAATTCGTGATCAAGGCGGCCAACGCAAAATGCAATGTGCTTTGTGAAAAGCCGGTTACATTTGATTTGGAGTCGTTTGACCGGATGACCGGAGCATGCAAAGACAACGACGTATCCTTCATGGTTGCTCAGGTGGCGCGCTGGTGGCCGGAATTTATCACGATCAGGGATTATATTCAGCAGGACAAGCTGGGCAAAGTGCATATGATCTATGAGAAAAGACTGGCGCAGCATCCCAACTGGACGGCATGGCACCGCAGGCCGGAGGTCAGCGGCGGCGGCCTGTACGATATTAACATTCATGACATCGATTTTCTGTACAGCATTTATGGGATGCCCTGTCGCGTTTATGCAACCGGATGGAAAAGCCCGAGTGACTGTTGGAACCATGTCTGCACGAGCCTGATTTGGGCGGATGGCACAAAGGCGGTTTGCGAAACCTCGCTGGAAATGACGGGCAATTTCCCGTTCTCAATCGAATTCCGTGGCTGTGGCGATAAAGGAACCCTGGTGTATTCGCTGACGGCGGGTCATAACATCAAGGATGGGGAGCGCGGGAACAGCTTTGCGTACTATCCTGCAGGCGAAGACAAGGTTGTATCACTCGAATCCGAGCAAAAGGATATGTTCGCGGCGGAAATCGGAGAATTTGTGGGCGCGGTAATAAAGGGTACGGAGGTGCCGGTAACGCCTGCGCAGTCCCGGCAGGTGCTTGAGATCATACTTGCGTCAAAGAAATCTTTGGAAGAGGGCGTTGTGGTAGACCTGTAAGGTTACCTGGGAGTTTAGATGTGTGCTGCAGGGCAATCGCATTGCGGTTGCCCTGTGTTTTTATAGCAGGTATCGAGGGGCAGGATTCGGGCAGCATCACCGCATGTTCGTGACGGAGGTTCCATATGACAGGCAGGCAGCGTTTTTATAATTATATCGGTGGCAAATGCGTAGACCGCGTGCCCAACATGAATATCGCAATCCATTTTGCTGCGAAGTATGCGGACATCCCATTTGGACAGTTTTGCACCGACTATCGAAAGATTGTCGATGCCAACCTAAAGACGAGTGAGGTGTTCCGGTTCGATGTTTTGAATCTGATGTGCGATCCGTATCGGGAGGTTGCTGATTTCGGCGGTACCTTTGAGTACTCCGACGAGGATATGCCCAAATACGTACAGCCTTTGCTTCAGACCCGAGCGGATATTGGCCGGCTGAAACCTTTCGATCCGTTTCAGGCAAAGCGTTCACTCGATCGGCTTGAAGCCATCGCGCTGGCCAAAAAGATGGCCGGGGATGAATATATCATCTACGGTGAAATCGACGGACCGCTGGCGGTGAGCGTGTTGCTGAGGGGCATGGCAGACTTTTTTATGGATATGCTCGATGAGCCCGGTTTCGTACGCGACTTATTTGAAATCGTTACCGAGGTCAACATCCGTACGGTCAAAGCGCAGAAGCAAGCGGGCGCAGAGATGATCGTGATGGGCGAAGCGGCGGCTTCGCAGATCAGTTCGCAGATGTATGAGGAGCTGGTATTTGAGTACGACAAACGCGTCGTGGATGCGATCATAAAGGAAGGAATGATCCCCAGGCTTCATATATGCGGAAACAGCACCCACCTGCTGGAATGCTTTCCGAGGCTGGGCGTCAGCATTGTCGACCTGGACTGGATGGTGGACCTGGACCGTGCGCTGCAGGTATTTGACGACGATATGTTCATTTCGGGCAACCTTGATCCGGTGGGCACATATCTGGAAGGCGACAGGCAGCTTGTGAGGTGGAAGGTTTTGGAGCTGCTGAACAGGAAGGACAGGCGAATTATTGTCAGCTCAGGCTGTGAAATCGCGGAAAACGCGCCGCGAGAGAACGTATATGAGCAATACCTCACGCTGCGCGACCATTCGGGGATTGTGCTGGGGGAACCCACAGAAGATACGGACAAATAAACATAGGTGGAACAGAATGAAGATTGTAAAGGCAAAAGACTATCGTGACATGAGCCGGAAGGCAGCGAATATTGTTTCAGCACAGGTGATCCTTTACCCGAAGAGCGTGCTTGGGCTGGCGACGGGTGAAACGGTGATCGGCATGTATAAACAATTGGCGGAATGGAATGCGAAGGGTGACGTGGACTTCTGTGAGGCGGTTACGTTTAACCTGGATGAGTATATCGGGCTTTCCGCCGACAACCGGCAAAGCTATGCATGGTTTATGCGAGACCGCTTTTTTAGTCATATCAATATCGAGCCTCGCAATACCCACATACCAAACGGGTTGGCAGACGACATTGAGGCCGAATGCAGCCAATATGACGGGCAGATCCGGACGAGCGGTGGCGTAGATTTGCAGGTGCTGGGCCTTGGCCATAACGGCCATATTGGCTTTAATGAACCCGATGCGGCTTTCACGAAGAATACGCATAAGGTGATGCTGTCCACTTCGACCCAAAGCGCCAATGCAAGATTTTTTGAATCGCGTGAAGCCGTGCCCCAAAGCGCCATTACGATGGGGATGGGCACCATCATGCAGGCGAAACGAATACTGCTGATGTGTTCGGGCAGCGATAAGGCGGAAATACTGCATGCTTGCCTGTATGGCGACATCAATCCAAAGTATCCGGGGTCGATTCTGCAGCTGCACAGCGACCTGACTGTAATCGCGGACGAAGCCGCATTGGCTAATTACCCTGCGTAGAATCAAAAACCATAACATAGTAGATTAACGCAATGCGGCTTATGTAAAGGCGCTGCATTTTCGATTGCTTTGGGTGACCCTGTACCAACAATTCGAGAAAAGCTGCGCCCCCCAGACTGAATAAACCAGACGAGGTTCAACAGATGAAAAAAGCGGTAATGTATGGAGCGGGGAATATCGGACGGGGCTTTATCGGCAAGCTGCTGAGCGAGTCCGGCTACGAAGTTTGTTTTATTGATATTGCATCGGATATCGTTGATAAATTGTATGAGGACAGCGCCTATCCGGTTAAAATTGTATCCAACGACGGGCAGAGAGATGAGATGGTGTATCATGTCAGTGCAATCAATGGCAGAGACATAAAGGCTGTGGCTTCGGCTGTTTGTGCAGCGGAGTTGGTTGCGACAGCGGTGGGCGTCAATGTGTTGCCTCATATCGTTGCACCCCTGTGTGAAGGGATAAAGCTGCGGACGAAAAGTAACCCGCGGCCGCTGAACATCATCATATGCGAAAACATGCTGGATGCGGATCAATACCTTCGAGGCCTGATAGAAAAGGAACTGGGGGAAGCATATAAGCCTTGGCTGGACGAAAACCTGGGGCTTGTCGAAGCCAGCATCGGGCGCATGGTTCCCGTTATGACGGATGAAATGAAGGAAGGCAATATTCTGCGGGTATGGGCGGAGCCTTACGAGCGGCTGCCGGTCGATAAGAGCGCGTTCAAAGGCGCGACCCCGGCTATAAAAAATTTGGTGCCGTTCTCACCGTTTGGGTTTTATATTAAGCGCAAGCTGTTCATTCACAACATGGGCCATGCCATGAGCGCGTATCTGGGATATCAGAAAGGCTACCAATATGTCTATGAGTGTGTTGAAGACAAGGAAATACGTCCCGTGGTCGAAAAAGCGATGAAGAGCGTTGCGGCAGCACTGAGCAAGGAATATGATGTTCCGATCACCGCACTTTATGAGCATGTCGACGACCTGCTCTACCGATTTTCCAATAAGGCGCTGGCGGATACCGTGACAAGGGTAGGCCGGGATCCCATCCGAAAGCTTGGTAGAAATGACCGGCTGGTTGGAGCGGCATTGTATTGCATGGAGCACGAGGTTATGGCAGATTCGATTGCCTGTGGTATTGCGTCATGCCTAAAATATGACAACGCGGATGATGATAAAGCGATTGAATTGCAATCCACAATTAAGCAAATGGGAGTGGCTCATTGTGTAGAAACCATATGCGGTATTGGTAAAGCAAACGGCTTGCATTCGATGATTCTTAATGCATATGAGCAAGTACGAACAAATTGTGATGTAGTGGCTGCCGGACATATTTGTATTGACATTTCGCCTGGGTTTGTTGGAGATGAAATAAAAAGTGTTGCAGATTTTCTGACTCCTGGCAGGCTTATTAATATGGATGGCATTGCTTTCAGCGCGGGAGGACCAGTCGCGAATACGGGGTTTGCCATGGCGAGGCTTGGGCTTAAAGTTTTGCCCATGGCGAATGTTGGTAATGATGAACTGGGTAGTATTTTAAATCACATTATTGATATGAAGACAGGGTATCCTGTAACACTGAATGAAGATGTGAGAACCTCTTATTCTGTGGTTTTGTCAATGCCGGGCATAGATCGAATTATTCTGCATGATCCTGCGGGTAATAATAGTTTTGAAGCGAAACATATTGATTACTCACAACTTGGGGACGCTAAACTATTTCATTTTGGCTATCCTCCGCTTATGAAAGCGATGTTTCAGGATGAAGGTCTGCAATTGACTGAAGTATTCCGGCGGGCTAAAGAACGGGGCATTACAACATCCCTGGATATGAGTCTACCGGATACTAACAGCGAATCGGGCAAGGTCAATTGGGAACTGATTCTAAGCAAAGTTTTGCCGTTTGTAGATGTCTTTTTACCGAGTATTGAAGAAGCCTTATTTATGCTGGACAGGGAAGAATATAATCGAATTAAGAAAATTGCTGGCACAGATGATTTTACTAAACATATTAAAATAGATAAATTATATACGCTCGGAGAAAAGATTTTAAAAATGGGCTGCGCGATGGCGCTAATCAAATGTGGAGCAAAAGGCATATATCTGAAAACGGCTGGGCAAAAAGAACTGCTGCGGATGGGTAGAGGAATGCCCGAAAAAGGGCAAGGATTTGCCGATGTCGAGTTATTTAAAGAAACATATGAAGTGAGGAACTTTAAATCCGCATTAGCCGGAGGCGATACAACAATTGCAGGCTTTTTATCAGCAATGCTAAGGGGGTACCACGTTTTTGACTGTCTTAAAATTGCATGTATGACAGGAGCGTTATGCTGTACAACCTATGACTCGATCAGCGGTTTATTGCCAATTGAAGAGATATATGAACTGGCCGAAAGAAACCCTAAGCGTAACATGTTTGCCGAGCTTGATCAGGACTTTGAATTTAATAATCAATATGAGGTTTGGGTTAAGTAAATATATAGAATCGTAAATTACAAGTGCAAGCTAAGCTTTTGGCAGAGTATGGCCCGGCTTTAGCCAACAGCAAGAATGGGTGTCTCTGTCAAGGATGCCCGTGGCAAGGTGAAGTTGGTTCCTTGACAGAGGCAGAAAGCCTTTCTGCCCAAGCAACGTATGGTTTCTAATGATGAATTTGATAATCACTTCGTATTTGGTTTTTCGGATGGTGGCCCACTTCCGGGATGGAGGTGCAATTTCGTATATTTTGCCCGAAAAATGTCTTGCTGATATAGCTGAAGGATGGTTAATATAGAAGGCTTTGATATTGAGGAGTACTTTTTGACGCCTTTTAATTTTGGACTTGTCAAGAAAAGTGCAGTCTGCAAACACCCAAATGAATTTTCTGGGAACTGTGTAGCGGAACAGAGGTTCCGGAAAATTTCGCCGTGCTGACTGGGCTATGCGGCTTGCCGCTTTCGTCTCTCGCGATGTACTATCGGCGGCCACCCACCCGGATTTGAGGTATAAATTCTTTGCCTGTTGTAGTAAACCATTACATATCGAAAGATAACCGTTTTGACCCAACTCATTGGATACCGCTCAGCCCGGATTCGGTATAGCTTCTCTTTTTTCAGTGTTGCAAAGAAGCTCTCCATCCTGGCATTGTCGGAGCAGCGGCCTGTGCCGCTCATGCTTTGTACTGCACCGTATTTGACGAGCGACTCACGGAAAGCGTAACTGGTGAATTGGCTGCCCCTGTCGCTATGAAACATCATTCCGTATGCATTTTGTGCTCTGCGCGCACTTTCGAAGGCCTGAATACACAGTTCCTTACGCATATTATCGTCCATCGCCAGCCCGACGATTTCTCCGCCACAGCAATCCATCACAGCTGCAACATACAGCTTCCCATCACTGCAAGGCACTTCGGTAATGTCGGATAGCCATTTTTGGTTTGGAGCCTCTGCCGTAAAATCGCGGTTAATCAAGTTCTCGCTTTTTTGAGCAGCCGCGTCTTCGCGGGTAATACCATTAGGATGACGTTTGACTTTCTTTATCAGCTCATTTTGTTTCATGATTCGATATACGGTGCTATAGCTGACGGCTTCTCCTTCTTGTATTAGTGCCAGATGTATCCGTCGGGCACCATAATTGTCATTGTCCTTGTATTGACCGATGATTTTCTTTATTCCGACCAGAAGACGTTCTCGGCGTTTTGGCTTGTCTGTTGTTCTTAGCCTGCGATAATATCCTGACTCGCTCACACCAAGCACACGGCACATTATCTCAACATTCCATCTTTGACATCTGAGACTGATATATTTGAATAGCCGCCATGTTTTTACTTCTTTCGGTCTTCGCGAAAAAACCAAGAGCGTCCTTGAGTATCTCATTCGCACGACGCAGTTCTGCGTTTTCACGTTCCAGTTCAATTTCCCTTTGTGTTTTTTCGGTGTCTGAGTACGAACGTCGCTGCCAACGTAGGCCCTTTCCCCATATTGTTTCCACCGGCTGCGCCAGTCGACCAAGGTGTGGTATGATATTCCGAGCTGTTGGGCTGCCTTTCTGGTCCCCACCTCATAAGCCAATCGGACGGCCTCTTCTTTAAACTGTTTGTCATATGTACTCAATGTCGCTTCCTCCTCATCTTTTTTATTCTATCATGTGAGGGTATTTTGCGACTGTACTTTTATCGTATCACTCCAAAATGTAGTAAACAAAATCGGCTGTCCAGCCACTCTGTAATTATAAGGGGTTCATGCGAGCCCTCCTCTTCTCTTGTATTATAATTTTCAACCTATAAAAGGTATCGTGATTCTCTAAAAGTTTAGTATAACATACATATAGAAACTTTTGACTCCTCATTTCTTTGATTAGGCGAATAATCATTGAAGATCTTAAAGTGCATTGCATAAGAAAAATGTTATCTTTCCAGTAATTAAAACCCATTATAAATGTTGTCCTTTAGAATTATCGAATATATAAAAAATATTTCGACAAAATAAACAAATATATAACATTATATTGTAAATATTCTCTCTTTTGCTCGTTATTATTAATAGTGACAGAAATATTTGCGTTTGCTAGGTATCATTAAATTATGCATCAACATGTCAGAACAGTGAAACGCTATAGAAACTCCGCATTGCAAATGTTTTGTAATGAGGGTTTCTTATTTATTCAAAGATCAGCGAAAAGGGAAACTACTTCCAAAAAGCCAGTATCAAGAGCGACCAGTCTTATTTTCTTGCAATCCTAGTTTGGTTTGTATTAAGTGAGTTTGTCTTAATTGTCATCGATTATGAAAGGATACGGTATTAGGGGATGAACAAAAGATTAGTTAAAGTTATCAGTATGGTCTTGACGGTTGCATTGGTTTTAGGAATGTTTCCGGTGAGCACGGTTTTTGCTCAAGGAACACAATCCCTGCAGGGTATATCATTAAACGAAGAGGTACCAAGCCCCGCCGAATCCGAAGCGCCAAGCACCCCCGCTGAAACCGAAGTACCAAGTCCAACTGATTCACCCGAACCGAGTGATACTGAAGAACCAACTCCAACACCTACTGATACTTTAACGCCCCTTGAACCATCCGAAGAACTGGTTGTTGCAGATGCAAATATTGACGTTGCGGCTACAGAAGTTGAAGAGGAACGAACTGAATATTCAAAGACTTTTAAGCTCGAAAACGGCCGATATGAAACAGTAGTATATGGTATGCCAATCCATTACCTTGATAATGGTGTTTATAAGGACATAGATAATACGCTTTTATACACAACGGATGCAAATGGTAATAAGGTATATAAGAACAAACAAAATTCCGCCGAAGCAGAAATCGCATCAAATGCATCAAGTTTGAGCAATGGCGATTATAAATTGACATGGACGATTGATGGTGTAGATGCTTCCCAAAAGGGTGATTCCGAAGCGTTAAGTGTTACTGAAGATCAGTTAGATCAGATGAGAGAAGGCGATCAGAGACATAATGTCGCCAATTTCGCATCCGAAGTGCAATATGACGGTGCCCTGCAAGGTATGGACGTCCAGAAGGTTGTATATTCCAATAGAATAAAAGAAAACATTATATTAGATCATTATACCGGAATTAAACAAATCGTTCAAAGGGTACAAGCTCAGGGCGTTGATTTAGTCCTTAATGACGATAACTCAATTAAAGGTGTGTCCAAAAGCACGAATGAAACTGTATTCTTTATGCCGGCTCCTTACATGTATGACAGTTCTGAAGATAACTGTATTGATATCAAAGTGAAATTAGAAAAGAAGAGTAATACATATATAATAACATATATATTGGATGAAGAATGGCTAAAAAGCGCAGTATATCCTGTAATCATCGACCCTACTGTTCAGGCCGATGATGGAACAGACAATGTTCTTGACAACAGAATTAACGAGGACAATCCGACAACGCATTATAACTCCAGCTACTGTATGTGTACCGGTTATGGTAGCTCAAGCCATCTAAACTACTCATTAGTCAAGTTCATAAACCTGCCAATCGACGGTAATTGTACAATTGAATCTGCGACATTTACAGCTAAAATGACTTATGATGCCTCCAGTTCGAGCGTTGTTGGGGTACATCAAGTGACCGAGGACTGGGGCTTAAACGTGACTTGGAACACGCGGCCAGAATGTAATCCTACTGCTACATCATCTCAGACGGTAGCGGCTACCCAGAATGCTTCTTATACATGGAATATTACTTCTATAGCCCAATATTGGCAAAGCGGCCATAACTTTGGGTTGGAGCTTCGAGACACGTCGACAACAAGTAAATATAAAGAATGGGCAACGTGGAACGCGACATATGGGCCGGGACCGCAGTTGAACATTACATATTATGACAGTAAAGCACCTAACAACGTTAGCGGCATATCAAAAAAATCAGAAACCGCAAACCCAAATGCAGGGGACAACGTGTCCGTAACCATAGGTTGGGGTGCAACAACTGACCCAGGCTACCCCAGAGACGCGACGCATCCAAATTGGACGGGTACCGGCGTTTCACAATACTCCATCACATGCAATGGTCAAACTAAAACTGTAAACGCAGGTCAAACCCTTTCTGCTACTTTTACCGGATTGAGTGATAACGCTAGCTATACCTGCGTTATAAAAGCCAAAGATAATAGAGATGCCTCCCGCAACTGGAATAGTGGTACGAGCTTTTCATTTACAACAGGAGATTATACTGGACCTCAGATTAACAGCATTAATATAACTGATATAAACAATAGTACGATTACGGATTGGACATATATAACTTCTGTGAATTTAAATTGGGACCTAAAAGATGAAGGAAACGGGATGAATTCCGGAGGAATATTATATTATGGTATTTATCAAAATGGGAACCCCGTACAGGGCTATCAATATAGTGTAGCAACTTCAGCTTATAGTGGAACTAGGCCGATGAATTTATCATCTCTTCCCGATGGACAATATGAAATCCGCGTATATGCACAAGACAGCGGGAGTTTTCATGACGGAAAAAATCGCAATACTGGTGCGTATGCTTCTGTCGCGTACAAAAAAGATACTAAAATAGATAGTTCTTCCATAACCCTGCAAAACGGGGATTTTGAAGGCAGTAATAAAGTTACAAAGAGCACAGTAACTGTTGTCAGTTCAGCTGATGATCAGCTGCCGATTGACTGGCGCCTTGATATTAAACCGGGTGCAGATCCTGTTTTCAATGACAGCGACACCCCGCTGGACGGTGGTACTGGCATAGACGTATTAAGTAACAATTATGCGCTTGACCTGTCCGGCTACGAGAATGGTAACTATACGTTAAGGTTAAAAGTAACTGATGCAGCTGGAAACTATATTTATACAAAACTAACCTTTCAAAAGGTAAATGTATTTCTTCCTGCGACTTTGCAGATAGATACGCCAACCGGGGATACCATTGATCAAACGATATTAAACCCGGAGCATGGATTGGATATTACATATTCAAGAATAGATGACGAACCCACTGATGGCTTAAACGCTGGCCTGTATGTCAATAACGAATTGGCTGGACAGAGTGAAGCTGGAAACGGTTTTGATTTTGACATAACGCAAACCGAAGAAGGGCAGCCGAGATATCCTGAAGACAGCAACATATCGCTATATGTTCGTGCAAATGACGGTACCACAGATTATTTCAGCTCCGATACCGACATATATATGCCTTTCTGCGACGAATTTAATGATAGCACCGGCGTGGACTCAGAAAATAGCCCAGGGATTCGGGTAACAAGCGACGGGAAGGTCATACTGGCTACCGATGCAAATGGTTACGTATCAGAAGGGACGCTGTTGTCTTATTTGCCGACTGAAGACATACAAGGCGGCTTTGCATATATAGAGTTGCAGGCTAATGAGGCAACACTTAAAGATGCCACGGGTCAGTATATTACAAGGATAAGATATTATATCTCAGGGGACGGTGGCAATACTTGGCCAATAGAGCTGACTCCGGGCGTCAAGGTGTATGCGCCTGCTATCAAAAGCAACTTAAGATTGAAAGCAGTTCTTACGTCAAGCGATCCGACTAAAACGCCGGAGCTATACGACTGGCAGCTCAACGTCAGATTGATTTATTATAAGGATGCGATTGAGTATAATTACGAATTTTCTGAGCTTGAGAATGGGCTTCGCGGATTAGACGAGGTTATAAAAGTTACTGATGATGGTGCGCATTATATCGCCCTGAAAGGATATTACGCGGATTACGGAACTTTATACGCGTCGGAAGGCACGTTCAGAACAGCGACAAAAATGTTGGCGGCAGATGCAACCCAGGTTTACCTGACGACATCCGCTACGCATGAAAGCAACATTGTATATTCTGTATCGACTGATGGTGGAATTAGCTGGGAAGATATAACACCTGGTATCAAAACCGTATTGGACAATTCCGGAAACGAATTGTGCATGAAAGTTACAATGTTTAGCGGCCCGGATTTTTCATTACAGCCAAAGATTGATTCCATGTCTCTTCAGGTGTATCAGAATATACTTGGGGATAAGATCATGCACGTCAATCTGATTGATCCACCCCATAATCTTTCGGCTTATCCCCAGATCAATTATAAGACGCTGCTCAGGTGGGATGCTTCAGAAACAGCTGGTGTCACCTATAACGTATACAGATCCAAGACGAGGTACTTTGAGCCCTGGGATGTTGAGCCAATCGCAACGGGAATTACGGAAACGTCCTGGAGCGATTTCAATCTGGATTATGGTGAAACGTACTACTATCTCGTGACCGCAGTAAAAACGTTTGGAGAAAATGTAAGGGAGAGTACACCTACCAGCGACGCATATGCCAAGATCGTCGACCAAGGCGAACTGGATAAACAATTGGGCCTCGAAAACTACTGGACATACACCTCGTTTAGGACAGGCGGCGGCAGCGGTTATGTAAATGTATCAAACGGCGCCGAATATTTTGAGAACGAAGTCAAATATAAGGCTGGCAACGTCGTTTATTCGGCTACCGACTTGGTCGTTACCGGACCGGTTTTTGCAATGACTATGCGTAGAACGTATAACAGTATGTCTTCTTCGCGCAGCGCGTTAGGCGACGGGTGGGATTACTCGTTTAACACGTGTTTATTGATCGAATATGATGATAACGGCGAAAATGAGATAGGCCTTTTACTGAAAGATGGCGACGGCAGTATTCACAGATTTAGAAACACAGAGGCTCAACCCAATAAGTATCTTCCCGATGAAAAGATATACATGACTATAGATAAAATTGCAATACAGGAAAACGGCCAGACATATTATGAATATCGGCTGACGCGCAAGGATAACATTGTATACTATTTTGACAGGGAACTGAGGCTTAAGTACTTCTCCGAACCGAATGGGAATCGACTTACTCTTCATTATGACTCCAGAGGCAACGTGGATCAGGTCACAAATAGCGTTGGACAGTCAATGTACCTGATCTATGACGCTACCGATCGCCTTATCGCTGTCACCGATGGTATACCGGTGTATGATGCCAATCATGTGTTAACCGATATTCAGGGAGGCCGTACATACATTTATGAGCAACCTGACGATCCAAGGGATGTTCAATTGGTTTCAGCTTCATATAATGAGGGCAGCTGGGCAGTAAAGAACCTGACGCATCATGAGAGCTATGATTATCATTCAAATTTCACAATTGTGGACCCCAAAAATCATACCACGGTAATTGAGTATAGCGAGGGTAAAATAGACAAGATTACTTTACCTAACAGCGAGTGCTTTGATTATTCGTTTACTCCGGATGACGCAACTACGGAGGACTGTTTTGACGCAAAGTCAATAATAACCGATACCCTTGAAGGGTATAGCAGCATAATCAGCTACACCGCTAATCAGCAGGGACAGGTAACTCAATTTACCGACGCTGATAACAGAACCATTAATTATGAGTATAAATGGTCATCCGATTCGTACCAGCCGTCCGCAATGTATTACCAGAACATAACCGGCGAAGATCTGGAATTGAAGGATATCAGGAATTCTTTTGAGTATGATTTGAAGGGGAACATCACGCTGGTCAAGAAAGAATCTAAGCTTACAACTCAAGGGGTTGGCGAATATGTACTGCTGGCTGAAACAAAATTCGAAGAATATAACAGCTTTAATCAGCCTCGGTATATAAAGGTAAGGAACAGCAAGGATAGTACGACGTATGATGTAACCGAGTATGAGTATTATAGCTACGGAAATGTACTGACAGTGTTTGATCCGCTTAGGCGAAAGACCAGCAATACGTATTACCATACAAACCTGTATGGTGAGACGGGAAGCATGACCAGCTACCGGATCGGATTGCTGGAAACTACTATTGATTACTATGGCAAAAAAACAGAATATACTTACGACGAGCTGGGCCGGTTGGCGCAGACAAACATATACGATAAAACCAACACTTTGGTCAGTTCTGCCCGGGTAGATGAATACGACGATTCAAACCAGCCGGAGTTGGTGATTGATGAAATGGGCAACAAGACCGTATATGAATACAACCCGTTTGGATTGCCGGGCAGCATCACCCAAAAAAATGCTGCGGGAACTGTGCTTCATACGGAAAGTTATCTATATGACCAGAACTTCAACCTTAAATACACTGAAAGCGGCCTCGGGACAAAGCTGCAGAAAACCCAGTACGACTATGACAGTATGGATCGAGTTCAAATCACGCAGCAGTTGGTCGATTTGGTAGGCGGCACAGAAGTCTGGAATACGCAGACTGTCAGTTACCACCGGAACAGCGACGGCGATTATGTGACGACAACCGTGGTTTACCCTGACCCCAGTGACAACCAGGTTAGCATAAGCTATTACGACAAGGCCGGGCTGCTTATAAAGACCACCGTCAACGGAGTAACCGCAGTTGAGAATACCGAGTTTGACAACCTCGGCAATGTGTTGACGCAAAAAGTAACCTTGGATGTTGCAACCAGCAAGTTCAGGTTAGATAAGGCCTTCTATGACGACAACGGAAGGACCATTAAGACGATAACGGATTATGGCCACCTGAATTTAACAAACAGTGTGACGTATTATTTTACTGGAAACCAACATACAGCAACGGATGCTGAAGGTAATGTTACATCCAATACCTACGATGCGATAGGACGGCTAGAAACTGTTACCACTCCGACGAACGACGTTACGACGTATGAGTATGATATAACGAATGCGCTCCATCCGAATCAATATGGCAACATGACCATAGACGCGAGAAAGAAGATTAGCTATACATGGATGGATAGCCTCGGAAGAAGGTTCAGACGGAAACCGAGGGCATCGTAACGAGCCGGTACGTATACTATAACCCAAACTCGACTAACCCGGATAATAAGGGATACAGCACGCTCGTCAAAGATATGATTACCTGTGATACAAACAGCGACGGTATCAATGATGAAGTTACGCAAAGATATCTTTATGATGATTTCGCACGAGTTCATCAGATGACTTATTACAACGGAACCACAGAAGGTGATCATTATATCATTGCGTATAATGGCATAGGAAATATAGAAACCAAGACATTGTATGACGCACAGGACACCATCAAGAGCCAGCAGGGGTATGAATATGACCGGCTGGGCAGGGTATTGCAGTACAATGAAAACGGCTTGAACGTCCACTATAAATATGAGGACGGTTATAACCTGACCTTGCTGCGATACGACAATGGACAGATTATAGACGCAGGCGATGGAACTGAGCCAGTCGTGAGAGTGAAGTCCATCCGATACGGCTACGATGATAATGCCCGGCTTCAATCCATTGAGTTAGACCAGACAGGAACGCCGGATGCATGCGGCACGTTCCAGATGGTCAGGTCCTATGATTATTATTCGGACGGCAGCACGAAGGAGATCAAGGATTACCGGGAGTTTAACCTGACCGGCGCGTATATTGACCGCTCGTTCGAGTACGACACTGCGGGCAGACTGCATATCATGACGTTTACGGACTCCACGAGCGATGCGACGACCCATAAGCAGGAGACAGACGTAATCAATTATTATGATAACGGGCTGATTCAAAACGAGACGATCACCAACAACTTTACGGATGCCAACGAGCAGGTGATCCATAAGGAATACCAGTATTATGATAACGGAGCGCTGCATATTTCCGATATCGACATTACGAAAGACGCGGACACTAAAAACACGACGGAAACGTTCACCTATGATGGGGTTGGTAATCGTACCGGCATGACAATCGAAATGACAGGTTGTCCGACACAATATTACCAAATTTATGACTATAACGACCTAAACCAACTTGAAAGCGTACAAAGAAAAATCGGATCGTCTTACATACTCAAGAACGTTTACACCTACGACGGCAGAGGAAACCAGAAATCGCAAGAAGTGAACCGTGATGAGAGCGGTACGAAGCCGGACGACCTGCCGGATGAAATTGACGTCACTAAAATTAAGACAGACTACACCTATAACTTTGCGAACCAACTAGGGACCGTAACTGTTAACTATCCGGATAACTACGCGGTCAGAAAAATGGTCCAGACCAACAGTTATAACGCGGACGGCCAGCGGATCGGTAAGGTGGAGGACGAATACCAAAAGAACCCGCGCCATGCAGACGATCCTACATATGATACTGTTGTAAATTCGACGTCGAAGTATTATTATACAGGCAGCGCCATCCTGTTCAGCACGAACGAGGATATATACGGATACGAGACGGAGAACATCCTCACACCCGGCGGGCAGATCGTCGCCAGCCAGCGCTTTGAGGACCCGTATAATAACGAGTTCCTGTTCTACAACTATGACTACCTGGGCAGCACGACGAACCTCATTGACCCGAATACAGGCCTTAGCTTAGAGAACTACACCTACGACGCTTTCGGGAATACCGTAGCCAGCGGGGATGCGGTCAAGAATGAAATCCAGTTTACCGGAGCGGTAAGCGACGCCAGCACCGGGCTTTACAACATGAACGCCCGGTACTACAACCCTGCATCGGGCAGGTTCCTGAGTCAGGATACGTACACTGGCAACGCGTACGAGCCGTGGACGCAGCATCTTTATAGTTACTGCGGGAATAATCCAACGAACTTCATTGATCCATCTGGACACAAACGAATGGTTCATCCGGATGGGACAGTCTATGACGACGGAACCGTTCCATCCGGCCATGAGTATGGATTAGGGACTGTACCTAATAAAGTTACGCCTAGTAAACGGTTTTGGGATTCTGAAATATTTGAAGGCCTTTGGTGGCTCGACGACGAGTTATTAGATACAGCATTTGAACAGTTGGAAAAAGAAGCAGATTTTTATGGCACTATTGATATAAGAGGCCAACACACTAATAAACAAGAAGCCTTGATGGCATTAGTCCATGCCGCAAATGGTGAAACAGGTACAACTGAGCGTTTCTTAAATTTCACATCAGATGCCTTTATTGCCCTTGAAATTGTAGATGGAGACCCGTTTGCACTTCGTGCTAGTGATATCAAAGCACTAGCAGAAAGAGAACGAAAACTTATCGGGCGTGAATTCGGAAAATTCTTAGCAGGTGGCGGGAACGACGTATTTGCTGGTCTTTCGACCATAGGGATGAGCTATTGGTATACTTATAGATCAAATATTATGCCAAGAATAGTTCAGTCAAAGGTATTTTCTGGTAATAATGGGTATGGATATAGGATTGGTAAAAATACAGAAGTGCTATATCGGAATCCAAACGCACAGGGTGGTACAGGTGCGACACTCTTTAGTTATAAGGGGCCAAAGTGGTCTTTAAGAGTTGACTGGGATCCAGCTAACGGTTGGCATAGCCACCCGCCGGGACATAACTAATAGGAGAGATAACGAATTGTATGAAATAGAAGATAGCTCTTTTAGTGATATATCAAAGTTATAGTGTAGAAGGAAGAGCAAAGCTCGCCCACCGTAAT
Source organism: Bacillota bacterium (assembly GCA_023390815.1). Classification (GTDB taxonomy): domain Bacteria; phylum Bacillota; class Clostridia; order Christensenellales; family SZUA-584; genus JAEWCC01. The sequence goes on from JAEWCC010000028.1 coordinate 84,132, forward strand.
ATTTCCATAGTTAGAAATAAGGAGTTATACATGAATAATAAGAGAATTAATATAGATATTTTTGAATTGTCGAGAGGGATTTGCACCATTTGCATAACGAATATTGGTATGTTGCCAGATAAAATCCAAAAATGCATATACATAACAAAGCATTTTACGAAAGGTAATGAATTTTTTTTCGGTCATTATAGAACAGATGGGATCAATTTAACCAATAAAGAACGGGCTGAATATGGCAAAGAAATATCTGAATACTTTGTGAAAAATGGTAAATACGAGCCGATTCCTATATATGTTGAAAAACGAAAAAGACTTAAGAGATTGGAAGACTATATAACGGTTGGATTTTTGCCTGTGAGCGACGGAATGTATGAACTGCTTCCTAAGCTTTTTCGATATTACTTAGAGACAATATACTTTTGTCCAAAGGTTGAATGGGGGGTGTTCGTAGAGTCCTTTCGTAATTATATCCAGCACGGAACTAAAGATTATGTTGTGAACGGTTTTACGGACTTTTTATTTACGTATGGGGATAGTGGCGATTTTTCTATTTCATTCAATCGGGATATAGTTAATAAAGATATAGTATATCAAGATATTAAAAAAATCTTAATTGCAGAACAATAAATAAACAAGCGTGGGTACTTTATTTAAAATTGCCTTTACGAGACGATTTGCCTTAATTATTTATATAATGGAGTAGTAAGCAATCATTTTACCGCTACCTTTATCTTGGGATTTTCGAAGAAAAGAATGGGATAAGGTGCCTAAGTAAATTTGTACAAGATTGTTAAATATTAAAGATAATTATATTGGAGCGGCAGAGGAAGTCATAGTGTAGTATTAATGTAGTATAAAAAAGCTAAGCCGTGTAAAAACATGATATAGCTCTGATTCGGCCTTTTGATCTTCAAGGCCGTTTTACTTTTTCTATTACTTTTGATGTTCTTATGCGCTTTTAGGCTTAATAGACCTTTTTTACTAAGTGTGCAATGAATTGAGCAGATGAAATTTTTGAGAGATTGAGGTTTCATAAGAATTCAGTTTATCCCATCTGCCAATGTTAGAACGGCATTATAACGAAGACAAAATAGCGAAAAAATAACGGGTTAAAATAATCTAATAAGTTGCCTATGGCGCTTACTTACTTATTTTGCGTTGGAGGCCATATTCTTTTTTACCATAAACCGTCCGATAAAACCCGAGCACCTGGATTATAGCGAAAGCGCTAGATTGTGGTTTAAATTTGAGGTGATATATGACAAATTACTCGAAGACACAGATTGATGCAACGCAATTAATCATGTCCGAAATTCAGCGCATATCGGGTAAATACAATAAAGAATATCTTGATTGTAACGATTTAATGGAGATACTCGGTGTGGGCAGGGACAACGTCCGGGTGCTGATGCGAAGCGAAGGCTTTCCCACAATCTCTATCGGCAACCGTAAGGTAGTCTCTGTACTGTCATTTGTGCTCTGGCAGATGCAAATGACCGCTTGACTATGACGCCAATCAGAGCGAACATGTGACCTACTAAAAATTAACAAGGAGTAATCGCTATGACAGATAAGAAGAAGTATCGCAGAAGTAACGGCGAAGGCAGTGTGTTCAAGCATAAAAACGGCAGGTGGTGCGGACAGATTGGGTTGGGGGTAGACGAAAACGGAAAGCGCATCAGGAAGACGGTTTTCGGTGGCACACGGGCAGAAGTGGTTGAGCAGCTTAAGGTACTACAAGGCAGCATCAACGCAAAGATGCTAAAACCCAATAACAATACCACAATGGAACAGTTCATAATTAAATGGCTGACGGACTTTAAACGTCCAACGGTATCACCAAGAACATACGAGTGGTACCTGAACATCAATAAAAGCATCGATGCTGATTTAAAAGGCACTCCGCTGCAGAAGGTCAACGCATATCAGATACAGCAGATGCTCAATGCCTTGAAGAACGACGGGCTATCCATACGCAGCGTCAAGGCCGTGTACGACTTGTTAAACCAGGTGTTCAAGGCCGCAATCGAATTTAACATGGTAGGGGAGAACCCGTTGGACAAGGTGAAGATCACTCGCAAGGAAGCGAGAAGAAAACCAAAAGCACTCATATCAGAGGACAGAAAGAAGGTGATGCAGGCCATAGAGAGCCATGAGACGTATAAGCCGATCATTTACACCATGATGGGCATGGGATTGAGGATCGGAGAGGTAATCGCGCTCAAGTGGGATGATATTGATTTTAGTAATGGAACGGTATCAATTAACAAAGCCGCTAAGGCCACACCGGAGATAAGCATAGACGGCAAGGTGACAGGCAGGAGTATGCAAATCAGTGGGACCAAAACGATTTGCTCTGTGAGAACACTTCCGATGCCCCAAATGGTTAAAGATGTACTGAAAGAATGGAAGAAGCTGTACATTCAAAGGTTTAAAGCAACTGAGGTCGAAAATCTCGTGTTCCCAAATAAAGATGGTAAGCTCAGGAGTTATTCAGGATTCAGGCGGCAGTTCGGGCGGTATCTTGAAGAGAAAGGAGTAGGGGAAATCACGTTCCATCAGTTCCGCCATACCTTCGCCACTATGATGCTGGAACGTGGAGTGAACCCTAGGGTGGTTCAAGAATTCCTTGGGCATAAAGACATTTCAACAACGCTGGGAATCTATACGGGAGTCACCAGCGCGGTGATGCAGGAAGCCACAAAAGGTGCTGATGAAGCGATGCGAGGGATGGTATAAAGATGTTTTGTATGGTGCATTTCATATGTGCTGCCACCCGAACCGTTTTAGGCATTTTTAGGCCGTCCGATGCCGACTGGTCTTAAAACGTGTTGATTTGTAGGCCGATATAACAGGTTAAATTGGATGAAATAGCTCCATATTGGGCCATATACCTGGATTATTTGAAATGAATTGTTTATAAGTATTGGGGTCAATTAATCGTATCCAGCGGCCTTAGAAGAGCCGTTTATCTGTCGGTTTTTCCTATTCCTTCGCCAGATGCTTCCGGGACCAAGCCCCTAGACAATTTTCCTTTGTATATCCAGTCTACGCAGATAACTAGCGTGTCCTTTCCTCCTCCCGAAGGGAAAGAACGCGGAGCGGTTGTTAACAATTCTAGTAGTGTCCAAAGCTTGAATAAAAATCATAAGATGCTATAATATATATAGAAAAATATCACTATTATATATATTAATACATGTTTATGGTAATTATACGCAATGCTTGAGGAGAACGCATGAAACGAACTGCAAAGGTATTATCAATTCTACTTGCTATGTGCATGGTGTTTTCTTATTATCCCAATTTGGTGTACGCTGATGAAATAACTGCAGAATTGGATGCTATTGTCGTTACAAATGGTATATTATCTCCCGATTTTGATAGTGCTATAACAGAGTATAATCTTGTGCTGCCCTATGAGGATGGTAATGTTACAGTTAATGTGGTTAAAGCCGATAGCGAAGCTTCCATAATAATAAACGGGACTCCTCAGGAAAGTATAACGCTTCAGTTAGGAACCAGTGAAACTGCAGATGTTACCGTGGTAGTTACGGCTAGTGATGAGATTACACAAAAAACATATACTGTACATGTTACTCGTGCTTCAACAAGCAACGATGCATATCTTTCTTCTATCACCACCAGCGTTGGCGCTATATCTCCATCTTTTAATGCGGATATATTTGAGTATGATTTGACGCTGACGAATGACGCCGGCAGTGTAGATATTACCACTGTTAAAGCAAAGGAAGATTCCATTGTAACGATCAACGGGACCGTTCAGGATAGTTTAACGTTGGAGCTGGCCGTGGACGAAACAAAGGAAGCGGTAATTGAAGTCACAGCACAGGATGGCATAACTAAAAACATCTATACTGTGCATGTAAGCTGTCTTCCTGCAGTCAATGCGGATCTTTTAAGTATCAGCACGAGTTCAGGTACGATCACTCCTGCTTTTAGCGCGGGTACAACAGAGTATTATCTAACACTGGTCAGTACTACATCGAGCGTAACTGTCTCTACAGTAAAAGCCGATAGCGCTTCGACGGTTAAAATAAACGGTACCATACAAAATAGTATTACTCTTCAGTTAAACAGTGGTGAAACAAAGGACGCTGTGATTGAGGTGACTGCCCAGGACGGCTTGACTAAAAAAACATATTCAGTACATGTAAACCGCCAATGGCCTTCCAGCAATGCTTATCTTTCAAGCATTTCAATGACAAACGGTTACCTCTATCCGTATTTTACGCCTACAATACTTTCATATAAAGTGCTTATGAGCTCAACACAGCAGGACATTATCGTTAGTGCAGCTTTACAGGATTCAGCTGGACAGCTTACGATAGATGGTACTGCAGGAACAGAGAAGCTTATTTCGGTTGTAGAAGGGGAAACAAAGCAAATAAAGATAATTACCACCTCGCGTGACGGAACAACGACCAAGACATACAATATAACTATTTACCGGCAGAAAGCAGGAGATACATTTACCATAAGCTCAAATTTTTTATCTCCGGGGAATGTAGCTTCCTCAAAGAACGGGGATACGGCTTACTTTTTAGACAGCGTTGGTAAAAGGGTAATTGCATTTAATATGGGCACAGGCGAGATATCATCGCTGGGCTTGCAATATAACCCCAGAAGAGTAACTGTAACAGGCGATACGCTTGTTGTAGCACTTTCAACCCCTGAGGCCAATGCTGATGCTGTAGCAATAGTCGATACGAGTACATTTACACTGACTGACTCGTTTAATGTAGATATAGACGTTACAGGTATTGTGGCAGACGAGAATTATATATATGTATTTAACAGCAGCATATTGGAAGCCTATTCCCGTGAGACTAAAGCGAAGACCTCTTCCATAGCGGTAAGTCCTTTGTCCGAAATCGTGGTAAACCCGGTGACCGGATATCTATACGGTGTATTAACGAATTATGTTTATTCTTTCAGCGTGGAAAACGGACAGATCGCGCAATTCTCACGGGAACCTTATGATACAGGAAACAAGCTTTTAATTATGCCAGACGGGCAGCACCTAATATTGGGCAGCGGCACTGTACTTACATGCAGCACGAATAGCGAAGAAGACCTACAATTCACCGCGAAAACGCAAGCCAATACCACAATGTGTATAGTGGACAGCGATGTTTATATTGCTAACCAGAGGCTGATTTTTGTATACAATAATTCGGATTTTTCTTTTAAGTATGTGATTACCGAAGATATGATGATAAACAATCTGCTTTTTGGCGGCGGGAAACTGATAATAGCACAAAAAAATACTGGCGGCGAATTATTGCTGCGGGGTGTAAACGCAGGCACTTTGCTGAACTCGCTGACCATTAACAGCGAACCCTTTACGGAATTTTACCCGGCACATTTTGATATAAACAAGGGAGAGGTCCCGTATGAAACGGACAGTGTTGAAATTGAAGCTCATGCAATGAACGATAATGCGGTCGTATCCGGAGATATTGGAACGCAGCTTCTTGTTATTGGCGATAACACATTTGACATTGTCGTGACTGACCCGTATACAGGCAGGAGTCAGCACTATACATTGAAGTTTACAAGAAGATCCAGCGACCCGCCACCGGTAACGTCCGACGGACGCGTAAACCTTGGTTTTACGCCATTGGACACAGTGACTGACCCCGACCAGCCTGTAGCGTATATGACCGAGAAAGACGGATATAGCCTTTACCGCGTGGACCTGACTACCGGAGAGATCACAGAGAAGTCATTTGGCTTTAAAGCGGAACGCATAGCCATAAAGAACAGTAAACTTTATCTGACCATGACGATAACGGGCCATCAATATTATGACAGTTCCCAAACGCTTGAGGATGGTTATGGTGCGGTCGCAATTATAGATACGGAGACATTTAAAACAGAACGCATAATAAGTACGAATACCGATATCAGCGATATTGAAGTGGATGAACAGGGAAGGCTTTATCTGGCGCCGGGGTCATACCAAAACTCCATATTGTCAGTATATGAAAACACGGGCACATTGCTCTCCAGCTATTTTCCGGTTTATTACGGATCCTACATTGAACGAAGCTTACAGACAGGCAGGATATATGCGAAGGAAGATCTGACTTCAGCACACTTACAAGCATTTGATATAACAGACGGCGTTATTACAGCATACCGCTATAGCTCACGTGATTACACGATGACGAGTTATATGCGCATTTCACCGGACGGGCAATATATATTCAACGGAGCGGGAACGATATTTAAATGCGCCCAGGTATTAACTGATGATATGCAGTATGACGGCAAAATTGGGGAGCAGTTCAATACAATTTGCTTTGACTTAAGTAACAATACATTTTACACCGCTAAAGATAAGACGCTGACGGCATACAACTACACAACGAGAGTCAAGAAATTCACGTATGTATCAACAGATGATTTTATCAGCCTGCAATACGACGGCAGCCGCATCATCGCGGTCCAAAAGAAAAGCAGCGGCGATTACTACGTAAACTATCTCGACGATACACTTCTGTCGAAAATAACGCTGAATGGGACAAGCCTAGCAGGGTTCGACCCAAATACCGTAGAATACAGCCAAACGCTGACAACGGATGCGGATACTATTGCGATCGGCTCCGGACTGCTCATGGAAGGTTCGCAAGCTGCCGGGAATATTGGAATACAGCCTCTTAATATAGGGGAAAATATCTATACTATCACTGTGACAGGGGTGGCGAGCGGACAGGCGCGCGCCTACACGCTTAATATAACCAGACGTTCGATTGGAAACGCAAGCCTCTCGGAAATCGATACAACGGCGGGAACAATAAGTCCTTCGTTTAGCGCGGATACGCTGGAATACGACTTGTTGCTAGATAAGGATACGCCTTCTGTGACGGTAACACCGGTTCCAGCCGACTCGGATGTTTCGATAACAATTGACGGTGCCGCTGTAAACAATATATCAGCCACACTAAAAATAGGGGAATCTCAGGATGTATTGATAGATGTTACGGCGAATGACGGATATACGATTCAAACTTACATATTACATATAAAGAGGCAGACCGGAAACCGATCTGCTTCTATGCCAAACGACTTCGTGCCTGGCAATGTCGTTCCTGCGCATGACGGACAGTCTGTTTTCCTAATCGGAGAAAATGCAAATACTGTATATAAAGCCGATTGCATTACCGGGGAGACAACCGCGCTGGATATACCCGGCATTGTGCGTGATATATATATGGCAAATTCAGCGCTTTATGTGCTATACGACAACCCTGAATTCAACAAATCTTCTGTCGGCATCATAGATACCGGATCATTTACATTTGCCCAGATGTTTGAGGCAGACACGTATTATTACGGTTTTGCGTTAGACGCGGATTATGCTTATTTATATTATGATACTTCATTAAGCGTGTTCTCCCTCGCGGACCATGAAAAGTTATCTTCACTTGTATCAAGCTTTGAGCGAATATACGATATACAGGCCAATACTGTAACCGGGGGCATCTATGTTTCTTCATACAGCATCAAATCATACAATGTTATAAACGGCCAGCTTTCAGTAAGAAAAGAAATATCCGGCGAGTCCGTAAATATTACTGTTCTTCCTGACGGAAAACATCTTGTTCTGGACGACGGTAAGATATATACCTGCAGTTCAATCGCGGCGGAAGACCTGGTTTATACCTCGGAGGTTGCCTGCAACGGCATGGCTTGTGTGGATGTCGGCGCAAACGAATTGTATGCCGCGTATGATATGCGCATCGGAGTCTATGATCTTGACGATTATTCGTTAACGCAGTACATGCTGGAACCCGGAACGGTTAAATATCTGTTCTGTACGGGCGGAAGGCTTATAACAGGCCTCGAGAAGTCAGAAGGCGGGATTGAATTCAATTCGATGGAAACAGGCTGCCTTATAAAAACGCTCAAGATAAACGGCGACGCTTTTTGTGCATTTTATCCTGCGTATTTGAACATTGACCGGGGAGAAGTGTTTCATTCGCTGCAAACAGCGGATATCGAAGCCGTACCGCGAAAAAGCACCGCTGTCATTTCGGGGGATATCGGCATTCAAACGCTCTCCGATGGTGAGAATGTATTCGCGGTGACCGTGACCAACCCGGATACGGGCGGTTCAGAGACATATTATATAACGATAAACAGGGCGTCGGCTGACCCGCCAGCCTGCGACGCGCGCGTAAAGCTTGGGTTCTATCCGCGGGATACAGCGTTCGAACAAGGAAAACCGATAGCGTTCATGACCTCTCTCGGCGACGACAGCGTATACAAGGTCAATTATGAAACAGGGGAGATAACGCGCAAGAAATTCGATTTTGAACCTCAATACCTTGTTGTAAGGAACGGTAAAGTTTATGTTTCGTTAAACGGGCAATCCGACGGAACGTATAAAACTCAGGGTAATTACGGGTCGGTTGCTGTAATAGATGCGGAAACATTTACTACTGAAACAATCATGAATATCGAAGGCAATACGGGGGATATCGAAGTGGATGATTCCGGGAGGATCTATTTAAGATATTCTTCAAGCAACTTAACTTATTTTGCTGTCTTCGACACAGGCAACGAATCGTATATTTCAAGAACATATGGAAGATCGTATTATAATCTTGAGATGAACTGTCTTACAGGTAAAATATACGCATTTGAATATGATGACCTATATGCTCTTGAGATTGTTGATGGGATAATTACCAACAGCTACGTCTACCCTCATGAGGGCGGAATTTATAATCAATACTTCCGTTTATCGCCCGACGGCTTGTATCTTTTTTGCGGCGATAGGGGTGTTTACACATGCAAACACACTCAAACAGGTGATATGTTGTTTAACGGGCTTTTAGCGAACGGTTTTGGTTCCATCTGCTTCGATTTGAATAACAACGCAATTTTTACAGCAAATGAAAGAACGCTTACAGCATATAATTATGATAGCCGAACCGTGCGCTTTTCGCAGACGTTTTCCGATAAAATAGTTAGTTTGGAGTACAGTGGCACCCGCCTCGCCGCGCTATGGCAAAAATCAAACGGCGATTATTACATCAGTTATCTGGACGATACGTTTCTGAGTGGAATAACGGTGAACGGGACCGAAGTAGCCGGTTTTAACCCGACAAGCCGAGAGTATAGCCAAACGCTTATTACGGATGACGAAACGATAACCATAGGCGCAGAAGCGCAAATGGGCTGCTCATTGGTAAGCGGTAGTACCGGAACGGTACCCCTCAATATCGGGGACAATACTTTTACCATAACCGTAACCGGCGCGCAAAGCACCAGTAATTATATACTGCATGTACTGAGGCGTCCGGTTGGCAATGCGTGCCTTTCGGCTATAAATATCACCGCAGGTACTTTGAGCCCTGTTTTTGACGCTAGAACGTTTGAATATGAAATAAAACTTGACAAGCATATCTCATCCACAAAAATAACGCCGGTATTAGCCGATGCGGCATCGGCCATGACTATCAACGGTGCAGCTGTAACTGAAAGGAATGTCAGCCTTGAAATAGGCCAGACGCAGGATATAACCGTTCAGGTAACTGCGAGCGATGGATATACCGTCAATACCTATAAGATACATGTCAGCAGAGAGTCCGGAAACCATACAGTAACACTTGACTCTGGATTTACCCCCGGATTAACTGTTTCCTCGCCCGACGGCAAAGCGGTATTTATGACGACAGATGGGCAGAACGCGGTTTATAAAGCCGACTGCATAACCGGCCAAGTTTCTAAGATTTCTATTCCGGGAACAGTCAGCGCGCTCGGTTTGGCAGACGATACGATATTAGTTGCATATTATAATACCGAATATAATATACAGACCATAGCGCTCATAGATCCCGATACGCTAAGCATAACCGGATCGTTTAATACCGATGAAATCATACGAGGTCTAGCAGGCGATACCGATTATATATATGCATATGGTGAGAAACTCTATTCATACTCCAGAATTACACTTGAAGAGACCTCGACATTAAATCTGTCCATCTCCGACCTGGAGATCAACCCCGTTACCGGGATCATATATACGGTCTCTTCAAACACGTGTGCCCTGAAGAACACAAACGGCCAGCTCTCCGTCATAAAAAGAACCAATTTTCAAGCGGAAGAGCTGTCGATAATGCCGGATGGGGAGCACCTTGTTTTGGATACAGGAACGATCCTTACCTGCAGCACAGATTCTGCCGAAGACCTTATAAGCGACGGGAACACAAAACCATTTTCGCTTTTGGCTGTAGACTCCAGTGAAAACGAACTATACCTTGTAAACGGATGCATCAGCGTATATGATGCATCAGACTTTACGTTAAAACGTGTAATGTCTGAGCCTGCGTCGATAAAATACATGTTCTGTAAGAACGGGCGTTTGATAATCGGAGAATATAATGCGTCTGGAACGATTATGTTTCGTTCAGTTAATACCGGAGCGCTTTTAAAATCACTTTTGATAAACGGGGACGTTTTTTCCGATCTTTTCACTGTGCAAATGGACATGAGAAGCTGGACGGCACCGTTTGCAATGCAGAGTATTTCAGTCGAAGCGCAGGCGGTAAAGTCCGGAGCTGTTATATCGGGCGATACCGGCATACTGTCGCTTTCAGTCGGCGAGAACGTTTTTACAATAACGGTGACCGATACAGATACCGGAAGAGAAGAGACATATTATCTAACCATAACAAGACGCGCAAGTGATCCCTCACATCAACCATATGACGCTCGTGTAAAGCTGCCTTTTACACCGATGGATGTGGTTATTTCCCCTGACCAACCGGTTGAGTACATGACTGCTTCGGATGGATACAGCTTGTACAGGGTGAACTATGAAACAGGAGAGATAACGGAAAAGACATTCAATTACAGGACTGAATATCTGGCAATTAAGGATGGTAAGGTCTATGTAACTCTTACACGGAAAGGGCATTCAAGCAGCACCTACGGTTCAGGGGCCGTAGCAATCATAGATTGCGGTACATTTAAAGTTGAAAAAGTTATTAACACGATGGACCCGTATGATATCGAAGTCGACGAGCAGGGCAGGCTTTATATCTCGCCGGGCAGTGGGCAATTCTCAGGAATCGCAGTATACGCAAATACAGGAGAATTTATATGCAATTGGGGAAACGTATACTATAAATCGACAATAGAAAGAAATGTGCAATCAGGTAAAATATACTATATAGAGAATTCGTCGAGCAAATGGATGAAGGCATGTGAAGTTGCTGACGGTGTAATAACAGGTGAATTTTATTCTCCAAGTAACACTAGTTACAGCAGGACGTCCTATATGCGCATATCTCCCGATAGTAATCATATCTTCAATGGTTCGGGCAATGTATTTACATGCGCAGCCTCGCGTTCAGGGGATATGGTTTTTGAATGCAGCCTGGGGAATGCATTTGATACTATATGTTTTGATCTTAATAATAACAGATTTTATACTGCAAAAGGGAAAACACTTCGTGTGTATAACTATAATGAGAGAACTTCTCGATTTACCATGACGTCAACTGATGATTATATAAATTTGCAGTATAACGGTAGCAATTTGATTATTATTCAAAGAAAAACGAACGGAGATTATTATATAAAAAGTTACGTCGATATAGAACAAAATACGCAGCTTTCTTCTCTGAATATAACGGGCGGAACTATAACGCCTGTGTTTAACGCCGACACGTATCAATATTCTGTTTCATTACCCGCCGTTACGAACGGAACTTCCGTAACGGCTGCAAAAGTACTGCCTTCACAAACAATATCCATAGACGGGAGCGTTACACTCTCAAAATACATTTCGCTGACTAATGGCGAAACGAAGGATATAAATATTATAGTTACGGCTCCTGACGGAGCAACGAAGAATACATATACCCTTCATATTACAAGAGCCGCATATTCAAATAATGCATCCCCGTCTACGATAGGCACAACGGAAGGATCTTTATCCCCTGCCTTTAATGAAAGTTTAACTCAATATTGCATCGTTCTGCCAAATGCAACTTCGTCAACAACAATTTCCGCCGTTAAAGCAGACAGTCAGGCAACATTGCGAATAAACGGAGTAGTTGCATCGAGTAAAACGGTGGTACTGGCGGCAGGGGAAATTAGACAAATTAATATTGAAATAACTGCTCAGGACGGAATAACGAAAAAGACAATAACGCTTCAAGTCACTAGGGAAGCAAAACATGTTACAGGACTAACAGTTAATCAAGATAATATTGAAATGTATGATAATGATACTACCGTTTTAACAGCTACAGTTCTTCCGGATGATTCGACATATCCAACCATTACATGGTCCAGCAGCAATACAACTATTGCGACCGTGGATCAAACCGGCAAAGTCACGGCGGTGGGCGTGGGCAGCGCAACGATCACCGCAACGGCGGATGGCAAATCTACGACCTGTAATATAACGGTACAACCAGCTCAATATACCATTACCGCTCTTTCAAGCAACACAACTTATGGTATAGTTACCGGCAATGGCACATATAACAATGGTGCTAAGGTAATACTTGTTGCCACGCCCAATACGGGATGCCGTTTTGTGCGCTGGACAGACGGAACAACGCAGCTTTCCACCAGTGCCAAGTATACGCTCACGGCCAACGCGGAACAGAACATCACCGCCGAGTTTGCCGCGATCGGTGTGCCGACGATCGCAGCGGCATCGTCCGGTTATAACAACATCAAGCTGACATGGACAGCCGTGACCGGAGCCACCGGATACGAGGTGTGGCGCAGCTCAAGCGAAAACGGGCCCTATACCAAACTGGGCACAGCGTCCGGCACCACCTATACCAATACGGGCTTAAACCTCAATACGCTGTATTATTACAAGGTTAACGCATACTGTACCGCCTCCACGGCGACAACGTACGGCGGCCGGTCGGCCTATGCGGCGGCGACACCGGTGCCCGCGGCGCCCACAGCCAGCGCCTCGACGATAAGCTACAACAGTGTGAAGGTATCGTGGAGTTCAGTGCCGGGTGCGAGTGGATATCAGGTATATCGCGCGACCTCGCAGAACGGAAGCTACAGCCTTGTCAAAACGACGTCTTCTCTGAGCTATACCAACACGGGTCTCGGCACCGGCACAGCCTATTACTATAAGGTGCGACCATACGCGAGCGGAAAGGTATACGGAAGTTATTCCGCCATTGTCTCCGCAAAGCCGATGCTTTCTGCTGTATCCGGTGTTTCTGCGTCAGCGTATAACCCCACAAGCGTGAAGATTTCGTGGAGATCAGTAGCGGGACGAACGAAGTATGAGGTATGGCGCGCGACAGAGGGGCATGGTACATACACGCGCATAGGATCGACGTCAAGCACGTACTACAAGGACACTACCTGTACGCCGTTCGTCACCTACTACTATCAAATCAAGGTATATCGCACGGTGAACCGACAACCGATATACAGCACCAGCGCTTCGCCCACGGCGAGCGCTAAGCCGATACTCGGCAACGTTTCGGGCTTGAAAGCAGCGGTGAGTTCACCCAGCAGCGTCAAGCTATCGTGGTCTTCGGTGACAGGGGCCAGTGGATACGAGGTGCTGCGCTCAACGACGATAAACCGCGGATATGTCTCCATCAAATCGACGTCAGGCCGGAGCTTTACGGACAGCAATCTGGTACCCAATACGACGTACTATTATCAGGTGCGTGCATACCGTAAGGTGGGCGGCAGTATAGTACCCAGCGCGCCTAGCGCGCCGGTATCGGCGACGCCGTATTTTGGCTCGGTATCAAACGCCAAGGCGGTGCACAGCAGCACGACGGGCATTAAACTGACATGGGGCGCAGTATCTGGGCGGACGGGGTATGAGCTATATCGATGCACATCTCCTGACGGCGATTTCGTATTTATCAAATCAACGACGAGCACCAGCTTCACTGACAGCGGGTTGACGGCGGGCGTAACGTACTATTACAAGATCGTAGCGTACCGGACGGTAAACGGCGTAAAGTACCGCAGTAAGGAATCGATGGTATCTGCAAAGCCGTAGATGAGGAAATATATTAAGCAATTATAGAAGTAGTAGGTTTGATCTACCGCGCTATGCAAGAATATATAACAAATTATGTGAATATAAGACGAATGGGAATATTATTTCTTTCAGAGTGGGTAAGGGATATAGGGCTATCTTATGCTGCATTTCATATGCCAAAGTACTGCCACCCGAACCGTTTTAGGCAGTTTTAGGCCGTCCGATACCGATTGGTCTTGAAACACATTTATCTGAAGGCCAATATGACAGGTTAAATTGGATGAAATAACTTCGAAATTGCCCAAAAAGCCGGATTATATGAAGGTTTAACGCTATAATAGCATAAAAAGAGCCGCTGCTTTTGATATCGCAGCGGCTCTTTTTTGTTTTTGGTCTGGGTGACAGGAATTGAACCTGCGACCTCTTGAACCCCATTCAAGCGCGCTACCAAACTGCGCTACACCCAGACGCAGTGCCAGAAGATTGATCAAGGATCAATCGGCACGGGTTATATCTTAACATTTTACGGGATGGTTGTCAATTAGAATAGGCTCAAAAAATGATGCCACAAAGAGGCTGGTAGTTGCTTTCATTGACTTTTGGTTTGATTTGCTATAGAATGAAACGTATTGTTGAGATTTTATATGCGTTCATAAACAAGGAGGTTAAATGTTTTGAAAAAGCATATATCGATATTTTTAATACTGGCCCTGGTATTGTCTATTTTTTATAGTTCGGCAGGAGTAGCAAGAGCAGCAAGCGGAATACAAATGGGAATATCTCCGTCGCCTGTTCAGGTGTCTGCTGAGGGACCTGTAACCTTCACTGCATCGCTTACAAACACAAGTACGGAAGACCTTGCGGCTGGTTATTCAATTAGAAGAATCGGTGGTGAGAAGTGCAAGACGATTGACACTGCATTACCGGCTGGCAGTTCCGATGATATTTCTTTTTCTTATAATGTAAAGCCAAGTGAAATCGGTAGCAACATAGTTTTCGGTGTTTTTGACGGAGAAACTCTAGTTGAGGGATCACAATGCACTGTAAATGTGCAAAAGAAAGCTTTGTCAGTTGGCATCGGTGCGTCGTTCTCCATTTCTCCGTCGTCGCTTGCTGCGGCAGGAGATACCGTCGAATTAAAATTCACCGTGGAAAATCAGGGCGAAGCCAAGCTGACGAACATCATTGTGAAACTGGGCGGCAAAGCGCTCAATCCCGAGTTTTCACTGGCAGCCAAAGATAAAAAGAACTTTTCTTATAACTATAAGGTGACAGCCGCGGCGACACTGGCCCCTGTGGTGTATTACAAGGTTGAGGGCGGAACCGGCGAAACGCAGCAATATCCCATTGCATCTCAGGAGCTTAAGCTTGAAACGCGAAAAGTTGAGATGACGCTGACTTCCAATACCACGACGCCGCAGCCCGGCGAAGAGGTAACTTTCACGGTTAATGTCGTGAACCAGGGCAACGTCCCTTATAGCGATGTAAAGCTCACAATGAACGGTGTGGAACAGGAAGTCCCGTCGAGCAAGCTTAAAGAGGGCGGTTCGTTCTCCGAGGATTATACCCAGTCGTTCCTCGCGTCTACCGACGTCACGTTTGAGCTGATCATGAAGGACCATAAGGGCGAGATCGTATCCATCAGTAAATCGCTCAGCATCGAGCTGCCGGTGAACGACAGCGATGTTACAACCAAGCTGAAGATGGATGTGGAGGTCGATCGGCCTTCGCTGACCTCCGCGGGCACGGTGACTTTCTCGGGATATATTCAGAACGGTACCAACTATACGCTGACCAATCTCGTCGTAACCGAAGCAACGAGCGGCGCTGAGGTGTACAATTTCGCACTGCTGGCATCGTTAGCAAGCACGAGCTTTGAGTACACCGTGGACATCAACCAGACCACAACGTATAACTTCCAGCTTACCGTGACGGACACCACTGGGAATTCCCATACAGTCAGTTCAGCCCCTGTTACCGTGACGATCACATCCGCCGAGGCAACGCCAGGATCTTCGGGTGAGGCGACCGCCACACCCAGCGGGATAGCGATCAAACCCAACGGCGGGTCAGGACTCGGGACTGTGCTGGTCATCGCGATCATTCTCATTGTACTGATCATTGGCGTGGGCGTTGCGCTGCTGCTGCTTTGGAGAGCACAGAAGAACGGGAAGGTCATCGGCAGACCAGGCGGCTTGAGGTTGGGCGGACAAAGACCGAATGGTCCGAAACCGAATGGCCCGGGTCCAAATGGCCCGAAACCGAGTGGACCGAGACCGAGTGGTCCGAGACCCGGTGCAGCCAATAAACGCCCGGTGGCCGGTCCTGTGAAACGTAAGGCGCCGGTATCCAAAGGATATCGTGACCGGAATAGTTTCTGATAACAAAAGTCATAACCGAAGCGGTACTTAATGGTATCGCTTCTTTATTTATCTCGAATTTAAATGCGAATGAATATGAATTGAATAATTATACGGTGCAATAATCATGAGTTATCCACCATTTATGGTGGATAACCTGCGGAAAACGGTGGATAACCGGGGATGGAGATGTACAGAAAGTATATTCGTCATACCATATGTGGGTGATGATATTTCATAACAAGGTTATGAGAAATTTGGGGTTGACAAGATATCGGACGGCTGGCGAACTGATGAGAGCCCGATTTGCGGAGTCGCTGTGGATAAAATAAAGAGCGCCCTGCCGGGCGCCCCTGTATTGCGGTTCACTATGTTTAAAACCGGATATATGCCGCATAAACATACGCGGTGGTAGATTTGTAGAGAATCTTGTGCCATGTACTGCCCTTCTCGACAATTTGCACGATATCACCCGCGGTGAGTTTGCCCAGCGCCGCAGAGGAACTGGAGGCTCCGCTGCGCACGTTGAGTGTGCTGCTGGTTACCGTTCCATAAGTCTGTGCAGATATCTTCATATAGGAGGCGTACACATAGCCTTCCGATCCCGCATATCTGATTTTGAACCAGGTGCTGTCCTGCTTAAGCACCTGAACGACCGTATTGCGCGTAAGAGTTGAGATGACCTTGCCGCTCAGTGACGCAGTGCCGCGGAGATTGAGCAGATTCGCGTTGACCGTCGCGTATACCGTACTCGTCGTATTCGGTGGGGGAGATGCTGGGTTCCCGGTCAGGCTGATATAGTCGGCATGGGCATACGCTTCGGCGCCATTATACAAAATTTTATGCCACCTGCCGGAGGAAAAGCTTTTTAATACCTGAACACTTGCACCTTTGGCAAGGGTTCCCACTGCTCCATAGGATGTGCCCGGCCCGCTGCGTACGTTGAGCGTGGAAGCCGTTACCACGCCGGTAGTTTCCACGGATGGACCGGAATTGAGCTTTATATAGTCGGCATAGGCGTATGCTTCGCGGTTATTATACCAGATCTTATGCCATCCGCCGGGGCTGCCCTTTTGGACGATGCTGACGCTTGCACCCTTGGTCAGGCTGCCCAGCTTGGAATATGAAGAGCCCGGTCCGCTGCGCACATTGAGCGTTGATACGGATACCGTGCCCGTTGCGGTAATTGCAGGCGTTAATGCAACCTTCACATAATTGGCATACACATAAGCTTCACGGTTGTTGTACCATATCTTATGCCACCCGCCCGCTACGCCCTTCTGGACAATGCTGACGGCGGCACCTTTGGCCAGCGTCCCGAGATTCGAATACGAAGAACTTGGCCCGCTGCGCACGTTCAACGTAGAAGACGTTACGGTCCCGGTGGCAATGACAGGCGGTACCGTAGGCGTCGCGGTCGGTGTCGCGGTGGGTTTTACCGTCGGAGTTGCCGGGGGCTTTGCCGTCGGAGTTGTGGTGGGTCTAGCCGTCGGGGTTACCGTTGGCTTTGCCGTCGGGCTTGCCGTGGGCTTTGCGGTCGGAGTCGCTGTAGGCGTAATTGTCGGTTTTGCCGTCGGAGTCGCCGCGGGTGTCGCTGTGGGTGTGGCAGTCGGTGTCGATACAGGCGTTGCCGTCGGTGTCGCTGCAGGTGTAGCGCCAGGCTCTTCGTCAAGCTTCACATAGTCCGCATAGATATAAGCCTTCACGCCGCCAAAGTCGATCTGATGCCAGTCGGCATTGACAAAAGGCTGCGTTACGTTGATACGGTCACCGAGAAACGCCCTGCCGATCGCCGCACGGGTGGTATCCGGCGTACTGCGGACATTGACATTGCTTACGCAGTTTATGATGGTGGCGTTTGCATCGCTCACCACAGGCGGCTGCGGTACGGGGGCGGATACGTTGAGCGCTTCCAGCGTAGCGGAAGGGTAGTAGAAACCTAGAATCTGCTTCCAGGTTTGTCCGCTCTTGGCGCGCGTCTGTGCACCGCGCTGGCTTAAGCCCACGCCATGGCCGTAGCGCCGATGATAGATATTCCAGCTGTTTGCGGTCTCCGTCACCACGAACAGACGCAGGCTCGTGTTGGTGAATGCGCGGTAGAGACCGTCCGAGTCGTCCAAAGTATGCAGGTCAATTGTAAACGTTATAGTGACGGGTTCGCGCACGGTCGCGATGCCCATATCCGCAAGCTCCTGCTCCGTTGCGGGACGCGTGGCGAACACGCGCATCGTAACGTCGGCTTTCTGATAGCACACGCACGCATTGCCGCCGCTGTAGTCCTTGGCGCCGTGCTGGCCTTCGTAGGTGTGCGGCGTGATGCGGTCGATGCCGATGAACTCAATATCGCTGGAAACAGCGGCAGTATATCCTTTGGCCGCTATCGCAGGCAGTGCGGACAGTGTAAAATATAGCGCGGCATTTGTGCTTTGGCTGCCCGTGCCTTGTATCATGGAGCCGTTGCTCATATACCGGTACTCGATACGGCTCGTGTCGGATACGTTCTTGGGGAATATGAGCACTTCCTGCTCGCTCCAGGTGTTCTGCGTGTCGTACGGGTCTGCCTGGATGATGTGGTATGGCTGTAGTGGGGTGCTGGTGGACCATACGTGCTGCGGCGTGTCGGTGTAACCGCCGTTGGAAGCGGCGAAATATGCCTGCACCAACTGTCCGTTGGATTTGAGCACCAGTTTGGAGGTCGCGTCGACCGCGGCGATGGCGTTGTTGTAGCTGCTCGAATAACCCTTATAGACCTGGTTGGAAGAGGTATCCACAACGTCGTACGTGCCGGAATTGGTGATGTACCGAACCGCATAGGTGCGCGCGGCAACCGCCTGCGCTTTAAGCGCCTCAATAGGCCAGGTATTGCTCATTTCATGAGGCACCACGCCATAGAGGTAGTACTCCAGATAGACGTGGTTGATCACGGAGATGCTGCCGCCGCTGATTACGAACCGGATATCCCCGCGGTAGTCGTGGGTGCCATAGCTGGTAGTTTTGATCGTAGCGTAATTCATTTGGCTGGGTGGCGGCGTGCGCTCGATAATCTTGATGCTGGACGAAGTATAGAGCACCGTGCTGCCGCTGTACAGCTTAAGCGAACCGCTTTCGAGTTTAACGGAATAAGAACCGCTGGGCAGGTTGACAGCGGGGGAACCCTCGATACTGTAGTTGCCGGACAGCGAAAAACTGACGGAGGAAGGCGAGCCGACCGACAATTTGACCCGGATGATGGAGTAATCGACCGCGTTTGACTCTATTGCAAAGACCGCAAAACCGGCAGTAATCAATGCGGCGACGATCATGACAGCCAGCACACGTGTCAGCACTTTTGTGATCGGGGATTTCAACGGTTCGGCTCACCTCACAAATACAGGACGAAATCAAATCAGGGCATCATACAGCCCAATACCTATACTATCGGGTATTAGCCGGTTAAGATTAAGAGCATAGTTTGCAAAAAACATTACAAAGTAGGAAAGGGAGATAGCGGGCGATAAAGTGAGAAGCAGCGGTATCTTGAATGGAACGCCAAATAAAAACGCAGCATTTCTGCCGCGAAAAAAATAATTGGGAAAATATAAAAAGCTGTGTTTGAACGGGGTAATACATGGTTATATCAATGTGAGGACTTTTTCATTTATCTTCCTCCTATAGACACATGCTTACGCCCGGCCAAAGGCCGGGCTGTTTTTATCCGGAGATAATCCGCGTCACCATCACGGTCATATCGTCAGCCGGGCTGCCGCCCGTCAGTGCCTTGGCAAGAATCGCATCGGCGGTTTCCTGCGCGTTCTCCTTCGGGATATCGGCGAACCACTCCGCCGCGCTGGTGTGAATGACTGAGGATATGCCGTCACTGACCATCACGATCATATCGTCCTCATAAAGCGTCATATGCGTACCGACCGGTGTAACTTCGTCGAGTATGCCGATTGGCAGTGAGCCGGGTGTGATGGTGCGTACTTCGCCGCCCGCAAAGACGTACGAGCTCTCCGAGCCGATTTTGGTGAATGCGGCGCGGCCGGTCTTCAGATCCAGCATGCACAGATCGACGGTAGAGAACATTTCTTCACCGCCCTTGAGAATCAGCAGCCGATTGATCGTATCAAATACCACGCTGTCGTCAAAGCCCGCCTGAAAAAAGTTCTCGGCCAGTGATACGGTTGCGGCGCTCTCCTTGCGCGCGGCTTCGCCGCTGCCCATGCCGTCGCTGAGCATCAGCATGTAGCGCCCGTCCTTGAGCCCCTGGAACGAATGGCTGTCGCCCGACACTTCGCCCTTGGACGCCTGCGCAACGCCTGTAAGTACGCCGTATTTATGCGTCTGTATCAGCCGCAGGGTACAGCTTTTCTGCGTGCCGCAGCCGGCTTGTCCAAGCCGCTCCATGCGTACGCCGCATGCGGCGCTCACCGCGCGCTCCACCGTGCGTCGGCAATCCTGATCGCGCTTGCAGCGCGCGACCTTGAGCCCGACGACAAGCCCACCTCCGGCGCTTTCGGCGCATACCTCGCGGACGCGTATGCCCGCGGCGTCGAGTGAGACCGCCACCTTTTCCTCTACGGTTTCAAGGAACTGAAAACCCGTATCCATCTCGCGGCCGATATCACAGACGACCTTCGCCACGCCTTTAAGCTGCTGTCCGGTAATGGCACGCGAAGCCTCCACCTTGCGCTTCCATTGCAGGCTCAAAAGGTACGCGCTGAACATGCTGTCCGCGGTGGCGAGTATGCCCTGCAGGTTGAAACACTTCTTCGCAAAGGCTGCGTCCACATCGGAGGGGGAAAGCGAGCCTTTCTTTTCATATGCGGCAAACAACCGTTGAAACACATGGTAAGTGCTTAGAAAATCCTTGTCCCAGCAGCTCTTGCGAAACACGCAGTCCTGACAGGTGCTTTCCGCCACCACCGAAAGGATACCCGATATATCCGCCGGAGCGTTTTTTGGCTCCGACTCACTCGAAAACATCTCGCCAGTCTGCGCGAATACGGCGGATACTTCCTTGAGCCGTTCTACCGTAAGCTCGCGGAAGCGATGCTCGTGCATGCGGTAATCATATTCGCGGCGCGTCTGCGCGTCGAAGTATTTGCCCGCGAAAACGAACAGCTTCTTGGGCAGCGCCAGGAAGATCGCGCACGCGGCGGATATCTCGATGAGCAGCAGGTAGCGCTGCGGTTCCGTAAAGAAGGCGAGCGTGAAAAGCAGACAGGTGAGCAGGAACGATATCGCAGCGCCGCCTTTTTTGAGCTTTCGTACGGTGCCCGATATCATACCGGCAATGCCCAGCATGCCGATCATGGTGACCTGTGACGAGATGCCGAGGCACACCGCAAGCCCGAGCGCAAGGCCCACGCCCGCACCCAACGTGGCTCCGCCCGTAAATGCCGCAAAAAGTACGATCAACTCCGCGATAATATTCGCGATGTAAACGCCTTGTATTTCGAGCGGTCCCGTCATACATACGACGGTGAGCGCGCCGAACGCAAGGCAGATGGTTTCTTCCGCCGAAAACACGGTGCGTCGTTTGTGCGTGAGCATAATCAGCAGGATATTATTCAGCACGTAGATCAGTACGAGCGACACGAGACATTCCAATATGGCGGACATGAACACAGAGAGACTTTGGGTTTTGAACACTGCGGCGGCAGCCGCATAGGCGCAGGAAGCCGCCATCAACGCCATCCAGCGGCGTGTACGTTTACGTACGATGAGCAGCACTGCGCAGATAATCAATGTTACGGTGATAATATAAATCGTTTCCTCGGGAATCAGCAGCGCGCCCAGGCAGACCCCGGCTGCGGCAGAAAGGGATTCGGGCCGCCGCGCGAGGAAGCAAGCCGCCACGAATGCGGGACCAAACGGGCTGATCGCAAGAACCAGCTGGATACGTCCAAGCAGGAAACCGAGGATGAGAAATGAAACGACCCATATGATCTTTTTTGGCAGATTGGTGATATGGCTTTGCTGCTGTGACGCAGCCTCGATGGACACATAGATCCCCCCAATGCGCTATGAAGTAAAGAATGGCTGTTTTTTCATTATAAGCAGGCGCTGTTTCAGAACATTGTCGCACTGCGCGGTGCAGGTAAGCTTAATTTGCCGATATGCTGAAAAAAACACCGCGCAGCATGTATATTTTTCTTTCTTTTTGCGTATACTAATCAATTTGCGCTTGCGCCCCGGCGTACCGTCCATTATGATTGACTGGGAGAATTCGTTTGCTTTACTGCACAATATGGATATAATAGAAATGGCGCGCAAAGGCGCGCATCAGGAGCGTATTGGTATCGCGCTCCCCGCTTTGAGAAACCTAATTAAATTAAAAGGAGATACAGGTATGTTTACAATCGAGCAAATCATTGGCCGCGAAGTGCTGGATTCCAGAGGCAATCCGACGGTTGAGGTTGAGGTCACACTGGAAGGCGGTGCGGTAGGCCGCGCTGCGGTGCCTTCGGGCGCATCCACAGGCGCTTTTGAAGCGGTCGAGCTGCGCGACGGCGACAAGGGCCGTTACCTCGGCAAGGGCGTCCTCAAGGCGGTGGACAACGTCAACACCAAGATCGCCGAAGAGATCGAGGGCCTGTGGGCGCTGGATCAGGCTTGCATTGACAGCGCGATGATCGAACTCGACGGTACGGAAAACAAGGGCAAGCTGGGTGCCAACGCGATGCTGGGCGTGTCGCTGGCCGTTGCCAAGGCTGCAGCGATGCAGTCGGAAGTGCCGCTCTATAAATACATCGGCGGCGTAAACGCCAAGACGCTGCCCGTTCCGATGATGAACATCCTAAACGGCGGCAAACACGCCGACAACAGCGTTAACATTCAGGAATTCATGATCATGCCGGTCGGTGCGGACAGCTTCGCAGACTGCCTGCGCATGAGCGCCGAAGTGTTCCACAACTTAAAGAAGGTGCTGCAGGGCAAGGGCTACAGCACGGCGGTCGGCGACGAGGGCGGTTTCGCGCCGAACCTCAAGGCAGACGAAGAAGCGCTTCAGCTCATCGTGGAAGCCATCGACAAGGCCGGTTACGAGCCGGGCAAGGATTTTCGGATCGCTATGGACCCCGCCGCAACCGAAATGTATGAAGAAGCCAAAGCGAAGGGCAAAGAAGGCAGCTACTATTTCTGGAAGAGCGATATCATGAAGACCCGCGAGCAGATGGTGGAATATTGGTCGATGCTGATTGACAAGTATCCGATCATCTCCCTCGAAGACGGCTTCGCGGAAGAGGATTGGGAAGGCTGGAAGCTGATGACCGACGCCGTGGGCAAGAAGGTTCAGCTCGTCGGCGACGACCTGTTCGTGACCAACACGAAGCGCCTGAAGAAGGGTATTGAGCTCGGCGTTTGCAACTCCATACTGATCAAGGTCAACCAGATTGGCACGCTGACCGAAACGCTCGACGCGATCCAGATGGCGAACCGCGCAGGCTACACCGCCGTCGTATCGCACCGCTCGGGCGAGACCGAGGACGTGACCATTGCGGACATCGTTGTCGCGATGAACGCGGGCCAGATCAAGACCGGCGCGCCCAGCCGTACCGACCGCGTGGCGAAGTACAACCAGCTGCTGCGCATCGAAGAGGAACTGGGCTGCCAGGCGCAGTATCCGGGCCTCGGCGCTTGGTTCAACCTTAAGAAATAAGACCAGCCTACATAGCACTTTGCAGGGCCGCGGCAATGTCCGCGGCCTTTGTGTATTTACAGAACTATAGACGTATCATATAATTCATGTATAAGCACATTATGGTATAGGTTTTTTGGGGACTACCATGGCGGATAAACCAACCTTGAAGGAATATCTCAAGTATCACAACGGCCGCTATGCAAAGACTGACGATGGACGTTATTATACAATCACAACATTCCCGAAGAATTTTATTATAATGATGGTACTGGTTGTATTATTGGCGGCGCCGTTTTTACTTGTGATGTTTTCGGATATACCTTGGCGATTAGAGATTGCAAAGGATTTAACGATCTTATATCTCATTGCGGTGTTGTTCGTGCCCGCAATATTTTACCCGTTCGAACGGTTTGAAAGAATTGAAGAGGCCTCGGAGCAATACCAAAAGGTGCTTACCCGGCTGAATATGCGATTTAACAGAATTATTACGCTCATCCTAGCGGCATTCATGGCGCTGATATTCTCGTTGAATAGCTATAGCCTTGCGTACCTGCGCAGCGTGCTTGATACCCCTGAGGCAGAGATGTGGATACACATGGATGAAGTGGATGACTCTATTGAACTTAATACTGATGACGGCGATACAATCATCATAGTACCCGGAGGGTTAAGTGGGGAAGCCACCATACATTTATATATGTGGCATACTCCGGTAACGCCGCGGCTCGCGCTGGATGGTGAAGACTTTGAACCATACGATTCATATCAATCCAGCCCATTCTGGTTCGACCAGCATTATTTTCATCAGGATTGCGATTATACGATCAATGCGGAAAGCATCCACGACGGCTCTGTGCTAACACTTACCTGCGGGAAATGGCAGTACGAGTGGGTGTTCGACATTCAGTCTTAGCGGGGACAATAAAAGTAATACGCATGCATCTCATGCTGCTGCGCTTTACACGGGCATCTGACCCATACTACAGTAAGGGGGCTTTGCGGCAATACGGACAGGAAGGCAACGATGAAAAACAACATCTATGACGACGTCGTATTCTTTGAAAAATACAGCGGCATGGAGCGCTCCAAAAAAGGTCTTGAGGGCGCGGGAGAGTGGGAGACGCTCGAAAGCATGCTTCCCGATTTTACCGGCAGGCGCGTGCTGGATCTGGGCTGTGGCTACGGCTGGCACTGCATCTACGCGGCCCGGCACGGCGCGGCTTCGGTAGTCGGCGTGGACATCTCCGAAAGGATGCTCGGGATTGCAAAGGAAAAGAACAGCGACGAAAGAATCACCTATCTGCACATGCCCATAGAGGATGTGGATTTTGCGGAGGGTTCGTTCGATGTGGTGCTGAGTTCGCTCGCGTTTCACTATCTGCCGTCGTTTGAGGATATCGTCCGGAAGGTGCGGGGGTTTCTCAGTGCAGATGGAGACTTTGTGTTTTCAGCAGAGCATCCCGTCTTTACGGCGTATGGCTCGCAGGATTGGTATTACGATGCAAACGGTCAAATCCTGCACTTCCCGGTAGACAACTATTTCATCGAGGGAGAGCGCAAAGCCATATTTCTGGGCGAGGAAGTGACCAAATACCACCGGACGCTGACTACCTATATCAATACGCTCATTCGGTATGGTTTCGCGATTACCGGAGTTGTGGAGCCCCAGCCCTCCGAAAAGCTGCTGCAGTCCGTTCCCGGGATGGTCAACGAGCTGCGCCGTCCAATGATGCTGATCGTATCAGCCAAGAAGGATCGCTGAAAGATAAGCAACTTGCAAGATAAAAAGAAAGGGATCAGCCGTACCTTATACGGGGATCCCTCTTTTATTGCGGTTACTTCACTTCTTCCAATGTATATTCCTGCGTCCCGAGCCCCACCTTAACCAACTCGTCGAGCTGAATATATGGGTTCTTGCCGTGCAGGCGTTCGAACAGGTGACCTGTCTCGCCGAGCGGCACACCCTGCGGCGCGCCCGAGGGGATCAGCTGCTCCGGCTTGATTGCGTCGAGGCTTGCGCGTTCAATCGCGACGATATCCGTCCCCGCCATCACGCCGATATCCGGCACCACGGGCGGCGTCGATATGCCCCAGCAGTCGCAGATAGCCGTGATGTTCGTTAAGAAGTTGATGTAGAACACGCTGCCCGGCTCAAACGTATCCAGTACCGTTTTGGTGCAGACGGCCATACCCGTCTGAAAATCCGTATAATTGTGCGCGTCGAGCGATATCGCGCCCGTGGGGCACACCTTCACGCAGTGTTGGCACGTCGTGCAGTCGTGGTAGAACACGGTGTACTTGCCGTCTTCGAAGCTGTTGGCGTTGTGGTTGCAGCTCGTGATGCAGGCCTCGCAGTGCGTACAAAGTTCTTCGTTCCAAACCAGGCCGCCCTCCAGGCTGTGAATCTGGTGGCGCGTCCGGTCGGTCACGCAGCCCATCGCGATATTCTTCACCGCGCCGCCGTATCCGCACGAGCCGTGACCCTTGATGTGCGAGAGGTCGATCATCACATCCGCATCGTGGATATGTCCGGCCACGTCGACGTTTTTCAGGTGGCGAAAATCCACGAATTTCTCGTAATAGTATTTATCCATTGCGCCGCATACCGCAAGGATCGGCGCGCCCAGCAGCGCCTCGGTATAGCCGCGGTCGCTGGCGCCTTCCACCGTCTGATCGGTGATGAACACCTTCGCGCCGTAGCCTTTGAGCTTTTCGACGAGCATACGCACGAATATGGGATGGACGGTCGTGTAGCCGATGTTGCGTCCGAGGTGCATCTTTACAGCAACCCATTTATCCTTGACGACCGACGCCAATTCCATCCGGTCGATCAGCCGTCCGAACCGTGCGGGCAGCGTTTCGTCAGGGTCATATTTACTGAAGGTTACGGGAGCAAACAATATGGATGATTGCATGGAATTCCTCCTGCGATATTTGCAAACATTATACCATTTTCTATGAATGGGGTACAAGGGGTGCGGTTGGCGGGGCGGCACAGTGGTATAATGGTTTGTGAATGGAGGAGGCTGTATGGTCATCGGTGTGCTGGCGGATACCCATATACCGGGCAGGGCAAAAGCCTTGCCGGAAATTGTGCTGCGGCATATGGCAGGCGCGGACCACATCATCCATGCAGGTGATATCCGGTGCGCAGCGGTGCTGGAACAGCTCTCGCGTCTCGCGCCCGTCACCGCGGTGGCGGGGAACATCGATCCGCCGGAGCTCGCCGAAGCGCTGGGGGACAAGCGGATCGTCACGCTGGATGGTTTCCGGCTGGGCGTTACCCACGGGCATGGGCAGGGGGGCACCACGCAGCACCGCGCGCTGGCGCGGTTTAAAGCGGATCACGTGGATTGTGTTATATTCGGCCACAGCCACATCCCGGTATGCATGGAGCAGGACGGTATCCTGTTGTTGAATCCCGGTTCGCCTACGGACAAACGCCGCAATCCGTACTATTCCTTTGGAGTCATTGAAACAGGGGGCAAGCTTACGGCGCATATCCTTTTCTTTGACGCACAGGGGCGGATAATAGAGCAGATTTTCAGCAAGCAATAAACAATTTACTGTTGACAAATCATTGGAGCCGTTATATATTGTATTTAACGAACGTTATATCAGAATTGAGGATTTGGGATTGACCGATATTAACGCAAAAACCAGAATACTGGAAAACGCCGTGCGGATATTCAGCGAGAAGGGGTTCCATGGCACGAGTATGCGGGATATCGCGGGCGCTTCGGAATGCTCGCTGCCCACGCTGTATTACCATTACAAAAGCAAAAATGAACTGTTCGAGGAAATCGTCGTCGGCGAGTTCCTGAAGATTACGGAACAAATGAACCGCCGGGTGGATTTTAACGGGAGCCCGGAGGAACTGTACTTTCAGGTCATCAAAACCCGCATGGAACTCACGGGCTTCGACAAGGAAGTATTTAAGATGGCGCTCAAGGTTTGGCTGGGCTTCGAGGGAGAGGGTAAGCCACGCGAGCAGGTCATGAACTGGGAAAACGAGCGCGTGGAAGCGAACAGGAGGTTTATTGACAAGGTTGTGAGAAATGAGAGCGTACGTGAGGATGTGACGGAGATACTCATTAATTATATGGAGAATCTGATCAACCGCATCATCCTGCTGGATGAGAAAATGGACGAAGAAAAGATTCGCAGGCAGATTGCGTTGTTGTTTCAAATCGGCAAATAATTTTTTTGCCATCTATATATCTAACGTTATATAAGGAGGAGCGATTCATGGAACCGATGGAAAAAGTGAGAACCTTGCAGGCGGTTTATGCGGGGGCGCTGGCGGACAGCGTACTCCGGCTGGGAAACGAGGGCGTGCTGGAGAAGGTCACGCAGCAGAAGCGGGCAGAGCAGCTGGCAGGCGGCAGAATGCGCGCTGCGCAGATGGGCATAACAAGCCCTGAGGAAGTATTTACGAAGCTTTCCGACCTGATGGGATGCGCCAACTGGACGGTGGAGCGCAGCACGGACGGGGAACTTACCGCGACAGCTTCGCGGTGCATGCTTTGCGCGATGGCAAAGAAGATGGGTACGCAGAGCCCATGCCATATCTACTGCCTTGATCCGATGGAGGGTATGGTGAAGGGGCTTAATGAAAACACATGCTACGACGTGCAAAGTACGCTCTATGAAAGCGCAGAATGCCGCGTTGTCATCGGCGATAAATAATGGTATGATGCCTGCATAATATCCTGTTAAAACATACCTTGGCTTTCAAAAAAATAAGAATACGGAGGATATCCTATGGGTTCGGAGAGGGGCAATTGGGTCGCAAGGCATCAGTTGGTATCATTTTTTGTACTCACTTATCTCATTACCTATGCGATCGCGCTCATTTCACGGTACGTGGTTGAAGTACCGGCTAATTCGTTCGTTTATTACATCATGATTTTCGGCCCCACCATCAGTGCGCTCGTGGTATCGGGCATCGCGGGAGGATGGCCGGGAATCAAAAAGCTGCTGTCGGGGTTTGCACGATGGAAGTTTAAGTTCGGTTGGGTCATCGCTGTGCTTTCGCTGACGCTGGTACCGTTGGCCATTGTGCTGATCTATCGGCTGCTCGGCTTTGACGCGCCCGGCATGGCAGCGGGAACAACGGCTTCCTTTATACTGCTGAATCTGCTTTTAACGCTGATTAACGGGCCGGTGGCGGAGGAAACCGGCTGGCGTGGATTCGCGCTGCCAAGGCTGCAAAGAAGGTTTGGCGCGCTGGTATCCAGCCTGATCCTCGGCGTCGTGTGGGCTTTCTGGCATCTGCCGTTCTACTTCATCTCGGCGGGGAAGGTCGGTATTCCGTTTCCGATCTATGTAGTTATGGTGACCGCGCTGTCGATATTCATCACGTGGATCTACAACAACACACAGGGCAATCTGGTGCTGTGCATACTTGCCCATTTCTGCTTCAACTTTAACAGCGCCTTTCTCGCAGGGTTCCTCGGTCTCATGCCTGCGATGACGTTTTATATCAGCTGCGGAGCAGGTCTTGCGGTATACATCGTCATCATCATCGCAGTGTTTAAGGCGAAGAATCTCTCGCGTAAGGCGGAGGCAAAACAGATCGGCGAGATCATCTAGGTATTATTGATCATTTTATAAGAGGTTGTTTATGAGAAGATACGGACTTGATTGGCTCAGGATCATCGTGGTATTTCTGCTTTTTCCGTTTCACACGGCCCGCGTTTTCGACTGGTGGGAACCCAACTATGTGAAGGATACGACCAACGCTTTTTCAAGCTGGTTTGTGTCAGGCGTCGGGTTCTGGTTCATGGCGCTGCTGTTCGTCATCGCGGGGTTCTCGACATTCCACGCGCTGCAAAAGAGGTCTGTAAAGGAATACAGCAAGGAGCGCGTGCTGCGCCTGCTTGTGCCGCTGCTGTTCGGGCTCGTGCTGATCGTGCCCGTGCAGGGCTTTTACGCGAGCCTGCAGCACGAGGGTTTTACAGGCAGTTACATTCAGTTCCTCGGGAAGTACTTCACCGATTTCCACGACATATCGGGCTACACCGGCGGGTTTACGCCCGCACACCTGTGGTTCATCCTGTACCTGTTCATCATCAGCATGTGCATGCTGCCATTGCTGCTACGCCTGCGCACCCCTAAGAAGGAGAGACCGGTTAAGCCGTGGCTGCTGCTGCTCGCGTTTATCCCGATGACCGTCGCGGAGGCGCTGCCCGATATCGGCGGCAAGAACATATTCTTCTACGCGGTGCTGTTCCTTTTCGGGTTCCTCATGGCGCGCCGGGAGGAGATAATGGCGGTTGTACGACGCATGCGCTTCGGTACGCTCGTCGCGGCAGTCGTGCTTTCACCCGGGTATATCATCCTCGCAAGCTCGCTCGGCTGGCCGGGCGGCTACGATCTCATCTCCGCCGGGGTGGCGCTGCTGCGCAACCTGTGCGTGTGGCTGATCGTGCTGTCGTTGATGGGCCTTGCGGACACATACCTGAACAAGCCGTCCCGCGTGCTTTCTTACCTGAACGGCGCTTCGTACCCGGTTTACGTGCTGCACCAGTCCGTGATGATGGTGGTGGCGTACTATGTAGTGGCGACAGACCTGCCGCCTGCGCTGAAGTATATTGCGATCATGCTGGGAACGCTGGCAGCCTGCATGGCGCTCTATGAGGGGTTCCGCCATCTTGCGCCGACACGGTTCATACTCGGGATCAAGGCTCCTAAGCGTCGGGAGAATGTGAAACCGGAGATTCAGGCTTAAAACAGGGCTTTTGCAGCAGAATGGACTTGATTATTTACCAACATCCGGTTATTATCGATTCTGTTATTATTTTAGGAGGATTTATATATGAAACAATTGAAAGTGGGCACCGCGCTGCTGCTTACGGCGATGCTCATGGCCATGCTGGCCGGCTGCTTTACCATCAATCTGAATGGTGAGGCGGTCGTAGGCAATGGCGAGATGGAAACCCGCGAGATCGCGCTCGAAAACGCGGTAACCGGCGTCAGCAACCAATCTTCGATCGACGTGGTCATTGATCCGGACCTTAAGGGCAAGGCGGTGCTGGACGCGGAGAGCAACCTCATCGATCTGGTGGAAGTCACTCAGGGAAGCAACGGTATTGTGAACGTTGATATGAAACCGGGCGTCAGCATCATGATCCGTAAATCGATGACACTTCGCATTCCGGCAATGGCGGGCGGTCTGATCCAGATCGACGGCAGCGGCAGCGTGACGCTGGCGGAAGGTACGCTGACCGGAGATGAGTTCGACGTACGCATCGCGGGATCGGGTGACATTCGGCTTGCGTTGGAGGCGAAGACGGTGTCGCTGGCAATCGACGGTTCAGGGGATATCGAACTGAGTGCCACCGCGGATGCGTTGACTGCGCGCAGCAACGGTTCCGGCGAAATCTCGGTATCCGGCGAGGTTGGCCAATTGGATGTCAGCCTGAGTGGTTCGGGTGACTTTGAGGGTTTTGACTTTCAGGCGCAGAACGGTCAAGTGAACATCAACGGCAGCGGCAGCGCGAACGTATTTGTGACGGGCGATCTGACCGGCAGCATCGGCGGTTCGGGCGACATCACGTACGACGGCAATCCGGGTAGCGTGTCCATCTCCGAGAACGGCAGCGGCGACGCTGACCCGCGCTAAGGCTATTCGCCCAGCACGAATGTCGTGCCGCTCATCGGATGCCGGTGACCTTGGGTGACGTCGGTATCGCCTGTATAGTAATGATAGTGTTTTCCAGGGCCCACCACGGTGGGCCCCTGGCTTACCAGCGAGTAGCTGTGTGAATGGCCCGCGTCGGTTGTGGTGCGGCCGGCGATCGAGTGGGTATGCCCCGGCGTATCGGGGCTTGCGCTCGAAACGCCCGAAAACAGGTGAAGATGGCCGTCGACGTACACCGTCACCCCTCGGAATTCATGCGTATGGAGTCCTGGCACGGAATCACCTCCCAGTGCTTTAGTATATGGTTACTTTCACCCAATCTGTGCATGTGCTATGAAAGACGGCGGGGGATTTTGACTAAAATTAGGAGGACATTATGCCGCTGATCATCGTGGCTGCCCTGTTGGCATTTTTAGGCTGGTTGATTCGGTATAAGAAGGTTACAGGGTTGATATCGGGCTATAATACAGCGCCCAAAAAGAAGAAAGCGGAATACGATGTGGACAAGATGTGCCGTTCTGTCGGCACACTCGTATTCGTGCTCGCGGGTATACTTGCTATTACCGGGCTGGCAATGCTGCTCACAAACAATTCGCTGTCCGTAGCATTTACCGGGCTGGGAGCCCTGCTGCTTGCTGCTTTAGGCGGAATCATCTGGCTTAACACAGGCGGGCGGCTTAAAAAGCAATAGTAAAAACGATTGGGCCGGGGCGGGGTGAACGCTCCGGCTTTTGTTTTCATAGGATGACGGAGGGCATATGTTCGCCACAACGGCAAACTTGACGCAATTTTAACCTGCCTGAAATGCGGCGCTTACATGACAGTGCGATAATGCTGCTGTAAAAAGAACTGCCACAGGATATGCGCAACCACCGCTCACTTGAAGAAATGAGGTAGCATGATTACACTGTTGATCGTCTCTCTGGTAGTGTACCTGATTCGCCTGGTTAAACGGAAGCGCCAAAAGCAGGCAGCGGAAAGCGTGAATATGGACATACGGGTCTCTCCGATTGAACCCGGGCAGGCTTCGTGAATTGTCAATCCGTCCAATAGCTGTCCGCGATAACTTTAAGCAGGCTGTGCGGGTCGGTATGGTCTACAAGATAGTCAATAAAGAATGCTTCGATCTGCGGATCGTTTTTTATTTTGGCGAGAACCCGAAACGCCGCCTCGGCGACGGAGAAATCCGCGTGACCGGCGCATTGCAGCGCAATATTCTTCACGCGCGGATCGCTGACACGGGACAGCGCAAGCAGGATATGACGGAGTTTGCCCGTGTGCACTGCCTGATTGCACAGGCACTCGCCGATCAACTCGTTGGTAATCTCGCGGATGTTCAGCGCGATGCTCTCTCCGTATTCGCGGACGGTGGGGTAGCGGCGCGAGGCATCGGCAAAAGACTTGTCCCACTGATATGGGGTTTTGCAGACGGCTTCCTGACAAACCTTTTGGGTGGGGTATTGCAGCCATTTGCCCTGCTTGCTCTGAAGCACGCTTTTCGGGATATCGTCGCGGCTCACGCGGAACCCCGCGAAGATGACCTCGCTGACGATTCGGCGCGTTGCCGTCAGCGGCGGCTCATAGATCACCGAAGTCGGCGCGATGATCGTGAGGCAGGGGACACTTTGCCCAAGCTGCGCCGCGGCCGCGGCCTTGTGATGCCCGTCCAGCAGCACGCTTAAATACTCGGCAAGGTGATAGGCGACCGCGCGGGGCTTGTCCTTTTCCTGTTCGAGCCGTTCCATATAGTGCCGCATTCGTTCTGCGTTAAACGATGCTGCCATCTGAGAAGGGTAGAGGAACGCGGGGATGCCGGGTACACACTGAGAATCCCCTGTCATTACCACGGCAGTCGCGGAATTGGACGTCATTTCATCCGGCGTATCCCAAAAGAAATGCCCGTTGCCGTCGGTGGGGAAATGCGGCACATCTGCTATGACGTATATGCCGCTGTCCAGTAAACCGAGCAGCGGCCTCAGAGCATCCAAAGCTTGCGTCATGCCCGCAAAGCCATCATTCAGCCTGTGGCTGGTTCTCTTCAGTTCTTCACTGTCGATATTTTCAATGCCGTATCCGGTCGCAAGCAGCGATTCACTCGTAGACCAGCAAGGAGTGTGCGCATAAACGAGCGGCATGCCGTTCAGCGTGACCGCAAGGGAAGCGTGATAGTTGTTTTTCGGCCCGGCGGGCTCCAGCAGCCCGGTTCTCAGCGCGCCCGCGCCATTCTCGACAGCGACCAGCAGCGCGCCGCCGCACCAGCTGTGCGCGGAGGTGTCCAACTCTTTCAGCAGTTTGATTTTCGGGGTAGGCTTGTTCCGGACCATGGGTTATATCCCGTTTTTATCGAAAAACGCCTTCATGTCGCTTGCCGTATCGATGATGGTATGCGACAGGCCGGGGGCGATGCGCACATCGGCATCGGGCAGCAGACGACGGAGTCGCTCCGCGCCTTTTTTGGTGGGCAGCAGCGGGTCGATTTCACCGCCGATGAACAGTACGGGCATCTTCAGCGCTGTAATCTGGTCATCCGTAAATATCGGGAATTTGAGCGGGCGCGGGTTGTAATGCTTGCGCAGCAGAGCCGCGTAACCGAACGCCTCTTTGGGAACCTTCGCCTTGCCAAAGAGCAGGTGGTTAAGGCTGTGCGCGCCGCGCTTGCCGATCAGCAGCTTGGGGATCAGTCGCACAAAGAACGAGCGACGCACCCGGGCGAGCCCCGCGGGCGCGAGCAAAACAAGCGCGCTCACGCGCTCCGGCATATGCGTCGCGGCTTCAAGCGCCATCCAGCCACCCATCGAATTGCCGACAAAGGCGGCCTTATCAATGCCGAGGCCGTCCATGATCTGTGAAAGCCAGCGCGCGTAAACGCCGGGCATAAAATCGGGCCGAACATCGGCGCTTAATCCCGGTTCTCCGATGATGTCCACCGCATATACGTGACGCGTCTCGCCAAGCGTGGCAGCGTCGTAAAGCCAAAGCGCCGCGTTGGTTGTGGAACCGTGCAGCAATATAACCGGCGTTCCGTTCGGAGCGCCGCTGGATATCAGGAAGGTATCACCCTGGTCGGTGTGGATCTTATGCCGCGTGCTGGGCTGCGGCCATAGCTGAAGGATCTGTTCGTACTCCTTCATCAGTATGGATTTGCTCTGCGGTGTTCTGTAAATCGGAAACATCCAATTGCTCCTTATGCTGCGGCTCCGGCTGTGTCCCTGCCGTCTTTGATTTCCAACTATTGTACCATATTCATTACGCTGCGCAAAGTGAATAGTTGCCTCTTTCACCGCATGGAGGCCTTTTTCATATAGTGAACCGTGAAGTTAAAACATAACAAGCAGGTGAAAGCTATGAATAATATGGACCAAACACCTATGAGCTTGAACCCGGGTGCGGCGCGGCGGTTGTCCAACACGACAAAATCCACCCCCATGATGGAAAGCGTCACGCCCCGGTGGCTGCTTACCTTTCTTCCCTGGGTACCGGTGGAAGCGGGTATCTATCGCGTAAACCGGCTGAAGAGCCTTGCAGACCCGTCCGAGATGGAAAGACGCTGCGAGAAACAAATCAGCGCGAATACGCGGCCAATCAACGAGGACGAGATTACCGAGACAT
This sequence comes from Bacillota bacterium, assembly GCA_023390815.1. GTDB lineage: Bacteria > Bacillota > Clostridia > Christensenellales > SZUA-584 > JAEWCC01. The sequence goes on from JAEWCC010000028.1 coordinate 119,402, forward strand.
ACCCCGATTATGAGGAACAGCCGAGCGAGTACATGCTGAATCTGATTCAGACGATACTTCGCCTGAATACGAATGTGACAGACATTTTTAACAGCCCCATCGACCAGAAGAGTGAGCAGATGCGCCTGACCATCGAAGCCATGCGAGAGCAGCAAGAATGGGAAATGATCAACAACCCGGAGTTCGGATTGCTGCATGCGGCGATGCCGGATATGCGGATACGCGCACGGCACGGCGTACCCATGCCGGACGATCTTGACGAGCTGCTCGCAAAGGTATGGAAGAAGCCCGCTTTTTTCCTCGCGCACCCCAGAGCCATTGCGGCGTTCGGACGTGAGTGTACACGCAGGGGCGTACCGCCGGTCATCGTCCACATGATGGGTTCGCCGTTTATGACGTGGCGCGGCGTGCCGATCGTGCCATGCGACAAGCTGATGGTGAACGGCCGCGGGCACGGCGGTATGACGGATATCCTGCTGATGCGCGTGGGCGAAGCGCAGCAAGGCGTCGTGGGGCTGCATCAGCCCGGCCTCCCGGATGAATCGGAGGTTCCCAGCCTCACCATCAAGCTGGGTTGTATCGACAACCGCGGCATCGCTTCTTATATCCTCAGTCTCTACTTCTCGGTCGCGGTACTCACCGGCGATGCGCTGGGCGTGCTGGAGAACGTCGAGGTGGGAAACTATTATGACTACAGGTAGCTTCGTCCCTTTTGGCGGGGAGCCGGAGTTTTGTGCGCCGGGGAGGCAATGCTTTGATGGCGCGCTTTGCAGCGCCGCGGAGAAAAACTGTGAGTTTGAAGCGCCGGAATATTATTTTCTGCCACAAAATGCGCGTGCCGCGCCGCCCAAAGACAGTTTGGGCGTGCGCGGTGACTTTCCAATTCTAACGCGGCAGGTGAATGGAAAGCCGCTTATCTGGCTCGACAACGCGGCGACATCCCAGAAGCCGCAGTGTGTCATCGACGCGGTGAACCGGTATTATACGGAGAACAACTCCAACGTACATCGCGGCGCGCATGCACTTGCGCGGGAGGCGACCGCCGCTTACGAGGATGCGCGGGAGAAGATGGCGGCTTTTATCGGCGCGGGCTCGCGCGAGGAGATCGTATTCGTGCGCGGTACAACCGAGGCGATCAACCTTGTCGCGATGAGCTGGGGAACAGCGCATGTCGGGCCGGGGGATGAGATCGTGATCACCGAGATGGAGCATCACTCCAACATCGTGCCGTGGCAAATGCTCGCGCAGAAGACCGGCGCGGTGCTGCGGGCAGCGCCCATGGACGACAACGGCGATGTGATGCTGGACGCATTTGAACGGCTTTTCACACCGCGTACGCGCATCGCAGCCATCGCGCACGTATCCAACGTGCTGGGCACGGTGAATCCTGTGCGGAAGATGGCGGATATCGCCCACCGGTACGGCGCAACGGTGCTGGTGGACGGCGCTCAGGCCGTGCCGCATCTGCCTGTGAACGTACGCGAACTGGACGCCGACTTTTACGCGCTTTCAGGCCACAAAATGTACGGACCGATGGGCATCGGCGTACTGTATGGCAAGCAGGCGCTGCTCGAAGCAATGCCGCCCTGGCAAAGCGGCGGCGGTATGATCCGGCATGTGCGCATAGAAGGTTCGCATTATCAGAACGCGCCCGCAAAATTCGAGGCGGGCACGGGCAGCATTGCGGATGCCGTCGGTCTCGGCGCGGCGGCGGATTACCTGATGCGCGTGGGCATGTCACGCATATCAGCGCACGAGCATATGCTTACACAGCGGCTGATGGGCGGCCTTGCCGGGCTGCGCGGTGTGCGTATCATCGGTACGCCCGCGGTCAAAGCCGGAGTCGTGACGTTTGTGACGGATACGGATCCTGAAGCGGTCGCGAGAAAGCTGGATGCGCAGGGTATCGCAATCAGAGCGGGACATCATTGCGCGCAGCCCGCTTTGCTGCGCTACGGGCTTACCAGCGCGGCGCGCGCTTCCTTTGGCATGTACAATACCGCGGAAGAGGCGGATGCGCTCGTACGCGCGGTAGCGGAGATGTGAGTTTTTCGTGGCAGGGACAGCGCGGGCTGTCCCTTTTCATCTTCTTTGATCATTTAAATCGGGTTTTGATAGCGTCGTAACGGAACTAATACTTGCTTGAAATACCCATACTCTGTAAAATAAGATTGATTCTACAAATAACAAGGAAAAAACATGACAAGAAGTACGTTGAAGAAAGTAAGGATTACCTTATGTGTTCTCCATGCGATTAATATCGCGATCTTCTTGATATCCTATCGGGCAGTCGGGTATGAATCACAATTTGCAAAGACGTATACGATAGTCTCTATGGTATCACTTTATTGTTTTGCTTGTTTATGCTGTTTCAGTACTACTTGCTGAAGCCGGATAAAGAATAAACGCATTTGCCCCGTTCTGTTAGTCCGTCCTGAATATCTATCCGCCAACCGGCCCGTAATATTCCACAAATCAATACTTCAGTCGGAAATCATGCCTGGCCGGAGCATATGGGCGCAGGATAGTCCATTTGAACGCGTATCTTTTCTGCTGTTTCAATTCCGGCGAGACGCCGGCATAGGTAAAGCCCGAGGTCGATTGCGGAGGTGACGCCTCCCGCGGTAATCACATTGCCTGCGTCCACGACACGCGCTTTGGATACGCTGCCCGCCATACGCTCGAGATACGGCATATGGTTGGGATGTGTTGTGGCGGGCTTGCCCGCGAGGGCTCCCGCTGCGCCCAAGACCAGTACGCCGCCGCACACGGCAGTCAACACGGCCTGCGGCGAAGCGCTGCGCACCCATTCCATAAACGTCTTATCGCCAAGCAGCTTTGCGACGCCGTTACCGCCCGGTATAAATATGTAGTCGTATTCGCCAAGGCTGCAGCCGATTTGGTCGGGCAGTATTTCAAGCCCTTCGAAGGAGCGGACGGGGCTGTTCATCGCGCAGACATGGTATTCCATCTTCGGCATAAAGCCCATGGTTTTAAGGCGCGATATGGGGTCGTATACGCCGCAGAAGTCGAGTAGGGTCACGTCGTCATAGACGATTAATGCAAATTTCATCGCAGCACCTCCGAAGGCAAACAAAAATATGGTATCCATTTTATTACAGAAACCCGTATGCTGCCAGAAAATATCAGAGATTTCCGTTGCGCCACAGGCCAATCAGCAGGTCCGCCATGCGGCCGTAACTCTTGACGCCGTCCTCCTGCATGTTGGCCTTAAGAAAGTTGTTGTTCATAGTCTCCGCCGCTTCGCTGACGGGGCTTTCAAACTGCTGCCAGTATTCCGAATAGGCGGTGAGATCACGGTTGATTCCTTCCGCGTAGGTATTGCGCAGCTCGAAGTATTTGTCGCTGTCCGCGCCGTAGAGCTGGTTCATTGCGTGAATCAGCGCCAGCATCGTGCCGGAATAGCGTACGCTGGCATCGTTTGAATAGCTGGATACATAGTACGCGAGAAAGTTTGCCTCGTCCTCGCGCGAAAAGCCGCGCTGATGGGCGGTTTCGTGCAGGCAGGTAGAAGAGAACAGCAGCATGGGAATGTCGTTGTTGACGTTGGCTTCGCCGGTGTAGGGAAAGTAGATACCCGTGATATGCGTCCAGGACATCCCGACGGAATACAGCACCGGTTTGGCGCGGCCGAAGATGCCGCCCAGAAAACCGTTGCCTGAGGCCTCCGCCGCGTTGTTGTACAGCGCTTGCGTGCTTCGCATCATGTCATCCATCGAATCGATTGGCGTGAACACGCCCGCCTCGTTTTCGGGTACCTCGCCGCGAAGACTGTTGGCCTTCGTGATGATCGCCTGGCAGGTGGAGTAAAGCTCCTGTACCGTTGCAGGGGAGGTGTCGAGGCCCAGCGTCTGCCCCAGCGGCTGACGCGCATAGTTAAAGCCCCAGAGGCCAACGAATAATGCGTAGAGAATCGATACGGCACAGGCCAAAGCAAGAATGCGGCGCAAAAGGACGCGCCACCAGTCTTTCCTGGCCAGTATGGCGCGCACGATCATGAGTACGATAAACACTGCGGCTGTGATGATCGCTGCGTATAGCAGCAGCTCACCCAGCGAAAACGGAAGCCATCCCGTGACGGTGGACAACCCCTGGTTGATGACACGGAATATCGCCTGCGAGTATACGTTTTCGGTGAAAGACGGCCAGAGAAACGATAGCCGGAAAAGCGCATAGAAAACCGGCCCCGGCAGAAGCCAAAGAAGCTTTAACAACGGATGTTTTCTCTTCTCAGACAAAGGAGTCGGCTGATTGCTGCGCATGTGAAATTCCCTCACAGTGATTGTATATAAAAAAGCCGCGCAATGCAAATGTCAATGCGCGGCAGGTATGTGCGAAACAGGGAACAATCTGTGAACGGATTGGGAATTCTCGTCAACCGCAATGATGCTCTTTGGATTCGAGATAGTATTTTCTCAGTTTGATCAAACTCGAAATCCAAAGATAGGCGACGATCGGAATGAACAGCAGCGAGAGCAGCTGGTATTCCGACATCAGCACAAAATCGAACGCGCCGTGCAGCAGCGCGGGGATCAGCAGCGACTTTGTCATGTAGCCCCGGCATTTTCCGGGATGCGGGCAGTACTTTGCGAGTGCGAGATAATAGCCCATGATGATGCCCAATAGCATATGCACGGGTACGCTGACCAGCGCGCGCGTGATCCACAGGTCGGGCTGGATCGCATAATACGAGATGACGTAGAATATGTTCTCCAACGTCGCGAAGCCCAGCGCGGCGATACCGCAGTATATGATGCCATCGAGCCGTTCGTTGAACGCGGGGTTGAAATACGCGTAGCGCAGTACGACGCGGCGTTTGAAAAACTCCTCGGACAAGCCTACGACAATAAACGCTTCGATTGCCTTGCCCAGGATACCGCTGAATATGTTGAAATACTGGCCGGTAAGTTCCACCACGATCGTGGGAATGGTCACCAGCATGCCCATCACAAATATCTTGATGAGCAGCCGCGCAGGTTCGCGGTCGTAGCGGTCATTAATTAACAGAAAGATGACCAGCGCCGCTCCGGGCGCCACTGCGAGCAGGATCAGATAAAAATAGTTCATATAATGCCCCGAAAACGGAAGTGTTGAATGGATTATGACTCAGTATATCCGAATGGCTGCTTATGGGCAAGAAATTTTCCAAAACCCCATAAATCACATAACGGGTCAGGTGCCGGAGGACCCGAAGCCGTTGGCACCGCGCTGCGTATCACTAATTTCGCTGACCTCCTGAACCGCCACCTCGAGCACGGGCTTGACCACCATCTGGGCAATTCGCATGCCCTATTGAACGGAGAAAACCTGCTTGCCATGGTTGATCAGAATAATACCGATTTCGCCCCGGTAGCCGCAGTCGATGGTGCCGGGGGTATTGAGCACGGTAATGGAATGCTTTAACGCCAGCCCGCTTCTCGGACGTACTTGCGCTTCCGTTCCCTTCGGAAGCTCCATAACGAGGCCGGTATGGATCAGCTTGGTTACACCCGGCTCGATGCTGGTATCGTCGACGGAACACAAGTCCAACCCTGCGTCTCCTTCGTGCGCGTAAGAAGGCAGTATCGCATCTTCATGAATTCTTTTAATCTTTATGCTTGTTTTCTCCATAATGATCCTATCGGTTTTTTATTCGGTCCTTAAAAAATACAGTAAGTACGAGGGAGTGTATTGCCGCAAGCACCGTTAAGACTGTAGTAAACAGGGGACCCCCGTTTAGCAGAAGTACACCGGCAACCGAGGCACCCAGGAACAAGATATACGCGATATACTTGATACCTTTACTCCATACTAAGCTAAAAGCAGGATAGATGGTGGAATATTTTTTGATTTCATTCTCCAACTCGTGGTATCTGTTATCCCAATGTATCGCGATTCTTTCAATCTTAGCGCGCTTCAGGCATCGCAGAATGCAGCGCTCAATCTCTTCTTCGACTTCATCAGTGTTGTTGCACGGATTGCTATTTAAATAATTATAATATTTATTGAGTAAGGTTTCAAGCAGATCAATGAAAATACGAGTCAGGCGGTTTGTTATTCTTAAGTTAAAAAGCTTTTCGCTAAGCTCGCTGTATACCGCTCCGTCTTTCTGACGGAAGAAGTTTTTCAATGACCTCAGCAGCAGTTCAATATCATCAATTTCCTTATAATGATAAGCTTCCTTATAGATATCGTCTAGCATTGCGCTTTGCTTAGCCATTTCTATGACTTTAGTAAACTGTTCATATCTTTTTTTAAACAACCGAAAACGCAAAATGCGCGGTTGTTTGATAATGTATTCTTCCAATACGTCGGTTCTAAATGGCGGATTATCATGATTCTTCTTTGTCGCCGTGTTCAGGTAATACAAAATCAAAGTGACAAAGGATATTGGCTTGTCGTTGATGCTGATTATAAATTTTTTTCTGATGGATGACGGGTTATTCAGTGAAATCAACAAGGGGCCTTTCCAGTCTGGATCAAGCGTTGTAGATATGTGCCCATATCCGTCGGATACTGTTTTAACTTTGGAATGAAAAGTGCCCGCTAGGCTGTTGTCAACATATACATATTCCCGTGTACTGATCAGAACCGTATCGTGGGGGGAAATCCATACAAAAGTAATGCCTGCGTGTTTGTGTATCTTTTCCAGGACTCCCTTTTTGGTGGATAGGACAAAATGAGCTGGCGTTAGGTTGTAACCGATTGGCTGGAGGCTTGCTTCGGTGAAGGGGTGGATAAAAAGCCGTGAATCTGACATGGCAATGCGTATATCTATATCTGATAAAACACCGTAATTGTGATTCGAATGTTCGTCCATGGTACGTTCACTCCTTCGAATTAGTGTTCAAGTATATATTTACGTTTGCGAGGAGACTTTTCGCCTTCCGGCGATTTTTTTCCATTGGGGCATGCATTTTTATCTGAGTGCGCATCGGAACCATCCGTTTCATCCGAGCCAGTCTTGGTAACGTCATCCCCGGCTTTTGCGCGTTTCATCTGGTCGATACCCCGGAGCTTAAGCTCATCCTTATAAGGCATGATAGGGGTAAACAGCTGGGTATACGCGCGCCCGATTGCGCCTTCAAAGAGTACATACTCCGCGCGATTGTTTTCATCACCGGAATTGCAGTTGTGGCTTTGTGCGATACCCGGATACGGCTCGATATAATAGATGTATTTAATAAAATGCTGCTTGGCGTTTTTCGCGCACATCACACAGGGGCTCGATGTGGTAAACAGGTAACCGCCCTGTACGGCCTTTTGATCGCACGTCAGCAGCGCCTTTTCCTCCCCGTGCATTGCCCTGGAGTTCATCTGGTTCCGGTCTCCCGAAACCCCCTGATACTCATCCTTAAAGCAATAAGAGAATGGAAGGCCCGCCAATATCTCGGACAACAACGGCTTGTTGAAATCGTAGGTATTGTCCAGATACTCTCTGAACTCTTTTTCCGCCCCTGTTCCCTTTCCCTTTTCATAATCGCTGTAGGCGGGCTTGTCTAAATAGCGGTAGAGATCGAGCAGGTTTTTACGGTTGCAGGATACTTCTCCGCAGGGGACATCATTCCAGCCCAGCGATAAAATATTATACTGACTGTCGGTGGTCACCGCGCCAACCTGCCTTGACAGGCAGCCGGAATTGACCTTAGCGGTATACGCAATCTGCATGCAGCGTTCCACCGGAGTAGGAACGACGATGCCCGGGTGCAGCATCAGGCAAATATATTTAATAATCGACCGTTTTAAATTCAGGTGGCCTTCGCCGTTTTCATTGTTGGTTAAGAATATATCCGCATTTTGTATGCAGGACTCCGCATCCTGAAGGTAAAACTGATGCAGTCCGTTTATATACGAAAAAGCTCGCACGTTATCGCTAAAAACATCTAGGCAGTATTCGATAAAATGCTTGGTATTATTCCGGACTTTATTCTTTTTGATGTATTCCTCAGCGAGTGCGTCTTTATTGTCCCGAATAAATTTTTTTAACTTATCATATAAACCGAAGTCCATAACGATATTGTTCCGGATATCCTTGGAATCAATTTCCTTAATGAAGCTTGCCCATTCATCGAATGTAATCTGACTATGGCGGTATTTTTTAATATCCTCGTCGCTTTCTATTTGGGTTTTAAAACTTTTCCAAAAGGACATGAATTTCTTTTGTGTCTCACGGGGTTTCTCATTGTAATCAATCGTTCGGATATCGTTTTCTGTATACTTGTTCTCCTTTTTTTCTAGCAGGCGCATTACGCGCTGATTATCGTCCTTGGTGACTGATATCAGATAAAACGCAGAATATCGATCACGAAGGTAAATTCCCTCATATTCATTCTTTAATGAATCAATAACGACCCTGACCGGTTCGTTTTTATTTGGGTTCTCAGGATGCCTCAATATTTTAATGAAGGTGTTAATTCTTTTTGGTATCTCAAAAATATGATTGGTCAGATCGTTATTGATATCAAATGGATCATCCTCTGGTTTACCCTCATTGTAATTCTTTGGATCAATGGACCCGTAAAAGCGGATATAATTCCCATATCGTTGAAAGAGATTTGTATAGTTTCTGTCCAATGCTTCATGCAAACATAAGCCGAAAATAGGGAGAATAACGAATGCGGTCACGTACATTTTTAGATAGTCGGTATGATTGGCTTGGCTCTGCTCTCCCTTTTTACCTAAATTTCGCATAAATTCAATCAATTCATTATTGTCTTTTATGATTTCATCGATATAGTTTTTTGGCTGATATTTCTTAAAATCGATTCGTTTTAAGGCGGAAAGCCGGATTTCAACACGGCGATGGACAGTAAGCACACGTGGTTCCATGTTGTTAGAATCAGTCTGAAGTTTTTTTTCTTTTTCCTTAATCTGTTCTAGTTCTTCCACCATGTCGATTTGTTTTTTTAGCTTATCAAGAAAATTCGTATGCAGTTTAGTCTCATCAAACTTAATTTTTTTCTCTTCACTACTATTGATCAAGTCTACGTCCTGTTTAAACACGTCCCAGTAACGAAGGATATACGTTAATATGATGGTCCGCACCTTGATTACATCAAAGCTTTGCCAATGCCTTTCCGCATAACGGCAGAGAATTCGAGCGTCACGCTCGGCATTATCGGTGAATCCCTCAATCCCCGGCGTGGGGCACGAGAGGCCCAGTCCGCTGAAACTGTCCATCAGACAGTCGCAAACAGTGGAACAACCCGAACCAACCCGGCCTGTAAGGCCAATGACCAGGAACTCTTCGCGTTCGGAAAATACGCGCTTTGTCGTTTCTTGAATGAAATCCATATCTTGCTCTTTCTTAGGAAGCTCCTATGAGAAATATACCGGATAAAGTAAAAATAAGAAAATATATAAATAATATAACATATATATTCCGACAAATCAAATATATCCTTATGCTGTAAACACAATTATTCTTCAATTCGATGAAGGACTTTTCCGGTTTATATAGAATTAAGTTAACGTTAACTTAATCTCCGTCAGCAATTGGCGGAGATTTTACAGGGCTGAAAAAGTTAACGTTAACTTTGCAGAAAGGAGGAAGTATGGAAGAAAAACGAGTCACCATTAAGGAGATTTCCAGGGCGGTTGGCGTTTCACCCACCACCGTCACCAAAGCGCTTACGGGCAAGGCGCAGGTAAGCGATAAGAAACGGGCGCTGATCATCTCTACCGCGGAGGAAATGGGCTACAAGCCCAACAAGTTTGCCCGTGCGCTAGTACGCGGAGAGCTTAAGCTGGGCATCGTGATTCCGAAAGAGCCGCGTGAATTTCTGGATTATATGTACAGCGGGATTCAGCATGCGCTGGCCGAATACGCGGATTACAAGGTAAAGGGCGTGTTCCGTCGTTATCAGGACAATAACGCCACGCTTGAAACGGCGGAAGCACTGCAAGCGATCGTTGAGGAAGGTATTGACGGACTGATCTTCGCGCCCGGGTTTGGCAGCACAGCATATACGGATATTCTGAGGGATATCACAGAAAACCGGCATATTCCGGTGGTGCTGTTCGGGCTGGAAATGCCGGAGATACACAGCGAAGCGCTGATACAAACCGATGCGGACGCTCTTGGACGCATGGCCGCGCAGCTGCTTGGATTGTGCCTGCCCCGGGGCAGCGAGGTCGCGCTGATTACATCGAGTCTTAAATTCCGCTCCCACCAGTGCGTCATCAGCGGTTTCACGCAGGAGAATGAACAGCACGGCTGGTTCACTGTCAAAGCCATCGAAGAGAACTATGACAAGGCAGACCTGAGTTATCGACGTGCGGAGGAACTGATCGAACGATATCCCGATCTGAAAGGAGTTTACGTTACCTCGTACAACTTCATTCCGGTTTGCGAGTGTCTGATGAAGAATGGACGCAGTGATATCGTCGTGATCGGACACGACCTTTATCCCGAGATGGAGCCGTACCTGCAAAGTGGGTCTTTAACGGCGTGCCTGTATCAGAACCCCTTTTTGAACGGGCAGACCGCAGTGCGGGTATTGTATGAAGCGGTTACGGAAAAGAAGCGTGCGGGCACGATTCTGATCAAGCCGGAAATCGTGCTGAGGACGAATCTGGCCTGTTACAAGGGAGATTATTAAGCCGCGAAGCGGCACGGAAAGGGAAAGGCATCCATGGAGAAAAAGACAGCGGTGATCATTGGCGAAGACGGGCGTTTAAACAGTCTGCTTGCCCGTGAGATGATCCAGAGAGGCGTTGCGGCCATTACGCTTACCGGAGCGGAGCAGGCGTTGCCTCAAAGCGGCGAAAGCTGCGCTTATGGCTCGCAGGAAGAGCTGATGGCGCATTGCGAGCGTATCGCCAAAGAAAGGGGCCTGATCGACTACCTCGTTTGCAGCGTGCTGGCCGACCCGGTGGAACACCGGGGCGACTTGCACCATACGGATGCGCAGGCGTGGCAGGAAGCCAAGCGGGGCAGCGTGGACATGCTCTACAACATATCGCGTATTTTGATTGCGCCCATGGCCAAGCGCGGACGCGGGCGCGTACTGTTCATCAGCTCGCTGGGGGGCGAGATGTGTGCGGCGGGGCAGAGTGTCTCCTCGGCGATGAGCGCGGGGACGGTCATGCTCATGCAGTCCATTGCGGTGGAAGGCGGCGCACAGGGAATTTCGGCCAACGCGCTGTTGCTGGGGCCGATGGAAGGCTGCCGGGGCGGCATAGCGGCGGACGAAAGGCTTATCGCCCATATCCCGCAGAAGCGCGCGGGACGCGCAGAAGAAGCGGTTTCAACTATCATCTATACGCTGCTGGATGCGCCGGACTATTTCTCGGGTAACGCGCTCAAACTGGACGGGGCGTTGAGCAGCGCGTTCATGCGTGAATGGTGAGCGGGGGAGGGACGAATATGAAAGTGGATTTACAAAACAAAGTGGCGGTGGTGACCGGTGCAGCGGGCGCAATTGGCAGCGCGACCGCGAAACTGCTGTCACAAAACGGCGCAATCGTCTATCTCAATGACGTGAACGCGGAGCGGCTGCAAAATATTGCGGACAGCTTGACAGCCGAGGGATTGACGGTGCACGCATTTACGGGAGACGTGAGCCGCGAGGAGGATATGAAAGCGCTGATTGGAGCCGCTGCGGACCGTTACGGCCATGTCGATATCCTCGTCAATAACGCGGGGCTAAATGTGGGCAACGAGCTGCGAAAGCCGATGTGGGAGTACGACCCGTCCGCATGGCGGCGCGTGATGGATGTTTGTATCGACAGCGTATATTTGTGCAGCAAGTACGCGCTGCCTGCAATGATAAACGCCGGCGGCGGAAGAATCGTGAATATCGCCTCGGTAGCGGGCTGGCGGGCGCCGCTGCGGCTGCAATCCGTGTACAGCGCAGCCAAAGCAGGGATTGAAAACCTTTCGCGCTCCATGGCAATCGATTATGCGAAAAACGGTATTAACGTCAACACGGTGGTGCCGGGCTCGATTATGAACGGAAATCTGGGCTCACTGATCTATGACAATCCTGAGAAGAACCGCAGCATGGCTGAGCACATCCCTGCGGGGCATACGGGAGCGCCGGTGGACATCGCGAATGCGGTACTGTTTCTCGTCTCGCCCGATGCCCGATACATTACCGGCTGCACACTCAACGTGGACGGCGGCTGGGCGGCGGGGTATGCACTGGATATCGCGGAGGCGTAAAACGCAGTATAGAAAATCGACGGGGAGGAGGAAATGATAATTGGATTGTTGACAATCGACAATGTGGGCCGTATAATCAGATTTACAAAGACAATCAGAGGTATCCCTTGAGTAAACAATTGACGATCGACAACGCGCCTCTCGGGCGGAAGGCAGCGGACCTCATCCGCGAGCGAATCATCCGCGGGGTCTACGCGCAGGGTTCCCGTCTCATCGAGGAAGACCTGGCGGGCGAGTTCGCTATCAGCCGCGCCTGTGTACGCGACGCGCTGCAGTTTCTCGAATCCGAAGGCATGGTGCGCCGTGAGCGCAACAAATGTACCACCGTGCTGAGCCTGGGCCACGAGGATATCGAAAACCTCTTTAAATTCCGCATGGCGCTGGAGCTGCTTGCGGTAGAGACCTGCATTGAAAAGGGATCTGTGCCGGAGGAACGCCTGGAGAAGTGCATGAAAACACTCGACCGCGCGCTGGCCAGAGCCAAGGTGAATCCGCTCGAATTCGTCGAGGCCGACCTCAATTTCCACGAGGCGATCATCCAAGGTGCCGGAAACCCGTATCTGGAGAACGTGTTCCGCAGCATCCGCTATCAGCTTATGACGCTGCTGTTTTCCCTGTACAGCCGCTACACCGAGCAGTTTTCAGACCGCGGACTCGGCGAACATCGCCGGATGATCGAATACATGGCGCAGGGAGATGCAGGGAAGGCCTGCCAGCACCTTCGGGAGCACATACAAAACAACCTCGATTTCGTAATGGAACTTAAGCATCGAATACAAGAAATATAAGGAGGAGCATTCCATGAAGTTCAAAGAATATTTGGAAAGCGTCAAGGTCAAGGCCGGAAGCGTTTGCATCATTTGGATTGGGCAGGCGGGTTTTCTGCTGAAAACCGCGGGCGGAAAGATCATTGTGATTGATCCTTATCTCACGGATTACGTTTATAATATCCTGGGCAGCGAACACGGCTATGGCTTCAAGCGTATGACCGCACCTTTATTCCAGCCGGGCGAGATTCATATCGATTACCTTTTTACATCTCATGAACATGGCGATCATTTCGACGTGGAAGCGATCAAGGAACTGGTCAAGGACAAGCGGATGGCCATGTATGCCAACGCCGAAAGCATCAAAGGCGCAGCCGAAGCGGGTATCCCGCGTGACCGCATCCGCTTGATGAGCAAGGATATGACGCTGGATTTCGACGAATTCAAGCTGATCACCACGACGGCGGATCACGGAGAGCTGTGTAAGGATGCCCTGGGATTTATCATCGATTTCGGATTCGTGCGCATCTATTACAGCGGAGATACCGCCTACAATAAGGCGGTCCTTCAGAAAGCGATCGACTTAAAGCCGCAGGTGGCGCTGCTGCCCATCAACGGTGCGTTTGGCAACCTCAACGCGGAAGAAGCCGCAAAACTCGCGAATGACCTTAATTCCAAGGTGTGCTTGCCGCATCACTTCTGGACGTTCCCGCTACACGACGGCGAGATGGGTTCTCCGATGGATGCCATTCAACAGTTCCCGAAGCATGCGCCAAACTGCGCGCTGAAAATGCTCTATCCGGGCGAAGCATATATCTACACCGAGTGATTGCGGTTCATCGGTCTGTCAGCGGCGTAACCGATTACGCTGCTGACGGCTGTGCGGCAGCGCTGGTCCCTGTATGATACGAAAGGAGCGGTCCCATGGTATACAAAGATAAGGTCGTGCTCGTCACGGGGGCGGGCAGCGGAATCGGAGAAGCGACTGCGCTTGCTTTTGGCCGGGAGGGCGCAATGGTCGCGGCATGCGATGTGAATCTTAAAAAAGCCCAGGCAACTGCGGATGCAATCAACGCGGAGGGCGGCGGGCGCGCACAGGCGTATTTCCTCGATATATCCGACAGCGAATGCGTCCGGAAGACCATGCGGGAGATACTGGACGCACACAGCCGAATTGACGTACTGGCTAATGTCGCGGGTATCATTCACCTCGGTAAAATCGAGGATATCACCGACGAAGCCTGGGACCGTGTGCTGGGTGTGAACCTGAAAGGCACATTCCTTTGCTGCCGTGAAGCCGTGCCAATATTCAAACAGCAGGGCTTTGGGTGCATCGTCAACGTGACGGCAGGCGCGGCCAAGACAGGCGGCATGAATGTGGGCGCAAATTACGTTGCGTCCAAGGCGGGCATCAGCGTGCTGACGATCCATCTCGCCAAACAGCTTGCGCCGTGGCGTATCCGTGTCAACGCGGTCAGCCCCGGCCCGATCGATACGCCCATGCTTTCGGGAGATTCGGGCGGCGGTGATTACGACGAGGCGAAGCGCCAGAACATTGCCAATGCCACGCCGCTTGGCATGGGCTATCCGGAGGATATCGCGAACGGCATCCTGTTCCTCGCGGACGAGAAGCGCGCGCGCTACATCACGGGTGAGATTCTCGATGTAGACGGCGGATTATTTATGGATTGACCATATAGGAACGGACTCGTTTGTGCCGTGCGGCAGTATACCCTAGGGGGTCTGTTCTTTCATGTTTCAGATATGTTTAATGGGGGGGATAGATAAAAAATGAAGAACCATGAACTGATCGAAGTGTATACGCGGATGAACCGTATGCGCAGATTCGAGGAGGAAGCCTCGCGGCTGTACAAAGAGGGGCTGGTTACCGGCTCGCTGCACCCGTATATCGGCGAGGAAGCCATCGCGGCGGTAGCGGTGCAGCTGATGAAGCAGGGCGATATGTTCACGAGCACGCATCGCGGCGTGGGGCACTGCGTGGCCTGCGGCATGGACCTAAACGCCATGATGGCAGAGCTCTTCGGGCGCGCCACGGGCGTCTGCGGCGGCAAGGGCGGATCGATGCACATGTTCGACCTGGAGAGAGGCAACCTTGGCGCGAACGGCATCGTGGCGGGAGGAACGTCCATTGCGGTGGGTGCGGCACTGACCGCCAGGGACCTCAAGAAGAACGACGCGGTGGTGTTCTGCTTCTTCGGTGAAGGCGCGTCCAACGAAGGCGTCACGCACGAGAGCATGAACCTTGCGGCGGTATGGAAACTGCCCGTGATATTCGTCTGTGAGAACAACCTGTACGAGGTGTTTACGACCGCGAAAGAGAGCTGCTCCGTGCAGGATATCTCGGTGCGCGCAGCGGGTTACGGCATGCCAGGCGTTACGGTGGACGGCAACAATGTTTTCGAGATTGAACCGGCGTACAAAGCGGCCATAGCGCGTGCGCGAGCGGGGGAAGGCCCTTCGCTGATCGAATGCAAGACGTATCGCTGGACCGGCCACTGGCCGGGCGACGTGTATTCGTACGGCGGTTACCGCAGCGCCGAGGAAGTCGACGAATGGAAAGAGCGCTGCCCGATCAAGCAGCTGGGCGAGCAGCTTGTGAGCAAGGGTATCGCGAGCACATCGGAACTCGAAAAGATACGGGGCGAAGTGAATGCGTTGATCGATAGCGCGGTGAGCTTCGCGGCTGCGAGCCCGGAGCCCGATCCGTCCGAGCTCATGAAGAATCTGTTTGTGGGGGAGTAACACCATGGCGAAGATAAAATATTCGATTGCGATACGGGATGCGCTGGCGGAGGAGATGCGCCGGGACCCGATGGTATTTGTAATGGGAGAGGACGTAGCGCGGTTCGGCGGCGTGTTCGGCTGCACACTCGATTTGCCTGAGGAGTTTGGCGAGGCGCGCGTGCGCAACACCCCGATATCCGAAGCGGCGTTCGTGGGCGCCGGGCTGGGTGCTTCCATCACCGGCGCGCGCGCTGTGGTGGAGTTGCAGTACGTGGATTTCATACTCTGCGCCATGGACCAGCTCGTGAACCAGACCGCTAAGGTGCACTACATGAGCAACGGCAAAGTGACGGTGCCTTATACCATCCGCGTGCAGCAGGGCTGCGGGCGCGGCAACGGCGCACAGCACGCGCAGAATCTCGAGTCGATATTTGCCAACGTGCCGGGACTCAAGGTGGTGTGTCCGTCCACGCCGTATGACGCCAAGGGCCTGCTCAAAACTGCGATACGCGACAACAATCCGGTGGTGTTCTGTGAACATAAGATGCTCTACGCGGTTCGCGGCGACGTACCGGAGGCTGAATACCTGATCCCGTTCGGCGTTGCGGATATCAAACGACCGGGCAAGGACGTCACCATCGTTGCGACGTCGTTCATGGTGGGCAAGGCGCTCGAAGCGGCGGAACTGCTCGCCAAGGACGGTATCGACGCTGAGGTGATAGACCCGCGTACCATCGTGCCGCTCGACCTCGATACGATTACGGCGTCGGTGAAGAAGACAGGCCGTATCGTGATTGTCCATGAAACCAACGAGTTCGGCAGCTTCGGTGCGGAGATCGCGTTCAAGGTGCAAAACGCGGTATTTAAATATCTGGATGCGCCGATCGAGCGCGTATGCACCGCGCAGGTACCGATGCCGTATTCGCGTGTACTCGAAAACGCCAACGTGCCGACGCCCGACAAAATTGCGCAGGCTGCGAAGAAGACGTTATACCTGTAAATCGTCGTTAACCCGGCGGCTCAAGCTCTGAGCCGCTTTTTCATTTCCGGTAAGAGTCACTGCGAATGGTATGTAGACCTGAAATCATCCTCTGTCATAATACTTAATGCGGCTTTAACCGGAAAAGCTGAAGCGAACTGGAGCCTGTCGTCGCTGGCGTTGATGAGTTCTGCTGTTACCGGAACCGAGTTTACGCTGATGGCTGCGCAGCCCCGGAGGTCAACCGATTGTCTGGATGTACAGTTGAAGACCCAGATATCCTGAGAGGTTTTCAAGGCAGTATCCGCATGGATAACGGATAATGACGGTTCAGTGGCAACCCACCAGTCAACGCGATACTGGCCTATGCTCATGAATGTAATTATGCCGGTGCTTGCGTCATAGCCGATGTCTTTATGTAAGCTCAGAACGTTGTCGAAAACAATGGCCCTGCCGGGGGCGACGAAGCCGGTATGTTTGCGGCTGATATGTAGCACGATGTTGTTCATAGCCTGATCCCTTCGGAAGAGTGGATCGCCCGAAATCTTCGGTGCGAAAGCGCTTCTTTATTACCATATGAAAGTGGTCACGATTTCGCTATTGCCGTGAACGCCGCTGAGGTTTGTTTGCCGATATCCGGTAAAATTTCGTTGACGCTGCCCGTGAAAGAACATATAATAATCTGGTATGAAAAAGACAGTAGTACAAAACGCCCAGATTACTCGCTGGCGCGCATTAAGGACTGGAATGTACAGCATCGTTCTGATGACAGGTCAGGCATCATCATGAACGGAAAATATTTGCTGTTATTCTAGCTTTAGGGAAATATAAGTTTGCACCCCGGAAGTGAATGCGGCTTCGGGGTTTTTTTATGCCCCGCCGCTGTAACAGCGTTGAAAGGGGAAAAGTATGAAATACATTAAAAATATAAAAGTCAACTATGCGTTCACGTTCATTCGGAATTTCAGTGTTACGCAGGGTATCTGGATGCTGTATCTGGCTTCGCGAGGGTTGTCTCTGCTTGAAATCGGCCTGCTCGAGGGGATATTCCACACGGCTTCATTGATCATGGAAACGCCGACAGGCGCGGTCGCTGACATATTTGGCCGTAAAACGAGCCGACTCATCGGCTGCGCGCTGTCGGTGCTGTCTGCTGCGCTCATGATCCTCTCGGACGGCTTTGCGATGTTCGCGGTCAGCTTTGTCATATCGGCATTGTCATATAACTTTGAGTCGGGCGCGGGCGATGCGCTGGTGTACGACTCCCTGCTGCTGGATGGCCGCGAAGAAACGTATATGAAGGTGGCGGGCAGGACGGAAGTGGTGTTCCAGTCGGCGGGCATCGCGGCGCTGGCGCTGGGCGGACTGCTGGGCAACATCAGATATGAACTGGCCTACTATGCGGCTATGGCACTGGCTGTGGCGGCGCTCCTGACGGGGACCCTGATGAAGGAACCGGAAACCGGTGCATGCAGGAAGCACGAAGGCATGCTGGTATCGCTCAAGCGGCAGTATGTAGACAGCTTTGCTGCGCTGCGCGGCAGTGCCCGGCTTAAATACCTGCTGTTTGTGGTACCGGTGTTCTCGTCTAGCGTGACACTGTCGTTCTACTATCTTCAGATCGCGTGGGAAAACCAGCAGATCTCTACCGCGGGTATCGGGTTGTACCTCGCGATATCTTCGGTTGCGGCGGCGGCCGGCGCGTTCTTCGCGCATCGGATCGAGAAACGGCTGGGGGAGCGCGCGATACTGGCAGGTGCGCCGCTGATCCTCGCGCTGCTGATATTCGCGCTGCGCTTCACAAATGTGGCGCTGATCCCGTTCTGCGTTATCAGCGTGCTGGAAACGGTCATATTCGTTTCAACGCGCTCCTATATCAACCGGATCATCCCTTCGGCTCAGCGCGCCACGATACTGTCGCTGGAGAGCACGCTGTTCAGCCTCGTGATGATCGCGATCTTCCCGCTTTTTGGCGCGGTTTCGGATCATCTTGGCATAGCGGATACCTTCCTGCTGCTCGGGGGACTGATGCTGGCGCTCGCAATTGGCAACGCATGCCTCGCGATGAGACAGAAGGCGGATATCCAGCCGACAGCAGATTGCGAAAGGATATAGATGATCCCGATGCATATTTCCTCGCACTGTGTTACAATAATGGACAAAGGGGAGGGGCGATATGCCGAAAAGCGTTTTTGATATTTTGGGACCGGTCATGATCGGGCCGTCCAGTTCTCATACGGCGGGCGCCGCGCGCATTGCGCGGCTGGCCGCCACCATCGCGGGGGAATTTACCGTGGCGCACTGCCTGCTGCACGGTTCGTTTGCGGCTACGGGCGACGGCCACGGCACGCAGGTTGCCATCACCGCGGGGCTCATCGGCATCCGCGAGGACGACGAGCGTCTGCGCGACGGCTTCCGTCTCGCAAAGGAAATGGGCAAGACGATCACGTTCGAGGAGGCAGACCTTGGCGACGTGCATGAGAATACCGTCTGCATCGTCTTCGAAACGCCGGATGGCGTACATACCGTAACCGGCTCGTCGCTGGGCGGAGGGAGTGTGCGCATTACGGAGTTTGACGGATTCGCGATTTCGCTCAATGGCGAGACTCCGGCGCTCGTGTTGACGCATAACGACCGGCGTGGTGTGATCGCCGAGGTATCAGGCGTGCTTGCGCGGTTTGGCGTCAACATCGGTGTGATGGAGGTCTCCCGCCATTCAAAGGGAGAACTCGCATCCATGACGATTGAGTGCGACGGGAAAATACCGGATGAAGTCGTAGCGGAGATTCGCCGTATCGGCGATGTTGTCAGCGTGATGAGCGTTCCTGCGCTCGGCTGAAGGAGAGGTTTATGTTTAAAAACGCGGAGGAGCTGCTCGCGCTGACCAGAATGCGCGGGTGCCGTATCAGCGATATCGTACTGGCGCGCGAATGCGCGCTGGCGGAAAAGACGCAGGAAGAGGTATACGCGCGGCTGCGCAGCTTCCTCGGCGTGATGAAAGAGGCGGCGGAGGCTGCGCGGGACCGGGCGCTCGCGACACGCGGCGGCCTCATCAGCGGCGACGCCAAGAAGATCAGCGACTACGCCAAAGCGGGCCGTACGATCTGCGGGGATACACTGGTTACGGCAATGGCGCGTGCACTTTCGTGTTCGGAGGTCAACGCTTCGATGGGCCGCATCTGCGCCGCACCGACAGCGGGCGCTTCGGGCATACTGCCCGCAGTGATCATCGGTGTGGCGGAGGCGCACAGCCTGCCCGAACAGGTGCTGCTCGACGCGCTGCTCACGTCCTCGGGTATCGGCATCATTATTGACGCGGGCGCAACGCTGGCGGGCGCGCGAGGCGGGTGTCAGGCGGAATGCGGCGCATCCGCGGCGATGTCGGCGGCGGCGACGGTGGAGATGATGGGCGGCACGCCTTCTCAGGCACTGCACGCGGCGTCTATAGCGCTTAAGAACGTGATGGGGCTCGTATGTGACCCGATTGCGGGCATGGTGGAGTGCCCCTGCGCGAAGCGCAACGCCTCGGGCGCGGCCAACGCGATGCTCTCAGCAGACCTCGCGCTGGCGGGCATCATAAGTGTGATTCCCTTCGACGAAGTCGTGAACGCGATGGCGCGTGTGGGGCGTATGATGCCCAGTGAGCTGCGTGAGACCTCGGCAGGCGGCATCGCCACCACCAAGACGGCACTGGAATACGCCAAACGCATTATGGGTGATACGAAGAACTAGCGGTAAAAGCAGACCTTTGAGATTTTATTACAGACAGGGGCTTGTATGCCGAACGCCTATACCGGCCTTTTCCTGATATCATGGGTGGCCAGAGCTGCGGCGAAATCCAAAGCGTATTCGGTTCGCGCCGATGGGACCATTGTATTCAGAATGCATATTTCCGTTGGTATATATGGCTTAATCGGTACAATCGCAACGGCAGCCTGCGCCTTTATGCCGGATACTGCTATCATGCTGCTGATGATGGCGATTATCGGGCCCCTGTTCATTCCGTTTTTCCTCTATTTTCTTTTTGCACGACTTTATATTAATGACGATAAGATCATATACAGGAATCCTCTCGGGCTGCGCTGGGAGATTGCGTGGACAGAACTCAGCGCCGCAGTGAAGATCGGCATTACCGGTGATATCGTGCTGTGCGGCGGGAGAAAGAAGATCAGGCTTTATCCATACTACTGCGGCTTTCCGTATGTACTGGAGCTGCTGCATCGTTTGAAACCCGAGGCGTTTGATCCGGAATACATATTGGCCAATAGTAGCGGGGAGTTTAAAGCCAAAAGTGGGGGCCTTGTGTTCCGGGGTCGAAAGCAATTTCGTATGGTCGCCATCATCATTTTGTTATTAGGATTCGTTTTTTTATTGTTTCCGGACAGAATGTTCGTACCTGAGCATGGCTCGCAGTTTCTTGCGAAGCTTCTTATCGCAGCATTCTTCATCGCATGCGGCTTGTCTTTCCTGTTGATGGCCAGTATCCGCCTGAACTTGGATGACGATAAACTTGTATACCGAAATATGCTCTTCATTAAAAGGACAATCCGGTGGGAAAATGTACAATCCTATCGTATTTTCAATAAAGGCATCTCCAGTTATATCCGAATACAAAGCGTTGACAAAAAGAAAATAACGTTCGGAGGCGAGCTCTTCGGTTACGATATTATCAAACATTTCATCAGGAAAACGAGCATGGAGCGACGGATCAAATTCTGGTAATGCCGCTCTTAAAATACACCAAGTATGAGGGTTTTCCCGGCGTCTATATTGAGGGATATTTGCCCGGAGGTTTAAATGATGAAAAAGTACGCTACGCTCTTGATGACGGGTATGATGCTATTGGCGCTTTGCGCGTGCCGGTCGGTCGGCGTCCCTGATGAGCCCGGAAAAGAACAGGACATTATGAGATTTAAAAACGACCGGGATGATTTCAAGACGAACTTGCTGGTAAAAGGCCCATCCCCACAGAGCTATGACGAAGAGACTCCGCCCGAGGGGGTGACGGAAGTGACCTATCAATCCGGCGAATATGCCCTGAAAGCATGGCTGTCGGATGATCCATCGGACGGAAAAAGGCATCCGGCAGTCGTGTATGTTCATGGCGGGTTCGCTTTTGGTTTGTCTGATTGGGAGGATGTCAAAGCGTATCTGTCTGCCGGCTTTGTACTGATGACCCCTATGCTGAGGGGCGAAAACGACAACCCGGGTTACTTTGAAGGCTTTTATGGAGAAGTGGACGATGTGATTGCAGCCGGGGAGTTTTTAAAGCAGCAGTCCTATGTCGATGCGGATCGGATTTACCTGTCGGGCCATAGCAGCGGCGGTACGATCTCAATGCTTTGCTCCATGCTGCCCTCGCCATATAAAGCGGTCGCAACTTTTGGAGCCTCTCCGGATCAGAAAGAATTCTGGGAAGCATGGGCGGATATCGCGCCGTTTGATGTAGAGGATGAGTCTGAAACCGATATTCGCTCGCCCTTGAAGTATATCGACAGCATCCAAAAGCCACTTTTTGTGTATGTCGCCAGAGAAGATGTAGGATATCATATCTTAAGCGAACAGTTGGTCGAAACTGCCGCCGAGTATGGAAAAGATTGCGAGTTCATATCGATGAAGGGGGATCATTGGTCCGCACTACAGCCCTCCATAGCGGAAAGCATCATGAAATTTCAGGAATAATGAGCCTTTTTCCATAGCCATCTGTATACAAATGTGTTATTATACCATATAATGATCCGCATAGAAGATTTTATATGGGGGCTGTGTGAGGGACTTCTCGCAGATTAAGGCGATTGCACGCTTTCAATATAAGCGGCAGGAAAATAAAGCGATCGGCGCCGGATTGATATACCTGCTTTGTACGGAAACGATAACTTTTACTTACATCGCCGTAAAAACCATTGTGGATGGAGAACGCCAGCTCAATTATGGGCTGCTTCACATCCCTTTCACCACGGATATGCGATGGATACCCGTTCTGATTTTATGGTGCGCGCTTTTTTTCGTGATCATTTCGTTGCCTATGAAGGTTGGGTATGCGCAGATTTCGAGCAGGATCTATGTCAGTCAAACCGTCAGAGTCGGTGACATGCTGGAGACTGGCTTCACTGGGTACCTGCGTAATTTAGGCGGAATGCTTTGGATGTGGCTTTTTATACTGCTGTGGACGCTTGTGCTGGTCGTTCCCGGCATTATCTATGCGTATGCCTATTTTGCGACGCCCTATATCCTGGCGGAATTCCCGAATGTGAGCATACGAAACGCGCTTAAGCTCTCGAAGCGCATGACAAAAGGCTTTAAACTGGACATTATGTTCATGCAGCTAAGCTTTATCGGGTGGTTTTGGCTCGATACGCTTACGCTCGGGCTGCTGCGCATTCTGTATGTCAATCCATATTACTACACCAGTCTGGCCGGGATGTATGTAGAACTAAGGGACAACGCGCTGATCAGGGGCACCATACAATATGGGGAATTGGTCGGTTGATCGCCCGCTGTTCCGATTGCAGCAATCGTATCAACAGTTGAAATGACAACGCCATACTTCACCCGTAGCTTTGATATAATTGGTATATATGGACCATATATTGATAAACGAAAATATATTTGGAGGACGATATGAAAGACTCTGCACAGATCAAAGAGATCGCCCGCTTTCAGTTCCGGCAGCGTTATGGCATGTGTGTGGGCGCCGCGCTGTTGTTTATGCTGCTAGGGGCGTCATCCAACGGTTTTTCATTCCGGTTCGATTATGACAGCTATTATGAATTTGGCAGAGAATTATTACCGATCATCTGGAGCCTCGGTGGCTTCTTCGCCGTGCTTTCCATATTTGTGGGCGGTCCCATGGAGGTGGGGTATTCGGATTTCTGCTGCCGCGTGTATGTGGGCGTTCCGGCGAGCGTCGGGGGAATGTTCAGCGCCGGTTTTCAGCGGGATTATTGGCGCAGCGTGGGCGGCATGCTCTGGATGAGGCTGTTCATATTCCTCTGGTCGCTGCTGTTCATCATCCCCGGCATCGTCAAATCGTTCGCCTATTTCGCGACGCCCTACATCCTCGCGGAATTTCCGCATGTAAGCGCGACGGAAGCGCTGAAGATTTCCATGCGCATGACGAATGGTTACAAGGGCGAAATCTTTGTGCTGGGGCTCACGTTCATCGGCTGGTTTCTGTTGTCCGCCTTAACGTTCGGGCTGCTCGGCATCTTCTATGTGAATCCGTACTACTACACCACCTTGGCGGGCATGTATCAGGAACTCAAGATTAACGCGCTGAATAACGGCACCGTGCGGTACGAAGAGCTGATGGGATATACCGCTCCGCCGCCGAATTACGCATAAGAATCAGCATTATTTCGATATTTCGCGCTATTGCGCTTCAAACGGGCCTTCGGGCCTTTTTGTTTCACTGATGGTATATAAACGGCTTTGCGCGCGTTGACTTAAAAGGAGCAAGTGTGTTATCCTTGCATGGATATACATTGGTATTCATTGACGCAAAGGGGATGATGGATTGGCAAAGGTCATCATAGAAAAGGACACCTGCAAGGGCTGCGGGCTGTGTGTAACGGTGTGCCCGAAAAGCATACTGCGGCTCTCGGAGTCCGAGATTAACGCAAAGGGTTACAGCCCGGTGGAAGTAGTGGACATGGCGCTGTGCATCGGCTGCGCTTCGTGCGCGCGGATGTGCCCGGACCTCGTTTTCACGATCGAGAAATAACAGCAAAGGTGGATGAAATGGCAAGAGTGCTTATGAAAGGCAGCGAGGCAATTGCCGAAGCGGCCATACAGGCGGGATGCCGGTTCTTCTTTGGCTATCCGATCACGCCGCAGAACCAGATCCCCGAATATATGTCGAAGCGCATGCCCGAGGTGGGCGGGACGTTTTTACAGGCGGAGTCCGAAGTCGCCGCGATCAACATGGTGTACGGTGCGGCGGGTGCGGGCGCGCGTGTGATGACGTCGTCCTCGTCACCCGGCATCAGCTTGAAACAGGAGGGCATCAGCTACATCGCGTGCGCGGAGCTCCCATGCGTCATCGTCAACGTGATGCGCAGCGGGCCGGGCCTCGGCGGCATATTGCCCTCACAGGGAGACTACTTCCAGGCCGTCAAAGGCGGCGGCCACGGCGACTATCGATTAATCGTGCTGGCACCCTGCTCCGTGCAGGAAGCGGCGGATAACGTCTCGCTCGCGTTCGATCTCTCCGATAAATACCGCGTCCCTGCGATGATCCTTGGCGACGGCATGATCGGACAGATGATGGAGCCGGTGGAGTTTGCGCCGCCGCAGCAGAGCAAGCCGGTGGAGAAGCCGTGGGCGGCGACCGGCTACGACGGTAAAAAGAAGCGCGCGGTCATCAACTCGCTCTACATCGAGGCGGAGCAGATGTCCGTTGTCAACGCGCGGCTGCAGGCTGTTTATGAGGAAATCAAGCGCAACGAAACGCGCTGGGAAGAATATATGATGGACGATGCGGAGTACTGCATCGTCGCGTACGGCACCACGTCGCGTATCGCGAAGAACGCCATCGTCAAGGCACGCAAGGAACTCGGCATCAAGGCGGGGCTCATCCGGCCCATCACGGTCTGGCCGTTCCCGAGCGAAGCAATTGCGCAGGCGGCAAAGCATTGCAAAGCGTTCGTCACGGTGGAGATGAGCACCGGCCAGATGGTCGAGGACGTGCGGCTTGCCGTAAACGGCGCATGCCCGGTCTCGTTCATCGGCACTACGGGCGGCGTCGTACCGACGCCGGACGCCATCATCGCCGAACTCAAAAGGGTAAAGGAGGGCATGTAATGGCCATCGTATTTGAAAAAACCAAGCTGCTGACGGATGTGCCGTTTCACTATTGCCCGGGCTGCACGCACGGTATTGCGCACCGGCTCGTTGCGGAATGCATCGACGAACTGGGGCTGCAGGAGAAAGCCATCGGCGTCGCGCCGGTAGGCTGTGCGGTGTTCGCGTATAACTATTTCGACATCGATATGTACGAGGCGGCACACGGCAGAGCGCCTGCGGTCGCCACGGGAGCCAAGCGCGTGCACCCCGAGAACCTCGTGTTCACATACCAGGGCGACGGCGACCTCGCGTCCATCGGCACGGCGGAAATCGTCCACGCCGCGGCGCGCGGAGAGAAGATATCCACGATATTCATCAACAACGCGATATACGGCATGACGGGCGGCCAGATGGCCCCCACCACGCTCGTGGGACAGAAGACCACCACCTCGCCGTACGGCCGTCAGGCGGAGCACTGTGGGTTCCCGATCCGCATGGCGGAGATGCTGGCTACGCTGGATGGCGCGGCGTATATCGAGCGCGTGTCGCTGCACGACGTACCGAACATTATCAAGGCCAAGAAGGCGATCAAAAAAGCGTTTGAGACGCAGATGTCCGGCAAGGGCTTCTCGCTCGTCGAAATTTTATCCACCTGCCCGACCAACTGGGGCCTCTCGCCTGTCGAGTCGATCAAGTGGCTCAAGGAAAATATGATCCCGTACTACCCGCTCGGCGTGTACAAGGAGGCGAAGTGACATGATCAGTGAAATCATCATCGCAGGCTTCGGCGGGCAGGGCGCGCTGCTGATGGGCGAGCTCATCGCGTACGCGGGCATGATCGAGGGTAAACAGGTATCATGGCTGCCTTCCTACGGACCGGAGATGCGCGGAGGCACGGCCAACTGCTGCGTCATCGTCTCCGACGAGCCGGTCGGTTCCCCAGTCGTAACCGAGGCGGACGCTGTGATCGTGCTCAACAAACCGTCTCTGGACAAGTTCGAGCGTACGCTGAAACCCGGCGGTATCCTGTTAGTCAACTCCTCGCTGATCGATAAGAAAGCATCGCGCAGCGATGTGAAAGCGTATTATGTTTCCGCCAACGAGATTGCCACAGAGGTGGGGAATGCCAAGGTGGCCAACGTCGTGATGCTGGGTGCTTACATCGCCGCTTCGGGTATCGTACAGAAGGAAAGCATCATTAAGGCTGTGGCGCACATGCTCGGCGAGCGCAAGGCACATCTGGTCCCGCTCAACGAGCAGGCCTACGACGCGGGCGCGAAGAGCATATAAGGGCAGTACATAGCTTGTATGAAGATAAATATACCCTCGTTAAGTGGCTTAACGAGGGTATATTCCTTTATTCCCCGTATACGATCAATTGTGTAATGCCGTTGGAGTCGATGTAAACTTCTTGATCCCCACCAACCCATTCCCTCATATAAAATACAACTTCCCAAATCTTGTTTGTGGGATCATAAAGAGCATCGGTGGAGTCATATTGTACGGTGCATTCTTTCTTTGCCAGTGCAATCGCTTGATCCTGATCGCATACGGGGCTGGGCGTACCATTGATAAAGTTATCGGTAATAACACCCGGAATGCCTTTTGTATATTTCTCCTGTATGGAATTGAAATCAAATACTTTATCAATCGTCGGACTGCTTTCTTGATCCATTGTTGGATTGCATCCGCACATATATAAAATGAGGATTAACATGAAGCAAAACAAGTATTTCTTCATATATTACCTGCCTATCTATTATATATCCATAATATATAGAATTTGAGACTGAATCAAGAAAGAAACATTCCAAAAAGCCAGATATATTGGCTAGGCGATAATAGAGGATACACAGGTCCCATTTGCATTTTCTGCAATAGGGCAGCAATAGCAACAGCATGCTGATTTATTACGCTCTAAAAGACGCGGAAGGTGAAAACCGAACCGGATATTACTGGTATGATTATACGAATGGAACTGCCAATACTTTTTGGAAATATAAAGACTACGGTCTGCATGAATGCACACCTAAGATGTGGTTAAGAGCCTCCTGAGGGGCTCTTTATATATTCCGCTTTACAGTTGCGGAAATTGTCGGGGCGTCCGCCCCGGCGCGCTGCGCGCGTGCAGCGCGCCCAGCCGTCCGAAGAACGGCTTCATAATCTTTCTTGCCGTTTGCTTTTCCTCAATTCTTGCTTGTCCGCGTGGGTCGCACATTGCTGCGGCATCGAAACGATGTCGGAATAACCCTCTGCTTCCGCATCAGTCAGCGGCGGTCTCGGTACAGAACCCGTCACCTCGGTATATGAGGCGACATCGAGCGAAGAGTAATCATCGAAATCGCTGAATTCAACGGAGCAATCAACCGGTTTATCGTCTTTATGTTTCTTTTTCATATGCATGCGCCTTTCGGGGTTTTACAGATAGTTTCCGCCATCTGCGCGGAAAATATTCACAGGAAGCAAAACACCTGTTTATAACCAAAATTACGAAACCTTTGCGAAACTTCCATTTATATAATAGTATGAATTATCACAATCTTCAGGTTTCACGGGAGGGTTAATATGGATTGGAAAGGCGTCAGATATCACGGAGCGCTGAAAGTAACGGGCACCACACTAACGAACAGCCATGGCGAGGCGGTTCTGCTGCGGGGCATGAGCAGCCACGGAATGCAGTGGTATCCGGAGTTTGCCCGCAAGGAAAGCATCGCCATGACAAAGAAGGCGGGTGCGAACGTATTCCGCATCGCGATGTATACGGACGAGGGCGGTTATCTGACCAATCCGGACGTGGCAAGAGACGTAATCCGGGCGGTTGACGACACACTCGCGCTCGATATGTACGCGATCATCGACTGGCACATCCTCTACGACAACGATCCGCTCGAAAACGCGGACAAGGCGACGGGATTCTTCAACGAGATGAGCCTCCGGTATAAGGACGAGCCGGGGGTGATCTACGAGATATGCAACGAGCCCAACGGTAGCGAGGTGACCTGGGCGGGAAATGTCAAGCCGTACGCGGAGCGGATCATCCCCGTCATACGCGAAAACGCGCCGGGTGCGCTCGTTCTGGTGGGCTCGTCCGCATGGAGTCAGGACGTGGACATTGCGGCGGACGACCCGCTCGAATTTGACAACATCATGTACACGCTGCATTTTTACGCGGGCACCCATGGCGAGGCGCTGCGCGGGAAGTGCTGCAAAGCGCTTCATCTGGGCGCGCCTATATTCGTCAGCGAATGGGGCACAAGCCGGGCGGATGGCAGCGGCGGCGTGTTCATAAGGGAGAGCGACGAGTGGCTCTCCTTCATTGAGGCGCTGGGGATCAGTTGGTGCAACTGGAGCCTCGGAGACAGGGATGAGACGAGCGCGGCGCTGAAGCCCGGCGCGCCGCAGATTTGGAACGAGATGAACTTGAGCGAGAGCGGACGTTACGTTTATAGTCGGCTAAAAGGGCTGGCGTAATGATCCAAGCCGGAGCATTGGAAGCTTGAACCTTCGAGGTGGGTGTTAAGATGAAGAAGATCGTTTCAATCGCAGTAGCCGCAGCGCTGCTTCTTATGGGATGCGCTGCGCCCGCGGAGCCGAGCCGTACGCCGGAACCGTCCGTGCAGGCGACACCTGCCGCGGCGCAGACTCCGGCTCCGACGCAGCAGGACAACATGGTGAAGAACGGGGACTTCTCGGCAGGGCTCGAGAACTGGTCCCTGTTTCTCGATAAAGGAGGCTCGGCGGAACTGACGGACGGAGGCGGAGAGGCGGCGATCAAAATCGTATCCTGCGGGAGCGAGGATTATTCGGTGCAGCTCTATTACGACGGATTCAAACTGGAGACCGGCGGGGTATACCGGTTTGCCTTCGAGGCAAGATCGGATATCGAGCGCCAGGCAAGCGCGCGGCTTCAATTGAACGGAGGCAGCTATACGGGGTATGCCGAGGGAACGTTCGATCTGAGTAAGGAAATGCAGACATTCGAGATCAAGTTTGCGATGACGCAGGGAACGGACCGCGCACCCCGGCTTTGTTTCAATATCGGAACGCCCAAGGGGTTGGATGTACTGCCCGGAAATACCGTCTATATCGACAACGTGGAAATCACGCTGCTGGATGGTTCCAACATACTCGCGCCCGAGCCGGAGACCGATCGCCCTGATATCAACATCAGCCAGATTGGTTATGAACCGGGGGAACACAAGATCGCGGTGCTGCGCGGCGACAAGCTTGGAGATACGTTCGAGGTAGTCGCTGCGGACGGTACGGTCACGCTTGAAGGGGATCTGACCGGGCCTATCAGCAGCGAACCCTCCGGTGAGACGAACTATACCACCGACTTCAGTGCCCTCACGAAGGAAGGAACGTACACGATAAGGAGCGGGGACGCGGAGTCCTATCCGTTTGAGATACGTGAGGGTATCTACGCGGATGCGTTCAAGTCGGTATTCCGGATGCTGTACCTCCAGCGCTGCGGAACGCAGCTGCCTGCCAGTCTCGCGGGCGATTTTGCGCATCCCGAGTGCCATACGGGCGAAGCCATTCTATATGGCACGAACAAAAAGAAGGATGTTTCGGGCGGATGGCACGACGCGGGCGACTACGGAAGGTATGTAGTCAGCGGCGCCAAGGCGGCTGCCGATCTGCTGTTTGCTTACCAGGACTTCTCCGAAGCGCTTCAGGGGGACGATTATGGCATCCCCGAGAGCGGCAACGGCGTTCCCGATGTACTCGACGAGGTGCGCTATGAACTGGATTGGATGCTCAAAATGCAGGACGGCAGCGGCGGTGTCTATCACAAGGTGACCGGACTCGCATTCCCGGGAGAGGTCATGCCGGAAATGGAGACGGAGCCGCTTTATATCATGCCCGTATCCAATACGGCCACCGGAGACTTCGCGGCGGTGATGGCGATGAGCTATGCCGTATTTAAGGAGATGGATTCAAGGTTCGCAAAAACTTGTCTGGACGCGGCGAAAAAAGCATGGGAATATCTCGAGGAACACCCGGAAGGAAGGTTTGAGAACCCGGAAGACGTGCTCACCGGGGAATACTACGACGGCAGCGATACGGACGAGCGCTACTGGGCTGCTGCGGCGCTCTACAGCGCTACAGGTGAAGAGGAATACCTCGATGAATTTGAGCGAATCGTGGGGCTTTTTGTGTACGTGATGGACGGCTACGGCTGGAAGGACGTGGGGGGCTATGCGAACAGTATATACCTCTCGCTGGATGCCGCTGTGACCGACCCGGCGTGCTTACAGAGGATCCGGGATGCCATAAAGCAGAAGGCTGACGGTTACCTTAAAAACTCGGAGTCGGATGCTTACGGCGTATCGCTGGGGCTTACGTACCCGTGGGGCAGCAATATGACGGTATGCGACAACGCGGGCTATCTCAATCTCGCGGAGGAGCTCTTCGGGAACGCGGAGTACAGTGCCGCAGCGGACAGACACTTCGATTACATATTTGGCGCGAATCCGATGTCCATTTGCTATGTGACGGGGATGGGTTCCGTATCGCCTTTACATCCGCACCACAGGCCTTCCATGGCGGCAGGGGAGACGATGCCCGGCATGCTGGCAGGCGGGCCGAATAAAAACCTGGAGGACCCATATGCGAAGGCCGTCCTGGCGGACGCGCCGCCCGCAAAGTGTTACGCGGATAACGCACAGAGCTTTTCAACGAACGAGGTCGCGGTGTACTGGAACTCAGCGCTCATCGCATTGATGGCGCAGAGAATGTGCGGATAGCACATTTTTCTGTCAATACCCGCAAGGGTTTATGTGCATGAAAAAGGAGCCGATCGGCTCCTTTACGCTTTACCCGTTACGATACCGGGGTTCCATCCGGTGTGGGCGTAACCTCCGGTGTCGGCGTTATTGTCGGCGTGGGCGTCGCGACCGGTGCCGGTGTGGCCGTCGGCTTTGGCGACGGAACCGGTGTCGGCGTTGCTGTTGACTTCGGCGCGGTGACCTCAGCGACCGTATCCAGCGCAATGATCTCGGCCAGGTGCGCATATGTCATGTTGTGGCCCTTCTTTAACCAGGTCTGGTCAAACGTGAGGAGCTGCTTTTTTGATAGCGCGGGATCGCTGAAATAGATCGTATCGCCCTTGTAACAGCACGCGACCACCGCATGGGATCCGTGGCTGTTTTTAAAATAGCAGATTACCCCTTCGGGGTTGTTGTCGATCGCCTCCTTGATGGCAGCGATACCATTCACTTTGGGGTTGATCACATACGTCTTATGGCCGTTGTAGCTTTTCAAATAAGGCGAGCCCGGATCCAGCGCGCATACGGCGACGACACCGAAATTGTTCTTTAAACGGGTCATGCTGACCGGCGTCTGCCTTCCGTTGGATTCGTATATAAAACGGGGGGTTGCCGGAATGCCCATGTTGTTGATGGTAATTGCGTAAGAGGATACCACGCAGGCCCTCTTGCGTACCGCATAGGAGAATTTCCATTTGGAGTCGCTTTGGCAGTAGTACGTATACGTACGGGAGGCGCTGCGCGTGGTAAAGCTGGCAGAGGGCATCGGCGCGTAGGAGAGATAGGAAGCGCTTCCCCAAGCCATGATGCCTTTATACTCGACTTGGTACCATTTCCCGGATTGTGCGTATACCTTTACGAAGGTTCTGGCGGGAAGCCTGGCCAACACTTTGTTGTGCGTAGACGGACCGCTGTAGAGCTTTAAGCTGCTTTTGGCCGTGCAAACTGCCCTGCCGATCGGCCCGCTTGCTCCCGCCTTGGCGGTAAGCGCGGGTGCGAGGAATAATATTGAGATCATGATCAGGGTCAACATTAGACCCACGATTCGCTTTGCCCGATTGGAATGAATCATTTCACAGTACCGCCTTCCGATTGTTGATACTACATATCTATGAAAATGATGAATAAATGGTTAAATTAACCGTAACAAATATAACGTAATAGAAATGAAAATGCAACTATATTGTAACAAAATATGAATCAATTCGGGATAAATGGTTGGATTCGGATACATACAGGGTATCGACGGACAGAAAAAGCCAACCAAAGCGATATGCGATATTGAAACCTCAATCAAAAAGGTATATCGTGAATATAAAAGTACGGAGGGGAGGACCTGCGGTGTTTTTCCGGAAATTCGGTTACGCCTTTCGGGGCATCGGCAGTGCGCTGCGTGAGGAAAAGACGTTTCGCGTGATGCTGATATGCTTCGTCCTCGTTGTGGCGGCAGGCTTTTTGCTTTCCGTGTCCGCGCTGGAATGGGCTGCGCTTCTGATTTGCTGCGGCGCAGTGCTTTGCGCCGAATTGCTCAACACCGCATTAGAGCGCACGGTGGATATCGCCTCTCCTGAAAGAAACCCGCTGGCCGGGAAGGCCAAGGACATTGCGGCGGGCGCGGTGCTTGTAATGTCGGTGTTCGCCGCGGCTGTCGGGTTGATCATATTCATCCCGCACGTCATTTCCTTGTTTTCCGTATGAAAAAGGGGCTGCCCGGCAACCCCGTAGAGTATTACGCACATTATCCTTGCCGTTCGATCCATCCGAGCCGGTTGAGTTCTTCCGTCGTCAGCGTAATATCGGTACTGTCCAGCGTGTCCTTTGCCTGACCGATATTGGAGAAGCCCGCCAGCGCGACGGACGGGACATCATGCGACGTGATGTAAGCCAGCAATATTGAAGAGGGCGTGGTGTGATACTTTTCCGCCAGCTCATACGCAACCGCAATCTGATCTTCAATCATATCATTGGAAAAGTACCGGCGGTATTCCTCATCGAGCCGGGCAACGCCGCCCGCGGCGGGCGCTTTGCGGAACACGCCGCGCGCCTGCGAGCAATACGCAAAAACCGCGAGATCATTTTGCTTATACCACGTATAATCCTCCGGCGACATCATGACCAGCGTATCGTCAAAGTTAAGCGGCTCCTCAAACTTCGCGGCGCTCCAGAGTATCTGTGTGCCTGCAAAGCCCTGCATGCCGTTGGCAGAAGCGAACGCATTGGCTTCGCCGATCCGCGCAGCGGTCCAGTTGGATGCGCCGATGGCGCGTATTTTGCCTTCCCTGATCGCTTTGTCCAGCGTCTCCATGATGCCCTCGACGGGCTGCGTCGGGTCGTCGCGGTGCAGCCAGTAGATGTCGATATAGTCCGTGCCGAGCGCGAACAGGCTGTCCTCAATATCGCCCAGGATCGCCTTAGGCGTTACGCGCGGCGTACCGATATCGGAGATCAGCGGGTGCGCGCCTTTGGTGGAAATGACGACGTCATGCCGGTTACCGCGCAGGTGCATCCAGAAACCGATCATCTCCTCGCTGAGCGGCCGGTCGCCCACGTACCACGACGCGTACACCTTAGCGGTATCGATCAATGTGCCGCCCTGCTCCACAAAGTAATCGAGTATGGAAAAGCTTTCGCGCTTGCCTACCTTGCCGCCGATCTCCGCCGTACCGCACGCGATGGCGGAAATGTCGATGGGGTCGCCCGCCGCTTTGTATTGAAGGTATTTCATTTGCGCGTTTCCTCCGGTTTGTTTTCTATATATTTCGTCGCGACGTGGGGATTATCCTGCAAAGCGTAAATCAAGCGGCTTGTATGCTTTAGAAAGATGCAAAAAGGAACCGTTAAACAGTTCCTTTTTGATGCAGTCGCTTACATGCTTCGCTCTATCGCAGTTATTAAAAGACAGGGATTATAATGGGGTCTGAAAGCGTGGTTTCCGGGGCATATAACCACTGTACCTGATAGGTATCGTCCTTGTAATTGGCGATGGAGAAGACCTGATATTCGTAGCCGTCTACCGCCTCGCAAATTAGCTCACCCGGATCTCCGTACCAATATGCGGACGCACTCATATAGCCCAAGTCAGAGGTGTACGTATTTCCCCGCATATCCCTGTATTCCATTGAAAGGATTTGGCTGCGGATATCACTCGGGACTTTCAACGCGATTTCCAGCGTGCCGTTATGGCCCATAATCATGGAAGCTACGGAAACTCTGCCTGGCATATTGCTGATGGTTTTGTTTTTATAGTCCACCGTACCCAACTGCGCGTTCTTATCAAGGAAAGACACCCCCGTGATTTGCACGGAGAGAGTTTTCGCGTCGCTGAAATAGGGGCTCTCATACCATCGGGAGAGGATATCTCCGTTAGCTGCACCGGTTCCGAAAGTACCGTCGGACCGCTGGGGGTATGCACGCCCCGTCTCGTCAACCAGCATGATCGTGATGTCATTGAGCAATGCGGTGTTTGCTTCGTCTGTGCTGAAGTACAGCTTGGCTTGGGTGGGGTAGACATCCAGCCTGTCAACGTGAATCGTTTGCCCCATGATTTCAACGGTGGAGTTGATCTCGTAACTTTTTAGAACGTTGCTGTACTGCTTGTCAGGATACAACGTATACTTCGCGTATGCCACCTCGCGCGTATTGCCGTTTTCATCTGTCACTTGATAAGTGAGACAGAAGTTGAGTTCATCCGGCACCTGCTCCCCGTCAGAGAAGTCGATACGGTATTCATACAGGTGCTCAGTTCCGGTTTCATTTATGCCCAAGCTGACCTGACGAACGCTCGTACTGATACCGAAAAAGATCTCATTTGCATTCTCGGAGTATTCGGGCACATCCGACGTAAAGAATACGGAAATGCGGCTTGGGTCCACCACCATGCAGTACACCTCGGAATGATACCCGTCCACGGTCTGGCTTTCCCCGACATACTGCGCATAATCGTTGGACAGACATTCTTTCATGCTGGGGTCCAATACAACGGCTTTCGCAATGTCGCCCAGAACGGGGATATCGCTAAGCGCGTAGGCCGTGGCCGGGAATACGTTGATCGTCGCAATGAATGCAAGGAATACCGCCGCCGCAATGGCAGCCGTCCTGAGTACAGCCCGCCTCGCGCGGTGCCGCTTGACGGGCTTTGCGCAAAGCGCTTCCGTAATATACTGATCATCGATCAGTTCCATGGATTGAAACTTATTGAAACCGCTCATACGAGAATCCCTCCTTTTTTCAGATAATCCCTGATCTTCTCACGCGTTCGCAGCAGGCGCATTTTGACCGCGCTCTCCTTGAGCCCGAAAAAGCGCGAAAGCTCCGATATCGATTCGGACAGCCAGTAACGGCGCACAAAGAGTATGCGCGTCTGCTGATCCAATGTGCCAAGGAAGCCGTTGATGAGCGCACGCAGTTCGGACGTCTCATCTTGGACGCGGTTATCGGGCAGTATTTCTTCGAGTTCCGTACAGATGCTGACGATCTCGCCGCGCCGCGACTGGGTCGTGGATTTGCGATAGCTGTCGATTGCGAGGTTGCGGGCGATGC
Organism: Bacillota bacterium; assembly: GCA_023390815.1. GTDB lineage: Bacteria > Bacillota > Clostridia > Christensenellales > SZUA-584 > JAEWCC01. The sequence continues at coordinate 155,153 of JAEWCC010000028.1, forward strand.
GTGCCGCGTAGTTCTTCAGCGAATCGGGCTTGGCGGGCGGTATGGAGTTCCAAAGCTTCAGATACGTATCGCTGACGCATTCCTCCGCATCCTGCGGTGAAGCCGTAATGTTGCGGGCGATATGCATAAGCAGGGTTTGGTACTTGCGCTGCGTCTCACGAATGGCGCTGTCGCTGCGCTGCCGGAACATTTCCAGAATTCGCTGATCGTCCATGCGCTTCTCCTTCTCGGTATAAAGGCCTTCACCTATCAAGACGAGATGGTCTGCCCATGCGTCACAGGCTTTGTGAAATAAAAAAGGGGAATGATATATTCCCATATTATCATGACGAACGGATTTTCTCAAAACGTGGAAGTAAGTCTATGCCCAAATATCTTTGCCAATGTAAATTGCTGCCCGGAAAACAAAAAAGGATACCGCGAGGCATCCCTTAACTGAGATAAATGCGTCCTAATGCCGCATCTTATCAAACTGTCCGAGGCAATAGTTAATGCCGCTCGGCAGCAGCTTCACCTGGCCCTTTTCCAGCTCAACAAAATCGATCCGCTTGAGATTTTCGAGATGAGACTCAAACGACTCCTTCGGGATCTTCGTTGCGTATTGTATGCTGGACGCTTCATAGGCTTGCGCATCGAACGAAAGCTTCCCCTGATGCATCTCCTTCCATTTATCGAACAAGATCTTTAATATGGTTAAATCCCTTTCCTGTATCCGATCGACGATTTTCATAGGTTCTCCTTCATCAAAGATTTCTGATTTAGTTTTTCCCGGCATTCGGTTAAAATTCGGTTCTATTCTTTTTAAAATGAAAAAGCAGCCCGTTTTATTCGGACTGCTTTAAGACAATTCCAAAGCTTACGATATGCTCATGACAATCTTATCAATTGAAGCGCCGGGCGCCACCATTGGCAGCACCATTGTATCCGTGTCGATGAGGCAGTGGATGAGGGAAGGGCCGTCGTGTGCGAGCGCCTGTTGCAACGCCGCCTCGAACTCCTCCGCAGAGGATGCCTGCTGCGCAAAATAACCAAAGCCCTGCGCAATCGCGCAAAAATTGAGTGCGGGCAGCGTGGTCTCGGAATAATGCTTACCGAAGAACAGCGTCTGCCACTGGCGCACCATGCCGAGCGTATGGTTATCGAGCAGCACCGTGATCACGGGCAGGTTGTAGCGCGTGGTCGTGGCCATCTCATTCAGGTTCATGCGGAAGCTGCCGTCGCCCGTGATGTGCACCACGCGTTTGGCGGGGCAGGCCACCTGTGCGCCGAGTGCCGCGCCGAGGCCATAGCCCATCGTGCCGAGGCCGCCGGAGGTCACGAATTTGTTGTGCTTTTTGAACGGGAAGTACTGCGCCGCCCACATTTGGTGCTGGCCGACATCGGTCACGATCACCGTATCCTCGCCGAGTGCATTGCTCAGAGAAAGCATGATCTGCCGGGGCAGATGATCCGCCGGAATATGCGCTTCGTTCTCGGCTCTCCATTCCGCAACCTGTTTCACCCATTCGGGATGCTTCTTTTCGGGTACCGCCGCGTTGATGCACGAGAGAGCCACCTTTAAGTCCTGCACCACATGCAGGTCCGTCGGTACGTTCTTGTTAATTTCCGAGGCGTCGATGTCGATCTGGATGACCTTTGCGTGCTCCGCAAAGCGGCTCGCGTCGCTCGTGATGCGGTCGCTAAAACGCGCGCCCAGCACCAGCAGCAGGTCGCAGTTCTGCAGCGCCATGTTGCTTGCCATCGTGCCGTGCATGCCCACAAGGCCGGTGGAGAGCGGATGATCGCCCGGAAACGTGCCTGTGCCCATCAGCGAGGTGGCGACAGGCGCATCGATGCGCTCCGCCAGCGCGATCAGTTCGTCCGCCGCACCGGAGAGCACCACGCCGCCGCCTGCAAGGATCGCCGGGCGCTGCGCCTCGCCGATCATCGCCTTGATCTTGTCGATGGGGATATCCGTCAGCCGGCAGGACATGCAGAGCTTGCCCTCGGGTGCGGTGTATTCGCAGGTCTGATTGAACAGGTCGCTTGGGATATCGATGAGGACCGGGCCGGGTCTGCCGCTCTTGGCAAACGCGAACGCCTCACGTACGATATCCGAGATGCGCGTTACATCCTTGATCTGATAGTTGTGCTTCGTGATGGGCATCGTGACGCCCATGATATCGACTTCCTGAAAGCTGTCGCGTCCCAGCAGATCGACTGGGACGTTGCCCGTGATCGCGACGACGGGGATGGAGTCCATATAGGCCGTCGCAAGGCCGGTGACGAGGTTCGTCGCGCCGGGGCCGGAGGTGGCAAAGCATACGCCCACTCTGCCCGTAGCGCGCGCGTAACCGTCCGCCGCGTGCGCCGCGCCCTGCTCGTGCGCCGTCTCGATATGGCGGATCGCGCCGTCCAGATACAGCGCGTCGTAGAGCTTGATGACCTTGCCGCCCGGATAACCGAATACGGTATCCACGCCCTCCCGCTTTAAGCTTTCCAATAAGATCTGTACACCTGTGAGCTGCATATTGCCCTCCTTACTGCAGTATTGCGCCCTTGTCGGCGGAGGAAACCATCCGCGCGTACCGGGCGAGCCAGCCGGTTTTTACCGCAGGCTCCCTTGGGGTCAGTTTGCTCAGCCGATCCTGTATCGTGGCTTCATCCACGCGCAGGCTGAGCTTCCTTGCCGGTATGTCGATGTCGATGATGTCGCCTTCCTGTACCGCGGCGATCACGCCGCCTGCCACCGCTTCGGGAGATACGTGACCGATAGCCGCGCCGCGCGTCGCGCCGGAGAAACGTCCGTCGGTGATCAGCGCGACCTCCTTATCCATGCCCATGCCTGCAAGCGCAGACGTGGGGGAGAGCATCTCGCGCATACCGGGGCCGCCCGCCGGGCCTTCGTAGCGGATGACTACGACGTCGCCAGATTTGATCTGTCCTGCATAGATGGCCTTGATCGCGGCTTCCTCGCCGTCGAATACGCGCGCGGGGCCGCTGTGGTGCATCATCTCGGGCGCTACCGCGCTTTGCTTGACGACCGCGCCGTTTTGCGCGAGGTTGCCTCGCAGCACCGCGATGCCGCCTTCCTTGCTATGCGGGTCGTCCACGCTGCGGATGACCGCAGGGTTGAGTATCTTCTTATCCTTCACTGCGTCGCCGATCGTTTCCGCCGCGACGCACTTCGCACTGCCGTCGATGAGGCCGTGCTGCAAGAGCTCGGAGAGCACCGCGGAGACGCCGCCCGCGTGGTGCAGATCGACGAGATGGATACGGCTGGCGGGGGCGAGACGGCACAGGTTGGGCGTGCGCTTGCTCACCGCGTCCACGAGGGTGAGATCGAGCGCCACGCCGCATTCGTGCGCGATGGCGGGCAGGTGCAGCACGGAGTTCGTAGAGCAGCCGAGCGCCATGTCAAGCGCGAGGCCATTCTCAAACGCCTTTGCGGTCATGATGTCGCGCGGGAGCAACTGCTGTTCCAGCACCTTCATCAGGCGCATGCCGCTGTCCTTGGCGAAACGGATACGTTCCGCGTATACCGCCGGGATGGAGCCGTTGCCGGGCATTGCCATGCCGAGCGCTTCGGTGAGGCAGTTCATGCTGTTGGCGGTAAACATGCCGGAGCACGAGCCGCAGCCGGGGCATACGGTGTCCTCCAGCTGATTCAGTGCGCTTTCGGGCAGTTTGCCCGCGCTGTACGCGCCAACCGCCTCGAATATCGTCGTAAGGCTCGCGTCCACGCCCTGTAAATCACGTCCCGGCAGCATAGGGCCGCCGCTGACGAATATCGAAGGGCGGTTGAGCCGTGCCGCTGCCATCAGCATGCCGGGGACAATCTTATCGCAGTTGGGCACAAACGCCACCGCGTCGAAGCCGTGCGCCATGACCATGGACTCGATGCTGTCCGCAACGAGCTCACGCGAAGCCAGCGAATATTTCATACCCGGATGGCCCATCGCGATGCCGTCGCATACGCCGATGGAGGGGACGCGCACCGGCACGCCGCCTGCCATGCGGATACCCGCGCAGACTGCCTCGGTGATCTTGTCGAGGTGTGTATGGCCCGGCACGATGTCGCTCTGCGCGGTGACTACCGCGACGAGGGGCCGGGAAAGCTCCTCATCCGTGAAGCCGAGCGCTTTGAACAATGAACGATGGGGCGCTTTATCTGCGCCTTTTTTTACGCTGTCGCTGATCATAATGCCTCCAAAACCTCCAGCACCTTGCCGCCCATTTCGCTGGTGGAAAGCGCCATTTCTCCCGCAAGTGCGATGTCTCTTGTACGCGCACCGCTCTCCAGCGTTTTGCGCACCGCCGCTTCAATCCTCGCCGCGATGTCCTCACGGCCCAAAGAGTAGCGCATCATCATCGCCGCGGAGAGGATCGTCGCAAGCGGGTTCGCGATGCCCAGCCCCGCGATATCCGGGGCGGAGCCGTGTACCGGTTCGTACATGCCGAGCGTGCCGTTGCCGAGGCTCGCGGAGGGCAGCATGCCGATGGAGCCCGTGACCATCGCGGCCTCGTCGGAGAGGATGTCGCCGAACATGTTCTCCGTCACGATCACGTCGAACTGCGCGGGGTTGCGGACGAGCTGCATCGCCGCGTTGTCGACGTACATATGAGATAACGCCACCTCCGGGTACTCCTTCGCGACGTCCATGACGACCGCGCGCCACAGCCGGGACGATTCGAGCACGTTGGCCTTATCCACGCTGACGAGCTGCTTTTTGCGGCCTATTGCGGTTTTGAACCCAACGTGCGCGATGCGCCGCACCTCCGGTTCGGTATACATCATGGTGTCATAAGCGAATTCTTCCGTGCGCTCCTTCTTGCCGAAGTACGCGCCGCCTGTCAGCTCGCGGATGACGATGATATCAAGGCCGTTCTTCGTGAGTGCGTCCTTCAAGGGGCAGGCCGAGGCCAGCTGCGGGTAGAGCAGCGCGGGCCGCAGGTTCGCGAACAGGCCGAGGCTGGAACGCAGCCCGAGCAGCGCGTTCTCAGGTCGCTTGCCGGAGGGCATGGTGTCCCATTTTTCGCCGCCGACCGCGCCCAGCAGCACCGCGTCACTGCGTTTCGCGGCGTCCAGCGTCACATCGGGCAGCGGGGTACCCGCCGCGTCAATGGCGCAGCCGCCCGCCAGATATTCGTTAAAATTAAGTTCGATGTCCGTGCCGCGTACCGCGCGCTCCAGCACGCGCAGCGCTTCGCGCATCACCTCCGGGCCAATTCCGTCGCCCGGTATCACTGCGATATTATACTTTTTCATGCCGTCTCCTTAGTTTGCCGCAACAGAGGCGGCGCTTATCGGTTCCGCACTCAGCAGGCTGTGGTCGATGGAGTCAATCAGCGCGTGTAAACTCGCCGCGATGACGTCCGTTGAAACGCCAATCGTACGCCAGAAGTCCTTGCCGTCGGTGCTTTCAATGACGACGCGTACCTTAGCCGCCGTGGCCGCGCCTGTATCGAGTACACGCACCTTGTAGTCGGTCAATGATACAGTTTTGAGCTGCGGGTAGAAGTTGCCCAGCGCCTCGCGCAGCGCGTTATCGAGCGCATGCACAGGACCGTTGCCTTCCGCCGCCGCCATGCGGTTCTCCCCGTTGACGTCCACCTTGACCACGGCATAAGCGCCAAACGTGTTCTCAACATTGGGTTCATCGCTCACCTTGAAGTGCACGAGCGAGAATTTCTGTTTGCGCAGGCCGAGCTGCTTCATCACGAACAGCTTGAAGCTGCCTTCCGCGCCTTCGAAGCTGTAGCCCTCGTTCTCGAGTTCCTTGAGCTTCTCCATCAGCAGGCCAACCTTTTCCTTGTCCTGCGCGACCTCCGGGAAACTGTCCTTGAGCTTCTCGGCCATTGCCGCCTTGCCCGCGACTTCGCTTAACAGATATTCACGCTGGTTGCCCACCGAGGCGGGGTTGGTGTGCTCAAACGAGCCACAGGCCTTGCAGAGGCCGTCGATGTGCATGCCGCCTTTATGCGCAAATGCGCTGCGCCCGACATAGGGGAGGGTCTCGTCGAACGGCAGGTTAGTGATCTCCGCCGCCTCGCGCGAAATGTCGTATAGTCTCTTCAGGTTGTCGCCGATACAGTCAAAGCCCATTTTGAGCTGAAGATCGGGGATGATGGAGCAGAGCCGCGCGTTGCCGCAGCGTTCGCCGTAGCCCAGCAGCGTACCCTGCACATGGCAGGCGCCTGCGTTCACCGCGAGCAGTGAGTTCGCCACCGCCAGCTCCGTGTCGTTGTGCGTGTGGATGCCCAGCTTGCATTGTACCGTGCCGAGCGCGGCTTTTACCGCCGCTTCGAGCGTATACGGCATTGTGCCTCCGTTGGTGTCGCACAGCACGACGGTGTCCGCGCCCGCTTCGTCCGCGGTGCGCAGTACGGAAAGCGCGTACGCCGGGTTCGCGGCATAGCCGTCGAAGAAATGTTCCGCGTCGAAGATTACCTCGCGGCCCTGTATTTTGAGATAAGCAATCGTGTCGCGGATCATCGCGAGGTTATTTTCCAGCGTCGTGCCCAGCACCTCGGTCGCATGCAGATCCCACGCCTTGCCGAAGATAGCGACGGCTTTGGTATCCGCGCCGAGCAGCGCCGCAACACCCGCGTCCTCTGCGGCGTCCGTGTCCTTGCGGCGCGTGCTGCCAAACGCGACGAGCGTCGCGCGCAGGGGCAGCTTCACGGCCTCCTCAAAGAACTGGCGCTCCTTGGGGTTGGAGGCGGGGTTGCCTGCCTCGATGTAATCGACGCCGAGGCTGTCAAGCAGGGTCAGCATCTGCAGCTTGTCGTGCAGCGAATAGCTGATGCCCCTTGCTTGTGCGCCGTCGCGCAGCGTCGAATCAAATATTTCGATCTTTCTTGCCATAGCTAAATCTCCAGTCATGGCGTAAATTGGTCATAGGCTCCCTCAGATGAGGGAGCTGTCGCCGTTAGGCGACTGAGGGAGGGATACTGGCTTAGAATCACTCCCTCCGGTGCTTCGCACGACCTCCCTCGTCTGAGGGAGGCAATATTCTTCTAAAACTCCGGTTCCTTCTGCCACGGCATCATCTTGCGCAGCTCTTTGCCCACCTTCTCGACGGGGAGGTCGCGCTCGATGCGGCGCCGTGCCATAAACGCCGGGCGTCCGGCTCTGTTCTCAAGGATCCAGCGCTTGGCGAACTCGCCCTCCTGAATCTCCTGCAATACCTTCTTCATTTCCTTGCGCGTCTCGTCCGTAATGATACGGCGTCCGATTGAGTAATCGCCAAACTCGGCGGTATCGCTGATCGAGTAGCGCATCCAGGAGAACCCGCCTGCATTGATCATATCGACGATGAGCTTCATCTCATGCACGCATTCGAAGTACGCGCTCTCTGGCTCGTAACCGGCTTCCACCAACGTATCAAAGCCCGCCTTCATCAGCTCGGAAACACCGCCGCACAGCACGGCCTGCTCGCCGAAGAGGTCGGTCTCGGTCTCCTCGCGGAACGTAGTCTGAAGGATGCCCGCACGCCCGCCGCCGATGCCCAGCGCGTATGCGAGGCCCACCTGCTGCGTGTCGCCCGAGGGATCCTGATGCACCGCGATGAGGCACGGCACGCCCTTGCCCTCCTGATACTGCGAACGCACTGTGTGGCCCGGCCCTTTGGGCGCGATCATGAACACGTTGACATCTGCCGGAGGCTTGATCTGTCCGAAGTGGATGTTGAAGCCATGCGCGAACGCGAGGTACTTGCCGGGCGTGAGGCCGGGTTTGACCGCGTTTTCATAGATGCTGGGCTGAAGCTCGTCGTTGACGAGTATCATGATGACATCCGCAGCTTTTGCGGCATCCGCAGCGGTCATCACGGCAAGACCCGCTGCTTCGGCCTTCTTCCACGACTTGGAGCCTTCGTAGAGGCCCACGACGACATCGAAACCCGACTCGTGCAGGTTGAGCGCGTGCGCGTGGCCCTGACTTCCGAAACCGATAATCGCGACCTTCTTGCCCTCGAGGTATTCCTTTTTGCAGTCCGACTGATAGAACAATTTAGCCATGGGTGTTCTCCTTAAAAGTTATTTTCCGGCTGCCCGAATTCGCCGTTCAGTACGCTGTCGCCGCGCTCCAGCGCGACCATGCCCGTTCTGGCGATCTCGGCAATGCCGTATTTTCTGAGTGCTTCAATGCTCTCGTTGATAAAAGAGACTGTGCCGGTAAGCTGGATGGTCGTTGTGGTTTCGCCGATATCCAGCACCACGCCGCCGCGCGCGGCGATATCCTCCATGAGCCCGCGCCGGTCGTCCCCGAGGGAGAGCTTCATCAGCGCAACCTCGCGCATCGCGCCCTTATCCGGCGGAATTTCTTTGATGGCCTTTACGTCGAGCAGTTTATCGAATTGTTTGATGACCTGCTCGATCACCGAGTCGTCCGCGTACATCACGATGGTGATGCGCGATAGGGTAGGGTCTGCCGTAACGCCGACGGTCAGGCTGTCGATGTTGAATCCCCGGCGGCTGATGAGGCCGGAGATCCGGCACAGCACGCCCGGCTGGTTCGATACTATGAAAGATATAACCCGTTGCTGCTGCATAGCGCTTTGCTCCTTTCGACCTGTGGGTAATAAAAAAACCGCACTCTTCCGTATGTTCTTGAAGAGACGCGGTTGCTTTCAACCTCGCGGTACCACTCATCTTGCCTTTAACAAAAAGGCCGCTTCAGGCTCTATCAAGCCCTAAACCTGTAACGGGGTTAACCGGCAATGTCTACTGCTGTTAGCGGTTCGACATGCAGCTCCGGAGTGATCTGCTGTTGCCCTGCGATACCGAATCACACCAACCTTCGGCTCTCTGTGATCGCTGCGTACAACGCCTGTCTCCATCAACGCTTTGTATAATTATTATTATGTTAGCAAACTAAAGTCAGTGTGTCAACGGGTATTTTTATTTTTTCGCTAAATGTAGAATTTGATTGCTGCAATGCGCAGCGGAACATGACTGAATTCATATTCGGGTGTTGAACCGTCATCCGTAGAGGTTCCCGCTGCATCGATACTTTCCGAAAGCGCGCCCATGCGTATGTCGGTTGTATCGGGAAACCCGAGGGTCTTCCGCATCCTCAAAAGCGCAGCATACATGTCGCTGCGGTCGTTTTTTCTGATAGCGTTCCAAAGGTCATCGCGTAATGGCTGAAGTCCGTCGGTTTCATACCGAGCCAAAAAGTCGTTCCAATCGCTGTGGATCAATTCGTTCAATTCGTGCTCCAACAGAGGGAGCCATATGCCATGGTTTTGGGAATGGCGGTGCTCCCCGTGGTTTTCTCGTGCGGCCAGTGGAAGATCTCCTTTTTCGGGATGAACATCCGGGTCGTTTACGACCGCTATCTCGGTAACGCTGGCAAAATGCTGGCTTGCAAGCCCAATGTTGTAATACAACCGGAAACTCCTGTAGAATTGTTTGTATTGATCACTGCCGTCTGAAAGATCCTTGATGATGGAGGCATTAGGATAATCCTTATTGAGCTCATTTAAAACCGCGTTTTGTACATCGGAGTTTAGTACTAATTTATTCTGCACGAATCGTATCCATTTATCCCGCTCTCGTTTCATAACGTCAGGAAGATCCTTATAGCCTCGCATGTCGGGTATTTCTTCCGGCCGGGGAGTCCCCCATTTCACAAACAGCGAAGCAAGCTTACCCCGCCATTCGTCCATTTGCATGAGACGATTTTTGAATCGCTCATAAGCAGGCAAGATACTGTCCAGCTTTCCTTCCGCGTTTTCCTCGACTGCCTTAAAATATGCACGCATGCTGTCACCTTCGATCTTCCCGCGGAGATTGCTTCCAATCTGTGAGATTGCGTCCGCGAGCGGCTGCTCCGGAATGGAACTGAACAGAAATGATTTTCCAAGCATATTTGGAATCAGATCGGGCCGGTGGCGGATTTCCAGGCAGCCATTCTTTCCGACGAAGGTGAAAAAACCGTTCAGGTCGACGTCGCTCATACCGTGCAGGAACGTGCTGTCAAAAAACTGCGCGTCTGTCATGACGGTTTTCCCCAGAAACAGCGTTTCAATCTTGAATCGGTCGGAATAGAATTCGGAGAAGGTGTTTAAATCTCCGCTGAAACGACTGCCCAATAACTCTTTTTGCATGACCGTATCATACAGGTCCGAAAAAATATGGTTTGTCATAATAAACTCCTTCTGTTTACTGGAATACGCTATACATTACGACCGGCTGATCGAATAAGCTGTCCGAGTCCATGATTGGATCAAGGCGGAGCCCATGACTATGCATGACCGTCTCCAGTATGGTTTCAAGATTATCGCCCCGAGGGATTGCGATCTGGACGATATCGCTCAGCAGAATAGGTAAATGTTCAATCGGATGAGACAGAAACACATCAAATCTGGCTTTTTCGCCTACGCCGTTAATTTGCCGGGCTCTTATATCCAGAACAATTCGGAATTCATTTTCATCCTGGTATCGGGGAGACTTCAGGAAAACAATTTGCGGATATTGTGCCTCAAACTCCGAATTTAGATAAGTGTTGCTTATCCGTTCAATATATTCTGTATGCTTACATATCACATTTTCATTAGGGAGCAATCTGGCTTTATGCTCTTCGCATCGTTGTATAATGGTATCTTGATTAAATGCGACTGCGACACCATGGTCGCCGCCGAAGGCTTTGATGATGTTATAAGTGATGAACTCTAAACCATAGAAACACGAAAAATAAATGCCGTACTGCCATTGTTGAACGCGCTCGGCCAAGTCCGCATTAATTATAACGTCTTCACCCGGCAAGTCGCCGGAAACCACGCACTCGGCGATGAATTTAGAAAAATCTTTATGCTCTGCGGTCTCGGATTTGTCGGCAAGGCGTTGAAGGGTAAGCTGTTTGCGTTCCAGCAGCATGGCAAAGTATTTGATTTTCATGGACTGCCAGATGATATGCCCAGTCATGGGACATCCTCCTTACTTTGCAGCCTATATAAGTACATGTAAATAATACCATATGGTAGGATGAGAGTAAAGAGATGGCCGGGCTGTTAATTAATATTTTTCGACAAAAAGGCTCACAGCTTGCTAAAAAAGCGGTTGATGTGCCGAATCTGCCGTTTCGGCATTCAAAAATGCAAGCTTCGCGACAGCGACAGGGGAGAGTGCTATAATCAACAAAAAATAAGCCGAAAGAACAAACCGGATGAAAAATTCGACAGGCGTCGGGTGATATGAAGAATAAGCGGAAAATGGACAAGTGTGTTGTACCCGGAGCCATACTGCCGTATAATTCTAAGCAATGGCCGTTTGGTCTTTGGAAAAGGAAGGACAAAATGATGATCTATAAAGTAAAATGGTTGCCGTGGATTATGATTGGTGCTGGCGTTCTCGGACTGATCGGAGGAATCGCCGGAGGAGTCGGCGGAGCCGAACTTGTTTTTGCAATATTACTGCTTATAGGGGGTATCGTATGGGCCTCAATGAGGTCATCGGGCGGGAAAACTGCATCTTCTGCTTCAAGCCGGACAGCCAATGCCAGCTATTCACCGTCAACTGCGCAAAACTCGTTCCAGCAGCCACCTATATATACAGCGCCATCTTCGCCGCAGACCACCAATACCGCTTCCTATGCGTATACGGCGCCACCTTCACCCGCTTTCTGCTCGTATTGTGGATCGCCATGTACGCCGGAAGTAATTTACTGCAGCCAATGCGGAGCGAAACTGAAATAGCGGATTTTGCGCTGACGACAAAAATGCACGGAGAACGGCACAATAGAGATTAAGTGCGCAGAGACCTATATATAAAGGATATACCATGGCAAAAACGTTTCGTTTGTATCAAATCGATGCATTTACCAGGCAAAAGCTCGCGGGCAATCCCGCCGGTGTGGTGACCAATGCGGACGGGCTCAGCGAACAGCAGATGCAGCAGATCGCGCGCGAGATGAACAACTCCGAAACGGCGTTTATACTTTCTCCGGACGACGATACGCACGACGTTCGCGTCCGTTTCTTCACGCCGACGAGGGAGGTCCCGATCTGCGGCCACGCAACCATCGCGGCCCACTATGCAAGGGCAATGGAGAACGACCTTAAGTCCGTCAGGGTAATCCAGAAAACCGGAGCAGGCATCCTGCCCGTCGATATCGTGCGCACCGGCGATGATTTCGAGATCATCATGACGCAGGGGCGCATCGAATTCGGAGATATCCTGACAGGAAAACCGCTTAAAACGCTGATGGACGCGCTGGGCATCGCGCAGCAGGACTTGCGGGAAGATTGTCCCGTCGCGATCGTTTCTACCGGACATTCCAAGGTGATGGTAGGCATCAGGGAAGAGAGCTTATTGCACCGCCTGAATCCCAAAATGGATATGCTCGCAAAGCTCAGCGGCGAGATTGGGTGCAACGGATACTACGTATTTACGATGGACGCAGACGAAAACCCGTTGGTGCATGGGAGAATGTTCGCGCCCGCGATCGGGATCAATGAGGACCCGGTTACGGGCAACGCCAACGGCCCGCTGGGCGCGTACCTCGTACGTTACGGGCTGGCGGACCATCACGGTGAGGCGTTTACTTTTGAAGCGGTACAGGGGGAGGCAATCGGCCGGGCGGGAACGATGCGCGTGCGTGTCAAAATAGAAAACGGCGAACCCATCGAAGTGAAAATTGCAGGCAACGCCGTGATCGCTTTTAAGACTGTGTTGGTTTTGGAATAGAGAAAATCGGCGGCGCTGGGCCGACGACGATTCATAACGCTGGATTTTCTAATATTCTTCCTTTTATAAGCATCGCCGTGTGTGGCAGGGTTATTGCGGCTGAAAATGCATGTTGGTAAAAAGTGCAGTTTCATTATAATAACGATATTCGGAATCCCAATATAAATTCTATCAGAAACCCGCAATAAGCCCCGGGCCAGGATTCAATGAACGCGTGTTTTTCGGGCTGATGGCAGGCTCTGCGCTGCGAAAGAACGACGAAAAGGTCTGGGTTCGCAAGACGAATAGGCATTGACAATCCCCGCGCAATATGATAAATTACCCTATGGTGTGCTAAAGCGAAGGCTGCTCAAGCCTTTTTTAGATTGCGCTGAAGAACAAGTGTAAGGAGAAAAGCCATGCGTACCAAGATCACGCTGGCTTGCAGCGAGTGCAAGCAGAGAAACTATGACTCTATGAAGAACAAGAAGAACGATCCTGACCGACTCGAGATGAAGAAGTATTGCCGTTTCTGCAAGAAACATACCGCACACAAGGAGACCAAATAGTATAAACCGCGTACTTTTGGGTAATTTATTAAACATTTAGGATGTGAGGGCAATGGCAAAGACAAAGTTACTCGGTAACGACCGTAAAGAGAAGCTCGAACAGCAAAAGAAAGCCGCCAAGGCCGCGAACAAGAAAAAGCGTAAGAGCCCTGCACGGTTTTTCAAGGACATCTATTCTGAGCTGAAAAAGGTAACATGGCCGACTTTCAAGGATCTGGTTAAGTATACTGGAGCGGTCATTGCGTTCATACTCGTTCTGGCGGTCATCGTCGGCCTGATGGATGCGGGATTCAAGAGCTTGTTCGAACTTGTTCTCAAACAGTCCTGAGGGCGCGGGATACAAGAACTTGTTTGAACGTGCAACAATAAGGAGGCGTGTTGCCCTGACGCAGCGGCGATGCGACAACAATTATGTCGGATGAAATGATACCCGGCGGCGTCATTGACGCACCGGATGCAGCAATCGAACAGAATAAAAAGCCCGACGGCCCGATCGGCGTATTCATCAAGCAGGAAAAGACGGATAAGCCGTATTGGTATGTCGTCCACACCTATTCCGGCTACGAGAATAAGGTGAAGGCAAACCTCGAAAAAGCCATTATCAACCGCGGCTTTGAAGACGTTATTCTTGAAGTGAAGGTCCCGATGGAAGAAACCATCGAGATGAAGAACGGCAAGAAAAAGCACGTCATGAAGAAGATGTACCCCGGTTACGTGATGGTCAAAATGATACTCGACGACGAGACGTGGTACGTTGTGCGTAACACGCGCGGCGTTACGGGTTTCGTGGGGCCGGGCAGCAAGCCTATACCGCTGACCGATAAGGAAGTGCGGGCAATGGGCGTCGAGAACGTACAGATCAAGCTCGACGTCGAAGTGGGCGAGAATGTGATGGTAACCTCAGGGCCGCTGGAGAGCTTTGTCGGCGTGGTCAAAGAGGTCAACGCAGAAAAGCAGAAGGTCAAGGTCGTGGTGTCCATGTTCGGACGCGATACGCTCGTAGACCTCGACTTCGTACAAATCAAGCGCATATAAAGGGCATTGCCCTTTAAGACAAGTGGGAGGAACATGGCGCTCACGCGCTCCGATTTCCGCTTGTACCACAATATACTATAGGAGGAGTAACCATGGCGAAAAAGATCACCGGTTACGTCAAACTGCAGATACCTGCAGGCAAAGCGACGCCCGCGCCGCCCGTCGGCCCGGCTTTAGGTCAGCACGGCGTCAACATTATGGGCTTCTGCAAGGAGTTCAACGAAAAGACCGCCAAACAGGTGGGCTACATCATCCCCGTCGTCATCACGGTGTACGCGGACAGAACGTTCACGTTCATCATGAAGACGCCGCCGGCACCCGTGCTCATCAAGAAGGCCATCGGCCTCGAGAAGGGCAGCGGAGAGCCGCGGTCCAAAAAGGTTGGCAAGATCACCAAGGCGCAGTGCAGGGAGATTGGCGAGCTGAAAATGCCCGATCTCAACGCGGCCAGCGTCGATGCCGCCGCCCGCATGATTGCAGGTACTGCAAGAAGCATGGGCGTCGAGGTTGTTGACTGAGGAGGAAGTGGGAGGCTTTTAGCCGTTAACCACAGGGAGGATTGTATGAAAAGAGGAAAGAAATATCTCGAAAGCTTAAAGGCTTTTGACAAGACGAACCTGTACGATCCGGGTGATGCACTGCAGATCTCGGTCGATACCGCCAAAGCGAAGTTCGACGAGACGATCGAAGTTTCCATCCGCCTGGGCGTAGACCCGCGCCATGCCGACCAGCAGGTCCGCGGCGCGATCGTGCTCCCGCACGGAACCGGCAAAACTGTCCGCGTGCTCGTATTTGCCAAGGGCGACCTTGCGAAGGAAGCCGAGGAAGCCGGCGCCGATTACGTCGGCGGCGACGAGTTCGTAGAGAAGATTCAGAAAGAGAACTGGTTCGAGTTTGACGTCTGCGTCGCGGCCCCCGATATGATGGGCGTGGTTGGTAAAATCGGCCGCGTACTCGGTCCTAAGGGCCTCATGCCGAACCCGAAGTCCGGTACGGTTACGCGCGAAATCGCCAAGGCGATTGCGGATATCAAAGCCGGTAAGGTGGAGTACCGCGTCGACAAGACCTCCATCGTTCACGTCATCATCGGCAAGAAGAGCTTCGGCAGAGAAAAACTGCAGGAGAACCTTGCGGCGCTGATGGAAGCGGTCATCAAAGCCAAGCCGTCCGCGGCGAAGGGCACGTATTTAAAGAGCGTCGTCGTTTCGTCCACGATGGGCCCCGGCGTCAAAATCAACCCGCTTCGCTTTATGTAGTTGACACGCGGCGTTGCCGCTGTTAAAATGGGTTGGTAAATTGAATAACCTAAGTCTGCCGAAGACACAGGCGCTGCGCCGCAAGGCAAAGCTGAAACGTCCTGTCGAGGAGAGCCAGAGATCAAAAAGCGACCCTTTTTGTACGGCTTTCCGTGCAAAAAGGGTTTTTCAATTACCTCGATTGAATGGTACAGGAGGTGAAACAATTTGGGTAATGCCATAGAGGCAAAGAAACAGGTCGTGCTGGACATTAAGGACAAGATGGAGCGCGCCAAGGGCATGATATTCTACGATTACCGGGGACTGACCGTCTCGGAGGTCACCGAGCTGCGCAACAACCTGCGCGCGGCAGGCGTGGAATACCACGTTCTCAAGAACTCGATGCTGACCCGCGCTGCGGATATGCTCGAGATCAAGGGGCTGGATGAATACCTGTCCGGGCCTACTGCGGTTGCGTTCGGTTATGCCGATCCGGTCGCGCCGGCGAAAGTGCTCGTCGAATTCGTCAAAAAGGTCAAGAAGACCGAAATCAAGTCGGGTGTGCTCGGAACCAAGGTGATCGACGCCAAGGGCGTTGAAAGCCTATCGCAGCTCCCGTCGAGAGAGCAGTTGATTGCACAGCTGGCTGGAACGCTCAACGCGCCCATCTCTGGGCTCGCGCGCAGCTTGTCGGGTATCATCTGCAAGCTCGGATACGCGCTCAACGCGGTCATCGATCAGAAACAGGCGTAAGGGTTACGCACAAAATTTGAAAATTAACGGAGGATATTTAAATGAACATTCAGGAAATGTTAGAGTCCATTGAGAAAATGACAGTGCTGGAGCTCTCCGAGCTCGTTAAGGCTATCGAAGACAAGTTTGGCGTGAGCGCCGCTGCGCCTGTGGCGGTTGCTGCTGCGGGTCCGGCTGCTGCCGCTGCTCCGGTTGAAGAAGAGAAGACCGAGTTTGACGTGGTTCTGAAGGACGTAGGCCCCGAGAAGATCAAGGTCATCAAGGTCGTCCGTGAGCTCACCGGCCTGGGCCTGAAGGAAGCCAAAGATGTCGTTGACGGCGCTCCGAGCACCGTTAAGGAAGGCATCTCGAAAGAAGAAGCTGCGAACATGGTCGAGAAGTTCAAAGAAGTCGGCGCTGTTTGCGAAGTGAAATAACTTCTGACATACCGAAGACCGGCTGCATCTGCGGCCGGTTTTTTATTTTTCCCGAGCTTGAACGCAACTCAGTGCGTATGGTATCATAGTGCGGATTTGTTTTTTACGGAAAAGACGAGTGTAGTTTACGAACAGGCCCATGCCATTCCAGAGGCTGGCCTGCCAATCGCAAACCAAAAAGCATACAAAGGTTTGGTAGCGGCACGTCCCGACCACAAACGAAGGTCGTGCCCGGTCTTAAGGAGGTACGATGCGCGGCAATGCAAAAGGCCCGCTGATGATCGCCGCAACGGCGATCCTGTGGAGCTTCGGAGGTCTGCTGATTAAATTGATTCCCTGGGATGCGATGACCATCGTGGGCGTCCGCTCACTGATCGCGGGGATCGTGATGGCGATCTACATGCGCCGCCCGCGCATTTCCATGACGCGTTCGGTGATACTGGGCGGGGTGTGTATGGCAGGTACCACGATACTTTTCGTGTTTGCCAACAAGCTGACGAGCGCTGCAAACGCGATCGTGCTGCAGTACGTTTCGCCAATCTTTGTGCTGATATTCTCTGCCCTGTTCTTCGGCAAACGCTTTCGTGCTTTTGATATCACGGCAGTCGTCGTGGTGTTTTTCGGTATCGCCCTGTTCTTCTTCGACGGTTTGGAGCCGGGCGTAATGCTCGGCAATATACTCGCGGTGCTTGCGGGCGTGTGCTTCGCGGGTGTGTTTCTCGTCAACCAGATGAAGGGCGCAAAGCCGGAGGAAGCACTGCTGCTGGGGCACATCATCAACGCTGCCGTAGGCATTCCGTTCGCTGTGACCAACGTCACGTTTGAACCCGGACCATGGCTCTATATCGTGCTGCTCGGCGTATTTCAGCTGGGTATCGCGTACGTGCTTTTCTCAATCGGCATCAAGCATACGCCGCCCGTTGCCGCTTCATTGATCGCCGCACTGGAACCGCTGCTCAACCCGATATGGGTGCTGCTGATTACGGGGGAGAAGCCGGGCCTTTTCGCGCTGATCGCCGGAGTGGTCGTCATCGTTACCATCGTGCTTTACAGCATCCGGTCGGCAAAGAGAAAGGCCGAGCCCGCGCCGCTGCTTACAACTGCTGATGCACTTCGTGAGTAGTATACCTGCCCTGATTGTCTTTCCGCACGTCCCGTGATAGAATACGTATGTTCGATCTTTTTAACGGAGGATGCGCATGAAATATGAAATCGCTCCCGTCGGAGCGGGCAACGTGCAGGCATATCTGGACTTCTTCGACACCCGAGCCTTCTGCGACAACCCGGACTGGGCAGGCTGCTACTGCGTATTCAACCACTTTGCAGGTGAGGGCGAAGCGTGGATGGCACGCACCGCAGCGCAGAACCGCGCCGAAGCCGAGCGGATGATCCGCGAAGGCAGCCTGAAGGGTTACCTGGCCTTTGCGGACGGTAAGGCTGTCGGCTGGTGCAACGTGAACGATAAACGCGTCTACCCGCACTTTGCCGATGTCGGCGAGGACGATGGGTCGCGTGTTAGCGCGGTCACCTGTTTTGTGATTGATCCCGAGCATCGTCGGCAGGGCGTCGCACGGGCGCTGTTACAGCGCGCCTGCGAGGACTACGCTACTGCGGGCTACGACTATATGGAAAGCTACCCGACCGTTGGAGAGGGAACGTGTGCCTCACACTACCACGGCCATCCCGCGATGTATGAGGGCGAAGGCTTTATCACCCATTTGGAGTTGGAAGACCGTTTGTGCATGAGAAAACCGCTGAAAGGAGCCAATCTGTGAAGATTGCCTGCCATGCGGATACGCCGATTGGAAGACTGACCGCGATATACGAGGACGGTATCATCCGCCGCGTGCTGTTTGAGGACGAACTCTACAGCGAGGTGGACGTTGAGACCGACGATACGCTGCCGTTTGCGCAGCAGATCGCGGAGTACTTTCGCGGAGAGCGCAAAACGTTTGATCTGCCGTTCCGCCTTTACGGCACCAAGTTTGCGCAGGAGGTTTACGCGGCTGTACTGCGCATTCCATACGGGCAGACCGCTTCCTACAGCGACATCGCACTCCGGGCGGGGCATCCGCGGGCGATGCGCGCCGTGGGCAACGTGATGCACGATACACCGGTGCCCATCGTGATCCCCTGCCACCGCGTAGTGCATAAATCCGGCAATAAGATCGCCTACCGCGGCGGAACGGACGAGAAGTTATTCCTGCAGGACATGGAAAAGAGATTTGCCGCTCAGGTGTAAAGATAAATCCACAGCATAATAAGAAACCGGTTTCCTTAAGAAACCGGTTATTTTTATGCGACCATCTCAAAATCCCTGAATATATGGTTGTAATCTATCCGAAATCGTGATATAAATAGATGAAAAGAGAAAACGGTTTCTCTTTCAAATTTGAAACAAAATCGATTCGACTACCAATTCATATACAACTTTAAAGGAGCGGAACATGAAAGAAATCAAAGTAGGTATCGCAGGCTTTGGGTTTATGGGCAGGGCGCATACGTTCGGATACAAGACGCTGCCGCTGTATTACAAGGATCTGCCGTTCAAAATCACGCTGCAGGCAGTGGCAGACCCGGTGCCGGGCGTCGCGGAGCGCGCGGCGGAGGAGATGGGCTTTACCTACGCCACCCAGAACCCGGACGAGATGTTTGCCGACCCGGAGATTGACATCATCGATATCTGCACCCCGAACATATGGCACAAGGAAGGCATTTTAAAAGCGCTCGCAGCGGGCAAACACGTCTACTGCGACAAACCGCTCGCCTCGTGCTACGACGAAGCCAAAGAGGTGATCGACGCGGCGAACCGGAGCGGCTGCGTCACACAGCTGGCGCTGCAATATAGATTCTACACTGGCACGCTGCGCGCCAAACAGCTTATCGACGAAGGGCGGCTGGGACGCATCCTCTCTTTCCGCACCGTGTATCTGCATCCGTCCGGTATCGACCCGAACAAGCCGATGGGCTGGAAGCAGCAAAAATCCATGGGCGGCGGCGGCGTACTGCTGGATCTAGGCAGCCATGTGTTTGATCTCATGCACTTCCTGCTGGGCGAATATAACCGCGTGCTGACCGACAACACCATCGTCTACGAGCAGCGCTGTGACGCAAGCGGCAACGCAGTGAAGTGCGACGCGGAGGATATCTCCATGTCGTTTGTACACATGAAAAACGGCGCGGCAGGCACGATCGAAGCTTCCAAGGTCGCCACGGGCAGCAACGACGAGCTGCGCTTCGAGATTCATGGTACGAAGGGCGCGCTGCGCTACAACTCCATGCGGCCTAACGAACTGGGCTTCTTCGACGCAACGCGCGCGGATATGCCGTACGGAGGCGAGTCAGGCTTTACCGCCATCGAGTGCGTCAACCGCTACGAGAAACCGGGCGGCGGTTTCCCCGGCCCCAAGTTCGCGATCGGCTTCATGCGCGGGCATGTGCACAGCCTTTACAACTTCGTTTCGCATGTGCATGAGGGCAAGCCATCATCGCCGTCGTTCGAGGAGGGCGCGTACATCCAGTACGTGATGGAGAAGGCGTACGAGTCGAATGAGAAAAAGCAGTGGGTGACACTGTAAGAAAATTGTAGCGTATCCCAATACTCTAGCTACATCAAAGCCTCGTTTGAAAAGTGACCAGTATGGGTATGTGGTGCATTGCACACTCGGTATCATCACGCGCAAAGTACCACAGTAAACGAAAAGTAACTCAATGTCATCCTGAACGAGCGAAGCGAGGAAGGATCTTTTAAGATGTTTCCTCGCTTTCGCTCCTCAACATGACACCATGCTTTTTATAGCAATAACAGCAGAGACTTTTTACCAAAATGGAGCGCTGGATGCATCGGCGCTTTTTCATTTTCTACTTTGGAAACCACGGCGCTTGTGATATAATTCGTCAAAAGGAAGAAATATGAACAAGCTTTTTGTCGTATACGGCGATGATGCCAAGGGCATGGCCGCGCAGCTTATCGAGGCTGCCGATCCCGCAAAGGGGCTGATGAAGTCCGCCAGTATCGCGCTCAAGCCCAACCTCGTGGTCGCCAAGGACTGGCGTAGCGGCGCGACGACCAACCCGGACGTCTGCGCGGCGGTCATCGAATATTTTCAGGCGCGCGGATTTACGAACATCTGCATCGTCGAAAGCGCATGGGTAGGCGAAAGCACGCAGCGCGCATTCCGCGTCTGCGGGTACGAGGTGCTGGCGGAGAAGTACGGCGTGGAGCTCGTCGATGTCAAGAAGGACCGGTATGAGACGCGCTCGTCCGGCGGCTTCACGACGGTGATATCGAAAACCGCGTTGGAGGCGGATATCATCGTCAACCTGCCGCTTATCAAAGGCCACTGCCAGACGGGTGTCACCTGCGCGCTGAAGAACATGAAGGGCTTGATCTCTGACCGCGAAAAGCGGCGGTATCATACGCTGGGGCTGCACGAACCCATCGCGCAGCTGAATAAGATGATACGACCCACATTGACCATCGCGGACGGCATATTGACAGACCCCGGCTTCGAGGAAGGCGGCAGCCCGGTGCGCGGCAATGTGATGGTGGCGGGCACCGATAGCGTGCTGGTAGATGCCTACGCCGCGATGCGGCTGGGACGGCGCGCGCGGGACATCGGCTACATTCGTATTGCGGAACAAATGGGCCTCGGCAGCACGGATCTGGATGCCGCAGAGATCGTAGAGCTGGGCGGCGGGCATACGCAGGCAGCCGAAGCCGCAGGCGTGCCGGAGGCCGTGAGGCAGCGCATCGACGAGCGCGGCGCTTGCAGCGCGTGCTATGCCAGCCTCGTATCGGCGCTGATCACGCTGGGCGACAAAGCGGGAGAGCGGAAGGTCTGTGTGGGGCAGGGCTTCCGCGGCAAGCAGGGGCAGCTCGGCTGCGGCAGCTGCACAGCGGGATTTAAGCACAGTATAAAAGGGTGTCCGCCCAAAGTGGAGAACATCGTGCAATATTTAACGGCTATCAAGGAGTGACGCATGAAGCAATTTACGATCGTGCTGGACGGCATCGCCGACCGCCCGCAGGAGAGACTCGGCGGCAAAACGCCCATGGAGGCGGCACACACACCCGGACTCGACGCGCTGTTCGCAGCGGGGAAGGCCGGAACGGTGCGTACCATCCCGCAGGGGCTCGAAGTCGGCAGCGCTGTGGCGAATATGAACCTGCTGGGCTACGACCCGGCGAAGGTCTACAAGGGCCGCGCGGTAATCGAGGCGGCAGGCGCAGGCCTCCCTGTGAACCCGGACAACCTCTATGTCCGCACCAACTTCGTGACGCTCGAAGGGGACAGCTTTGACACCGGCAGGATGCAGAGCTACAGCGCGCACGATATCGCGACCGAGGCGGCGGCGCCGCTGACCGAGCGGCTGAACCGCGAGGTTTTCCATGCGCCGTTTCACCTGCATCATATCGATACGTTCCGTAATATTCTCGAGATGGAAGGCGCGGCGGGCATCGCGGAGCAGCTGAAGTTTATGCCCGCGCACGACATGATCGGCGGCTCAGTAACGGACTATACGCAGGGCGGCGAGATCATGCAGCAGTATTTTGCGATGATGCGCAAGGCATACGAAGTGCTGCGGACGGACAACGATACACACGCCAACGCCATCTGGTTTTGGGGCGCTTCCTACGCGCCGCAGTTTTCGGGCGGCACGCAGGGGCATCGGGTGGTGCTGGCGGAAACTTCGCTGATGCGCGGCATCGCGGCGCTAGCTGGACTCGATTGCGTTACGCTGGACGAGTCGCAGGGCTTCGAGGCCTATTTAAAAGAGAAAACGAGTACCGCGCTGAAAGCCGTAGCAGATTACGACTACGCCTACATCCATATCCAGAAACTCGACGACCTCTCGCACGAGCTTGATACAGTGGGCAAGATGCGCGCGATCGAAGGGATCGATGAGCATTTCATCCAGCCGTTCTTTGCGCAGATAGAGGAACCCTTCAGCGCAGTGGTCGTATCGGATCACTTCACGTTCTCGGACAGCGGCGGACACGGGGCTGAGCCAGCACCTTTCCTGCTGCTGGGGCATGGAACAAACGCGCGAAGCGGAAGATATACGGAGCAATGCTGCCGTGACGCGGCGTGGACGATGACCGCGCCGGAGCTCGTGGCGCTGCAGCGCAGCAAAGGATAATAGTATGACGTTTGAATTCAGCACAGCCACAAAGATTGTTTTCGGGCGCGGTACGCTTTCCAAGCTGCCCGCGCTCTGCGCACCGCTCGGTGAAAAGTTTCTGATTGTTGCGGGCGGCGCGATAAAAAAGACAGACGCGGTTGACTCGCTGGCCGAGGATTTGAAGCGTGCAGGCGCTGCCTGCTTCATCGTTCCCTGCGCGCCGGGGGAACCGACGGTGGAGTCGGTGGACGCGGCAGTGCTGGCCGGAAAGCAGGCCGGGGTGGACGCGGTGATTGGTATTGGGGGCGGCAGCGCACTCGATACGGCCAAGGCCGCAGCAGGTGTGCTGCCCAACGGCGGCAGCGTGAGAGAGTACCTTGAAGGCGTCGGCAACCGGAAGATGGAGACTGCCCCGCTGCCGTTTATTGCGGTGCCTGCGACGGCAGGCACGGGCACGGAGGTCACGAAGAACGCCGTTGTGATGTCGCGCACGGAGCAGTTCAAAAAGAGCATGCGCGACGACCGCATGCTGGCGCGCATCGCATTGGTGGACCCGGAGCTGACAATATCGGTGCCAAGGGACATTACCGCCGCATCAGGCATGGACGCGATCTGCCAGCTCATCGAGAGCTTTACCGCGAAGCAGGCCAACGATTTCTGCGACGCGATGGCACTGTATCATACGCCGCGGGCGCTTTCCGCGCTGCGGCGCGCCTTTGATGACGGCGGCGACATCGATGCAAGGGAGACGATGGCGCTTGCTTCCATGGTGAGCGGGATGTGCCTTGCCAACGCGGGGCTCGGCGCGGCGCACGGCATTGGCGCGGGGCTCGGCGCGTTGCTCGGTACGCGGCACGGGGTCGCCTGCGGCATGCTGCTGCCGCATGTGATACGCTACAATCTCTCACATGGCTGCTTTAAATACGCCGCGCTGGGGCGCGCCATTACAGGAAAAGCGTTGCCAAACGACCGGGATGCCGCGCTGGCTGCGGCGGACGCGGTGGCGGAGCTTTGCGCATATCTCGGGCTGCCCTCGCGCCTTGGGGAACTCGGTGTGACGACGGATATCGTTCCTGAACTCGCCAAAGCCTCCATGGGCTCCTCAATGAGCAAGAACCCGGTCGAAATACCGCTGGAGGAATGCGAAGCGCTCATTACATCGCTCATATAGAGGAACGATACCGCATATGCATATACCGGGAGTGAGTATATGGATAAGGCGGTTTATCACAGGCTGCAGCGCGGAGAAACGCTGGAAGCCTTAAGCGCACGTTACGGCGTGCCGGTATGCATGATTGTTCGCGCCAATGCGGATGTGCGCATCGCATGGGGGCAATTACTGACCATCCCTCGCGTATGCGGAGAAAGCCGGACACAAGAACCGGAGCCGTCTCCGGCACCGCCTCCGGCATCGCCGCGATATCGATATGCGGAATATGTCGTTCAGCCGGACGATACGCTGTATGGCATCTCGCGCCGAACCGGGCTGACCATGCGGATATTGCAGAAAGCCAATGCCATGAGCGCCACGGCGGAGCTGCAGCCGGGTGCGCACCTGCGTGTACCGGTAATCACGGGTTCCCGTTACTACGTGCGCGAGGGGGAGAGCCTTGCGGACATTGCGGCAAGCCAGCGAATCACGGAAGCGGCGCTGCGTGAGAAGAACCTCATCGAAGAGGGCGAAACCATCGGGCCCGGCGCATGCCTGCTGATTTAACCGACTATGAAAGCACACAAAATGTGGTGCTTTTTTTCTTTTGCTGTGATACAATAAATCAAAAAAAGGAGAGCGGGTATGGATAGTGGGACTTTAGCAATCCTCATGTTAATCGGTTATATACTGGTGGGTGTGGTACTTTGCTTCTTCGGCAGTCGTTGGGCCAAAGTGATCGTCGCAATATACGGCTTCGCGGCGGGTTTCATGCTGGCTTACGGTTTACTGCCCCTGATTACTTCGCTGAGTACAATGCTGGTTCTTTTCATCAGCCTCGGTGTGGGCGTGGTTGCCGCGCTGCTCTTCGTACTGTTCTTCTATGTAGGCATTTTCTTTGTCGGTTTCGGCGCGGGTGCCGCACTGTGCCTGCTGCTCGCGGACGTGTTCTCGCTGAACCTCTATGAATGGTACGTCTATATCCCCGCGCTCATCATCTGCTGCGTGCTGGGCTCGCTGACGCTCAACAATCGGCGCATCTTTCTTTCGATCTTTACCGCCTATATCGGCGCGTCCGCGCTGGCACAGGCGGTTTACCAGATCAGCAGCGGTATCAAGATGCCTGTGCTGACGTTTGCGGACCCGGAGGCGGTCACCGCGTATTCCTCGACGGTATACCTGATCGCGCTTGCGGTGCTGTTCGTGGCGGGCTTGGTGGTGCAGCTTGCCGTAACGAGCAAAAAGAAAGCAAAATCGGCGGATTGAGGGATGCAAATGGATTTATCCTGGATCATATTGATCTCTGGCGCGGCGACGCTTGTGCTTGCGCTTGTATTCATGGTATTCGGATATAAGCTTGCGCGGTTTTTACTGCCGCTCTGCGGTGTGCTCATCGGCCTGGGGCTGCTGTGGGCGTTTGCGCTGGACGCGCTGCGTCTCAATTTAATGGAGACATGGCTGTTCATGGGCGGCGCCGGCGTATCGATTTATATCCTGCTGTTTTTCTTCAAACGCTTTGCGGGTTTTTTCACGGGCGTGCTCGGCTCTGCCCTCCTGCTGTTATATGTTGTTTACGCGTTTGGGCTTCACTCCGTACCGTATTTGGCCCCCATATGCCTTACACTCTGCGTGGTTTCGGGAGTGCTTGCCGTCGTTTACCATAAAGCGGGTGTCATCACGTTTACTTCCGTACTGGGCGCTTGTGTTGCCGCGTTTGCCGGTCTGTACCTCTACTTTGAGGGAGTCAGCCCGGCTGCCTTCTCGGGCGGTGTGCTGGCAGCGCTGGAGGCGTTTTTGACTGCTCACACGTTACTCATTGCGGGCGTATCGCTTGTCGCGGCGGTGTTGGGCATACTGGTGCAGGCGCTCGTCACATCGCAGCATCAGGTGCTGTCCGGTTCGCTGCGGGATGAACAGCCGCAGAGCTCCCGAAGAGAGCGCGCGCGTGATGCGGGTGATATCACCAGCGATCAGCCCGCAATCAGCGAATAAAGATAAAAAGCGCCGCACGGCGCTTTTTTAGTATGGTTCTGGCCAGCCTATTTCAACAGGAACACAATTTTCGTCAGCAGCTCGCTGTCCGGCACTTCCCCCGGTGCATTATAGTAAAACTCGTAAGTAACGCCGGTGGGAGTATACCCGCTTTCCTTTACTTTCGCTGTCAGTTCTTCATATGCCTGCGCCATGCCGGAATACGGCCCGCGGTATACGCAGGATGCCTGCGGTCCTGCCGGGATGCTGTTTGATTTGATCTCTCCTTTGCTTGCCAGCGGCTGCGGTACCGGGAAGCCCATTTCTACGTCCAGGTTTTCCATGTCCATGTTGTAGTACGCTGTGTACGGTGCGCTTTGCGGAGTTTGTCCAAGCTCCTGCATATACTGCATGATCGCCTGATACGCCTTGCCGATCTCCTGCGGCAGATTCTCTACCGCTGTCCGGGTGCGGATGGAAAGCACCGGCTGTTCCGCTTTCTGATCGAGTTCAAACTGTTCCATCATATTTGCCTCCTGTGTTTTTCTGACATGGTAACACAAGGAATATGACAGCTGTGTGTCATCTTTCGGAGACAGCACCAACTTTTTTTCGGGACGGGATAGCCGGACTTCCGATGTTATCAAGCGCAGCATAAGGTTACGCAATAACGCGCAGATTGATTTATACGTAAGTACGGGTGTATACTTGATTAAAACACCATGTGGGAGCGTCAATGTACAACGATTTATTTACGGTTGGCCCGATTACGGTGCACGGATATGGGCTCATGATTGCCATCGGGTTGGTTTGCGCGCTGATTATCGGGACCCGGCGCGCGAAAAACAAGGGATTGGACGCGAACATTGTAACGAGCCTTGGGCTCATCGTGCTGATTTTTGGTTTTCTGGGCGCGAAGCTGCTGTACTGCATCGTCGAATTGGACCAGCTTTTCAAGGACCCCCTCAATGTACTGTCCGGCAGCGGGTTTGTGGTATACGGCGGCATCATCGGGGGCATCATCGCCGCGATGGTCTATTGCAGAAAGAAAAAGGTGCGATTTTTAACGTACTTTGATTTGGTTATCCCGTCCGTAGCAGTGGCGCAGGGGTTCGGACGCATTGGCTGCCTGCTTGCGGGGTGCTGTTATGGCTCTGAAACGACCTTGCCGATCGGAATCGTTTTCCACAACTCCGCGATCGCGCCCAACGGCGTAAGCCTGTTTCCTTCGCAGATTTTCTCCAGCGCAGGGGATTTTTTAATCGCCGCAATCCTGATCCTGTATGCCAGAAAGATAAGACCCACGGGTAAAGTGGGCGGCCTGTATCTCATACTCTACAGTGTGGGCCGGTTCGCCATCGAGTTCTTCCGATCGGATTACCGCGGCAGCGTCGGCTTCCTTTCCACCTCGCAGTTTATCGCCATCTTCATGCTGATCGGCGGCGTGCTGCTGTTTTGCATGGACAAGCTGCAATGGGTTGAAAAAATCAAACGGTCCGGGCTTTTCAACAAGACAAAATCGGCAGAAACTGGTTCTGAATAAACAAACGCCTGAGGAATAAAACACGGAGCATGGCTACTGGCCCTGCTCCGTGCTGTATTTTTGGACAATCTTTTGGGATATCTCCGCAAGGATCCTCCGGATATGCGGGGGGCTGACGACTTCGAGCTCCGCGCCGAAGCTCAACAGGAACCCGTAAAGCCAGTTTTCCTCGGGATAGGCTGTCCTTACCATGAACCACCCGTCGTCGCACGGCGCCATATCACCGCCAAACCAGTCCGCCACGATGCTTTGCATCTGCGGGCTAAACTTCAGTTCCAGCGGCACGAGGTTTCCCGGTTTTGCCCACTCCGAATCGCGTGGGACCGGTTCCGGCGGAACATCCCGGGGCTGATACCGCTCTTCTGTATCCATGAGGTCCCTGATACGCGACAGCCGGAAGTACCGAAAGCTGCTTCGCAAAGTGCACCACGCAAGCAGATACCAGATGTTGCCCTTGAGTATCAGTGAATACGGCTCGGTTTTCCGCTGTGTCTTTCTGCCGTTGGAGTCGAGATAGGTGAATTCGAGCAGCCGGGTGGTTTCGATCGCCTGGCGGATCACGGCCAGCTTTTCTTTCTCCTGCGTATCGTCGTGCCAGGGGGAGAGGTCGATGACAAATTGCCGGAGCCGCGTGTCGAGCATGGCAAGCTGCGGGGCAGGGAGGGCATTTTTAAGCTTTTCCATCAGCACTTCATGGCTGTTGCCGGTCATCGCGGCGTCGACTCCCCGCAGCGCGGTAATGACAGCCGCCATCTCGTCACCCGTGAGTACGCTTTTATCGAACCGGTATCCTTCCGCAACGCCGATGCCGCCGCCCGCACCCTGATAGGTCACAATGGGGATACCCGCAAGGTTGATGGCATCGACATCGCGCAGTATCGTGCGGACGGAAACACCGAATTTTTCAGCCAGATCTTTGGCCTGCACGCGTTCCCTGCGCAGCAGCAGCACGAGAATGGCAACCAACCTGTCGATTTTCAAAGCATCACCGCCTGTCCGGGATTAAGCGCGGAAACGGGAAGGGCGATATCACGTCCGATACTCCGCGTTGATGCGCACATAGTCCAGCGAGAAATCGCATGTCCACATCGTGTCGCTCGCGCTGCCTTCGCTGAAATCGAGCGTGTAGGCGACCTCGGATTTTTTTAACTCTGCCAGCGCCGCTTCTTCGTCGAACGGCAGCCCGCCGCCGTCCTTGCATACCTGCACGCTGCCGATCCATATGCTGACCTTTTCGGGATTGAAATGCGCGCCCGAATAGCCCGCCGCGGTGAGCAGCCGTCCCCAGTTGGCGTCGTTGCCGAACGCCGCGGTTTTGCACAGCGGAGATTTCGCGATCGCGCCCGCGATGCGGTGCGCATCCTGCGGCGTCCGCGCATTCTTCACGGAGATGGTAAGCAGCTTTGTTGCGCCTTCACCGTCCGCCGCAAGCATTTTAGCGAGCTGCGTGCACACGCGGATGAGCGCATTCAGAAACTGCGCGAAGGCGGGCGTATCCGCTTCGATGCATGCGTTGCCCGCAGCACCCGAAGCGAGGATGAGTACCTTGTCGCATACGCTCGTGTCTCCGTCTACCGAAATCCGGTTGTATGTTAAGTCTGCAGCGTTTTTCAATGCTTTCTTCAGCGCATCGTGCGATATTGCCGCGTCGGTGGTGAGCACCGAGATCATCGTCGCCATGTTAGGGTGGATCATGCCGGAGCCCTTGGCCATGCCGCCGATACGGATTTCCCTGCCGTCCAGCATAAAGCTTTCCTGCGCCTGCTTGGGGTGCGTATCCGTCGTCATAATGGCGCGTGCCGCGGCTTCGCCGCCCTCGCGGGTGGGGTTAGCAGATTTGAGGCCCAACTCAATTTTATCGACGGGCAGCGGAATGCCGATTACGCCGGTGGAACCCGTCAGCACGTCCTCCGGGGCGCAGCCGAAACGCCGCGCAGCAAGCGAAGCAAATTTAAGGGCATCGTCCTCGCCGCGCTGTGCAAGGCAAGCGTTCGCGTTGCCCGCGTTGATCACGACGAGCTGAGCGCGCCCGTTCTTCACGTTTTTGTGCGCGAGCTTAAGCGAATGGCCCTTGACGACGTTGCGCGTAAAAATGCCTGCCGCCGTCGCGATGCGGTCACATTTGACCACCGCGAGATCAAGTCCTCCGGTTTTTCGTATGCCGCAGGCAGCTCCCGCGGCGGTAAAGCCTCTGGCGTACGTGACGCCGCTGCATTCTTCCATGGCGTATCCTCTTTTAAGCAATTTGTCCCATTATAACACGGAGTGCATAAAAATACATCATTCGCTGAATAATATTCCTTCCAGCTTCTCCGGGCTGAGAATTTCGAAATGGTTGCGGCTGCAGGAGAGCGCGCCTTCCGCGCAGATGCCCGACAGCTCGCGCGAGAGCGCGCTGCGGTTAACGCCGAGGTAGTCCGCGAGCGCCTGACGGTCCAGCGGGACGGTGAACGCACGGCTGTGCTGCCGTGTCGCTTCGCCGATAAGGTATGATGCAAGCTTCTGCCGCGTAGTCTTTTTGGAGATATGACCGATCTTTTCGCTGAGCGTCAGGTTTTTGCGGGCCAGGATGCCGAGCATATTCCGAATGAGCACATTGTGGAAGGAGCACGATGTGCTGCATGGCCGGATAGCGCGCTCGAAGGAAAGGAACAGCACGCGCGTATCCGCGTCCGCCTCCGCCGTCACCGGGCTGACGGACAGTCCGGCGCACACGATGGTTTCACCGAACAGCTCGGGCGGCGTCACGGCGGTCATCAACGTGCGGTTGCCGAGGATATCGTCACGGTAAACGTTGACTTGGCCTTCCAGCACGACACCGAAACGGCGCAGGGTATCGCCCTCGAGCCAGACAGTTTCACCGCGCGCGTATGAAGCGGTATACGCTTCAAGGCACCCTAAAAGATCCTTTAAATTATCGGCATTGATGCTTGAAAACAGCGAGATTTTGAGATTATATATTTCAGTGTAATTCATACTGACTCCTTATAGTTGCAAATGCAACATACGGTTTAGCCAAAGTGTACTATACTCAAAGCACGAAATCAAGGAGGACTAACGATGAAACGGAATATTATCCATATAGATGAAGAAAAATGCAACGGCTGCGGGCTGTGCGTTGATGCATGCCACGAAGGCGCGTTGAAGTTGATTGACGGAAAGGCAAGGCTCGTATCGGAATCCTATTGTGACGGTCTTGGCAACTGCCTGCCGGAATGTCCGACCGGCGCGATCACCATTGAGGAGCGCGAGGCTGCGGGGTTTGACGAAGCGGCGGTGCAGCGCCATATGCAGGCGCCTGAAGCCGCGAAACCGCATGCGTGCGGCTGCCCTTCCTCACAGCCCAAAGCGTTCGACAGAAGACCTGCTCACACTACCCCTATAATGGAAGCGGAACGGACGTCGGAGCTGATGCAGTGGCCGTGTCAGATCAAGCTGGTACCTGTGAACGCACCATACTTTGACGGCGCAAAGCTGCTCATCGCAGCGGACTGCACGGCATACGCCTATGCGGATATGCACAGCCGCTTTATGCGCGGCCGCGTGACGCTGATCGGCTGCCCGAAGCTCGACATGGTCGATTATACGGAGAAGCTGACAGAGATCATCCGTCAGAACAATATCAAGAGCGTGGAAGTGCTGCGCATGAGCGTGCCGTGCTGCGGAGGCATCGAATATGCCGTGAAGCAGGCGCTGATGGCAAGCGGCAAGATGGTTCCATGGCATGTGACGGTGATATCGACGGACGGAGAAATTATCGAAGAATAAGAGGTAAATAGAAGAGCCGTCCGAGCAATACCCGAACGGCTTTTGCATTTATTGTGAATTTTATGGTTAGAGCTTTTTAACTGGCTTGCCGTCCGGGCCTTCATACCTACGGCCCCAGCCGGTGATCACCGAGAAAAGAAGTACAAGGAACAGTACCATGCAGTAGATCATGCCGCTGCTGATCTGTGTAATGGACAAAGGCGCGACGAAATCGTAGCCTTGTGTAAGCAGCGCGCCAATGAACACAAACGCACTCAGAAACGGCACCACAACCGGTATAGAGTTGGCGAAGCCGTCTAGCAGGTTGGAGCGCCGATAGGGGTGAAGCCCTGCGCGCTTGCCGATCTCGTTCTGCACCTTGCCGAATGTCGCCATGGAAGCGCTGGTAACACCGCCAAACAAAAGGGTAGTGAGGCAGATGCCGAGCATCATGGAAATCTCCGCGCCGCGCGCAGTTTTGCCGAGCTTGCTGCCCAATATGCCGCTTGTAATCTTATCCAGCGCTCCGGCGGCGTTCAGTACGCCCATAATCCCATAAACCGCCATCACCAGCGTTACGGTTCCCATCATGCCGCTAATTCCGCTGGTCAGGAATCCCGCAGGTGCACCATCCGAGACCGAGATAACGTTATCAAAAGTGATCAACCCGAAAGCAAGCGCGGTAATCGTACCGACGACGATGCCCACCGTGGAAGCGATATAGATGTCACGTGTTTTGATTGCGACAAATAGCATGATTGCAACAGGAACAAGCATGATCAGTGGTTTGGGATCCATATTCTGTGCAAGGATTTCTGCGCCGCCCGCGCCGACCGTACCGCCACCACCCAGCAGCCAGAATAGGAAGAAGGCGATGACGCCGCCGACCAGCGAGTACCTCAGTCGGCTGGTCACGCATCCCCCTACATCGGCGAAGCCTTCCTTTTTCGTATACTCCTGTGTAGCTGCCGAGATGATCGTGGTATCCGAAATAGGAGCGAGGTTATCGCCGAAAACCGCCGCGGATACGATGGCACCCGCCAGCATCGCCGGACTGCAGCCCATCAATACGCCTGCCGGATAGAAGATAGGGAAGCATGTAAACATTGTACCGATGGATGATCCCGTTGCCGTCGAAATGACACAGACAGCCAGGAACGTAAAGGCAGTGAACAGCCCTCCGTTGATGCCCAACTTATCCGCAAGCCATACGAAACCGGCCGAAACGTTGGTTGATTTGACCAGCGCCGAGAATATGCCGATCACAAAGAGCAAAACGCCGATCGGTACGGATTCCTTCACGCCGCCGTAGACTGAATTCCAGAAGGTCGCGTAGTTGCCCTTTTTTGCAAACACAGCGCCTACGAGAAGCCCGACAAAGGCGCCCATGGCGAGTGCATACATTTCAAAGGCTTTGAACACGATGAAGTACAGTACGCAGAAGAATAGAAAGATAACGATCGGAATGAATGCCATGCCCCAGCCGCCTTTAAACTCCAGCTTCTTTTCCATAATATTCTCCTTTTCCTTTATTCACGGCATACGCCGTTGGTGACAGCTTCCAGCCGCTTACGCAGCAAATGAATATTACGCGATACCTTTTTCGATACCCAGTCTGATCAGTGCGCTTTTAATTCGGTTATAGGCGTCCATCGCGCGCGCTTCGTCTTTAAAGCAGCCATGGACGATACGTATATAGCCTTCTCCTTCGGCTCCGTACGGGGTACCTTCGTTAACGACCACCTTTGCTTCGCGGACAAGGTAAGCGACGACCTCTGCGCTGGTACCCAATCTCGAAACGTTGAGCCAGGACAAAAAGCCGCTCTCGGGCAATGTACATGAAACGCCCGGTATGGAACAGAAGACCTCGTAAGCCAGCCTGCGGCGACGTTCGAGTTCTTTGAAATTTCCCTTAAGTATGGACGCATCCTCCAGCGCAGTGATTGCGCCAAGCTGTGCCGCAGTATTGGTAGCACCCAGAACATTGACCGTCCCGCCGTAAAGCACGTCCATGATGTGGTCCTCGGCAACGATATAACCAACGCGGAAGCCAGAAAGGCCAATTCCTTTGGAAATGGAGAATACCGATACGGTGCGCTCCCACATGCCGGGGAGCGTGGCGAGTGAAACGAACTCGATCCCGTCGAAAATATGATCTTCGAAGGCTTGGTCGCTTACGAGTATCAGGTCGTTCCTGATGACGAACTCACAGAGGCTTTCGATGCTCTCGCGCCGGAATACCGTAGCCGTCGGGTTGTTGGGGTGTGAGATGAGCACCATCTTGGTTTTTTTCGTCAACCTTTTTTCGAATTCTTCAACTTTCGGTTGCCAATTGTCGTCTTCTCTGAGTGGCACATGAACAGCGACACCGCCACAAAGTCTGGCATTTAAAAAATTTGAGGGGTAGCTGGGGTCGGGAATCATGACCTCGTCGCCCTCGCAGATAAAGGGCATCATCGCGTAGATCAGCCCGGAATCCGACCCCGGCGTTACGAGTACGTTGCGGCTGGGGTCTGCTTTGATCCCATTCTTTTCCCATAGTTTTTTGGCGATCACGCGTCTTAAATCGGCGTTGCCCATCGGCATGGTATAATGCGCCGTGGCGCCTTCGTCAAATACCTTCATCATCGTTTCGCGAACCGACGGAGGAAGGGAAGGGTCGGGAAAAAACGGGTCGGCCCATGCCATGATGTCGTATCCTTGAGCCATCAGGTTACCGGCGCCTTCGCCCACATCCGCCTTGGTCACTGTCGCAAACAACCCTCCCTGCAGATCGCAGAAACGTGAATTCATCTTGCTCTTAATATCCATCGCTCTACTCCTTTGTGTTGTGGCTATAACTCAATGATCGCCTCAACCTCAGCGAGAACACCCTTAGGCAGCGCTTTTACCGCGACGCAGCTTCTCGCCGGTTTACCTGTGAAATAACGGGCGTATACCTCATTGAATACTATAAAATCAGCCATATCCGTCAGGAAACAGGTGGTCTTAACTGCTTTCGTCAGGGAAGTACCCGCAGCGGCGGCAATGGCTTCAAGGTTCTTCATGACCTGATCCACCTGCGCTTCGATACCCTCCGGGATTGCGCCTGTATCGGGATTAACCGGGATCTGTCCTGAGGTGAAAAGCAGATTGGCGGTACAGATTCCCTGCGAATAAGGACCTATCGCCGGCGACGCCTTTGTCGTTTCAATAACCTTCATTGTTTGTTCTCTCTTTCTTTTTTTATTTCATTGATATAACGGTAAACGGTTTTTTCGGATACATCCAGCTGTGCGGCGACTGCTGGAACTGTCCCCTTCACAAGGAAAACGTCGAAGTTATATAACTCTGCAACGATATCGCGCTTATCGGCGATCCTAAGCTTGCGACCGCCCTCGGTTTTCTTCTTCACGCTTTCGTGAATCATCTCATCTGTACTTAGGCTGAATGTTTCAAAGGGCTGATTTTTATCTGGATCTTCCAGATTGACCATCAGCGATTTTTCAAAGGCGCGTGAGGCCAGCACCTGCTCAGTGATATCGATATTGACACAAAGCAAGCCGATCAAGCGCCCTTCATCCTTGATAAAGTAGGTGGAAGACCGCAGAAATAGGTCGTCGCGGGAGGAGCGACCGAGATAATTGACGACGTAATCCCTCTGCTCATAGACTTTTTCCCGAATGAGGCGGATGGCGTAGTCGGTCAGCGGTCCGCCTGCGCTTCGACCGGTAATATTCTGTGGCGTTATATAGATGATGGATCGCTCGTAATTGGAGATATCGTGGATAAGCGCTTCGGCGCGCTCGCCGTTCATGGATGCGATATAATTCGCCATGGGGATAAAAGACAAAAGCTTCGCTCTTACCTGATCCATATTTACCTCGTAAAATGAGAATATATTCTTGATAATTTGATTATAAGAAGCAAAAAGCGCCTTGTCAACGGACACTATTTGAGAATAGAAATTAGAAATGAGAAAAAAATGACAATATGGCAGATGGGAGTACGCCGAAATCTGCGTGAAATTCCTGCTTCAGCCTATGAGACGCAGGTGCCCCTGCGGTCATATCAATTGCACTTTTTGTAATTTGGTATATAATACTGCTTAACGAAACGAAAGGGAGACTTCATGCTGGAATTCAGGGACATCAATATCACAGACAAACAGGAATTTGAACGCTACACGCACGGGCATCGCAATACCGAGGCTTCGTTTGCTAATATCTATCTGTGGCGCAAGGTGTGCCGCACCAAAATCGCCATGGACGATCAGGCGATGTATCTGCTGCTGGATCTGCCGCATTACCGGCCTTTTATGCTGGCGCCATTTCTGCTCGATTATAACGCAAGCTATAAAGAACCACTGAAACGGGTATACGAATACATGAACGAACACTGTGGCGGCTTTTTCATGAAGGGCGTTACCGGATGCGTAAAAGAGCGCATAGAGACGGACTGCCCGGGCAATTTTTCGCTCATTGCCGACCGCAGCAATTTCGAGTACGTCTATCTTACGGAAGATCTGTGCAACCTGGAAGGAAAAAAATACCATGCAAAGCGCAATCATATCAACCGGCTGCTGCAGGAGCACGAGGTGGAGTACCGCGCTTACCGCCCGGAGGACCGCGACGCGTGCCTAATGCTGCATAAGCAGTGGATTGAAAATAAGGGCGGAGAAACGAAAGGCTACATTGACGAATACTCTGTGGCAGAGGCGGCTTTTGAGCATATGGATATATTGTGCCTGAAGGCCGGGCTTTTGTATGTGGACGGCAAGCTCACGGCGTTCTCGGTAGGCGAATGCTTTAAAGACGACATGGCGATCATCCACATTGAAAAAGCCGACCCGGACGTACAGGGCGCGTATCCCATGATCAACCGTGAGTTTGCGCGGGCGGAATGGAGCGGTGTGAAGTACATCAACCGCGAGGAGGACATGGGTATCGAGGGGCTTCGCAAGGCGAAGCTGTCCTATAATCCCGTTTTTCTCATCGAAAAATACACCTGTGTCAGGAGCGAAGAATAGTGGACATAAGACTGCTTGAAAAAACGGACATTCCGGAAGCGAAAACGCTCTGGAAGGAGGCCTTTTCCGATTCCGACGCCTTCATCGACTGGTATTTTAAAAACAAGGTGCTGCCCGGCCATTCGCTGGGCGCTTATGACGATGGCGGCCTCGTATCCGTACTGCACATGATCCCGTTCACCATTCGGCTGCAGGGCAAACCGGCAAAATCGCTGATGATCGCTGGGGCGGCAACCAAACAGGAGCGCCGCGGCGAAGGCCATATGCGCGAGCTGCTGCTCCATTCGCTGGAGGAGATGCGCAGCCGCGGCATATTCATCACGCACCTGTATCCGTTCAAACACAGCTTCTACGAGCGGTTCGGCTGGACCACATATTCGTACGTACACCGTGCAGTGGTTACGGAGGCGCCGCTGCGGCGTGATATCGAAGTGATTGAGACGGACGATCCTGCCGCTATGGAGTCCATTTACGCGCGCATGATGCGCGGATATGACGGCAACGTAGTGCGCGGCAGCCGCGAGTGGCGCTGGCGCATCGGCGAACTTCGCTCGGACGGCGGGCATGCGGCGGTGCTCATCAAGGACGATAAGCCAAGTGCCTATATGCTGTATTATGGAAACCGAACGGGAGCCGAAGTCATTGAGACGGCGTACAGCGATGAAGAGGATATCGGCGCGCTGCTTTCCTATATATTAAGGCAGGGTTTTAAACGGGTGAACTATTTTGTCCCTGTGCAGTCCCGCGGCTCCAAGTTTGGCATGGCCCGCGTGGTGGATGCGCAGGGGCTGCTGCGTTTTTTGGATGCGGAGATGCTGCTCCGGGATACGAACATCACGGACGACTTCGCCCCGTGGAACAATATCGTCAGCCCGGGCAAAGGAATGCTGGATATCGCATCGCTCGCAAAACTGGCGCATACCGGGCATTTGATCGTTGCGGGGGAAACTAAGCCTGCGCTGAAATATAACGATATATTTCGTAGGCAGACCACTTGCATTTTTGAAATGTATTAATTACAATAAGTAAATTATGTGGGGGATATTTGTAGGGTTGGGAATTGGCGTCGCACAGGTGTTTACTCTGCGGGCGCTGGTCAAAATGATCATGGGGACGCAAAAAGCGCTGGGAGCGCTGCTGCTGATGCTTAAAATCGCAGCGGTCGTGGCGATACTCTGGCTCGTCTCCACGGTTTCGCTGACGCATCTGATCTGGGCGGGCGTCGGCATGTTCGCGGGCCTGATTTTGGGCTTCGTGATCCTGCAGTCCTCGCAAAAGCGGGCAGGGAACGACGGAAAGGATCAGTACCATGATTGAGCGGTTGAGTGCGGTGGGTTTTCAAGCAGAAGAGGTCTCCATCACCCCGCCGAACGTTTCCATATTCGGCCTTCAAATCAGCGAGACGATGTTTATCACATGGATCGTGATGCTGATTCTGATACTTGCGGCAGTCGTCATTCGCGTTTTTGTGATTCCCCGCTTCAAGACCGTACCCAAGGGGCTGCAAAACATACTCGAGACTCTTGTGGAATATTGCGAGAAATTCACGGATTCCGCGCTGGGTCGGCGCGGTGCGGCCTTTGCGGCATATGTGTTTACCATTGCGCTGCTGATCGTATCCACCAGCCTTGTCGAGCTTTTTGGTTTCCGCGCGCCGGCAACCGATATCAACTTTACGATCGCGCTCGCGATCATGTCATTCGTATTGATTAACGCGTTTGGCTTCTATTATACGGGCTTTGTCGGACGCATGAAATGGTTTGTAAAGCCTAAGGCTTTTATGCTGCCGGTTAATATCGTTACGCACGCTGTGATTCCGGTCTCGCTCTCGTTCCGTCTTTTCGGCAACATGTTCGCGGGTCTGGTGGTCATGGATCTGCTGTACAGCGTGGTCTGGCTGTCAATCGGCTTACCGGGGATTGTTTCTATTTACTTCAACCTGTTCCATGTTGGAATTCAAACGTATATTTTCCTGATATTAACGCTATCCTTCATGGAAGAAACGGTTGCATATGGTGCAAAAAGATAACACTTTAAATTTGGAGGTAACCTGATATGACAACAGCTTTGATTGCAATTGGTGTGGGTATTGCGGTGTTCACAGGCGTAGGTGCCGGTATAGGCATGGGGATCGCCACGAGCAAGGCGACCGACGCGGTGGCGCGCCAGCCCGAAGCAAGCGGTAAGATCAACGCCATGCTGCTGATCGGTCTTGCTTTTGCCGAAACGACGGCGATCTATGGCTTCGTCATCGCGATCCTGATGATGGGAAAGATATGAGGCAGCATTTCGCGGCCTACGGGGGTGAGGTGATATTATGCTGGAGATAAATTGGGGCTATATCGGCCTGCATATATTAAACGCGGTTGTTCTGTTTTTCTTACTCAGATTACTGCTTTATAAGCCCATTCTGAAGTTCATGAAGAAGCGCGAGAAATCCTTCTCGGACAAGACCGACACGCTGGATACGCGCGAGAAGGAGCTCATTCAGCAAAAAGAGCAGTATGATTCGATGATGCTGGGTGCACAGACACAGGCTGCGGCAATCATCACCAAGAGCAACGAGATGGCGCGCGATCACGCCAAAGAACTCATCGACGAAGCCAAAGAACAGTCGCGTGAGATGGTTTTGCGCGCACGCAAGGAAATTGCGATCGAAAAAGAACAGACTCAGCTCGAGATGAAATCGGAAATCATTGATATGGCCGTACAGATCGCGGAAAAGGTCTTAAAGCGCGAGGTCTCCAAGGAAGATAACCAGAAGATTATCAATGAATTCTTTGAGAGGGTGGGATAACTTGGCAATGCAGGGCAAACTGAGAACCGCCGAGCAGCTGGATGACAAGGCAATTGACGCCATTCGGGAACAGTTCGAAAGGCAGATCGGCGAGGAAATCAGTTTTAAAACAGAGGTGGACCCCACATTGCTGGGAGGCTTTGTGGTCACGCTGGGCGGAAAGGTATATGACCGAAGCGTGCGCTCCCACCTGAAAGACATCAAAAGCTATATCCACAATACGGCGCAGATGGCTTGCAGCCCGCAGGACTACGAACAGGGCAATATCGAGCTGCACTTTGACACAAAGGCGTTCGGCGATGAAACGCGCACGCGGATCGGCGACTTTGTGGACATGCAGGATACGTCCGCTATCGGAACGGTCATGTCCTCCGGCGACGGCATTGTGATGATCGAAGGCCTCGAAGGCTGCAAGTACGGCGAACTTGTCGTATTTGAAAGCGGCGACACGGGCATCGTCATGAACCTTTCAAAGGACCGCATCGGCGCTGTGCTGCTGAGCAACGCGACCGAGGTTTCACAGGGCAACACCGTGCGTAAAACGGGCAACGTGCTGCGTGTGCCGGTGGGCGAGGCGCTGCTGGGCCGCGTGATCGACCCGATCGGGGTTCCGATGGACGGCAAAGGCGCGGTGTGCTCCACGCAATTCCGGCCGATCGAGGCGGAAGCGCCCGCGATATTCGACCGGCAGGGTGTGAAGCAACCGCTTGAGACGGGTATCATGGCGATCGACAGCATGATCCCGATCGGCAAAGGCCAAAGAGAACTCATCATCGGCGACCGCCAGACCGGCAAGACGGCGATCGCGGTGGATACCATACTCAATCAAAAGGGCAAGCACGTATACTGCGTTTACGTGGCAATCGGGCAGAAAGCCTCGACGATATCCGCCATCATTCACACGCTCGAAATGGAAGGCGCGATGGACTATACCGTCGTCGTGGCGTCCACCGGCAGCGATACGCCCTCGATGCAGTATATTGCGCCGTACGCGGGCTGCGCAATCGCGGAGGAATTCATGTACGCGGGCAAGGATGTGCTGATCGTCTATGACGACCTTTCCAAGCACGCCGTGGCCTACCGTACGATGTCGCTGCTGCTCCGGCGTCCGCCGGGCCGCGAGGCATATCCGGGCGACGTGTTCTACCTGCATTCGCGTCTGCTGGAGCGCGCTGCGAAGCTGAGCGCCAAAAACGGCGGCGGATCGATGACGGCGCTGCCCATCATCGAAACGATGGCGGGCGACATCTCGGCTTATATCCCGACGAACGTGATTTCGATCACGGACGGACAGATCTATCTGGAGTCCGAGCTGTTTAACGCGGGCATCCGCCCTGCGGTCAACGTCGGCCTCTCAGTATCCCGCGTAGGCGGAAGTGCGCAGACCAAGGCGATGCGCAAGGTTGCGGGGCGCTTACGGCTCGACCTCGCGCAATATCGCGAGCTCGCCGTGTTCGCGCAGTTCGCGTCCGATCTCGATAAGACGACGCGCGATACGCTCGATCAGGGCGCAAAGCTCACTGAATCCTTGAAACAACCGCAGTATCTGGCGCTGCCAATGGCCAGCCAGGTGATATCGCTGTTTGTCGCGGTCAATAAGTACCTGCTCGGATTGCCGATCAAAATGGTCAGCGAGTTCAACAAAGGGTACCTGAATTTTGTGGACTTGAATTACCCGGATGTACGCATCGGCATCAATCAGACGGGCGATCTGACAGATGATATGATTACCTCGCTGCATAAGGCTGCGCAGGATTATCTTGCAGTGTTCCGTGAGCAGAACAACCTACAGCCCCATGAGGAGGAGTAGCACATGCCCAGCATGAGCGACATCCGCCACAGCATCCACTCCGTAACGGATATGGAGCAGATCACACGGGCGATGCACCTGATATCAACATCCAAGATGCGCAAGGCGATCGCCAAATACGAGACCAACCACACACACTTCGTGCGCGTGCGCGCTACGCTCAAGGATATTCTCGCGCATACGCACGAGCTGTCCCATCCGTATATCGGCGAGAGCGAGGGCGGCAAGGCGGCGTATGTCGTGATTGCGGCGGATAAAGGGTTGTGCGGCGGCTATAACCACAACGTGCTGAACCTCGCATACCAGACTATGCAGAAAAGCGAGGATCGCTACATCCTTACAGTGGGGCAGGAAGCGCGCGTTTTTTTCGAACGCAAAGGATTCACGATCGACGTCGAATTCCTGCATGTGGCGCAGAATCCGTCGCTTTACTATGCGCGGGGCATCACGAAGGACCTGCTCGATCTGTTTGACAACGGAATCATGAACGAGGTGTACGTGGTCTATACGCACTTCATTTCGTCGATGCGGCAGGAACCGCGTGTTTTAAAACTGCTCCCGCTGTCCATGTCCAACTATCAGGATGTTGACACTGAAGCGGAGTACAGCGCGGAGATGGTCTACCACCCGTCGCCTAAGCAAGTGTTCGACACGCTCGTGCCGCAGTATATCATCGGGCTCGTGTACGGCTGCCTCGTAAGTTCGCTCGCGAGTGAACAGTGTGCGCGCATGATTGCCATGGAGAACGCGACCAACAACGCAGAGGAGCGCATCGCGCAGCTGACCATGCAATACAATCGTGCGCGCCAGGCGGCGATTACGGCGGAGATTTCCGAAATCATCGGCGCGCTTGAGGCGTTATCATAGTACGGAGAGAGATTATGGACGAATACAACATTGTCAATACAGGGGAGATCATCCGCATCACCGGCCCGGTGCTGGACGTTCAGTTCAGCGAGGACGGCCTGCCGGAGCTTTACAATGCGCTTGTGGTTCGGATGCCGGAGCGCGAGGTTTGGCTGGAGGTCGCAATGCACCTGGGCGCAGGCGTCGTGCGCTGCATCGCCCTGCACGCCACCGAGGGGCTTTCCTGCGGGCTGCCTGTGATCAACACGGGCGACCGCATCACGATCCCGGTCGGTAAGAAGGCGCTGGGCCGGGTTATCAACGCCATCGGCCAGCCCATTGACGGCAAGGGCCCCGTTGCGACGGATAAACGCCTGCCGATCCACAGAAAGCCTCCCAAGTTTACGGACCAGAGCCCCGTTACGGAGCTGTTCGAGACGGGCATCAAGGTCATCGACCTGCTCGCCCCCTACGCCAAAGGCGGAAAAATCGGCCTGTTTGGCGGCGCAGGCGTCGGCAAGACGGTGCTGATCATGGAGCTTATCCGCAACATCGCCACGGAGCACGGCGGATACTCGGTGTTCACGGGCGTGGGCGAGCGCAGCCGCGAAGGCAACGAACTCATCGAGGACATGACGCAGTCGGGCGTTATGGCCCGTACATGCATGGCGTTCGGACAGATGAACGAGCCGCCGGGCTCCAGAATGCGCGTCGCGCTCACCGGCCTTACCATGGCGGAGGAGCTGCGCGATGAAGAGCATCAGGACGTGCTGCTGTTCATCGACAATATTTACCGCTTCATTCAGGCAGGCAGCGAGGTTTCCGCGCTGCTCGGTCGTATCCCCGCGGC
Source organism: Bacillota bacterium (assembly GCA_023390815.1). Taxonomy (GTDB): domain Bacteria; phylum Bacillota; class Clostridia; order Christensenellales; family SZUA-584; genus JAEWCC01. Next base: position 197,660 of record JAEWCC010000028.1, read on the forward strand.
GGTGGGCTATCAGCCGACGCTGGCCAACGAGCTGGGCGCGCTGCAGGAACGCATTACCTCCACAAAGAGCGGTTCCATCACTTCGGTACAGGCGATCTACGTGCCGGCGGACGACCTCACCGACCCTGCGCCCGCGACGACGTTCTCGCATCTCGATGCGATGACCGTGCTGTCACGGCAGATTGCCGAGATGGGCATATACCCTGCGATCAACCCACTCGAGTCTTCATCGCGTATTCTCGATCCGCGCATTGTGGGTGAACAGCATTATGCCGTGGCCCGCCGCGTACAGGAAGTGCTGCAGCGTTATCGCGAGCTGCAGGATATCATCGCCATACTCGGCATGGAGGATTTGTCCGACGCGGACAAGACGATCGTTTTCCGCGCGCGCAAGATACAGCGTTTTCTGTCTCAGCCGATGTCCGTTGCGGAGATATTCTCCGGCATACCCGGCAAGTACGTGCCGCTGGACCGTACGATCGAAAGCTTCCGCACGATTGTGGACGGCGAGGTGGACGATCTGCCCGAGGGCGCATTCTTCATGGCGGGGGACATCGAAGATGTCAAAGCCCGCGCTTCCAAGGCGTAAGGGGGAATATGTATGCCAGCCAGCTACATACTCGAAATCATTACGCCCGAAAGGCAGTTCTTCCATGGCGAAGTCGAAAGTGTGATCATTCCCACCCCCGATGGCCAGATGAGTATCCAGCGCATGCACGAACCGATGGTGGCGGCGCTGAGCATCGGAGAAATGAAGCTTTGCATTGAGGGCGAGTGGGCGGTGTGCACAACTTCCGAAGGTTTTGTGGAGGTGCGCCCCGACGAGACGATCATATTCTCGCAAGCTGTCGAATGGCCGAGCGAGATCGACGTCAAGCGCGCACTGGAAGCCAAGGAGCGTGCCGAGGAGCGCCTGCGTCAGCAGCAAAGCCGTGAGGAGTATATGCGCAGCCAGGTCTCTCTGGCGAGAGCGATGGTGCGGCTGCGCGTAGGCAAGAAGAACCAGAACCTCGACTGATCAGACGCCGCATCCGCGGCGTTTTTGTTTACGAGAAAAGGCCTTTTGTGTTGTACGAACGAACGTGGAGGCGTCAGCCCCCGCTTCTGTTTGACTTTCACATTCCTTTCGTATATGCTCGTATTATTCTTTTATTGCATATTCATGAGGAGAACCCCGTTATGGAACTCGTTCTGGCACGGCACGCACAGACGGCCGCCAATGAACAGCGTCAATTTTGCGGACGGCTGAATCCGCCGCTTTCGCCACAGGGAGACCTGGAGGCTCGCCGCACGGCGCTGGCGCTCGGCGGGCATTTTGATATTGTGCTTACAAGCGGAATGCTGCGAACGCAACAAATGGCCGCAATCCTCGCACCTTATGCGCGAGCGGACGACTGGGAGGCGCTGAGGGAGGTTGATTTCGGCGAATTCGAAGGCCGCACAGCCCAGGAGATCGAACATAGCATGCCGCAGGAATGGGACAGGTATATGACGGATCCCCTTCATTTTACTTTTCCCAACGGGGATCATGCACAGGAATATTTCTCACGCGTGGAGGCAGCTGTACAAAAGATCGTGCGCATAGACGCGCAGCATGTGCTGGTCGCATCGCACAAAGGCTGGATTGCTGCAGCGCTGTCGGTATTGTTGCATGGCAACACATCGCATATGTTCCACTACGATATCCGTCCCGCCGGATTCGCGAGGATCAGCGTTGCGGACGGGTTTGCGGTATTGAAGCAGCTTTACTGAAGCGGCTCTTGCGCAATTTTGTTTAAAAAATCTGACTTTGGTCGATACTGGTTTCATCAAATCATTGTGGAGGGAACCAATGTCAGGTGACAGAGCGACAAGAATGCTGATACTGAGCAGTGCGCGCACGCTGTTTTCTGAAAAGGGCTACGACGCAACGCCGGTAGAAGAAATCTGTATGCTGGCTGGCGTAGCCAAGGGCACTTTTTTCTATCACTTTGAAAGCAAACAGTATATCGTGCGCCATATATTGGCGGCTCAGCTTGCCGAATACCGGGACAAGCTCAAAGAGCAGATGGATACCATGAAGGATTCACTCGCCCGTGCCGAATACTATATCGGCGCAATGGTGGAACAGGGCGATATCTGCGGTGAGACCCGATCGTATTTTAAGGGTGAAGTCGCGGAATGGTATCAAACAGTAGTTCGGGAGGAGCGTATGAAGGCGCTCTATCCGCTGCTGGAGGAAGTGGTGCTGGAGGGCATCAATGAAGGATATTTCCGGGTGAAATATCCGAGCGTATGCGCGTCCATTGCATTTATGGGCATCGACGCGTTTTTGCACCGGGCGGGCGGCGGAGACGAGGCGCGCGGCGGTATTCGGGAGATTGCAGCAAAGGCGCTGGGTATCAGGGAGTCGGCGCTTGCGATATAACGAACAGGAGTAGTATATATGAAAACGGCGGTTGTGTTCTATTCCCATGACGGCAGCACGAGTGTGGCGGCGAAGGTACTCGCCGAGCGGCTTGGAGCGGATATCTTTGAGCTTAAAGAAATCAAGCAGCGGGGGAAAACGCCGTTGACGTTTGTAACAGGCGGGTTTGCGGCAGGACTGGGCCTGAAAAGCCGTCTGCAGGATGACTTTGCTGGCCGCATGAGCGAGTATGAGCGTATTTGCATTGGCACACCCATTTGGGCGAGTCATCCGGTCCCGGCTGTAAACACTTTCGTGAAAAAGCTTAGTCCCAAAGGAAAACAAGTGCTGTTGATGACGGTTCAGGCCGATCCAAATCCGGAATCGTCCGCAAAAGGAACAGAAAAGCTTTGTATGGCAATTCGCAAAAAAGGCGGAGATTTGTTGCCGGTTTTGCGTCTGCATGGTGAAGCGCCAGGAAAGACTGTAACCAAAGCCCATATCGAAGCACAGTTCGATCAAAAGCTTAGGAATTCGTTGCAAAATGGTTGATTTGTTACGATAGTATTACAGATGAATTGACTTTTTGCAAAAAAACAGGTATGATGAATATACTCGCGGGGATTGTAACTGCATTGGCGGGCGATCAACCTTTCGCCTCTATTAAAAAACAGGAGTTCGCGCATGGCAAAAAAGCAGGGGTTTCCCCAGCTTAAAAACTGGATAAAGCGCAAGCAACCGGGGCCGACGCCGCCTGTAAAGACCAGGCTTAACCCGCAGGCGGTTGTTCAGGAGGACAAGCCCTCTTTCCTGTGGGACGAGGATTCGCCCGAGGAAGGATTGGAAGATACGCCGGTTGCACCGATGTATCAGCCTATTACGCCAGTAAATCCGATTGAAACGCCTGCCGTGTCCGCAGGCCGTGTTGAAATTCCTGCCGCGCGCGTCGAGTCTGCGCCGGAAGCCGGCCCACCTGTGTATAGGGCGGCAGGCAAACACTACAGCGCGGTTTCTCGTGGCAGCGTATTGAGTTCGGCAACCCATGGAGTTGCCCACCTGCTCACCGGAGCGAGCAAGAAGAGCAAGGGAAATGCAGCCGCGCTGGAGTTTGCGGAAAACCACAAGCGGCTTGGCCGTAAAGGACGCCGAAACAGACGCATTTTGATCTATGCGGGGTCAGCTTTGGCAGTGGCTGCGGCATTACTGCTGGTGTTTTTGGTCCCCGGCGGCGCAGCCGCCCCGGTCGATGCGCGCACTTCAGAAAGCAGCGCTTCCGTGAGCGCCGCGATTATCTCCGTTTCTCCCGATACCACGGGAAGTTCGGGCGTTAAGGGCAGCGCAATAAAGGAGAGTACTGGCGAGACACCGACCGCAACAGCGGTTCCCACGCCGACGCCCAGTCCGTCGCCTTCACCAACACCCATTGCGACCACCGCGCCGGACCCGACCGAGAACCCGATCGATCTGGACGAACTGGCTGAGTTCTACGTTGTAGAAGCGGACAAATATTACAACGACATGGGGTATTCCTCCAACTATTACGATTACACGGAAGATGATGTCTATGTGCTTGCGCAGTTGATCTATGGCGAGGCACGCGGTGAAACTACCGAAGGCAAGATTGCCGTAGCCAATGTCGTGATGAACCGCGTTCTGTGCCGCGGCGCATGGGGTAATACCATCAAATCGGTGGTCACGGCGCCCGGACAGTTTTCCGGGTACAATTCGTCAAGTCATCCGAACCGTGCGTGCATATCCGTCGCGCGCAGAGTACTGCAGTACCAGGTCTGGGTGATCCCGCAGGATATTTACTATTTCCGTTCCGGTGCTCCCGCCAACGTCGATTGGGGCAGCCACAAATTCTATACCAAGATCGGCGGGCATTGCTTCTATCGGCACAAGTATTATGGGCGCATGCGCGGCGGCGGGGTTCCGCCTGCGCTGTTTGAACGCACGTACAGACACGCGCAGTACGGATGTAAGCCGGAAGACCGCGTTTACCGCATTCAGTATATGCTGAGGACCCTCGGCTATGATGTGGAGAAGCCGGACAGCTACTTTGGCAAAGGTACTAAAGATGCCCTGATCGAGTTTCAACAGGATCATGGACTCGAAGACGACGGTGTATGCGGCCCCGCAACGATTAGAAAGCTGATCGAAGAATTTGGCCTTCGGGACTACTACATCAAATTCTGCACATAACCTTAGAAGCCGCGGCAACACACCGCGGCTTTTTAAATTTGCGAGTCTATACAAATATTACAAAAATATTACGGATATTTGACTATTCAATGCAAATCAGTTATTATGAACGAATGGAACATCGAGGGAGTTGCACATGGTGAAAAGCCCGGGCGGAAGCCCGCACAACCGGCGTTTCCGGCGGACCCCGCAGCGACATGGGATGCCCGAAACCATCAAACCGGCGGCAGTCAGGCAGCCGACGCAAAAATCTTCGGCAGCAGTGCGCGCTCAGGATTCATTGAAAAAATTTATACGTAAGCTGAGAGGCGCGGTGAAAACGCAATTCGGCAGACTTCGCGCGCAGGCCGGAAAGCTGTTTAAAAAATTACTGCTGCCAAAAAACGCGTCGCGTGTGAATCAGCGCGCGGCTGCGGCTCGCCGTCTCCGCTTTATTTGCGCGGGAAGCGCAGTAGTGGTAATGGTTGTTTTGTTGTTGGTTTTGCTGGCGCCCGGCGGCGCGGCTGCGCCCGCCACCGCCTCACAAACCGCTTCGCCATTGCCGACGGCTACAACAATACCCACAACGGAGCCTGATCCGGTCGTGACAATGTTTCCCACAACGCAGCCCGATCCGGTGCTGACGCCGCCGCCGACCCCGAAACCGACGCCGAAGCCGACACCCAAACCGACACCTAAACCGACCCCGAAGCCGACGCCGAAATCGACCCCGAAACCGACGCCGAAGTCGACGCCGAAATCGACCCCGAAACCAACGCCAAAGCCGACGGCTAAACCCTCGGCAACAGCAACGCCGTCCGCATCGTCCGGCGCGACCGATATGGATTCACTGGTCTCATATTTTTCCGTATCGGCGGACAGCTATTATAATGATGTAGGTTACTCGACCAACCATTACGCATATACAGAAGAAGAACTTCGCATTCTCGCGCAGATCATCCAGGTGGAATCGGGCGGAGAGTCTACAAAGGGGAAGATCGCGGTGGGTAACGTCGTGCTCAACCGTGTGCTTTCCGGGCGCTGGGGCAGCAGCATTTCTGCGGTAGTAGGAGGATTTGCATATAATCCCAATACCGTACCCAAGCAGGGAGCGATTGATGCAGCTCATGCTGTACTGGACGACCAAACCTGGGTTGTACCACAGAACACATACTATTTTAAGCCCAGCGGTGGATCGTGGAGGAGCTATACCTTATGGGGGCAGATCGGAAATCACTATTTCTACACGTACCCTTACGGCGGTCGGTATAATGGTACCAGCATACCGCCAGCGTTATTTGATCGCACGTATAAAAGCGCACAATACGGCTGTAAACCGGAGGACCGTGTATATCGCATCCAGATTATGCTCAAGAGCCTTGGCTACAGCGTTTCAACCGATCGCTATTTTGGTCAGGGAACAAAGGATGCGCTGATTGATTTCCAGAAAAGCAAGGGGCTTGCAACCGATGGTGTCGCAGGGCCTGCCACGGTGGAAGCGTTGATAAAGGCGTATGGCGTGGATCAATATATCGCAAAATTCGTATCATAAATTGCTTTAAAAGCGCTGTCACTAATTTGCGGCAGCGCTTTTTTCATGTGTCGTTATAAGTAACAAAACTGGTAATTATTACGAAGATGTTACGAATCTTTGACTTTACGTAACATTTGGTGTATCATCGAATCACAAACCTATATGCGAAAAGAGGTGATATGCATGTCGAGATTTTCTGGGCTGCGCCCGGAGAAAAGAAAAAAATACCGCCCGGAATATCCGCTGGTGCCCAAGGTAGCGCCGGCTGTGCGTGTTTATGTGCCTGAAAAGCCTGTGCAAAGGACCGCTGTATATCATACCCCGTTGCAGCGCACCGCCATCACCGGCGAAATGGAACGCCGTGCATCCGCGCAGACGCGCAGTCTGCTCAGCGAAGCAATACTGCCCGCAAAAGAGCCAAGCCGCAAGACATCGCACGTGCATGATTCGCGCGCGCCAAAGCGCGTCTACAGGCTCCACCAGCCTGTAAACTCGAATACAGACCCTGCTCAACCGGGAGTGCGGACCGAAGGCTCGTCTGATGCACAGCAGACGCAGCGCGTCAGTCAGCCGCGTCACGTCGCCAAACAAAACACGGAACCAGAGCAGCGTTTTTCGCAGGTTCCGGCACCGGCTTTGCCGCAAACCGGCATCGCACGTTATACAGAACCCAAAACAGCGGAAGCAACCGAGCGGCTTGAAGAAATCTTAGATGATACGAGGCAGGGCCAAAACGGCTATGTGCCGCGACATGCCGCGCCGGAAGATATTGTAGATGTGTCCGGGTGGAAGGTTCCGGACCAGACCTACAGGCCGCGCCATGCCGCGCCGGAGGATACGGCGGACATTTCCGCGGAGGATATCGCGCAGCTGCAGACGCGCATGGGAAGGCGCGCGTTTGCGGCACGCTATGCGTTGACAGAGCCCGACGATGCGTCCATAATTCCGCAAACGCCGATTGCGCCGCTCAATGCCGCTGGCGAGCTGCCTTACAGAAAATTTGATCCCGTAAATCCGGCGCCCGCAGAACCCGAAATACAGAAACGGGTGTACAGGCGCGCGAAAGCCGTGCCTCAAGCGGGCCCAGAAGCAGAAACCGCTGCGGCCAATATCTACGCGGAAACGGAAATGATGCAACACATTGAAAACGAGATGAGCGAGTATATACCCGAGGACGAAATCAGAGGTACAGTTTCGCCCGAGCTTCTCGCCATTGCGGGGGCGCCGATTCGTATTGTCTATGAACATCCGCTTCAGTCAAGCGAGGCTGCGCCTGTTCAAAAAGCGGCGAGGCCGATGCCGCACAGCAAAGCGGTTTCCAGTGAATATCAGGCTAACGAGGTTGTGCCGGTTCAAAAAATGGCAAAGCCGGTACCGCGCAGGGGAGCCGACTCCGATGAATATCGTGCCAACGAAATTGTGCCGGTTCAGAAAACGGCAAAGCCGATACCGCGACGTGGAGCGAGTTCCGATGGATATCAGGCTAACGAGGTTGTGCCTGCCAAAAAAGAGGCTAGACCAGTGACGCGACGCGGAGCAGTCTCCGAAGAATATCAGGCCAACGGGGTTGTACCGGTTCAGAAAACGGCGAAGCCGGTAC
>JAEWCC010000045.1 GCA_023390815.1 Bacillota bacterium
GCGTTGAAATGCGGAATCGTCGGGAATTCGAATTCGAGGTTCGGCTTTTCTGAAAGGCCCAGCACGACGGTGAACACGCCGTCCTCGATGACGAAGTGCATGCCCGTCTTCTCGCCCTCGTCCAGCGCGGAGAACTGCACGACTCCGCTCTTGCCCTTGAACGATTTCGCAAACTTCTCCCGATTTTCCACGATGACCTTGACGACAGGCAGCACGGCGTACATGAGAATCCGGTTCGCATAGCGTTCTTCCTGCTTTGCCATGGCGCTATACCTCGTCTGCCCAGTCGTCGTCTTCCTCGATCTCCTTATTGAGCAGCAGCCGTACGTTCTCCACGATGCCGTTGGTGTCGATCTTGTAGAACGCCATGATGTCCTCGTGCAGGCCGATCATCGAGAAGCAGTCCGGGATGCCGAGCCGCGTGAACGCACAGGCTTTGCCGGACTCCGCGACGACCTCCGCCACCGCGCTGCCCAGTCCGCCGACGATGCTGTGATCCTCCACCGTCACGATGCGCCGGGTTTCCTCCACTGCGCGTAAGATTGCTTCGCGGTCAATCGGCTTGATGGTATGCATATTGAGCACGCGCGCCTTGATGCCGTCGGCACGCAGCACGGACGCCGCCTCCACAGCCTGATACACGCACGCACCGCATGTGATGATCGTAATATCGCTGCCCTCCGCCATGGTATGGGCCTTGCCGAACTCGAAGCCGTAATCCGCGTTTTCGTAGACCAGCCGGTCGAAACCGCGGTTGATGCGGATGTATACCGGGCCGGGAATGTCGTAGGCCGCGCGTACCGCGTTGGCTGCTTCATATCCGTCCGCCGGGACGATCACCTTGCAGTTCGCCATCGTACGCATGATGGAGATGTCCTCCGTGCAGTGGTGCGTGGAACCCGCCGCACCGAACGACAGCCCCGCATGCGTCGCGATCATCTTGACGTTGACGTTTTGGTAGCAGATATCGGTGTGCACTTGGTCGAGGCCGCGCATGGAGGTGAATATGGCGAACGTGGAGACGAAGGGCGTCAGCCCCGCCTTCGCCATGCCCGCCGCGATACCGAACATGTTCTGCTCCGCGATGCCCACGTTGAAGAACCTTTCGGGGAACTTCTCCTGCACGAGGCCGATCTTGGTGGACTTGGCGAGGTCTGCCGAGAGCGCCACGATATCAGGATGCTCGGCCGCGAGCTCGCATAGCGTATTGCCGTAGATTTCGGTCGTCTGCAGCTTGATCTGGCTGTAGACGTCATAATTCATACCGCCCATTAGGACACCCCCTTAATCCGGTTTTCGTGGTAGCGCAGGATGCTCTCCTTGGCGAGCCGTATCTTCTCGTCATCGAGACCCATGTAATGCGAAATCACCTGATTTTCGATAAAGTCCACGCCGCAGCCCTTGATGGTATCCGCGATGATCACAACGGGCGCGGTCTTTTCTTCCAGCGCCTCGTCAATCGCGGCGGAAAGCTCGCGGAAGCTGTGTCCATTCACCTGCTTGACGACGAACCCGAACGCCTTCCACTTATCCGCGAACGGCTCCAGCTTCATCACGCTCTCGGTCTGCCCGTCGATCATGAAGCGGTTTCTGTCCACGAACAGGATGAGGTTGGTCGTGTTGTAGTGCGAGGCAGCCATCGCGGCCTCCCACACCTGTCCCTCGTCGCATTCACCGTCGCCCAGTATGCAGTAAGTACGATAGTCTTTGCCGAGCACCCTCGCCGCAAGCGCGGTACCCACCGCGATGGAGATGCCGTGCCCCAATGATCCGGTCGAGGCATCCACACCAGGTACTTTTGCGGAGTTGAGGTGCATACCGAAGTCTGAACCAGAGTGGTTGTAGGTTTTGAGCAGTTCTTTATCGAAGTAGCCCCTGTCCGCGAGCACGGGCGCGTGGCCGACGCCCGCGTGGCCCTTGCTGAGTATGAACCGGTCGCGGTCGGGCCAGGCCGGGTTTGCCGGGTCGATATGCATGTACTTGTAGTAGAGCAGCGTGAAGATGTCCATTGCGCTGAGCGCGCCGCCGATGTGCCCGCTGCCCGCCCACGCTACCGTATCGACCGTGAGGCAGCGCAGCTCGCACGCCTTGTTTTCGAGCTCAAGCAGCTCTTTGTCCGTCAGTGGCATGTTGAACCCATCCTTTCTATAGTGTTTCATTCAGCTTAATGGCTTGAGGAGGGGGCTGGCATCGATAGGTGACTGGGGGAGAGAAAAGGGCTTAATACCGGTCGCTCCCTTCGGCACTCCGTGCCACCTCCCTCATCCGAGGGAGGCATGATAACGCTTTATCAACCCTCGTCCGAGAGAGGCTTTATTCGATGTTACCCCTTGTCTGTCAGGAGCCAGAACAGTATATTTTCATCAGGTTAAACAAAGAAGTATCCCTGAAGTCTTGTGGTTGATCACTTTTAGGTCTTGATGTTTTCATTATCCCGCAAGACACCGATGCGCCCCGGTTCCCCCCGCATACCGAAACGCACCGGTCAAGGGAAAACCCTACTTGCCCGATTTCACCGCACGGAACGCTTCGTCGGCGACCTCGAGCGTGAACTTGATATCTTCTTCGGTCATGGCGTAGTTGATGAAATGATTGTGGTGGTTGGTAAAGTACACGCCGCGCTTGACGCACTCCGCGACCCAGCACTGATGCAGCGCCAGCGACGGATCGTCCGCGATGCGCATATAGAACATCGACGGCGCGCCCGATATGATGAGGTTGTACCCATGGGTTTTGGCAACTTCCACGAGCCCGTCCGAGAGCTTTTTGCCGTAGTCCAGCAGCACCTGTGAGCCACCCAGCATCTTCATCTTGCCGATGCACGCGATGCCCGCGGCAAAGTGCGCGGCGGACATCCAGTAGCTGCCGGTGTAGAACACGTCGGTCGCGGCGGCCTTCAGCGCATCGTTGCCGCACAGCGCCGATACGCTCCAGCCGTTCGCGATGGCCTTGCAGAAGCACATGAGATCGGCCTTGAAGCCGAAGTAATGGTCGGAGCCCGCGATATCGAGCCGGAAGCCGCAGCGCACGTCGTCAATGGCGAGCACGATGCCATTATCGGTGCAGAGCTTGCGGATCGCCTGCCAGTAGCCTTCGGCGGGCAGCAGGTTCTCCGCGAAGTTGCCATGCCAGTACGGCGTAGAAAGGAAGCACGCGATCTCGCCCGGATACTGCTTGATCAGCGCCTCCACCTGCTCCGGGTGGTTCCAGTCCACGAACAGCACATTCGCGAGATCCTCCTCGATCACGCCGCCGCAGCCGATGCCCTGTGCCCACGGCGCGACGCCGTGATAGTTGCCGCGCACGAGGATGACCTTTTTGCGGCCTGTCGCAGCCCGCGCGACCATGATGGCAAACGACGTCGCGTCGCCGCCGTTCTTCATGAAGAACGCCCAGTCCGCCATCGCCACGGTATCCACCATGACTTCGGCAAACTCCACGAGCTTGGAGGAGGGCGCGGTCACACAGTTGCCGGTTTTGAGCTGTTCGATCGCGGCGTTATCCACGTCCTCGTCACAGTAGCCGAGTATGTTCGGGCCATACGCACACATATAGTCGAGGAAGCGGTTGCCGTCCACATCCCAGAAGTACGCGCCCTTTGCGCGCTCTGAGAAGAACGGAAATGCGTCCGTCGGGATGAAGCAGCCGTTGGCAGGCCCCTGATGTCCGTACACGCCGCCCGGCAGCACTTTGGCCGCGCGTTCAAACATGGCGCGGCTGTTTTGATATTGATACGTCTGCATGGTGTTACCTCACTAATTCAGGTAGGCGTTGAGCCGCGGCACAAGATGCTCCACCGCCATCATCACGGGGATGTAGCCCTTGAGCTTCACGTCGCCGAAGCCGATTGCGGTCAGAAAGTCGCAGCGGCCGCCGAGTATGTCGCCCGTCTTCTCGATACCGGAGAACGTCATGGTCAGCTCGGGCGAGCCGTCCGACGCGGCGATGGTCTTCATGCTGCCCTTTTCCACCTTCATGCGCACGGCGTGCGCCGTTCCCGCGATGTCCACGCAGAGCTGCCCGTTCGCCGCCTTCTGCATCACCTTCGCGCCAACGGGATCGTACATGCCGATTTGCGGCAGGGAATTGAACGCGGTGTAGAAGGTCAGCAGCGTGCTCACCTCTTTGAACTTCTCATCCTGCACGGTGTCCGGCTCCGGCCGCAGGAAGTGTTCGAGGCGGTCGGTCAGCTTCCCGAAATCCTTCAGCAGGAAGCCAAGCTTCGTGAACCCTTTCAGTATCGTGGGCGTGCCCTTGCCGTCCATCAGCGCGTTGAACTTTTCGGGCGATGAGAAATAGAGCTTGATATCGGCTTCGCCCTTGCCATCCTCAAAGACGCACCTGCCGCCTTTGAATATGAGGCGCGCCGCCGGTCCGTTTTTGACGCTGAACTGCACGATGAGGTTCGCGCCTTTGATGATATCCGCGGCCTCGGCGTCCAGATCGCACAGATAGGTCAGCGCGCGCAGCACTCCCTTCATGTTGATGCAGGCCTTTGCCAGTTGGTCTGTCATGTTACCCCCTCCTTACCATCGTTATTAAAACAATCAAAGTCTTTGCCTCATGGTTGCTTAAGCCTCCCTCAGACGAGCACCCTCCGGGTACGTAGGAGGTGGCAATTGACGGTTGTAAACCGGCAATTGACGGAGGGAGTGACCGTTATCCCTCCCCCAGGCACCTACCGGTGCCAGCCTCCTTACCGGGGCCCCCGAGAAGCGAAGCTTTTTGGGGTGGATCGTCCGAGGGGGCCATTGGTATAGTTAAAGCCTTTGGCCTCACGAGAAACTAATTTATACGGCTTCGGTCAGCAGCTTGCGGCACGCCTCAGCGTCCATATAGCACGCCTCATCCATGCCTTTGAGCGCGTGGTGCGCGATATGGCCTTTGTATGTATTGAGCCCCATCAGCAGCGCGCGGTCGTTCAGCATCGCCTTCTCCGCGCCAAGGTTCGCGATCTGTAGCAGATACGGCAGCGTCACGTTCGTCAAGGCGTAGGTCGATGTGCGCGGCGCGGCACCCGGCATATTCGCGACGGAGTAATGGATGACGCCGTATTTTTCGTAGCACGGATGATCGTGCGTGGTCACGCGGTCGATGGTCTCGATGGAGCCGCCCTGATCGATGGCGACGTCCACGATCACCGCACCCTTCTTCATGGTTTTGACCATATCGGCGGTCACGGTCTTGGGCGCTTTGGCCCCGGTGACGAGCACCGCGCCGACGAGCAGATCGGCCTTCTTTACAAGCTCCGCCACTCCGTAGCGGCTGTACATCGTCGTGTTGACGCGGCTGTTAAACAGGTCATCGAGGTACTCCAGCCTTGCGGGGTTGATGTCCGCCACGGTTACGCGCGCGCCCATGCCCATGGCAATCTTCGCCGCGTTGGTACCCACCACGCCCCCGCCGATGATCAGCACCTCCGCAGGCAGCACACCCGGCACGCCGCCCAGCAGCACGCCTTCGCCGCCGTTGTACTTGAGCAGCATCATCGCGCCGATCTGCACCGACATGCGCCCTGCGACCTCGCTCATGGGCTTTAAGAGCGGCAGTGAGCGATCGGGCAGTTCCACCGTCTCGTACGCGATGCCTGTGACCTTCCTTTGCAGCAGCGCGCGCGACAGCTCCGGGTTGGGTGCGAGGTGCAGATACGTAAACAGCGTCTGTCCTTCTTTGAGCAATCCGTATTCGCTTTCGAGCGGCTCCTTGACCTTCACGATCACGTTCGCCTTATCGAACACCTCCCGCGCTTCCGGCAGTATTTGCGCGCCGGAATGAACAAACTCCTCGTCGGGTATGCCGCTGCCTTCCCCCGCAGTGTGCTCAATGAACACGGTATGTCCCGCGTTCACCAACGCGTCTACGCCCGCAGGCGTAATGGCGACCCGGTTCTCGTTGTTCTTGATCTCCTTTGGAACTCCGATAATCATGCGCTGTCCCCTCTTTTCTTAAAGATCGGAACCATAATTCAATTTTTATACTGAGTCGGCTGCGCTGCCGTGCCTGTAAAGCGGATTGGATGTACCGGCCCGGCAGAATGCCGTTTGGTACAGTATATGCGGATTCTTATCGAGCGAGTACTCGTTCTATATATATTTATACAATACTTTACGCTTTTTGTCAATATCAAGGATATTCGTCACTGGATACGAATTAACTAAATTCCAGAAATAAAAAAAACTCCTGCAGTGCTTTCTTGATAAAAGGCAGGAGTTCTTTGAAGTTATTATTCCAAGTTTAAAAAAGCTTGTTCAAAGCCACCATGTTGTTGGACTTGGACATATTCTCAACACAATCAGGTCTCTTAAACAGCGTACACGTGAACAGGGTCTCAATGATGCTGAGCTGCACGATTCGGACCGCCATCACTTCCCCATTTAAATGTTCCTGAAACGCCGATGTCAGCAGCACGATATCCGCTTCCCGGGTGAGCGGAGAAACCGGAAAGTTCGTAATCGCAATTGAGGTGATCCCCATCCGCTTCAGCTGTTTGGCAGCCTCTACAATGGCGCGGCTGCGGCCGGAATGCGATACGAGCACCGCCACATCGCCCGGCGCCAGTTGGGACGTCAGGATAAGCATATGGTCGGCGTCGCTGGTTGCGCTGCACGCATAGCCGATTCGTGTGAATTTATACATCGCGGAGAGCGCGACCGAATGCGCGTCGCCCACGCCAAAGAACACGATCTTCCCGGCGTTTAAAATTGCATTGACCGCCCGCTCATACTCGGCTTCATCCACCAGCATGAGCGTATCATTCAGCGCCTGCACGGATGTCGCGAATACCTTCTTGGTAATGTCGATCAACCTGTCGTCAAAGCTGAACTTGCTGAATTCGCGGTCCGGAGAGTGCTTTTTGTGCCGCATCCGCGTAAGTTCCAGCTTCAGCTCGGCGAAGCCCTCCAGCCCCATCTTGCGCGAAAGCCGCACAAAGGTGGGTTCGCTGCATCCCGCTCCTTTGGCAGCCTCGGTAATGGTGGCATCCGCAACAAAATCCGGGTTTTCCAATAAGAAATCCGCCGCTTTGCGCTCGGCCGTTTTAAGGCTGCTGTAAACAGCCTGCAGTTTGAGCAAACAATAAAGCGGTATCTTTTCGGATATCTTCTGATCGATATTCATTTGTTTTCTCCCGGCATGTATTTACGACTATTATACCGATAATGATGCCGAATGCAACCGGTCCCGCCACGTGACCACGATTTATATCCGGCGGCCGAAAGGTGTTAACCAATATTACTTTTTCTTGTTCACCAGTCTTGCGCGCTCGCTTCGGCTGTCGGCAAGCGTATACAACCTCCGCGGCATCATTCTAAACAGAAATGCAACGAGGGTCCAACGTTTCGTGACATATCCGCCCGGCTTCCTGCGCTCGATGATCCTGTAAATCTGCTTTGCCGCTTTCTCCCGTGACGCCACCCAAAACAGACCTTCGCCCTGTGCCATCGCCGTATCGACAAAGCCGGGTTTGATATCGGTGACGGCGATGCCTTTCCCATAAGCCCTCGCCTTGCTGGCCAGGCCCTCCAGATAATTGGACATATACGCCTTGGAGG
>JAEWCC010000004.1 GCA_023390815.1 Bacillota bacterium
GCCACCTACGAGGAGGATTTCATCATCGAAGCCTCCGAATATGTACAAAATCTCGTCCACGCAGCGGGTATTCAGTCACCCGGTCTCGCTTCCGCACCCGCCATCGCGGTGGACATTGAAAAGATCACCTGCGGCCTGCTCTCCAAAGAGATGCAGATAACGCTGAAGCCAAACTGGAACCCGATCCGCAAGGCCATTCCGCATCCCGCCGGGATGAGCGAGGAAGCACGAAACGCGCTTATCCGCCTGCGTCCCGAATATGGCCGTATCGTCTGCCGCTGCGAGGAAGTCAGCGAGGGCGAAATCATCGACGCGATCCATGCGCCCGTACCCGCAGCCAGCGTGGACGCCGTGAAACGGCGCGTGCGCGCCGGCATGGGGCGCTGTCAGGGCGGCTTCTGCCAGTCCAGTGTGATGCGCATACTGCGCGAACAGACCGGCGTTCCGCTTGATCAGATCACCAAAAAAGGCCGTGGTTCGTTTGTACTCGCAGAGGAAACCAAGCTGCCTTCCGAACCGGAGTCCGATCAAGCCATAAGCAATCAGGACGTGTCGTAAAGGGGTATCGCGATGGAATGTTATGACGTCGCCGTGCTGGGCGCAGGCCCGGCAGGGCTCGCCGCGGCGCTTGCCGCGCGGGAACGCGGCGCAAACACGCTGCTCATCGAGCGCGAGGAAAAGCCGGGCGGCATTTTAAAGCAGTGCATTCACGATGGTTTCGGCCTGATTCGCTTCGGCGAGAAGCTCACGGGGCCGGAATACGCACAGCGTTACCTCGACATGGTGCGCGGGGCGGATATCCCTCTGCTCACGAACACATTTGCCTCGCATATTGAAAAGCGGGACAGTATATTTGATCTGACTTTAGTCAACGCCGATAGCGGCGTATTCCATATCGAAGCCGGTTCGCTGATCCTCGCGGGCGGCTGCCGCGAACGCACCGCAAAACAGGTATTCATCCACGGTTCGCGCCCCGCGGGCGTGCTCACGGCGGGCGCGGCGCAGTACTTCGTCAACATTCAGGGCTATCTGCCATGCAAACGCTGTGTGGTTCTGGGCAGCGGCGACATCGGCCTCATCATGGCGCGGCGTCTCACGCTGGAAGGCGCGCAGGTGCTGGGCGTATACGAAGCCAAGAGCGAACCTTCGGGTCTCTCCCGTAACATTGCGCAATGCCTGAACGATTTCAACATCCCGCTGCACCTCTCCCACACCGTCACACGCGTATTTGGCAGTGAGCGCGTGGAGGGCGTGGAGATCAGCGAGGTGGATGAACAAATGCAGCCCATCCCCGGCACACAGCAGCGCATCGAATGCGACGGCGTGATCCTGTCGGTCGGGCTGATTCCGGAGAACGAACCCGCCGAAACGCTCGGTATCGCGCTGGATACCGCAACACGCGGGCCGGTCGTGGATCAAAGCGGTATGACGCTCGTGGATGGCGCTTTCTCATGCGGCAACGCGCTGCACGTCAGCGACCTTGTGGACTACGTATCCGAAAGTGGCGAGACGGCAGGCCATGCGGCGGCAGCCTACAAACCGGGAATCGAACGCAAGCTGGTTCCGGTCGAAGCCGACCCGCAAAGCTTCCTGTACGCTGTGCCGCAGCGCATCGACGCCACTTCGGACAACTTAAACTCCGTATTCTATTTCCGTTCTAAAAATACCGAGCGCAACGTGCGCGTGCAGCTTCGCTGCAAAGACCGTGTCTTATTTGAAAAGAAATACAGCATTCTGCGACCGCCCGAGATGGAAAGAGTCCTTGTCAGCCTCACTGGCGCGGATCTCTCGGGCGGCCTGCAGTGGACAATGAGCAAGGGAGCCAAGTAATGGATATGATCTGTATCGTATGCCCCCTCGGCTGCCGCATCACCGTCACAGAGAAGGACGGTGAGTGGATCGCTGAAGGCCACACCTGCAACCGCGGGCGCGACTTCGCGATTCGAGAGGCAACAAATCCTACGCGCAGCCTCACGTCCACTGTCCGCACAGTCGATTCCAGTCAACCCCGGCTGCCGGTTAAGACCGACGGCGAAGTGCCGCTGCATCTCATCCCCGAGGTGATGGCGCAGATCAATCAAGTAATACAACGCTCCCCTGTCCACATGGGCGACATCATACTGTCCAACGTATCGGGTACGGGCGTCAACATCATTTCAACCTGCAACATGGAAATATGTAAGGAGGGGTGAAACATGGACGGGATGATACTCTCGATCGACTGCGGCACGCAAAGCGTACGCGCGCTGCTTTTTGATCGTACCGGAAACCTGCTGGCCAAGGAAAAAGAGGAGTTCGAGCCCTACTATTCAACGCAGCCCGGATGGGCGGAACTCAATCCCGAGGTATACTGGGCTTGTGCGTGTACCGCTTGCCAGCGCCTCAAAAGCAGCGCGCCCGATCTGTGGGCGACAATCAAGGCGGTCGTGGTCACCACGCTGCGCGATACCTGTATCTGCGTGGATAAGGACGGCAAGGTGCTGCGTGACGCCATCGTCTGGATGGACCAGCGCGAAGCCAAATGCGAACAACCTTTAAAAGCTATTCACCGTGCGATGTTCGCGCTCGTCGGTATGACGAAGGCGATCGAGGTGGCGCGTAGAATTACCAAGGCGAACTGGATTCAGGAAAATGAGCCCGAGATATGGAGAAAGACAGACAAATACCTGCTTGTTTCGGGCTTTTTCGCCCATCGCATGACGGGCAAATTTGTGGACTCCGTCGCTTCGACGATCGGCCATATTCCGTTTGACTATAAGAAAAAACAATGGCCCGCTTCGAAGAACCATTACAATTGGGACGTCTTCGGCGTAAGCCGCGACAAGCTGCCCGACCTCGTACGTCCGGGTGAGTCCATGGGGGGCTTAACCGCCGAGGCTGCCAGCAAGATGGGTCTGCCGGAAGGATTGCCCGTACTTGCGGGTGCGTCCGACAAGGGTTGCGAAACGCTCGGGACGGGATGCCTCGCACCCGACAGCGCCAGCATCAGCTTTGGCACCACCGCCACCATTCAGACCACCACAAAGAAGTATCTGGAGCCGATTCCGTTCATGCCCTCCTACATGGCCGCCGTGCCCGACCGCTTCAACCCGGAGATACAGATCTACCGCGGCTACTGGATGATCAGCTGGTTCAAGAAGGAGTTTGGTGAACGCGAGGTCCTGGAGGCGCAGCGCCTCGGCGTACCCGCAGAGCGGCTGCTTGATCAGCTTTTAGGCGAGGTGTCTCCGGGCAGCGAAGGCCTCATGCTGCAGCCCTACTGGACAGCCGGGCTGCGCTCGCCCGAGGCGAAGGGCGCGATCATCGGCTTTTCAGACGCGCATACGCGCGCGCACATCTACCGCGCCATCATCGAGGGCATCAACTTCGCGCTGCTGGACGGCATGCACAGCATTGAGCGCTCCACCAAGACACGCATCGGGCGTATCATGGTTTCGGGCGGCGGCTCGCAGAGCGATATGATCTGCCAGATTACCGCCGACATGTTCAATCTGCCCGTCAGCAAGGGACGTACCTACGAGGCCTCCGGATTGGGCGCGGCCATCATCGGCTATGTAAGCATGGGCGCGTTCCGTTCCTACGAGGACGCCGTAGACGCGATGGTGCACAATGAGTGCGTGTTCCAGCCGGACGCCGAGGCCGCGCATAAGTACCGCGGACTGTTCTCACATATCTACCAGCGCATCTACAAACAGCTCCAGCCGCTTTATAAGCGGATGGAAAGTCTGACCTGATCGGAGGTACGCCATGTCCAAAAAGCACAGCGATGAATTCAGACCCGATTGGTGCCACGAAGCCCCGCCCGCGGGCACTTACCGCTCCATTTTAAAATGGGGCGCGCCGGACGCGTTCAAGCACCCCAATCAGCGGCTCTATCGTCTCATGAAGAAGACTTTTGGCATGACCGACGAGGACTTTAAAACCCCGATCAATACGGGTTATGAGCCGGTCAAGTTTGACCGGCCCATCGGGCTCTCCAAGGCACAGATCGAAGCGTTCCGTGCAATCGTCGGCGCGGAGAACATCAAAACGGACGACTACTCGCGGCTGCAGATTGCCTACGGCAAAACCATGTTGGACGCCATGCGCCTGCGCGAGGGCATCGTGGAGAACATCCCGGACATCGTGCTGCACCCGCGCAGCAAAGAGGATATCGTCCAAATTGTCGCGTATTGTAACGAGCAGCTCATCCCCGTTTATGTCTACGGCGGCGGCTCGTCCGTGACGCGCGGTGTAGAGTGCATGAAAGGCGGCGTATCGCTCGACATGCGCGTACACATGAACAAGGTGATCCGCTTCAATGAGATCAACCAAACGATTACGGTGGAGCCCGGCATGTCCGGCCCCGATCTCGAGAAAACGCTGCGCGACGCGCCCGCGCGCTTCGGCGCGAAACGCGCCTATACCTGTGGCCACTTCCCGCAATCGTTTGAGTATTCCGCCGTGGGCGGCTGGATCGTCACGCGCGGCGCGGGACAGAACTCCACCTACTTCGGCAAGATCGAGGACATGGTGATATGTCAGGAGTACGTGACGCCGGTCGGTATTATCGAAACAAAGGAATACCCCGCGCTCGCCACCGGCCCTTCCATCGACGAGATCATGATGGGCAGCGAGGGCGCGTTCGGCATCCTCGTCTCCGCGACGCTTAAGGTGTTCCGCTATATGCCGGAGAACCAGCGCCGCTTCAGCTACATCTTCCGTAACTGGGAGGACGCGAGAAACGCCGCACGCGAGATCATGCAGGGCCAGTTCGGCTTCCCCTCCGTATTCCGCCTTTCGGACCCGGAGGAGACCGACGTAATGATGAAGCTCTACGGCGTGGAGGACTCCCCCATCAACAAAATCCTCACCCTACGCGGGTTTAAGCCCATGGAGCGCTGTCTCTTCCTCGGCTTTACGGACGGCGAGACACGCTTCACGAAGGTCGTCAAGCGCAACGTGCACCGCATCTGTAAAAAGTACCATGCGATGTACACCACGGGTATTGTCACTAAGGCGTGGGAAAAAGGCCGTTTTACAGACCCGTATATGCGCGAAGACCTGCAGGACTACGGCATCCTGATGGATACGCTCGAATGCACGGTCAACTGGGAACAGATGGAGGAGGTGCACGAGGGCGTGCGTACGTTCTGCAAGAGCCGTCCGAACACCATCTGCATGACGCATATGTCGCACGTATACCCGCAGGGCTCCAACCTGTACTTCATTTTCATCGCGAAGATGGCTACGATTCAGGAGTATCTCGATTACCAGTACGGCATTCTCGATCACATCCAGAAATTTGGCGCATCGATGAGCCATCACCACGGCATCGGCAAGATGACCGCACCGTGGCTGGAGGGGCAGATCGGCCGCAGCCAGATGGAGGTGTTCCGCACCTTAAAGCGCCACTTCGACCCGAACAATATCATGAACCCCGGCGGCACGCTTGGGCTCGACATGCCGGACGATCAACGGCGCTTCAGCAGGCAATAACGGTCAAGTGAATCAATAAAAAACAGCCCCTTCGTTTTGAAGGGGCTGTCGTTTCGTTACCGGAAATCTACGTAAATGTCATTGTAGTCATTCACGTAATCATAATACCAATCTCGATCCGTTTCGGGCGGCACCGTGATGCCCAGCATTTTGCAAAGCGATATCAGATCCGCTTTATACTGCTCAACCAACGTGAGCAGATCGTCGCCCGAATGATAGGAATCGTAATCTTTTATCTTTTCATACTCGCCAACGACCTTGTTATAGAGCGTCCACTCCACCTCGCCGTACTTTTTGAAATTGGTCATGGCAGCGAACGGCTCCGTCAGTGATACATCGGTCAAAGACATCCCCGACTTCGTAACCTCTGTCGTTACGGACTCGCTGGGAGATGGTGACTCCGATGGAGGAGGCGTCGGCGTTTCCGTAACCTCCGGCGGGGGTGTCTCGGTGGGTTCCTCAGGCAGCGCTGAATCGGCATCAAGCAGCGATTTCGCTTTATCCAGCATGGAATCTGTAAACTTCAAGAAATGCTCTGCCTGCATCTTGCCCCAGCGCAGCTTCGCGGCGCTCATGGTGTAGTACGAACGCGCTTTTACCTTTACCCCGTATACCTTTTCGATGATATCAATACGGTTCGATTGATCCGTAAACGTAAAAGCGTAGGGTTCAAACACCCGTGTGTAAGTCCCGCCCATCGAATACATCTGGATTGTATCTGGTTCGACATATCTAAGCGCGAAATACGCGAGCGCAGCAATCTCGTTCACCGTCATGTTGTATTCCAGATTGCCGTCGAAAGCGCCAATTAAGTTCGGAATGTTTGCCAGTAAGCCTTTCTCTTTGATCTTTTTAAATATTGCGACCAGCATCATCTTCTGGCGGTTAACGCGATTTTTATCGCCTATCGCGTTTTTCGCGTCTTCCTCTGAAATCCCTTCATGGGAACCCGTTGCTTCTTTTCGGACACGCAGGTAATCGAGCACCGCCTGTCCGTTCATATGCTGCTGCCCCTTCGTATAGGAACGTCCCTGTATCGAAAAGGAAAGATCAAGATTATAATCCACACCGCCGATCGAGTCGACCAGCTCCTTCACCGCGTTCATATCTACAGCGAAATACCTGTCTATCTGTATTGGGTCCTCCTCCGTGCCATCGCCGCCCAGCATCCATTGCGCCGCCTTGCAGACCTTTTCAAAGCCCTCCTCACACCAGCCTCCGCCGCAGTTGATGGACGCGTTGAGCTTATAGATCCCGTCCACGCCGGGAATTTTGGCATAGGTGTCGCGCGGCAGCGATATCATGCTGACCTCGTAGGTATCCCGGTTAATGGTCAGCACGATCATCACATCGGAATGAAAGTCCTTCTTCCCTTTCCAGTCGTCTCCCGTGCGGTCCTCGGACTGGTCGACGCCGATCAGCATGATATTGATATATTTCGATTCCAGTATGCTTCGATCGGCCATGGATAAAAGCAAAGCCTCCGGATCGATCGTGGGCGACGGAGTAATTTCTGCGCTCGTCTGGCCGCTTGTTGTCGCCGTTTGTGACTCAGAGGGTTTGCTGCTTGTTCCGTTATTGAACTGTGCCAGCGGATCAGCCATGATCGTCATCGCCCATACGCCGCCTGTAATCAGCAATGCCGCAACCACGCCGATAACAGAAAAAACGACGACCCTTTTGCGGATGCTCCACCTCTTTTTTACTTTGGGGGATTTACTGCTTTTATAAGCTGCCTCTTCTGCCAACTCATCTGCCGAATTGTTCCCGGTTAGTTTATCAGGCTGCATAGGATATTCGTCATCGAAATCTCCGTCATGCATGTTTTTACTCGCACTATGTTTCTTGAACATTCCGTTCAACCAATTCTTCATAGGTCTCTCCGTTCTGTCTGAATATAACCCAAATATCCCCTATATGCACATAGACCAATACAAAAATTAGCATAACAGCGGGCAATTTGCAAGGGAATCGATGGAAAAGTTACATTTCAGACATAAAGCATCACGGCTGCAAATTCAGGAGCTAAATTTTAATTCGCTTCCGACAAAAAGCGCCTCCTTAAGGAAGCGCTTTGAGGCGGGGAGATGTTAACCTGCGACAGCAGGCGGATCACCCGGTGTACCCGGCACGGCAGCAGAGTCCTTCACCGTCCAGAGTGCGTCTGCATTTTTTCCGGTCAGCAGTTCAAAGTCCGCCCGCTCTTCCGCACAGAAATCCGCCATACACTGCCCCGTTTTCAACCGTTTCACACCATCCATGACGCGGTCGAAGCGTTTGCAGTCCAGCTTGTAGCGAAGCGCAAACAGGTACGCCACACCTAAAAATACCACCGGGATGACAATGAACATCCATTTAATCACACTGGCTACGCCGGA
This sequence comes from Bacillota bacterium, assembly GCA_023390815.1. Taxonomy (GTDB): domain Bacteria; phylum Bacillota; class Clostridia; order Christensenellales; family SZUA-584; genus JAEWCC01. The sequence continues at coordinate 7,857 of JAEWCC010000004.1, forward strand.
TGCCGCAAACACCGCCGGATCAAACGACGGGTTGCTGCGCATCAGATTGTACGCGTTCTGGTCGAACCCCGCGAATTGCAGGCCAAAGCCGAGCAGCAACACCGCGATGCCGCTGGAAAATTTTCTCATAAACGTCGTGAAGCCGCTGTATATGCCCTCGCGGCGCTTGCCCGTCATTAATTCGTCCACGTCGCATGTATCCGAAAGCATCGACCAGGTGGCGAGGTTCCCCGCTGCCGCGCCCAGCGCAACCAGCACCGCGAGGCCGCAGATCAGCCACAGCGGTGTTAGGTTCGTCACAAATATGAAACCGACCGATGCGGCCACCCATACGGGTATGCCGATATAAAGCGGATAAACCTTGCCCTTCTTCTGCGCGATGCGGTTGTGCAGGAACATAAACAGCAGTTGAAATACGAGCAGTACCCCCATGATCACCTCATAGTTCTTGTACTGCAGCACCACAATGTCGATGTAAAAAACAAACAACGCAAGCAGCAGGTCGATTGCGACCTGAACGAATATAAAGATTCCCAGGAATACACGGTATGTTTTATTTTGAAATACGGAAAACCACTGTTTGACGGAGAACGGCTCCGGCGCGGGAACGTCGTCGCGCTCCCGGGTACCGAGAAACGTCAGCAGCCAGCAGACGCCGAACAGCAGACCAAATACAATCGCCATCGCGAGATATCCCGGTTTTTGTTCGGGGCCGTTCACGCCGCCGCCGAAGGATTTAATGAGGATGCTCGGCACCACCGCGGCAAGTATTGCCGTGCCCGCGGAGAAAGCCATGCGCATCGTCGTGAAGCGCGTGCGTTCGTTGTAGTCGCCCGTCATATCGGGCAGTATCGCGTTGTAGGGTACCATCACGATGGTGAACGCCGTGCCGAACAGCATATAAGCGAACATGTAGTAGATGAACTTGGCCGTCTCGCCTTCGATGCCGAACGAGTACCACAGCATCACAAACGAGATCAGCACCGGGATAATGCCAATCAGGAAATAGATGCGCCGCCTGCCAAATCGGGTGCGCGTCTTGTCGGAGAGGTTGCCCACAATTGGGTCGGTGATTGCGTCCCAAAGTTTACCCGCAAATATCACCGTCGTCGCGAGCACGACGGACATGCCCTCCACAAGCACGAGGAAATTCATGAACAGCATGCTGAATATCAGAAACGAGCCTCCGCCATAGATGTCGCCGCACGCGTAACCCAGCTTTCTTTTAAGCATCGTGCACACCCCTTTCACCGGATTCAGTTTCATATGCCGCCGGACAGCTATTCGTTAAAGTACCCCAGCTGCTCGGAGAGCTTTCGGGCCGTTTGCGTCACTTCCTTCACCAGCTGCTCCACTCTGCGGTCCCCTTTGACGCGGCTTTTCGGGCAAGATACGCCCAGGCTGTATGGCACGGCCCCCGCGTTGTTGTAAACCGGCGCGGCAATGCACATCACATCCTCGCTGACCTCGCCGTCGTCGATGGCGTAGCCGCGCAGCGCCACCTCTTTTAATTCCTCGCGCAGCGCCTGCGCATCCGTAATCGTCTTTTTCGTATAGGGTTCAAAGCACAGCCGTGCGATGATGCTTTCTCTCTTGTCCTCCTCGCAGTATGCGAGCAGGCACTTGCCGACCGAAGAGCAGTGCACGGGCTCCGCATTGCCGATCTTGGCGTGCACTGCCAGCCGCGAGCTTGTCATGGCCTGCTCGATCACCACGGCGCTGTCGTTGCTGAGCATGCAAAGGTGCGCAGACTCCCCCGTGGCCTCTACCAGCCGCGCCATAATCGGCTTGGCCGCCGATATGACATTGAGGTTTTTCACCAGCCGGTCGGACAGGCGCAGTATGCCCGGCCCAAGCTTGTACTTGGCCGTCTCTTTGTCCTGTGCGACCATGTTGGTTTCGATCAGCGTCTCCAGAATACGGTACGCCGTACTCTTGTTGACGCTGAGCTCCTCCGCGACCTCGGTCACGCCTGCGGTCTTGCGTTTGGACAGAAACACCAGCGCCGCGATGCCGCGCTCCAGTGACTGTATCATCGGTCAGCCTCCACAAAGTCCTCGAAGTACAAAAAGCCGTGCTGCGCCAGTTCTTCCCGAAAGGGCTTATGCGCCAGCACCGTATACACGATTTCCTTGTCCAGCGCGCGCACGATATATTCAAAGGGTTTATGCGTCGCCTCGGATATATGCCGCAGACGTTCGCGGCTTTGCGCCTGGCTCTCGCTGCGGTGCGGCGGATATCCACCGCCCGGCGGAGCCGCAAACAACTTTTCGAATATGTAGCGCAGGTTGAGGTCGCCTGCCCAGCCGTAGCCCTTGTTCAGCGCGAGCGACACGCAGTTGCCAGCGTTGATCTGGGAGAACAGAAACGCGTCGAGAGGGTTCTGGATAAGCCCGCATAACACGTTCGGATACTGCATCACGGAGTTTAAAAACCCCTGTCCGGTACCGCATCCGCCCACCGCCATATCGACCGCACCCATATTGAGAAGTGCCGCCGCAATCAGCCCCGTATGGATATAGGTCAGCTCCGGCTCGCCTTCAGCACCCGTCATGCCGGCGTTTAAAACCTCCTGCCCGCATGCCTGCAATGCGCTCACAATGTCTCCGTTTTTATCGCGCGCTGAAACCTCGCTTACCACCGCAACTCTCATTTTCCCCGCCTTCCTATGGCCCTTTTTACTGCGGCACCGATGTGCGCGGTAGTCAGGCCGAATTTCTCCATCAGGTATTCCTGCGAGCCCACCTCACCGAACGTATCCTTTACACCCACGCGTTCGAGCGGCACAGGGCAGCTTTCGCCCAGCACCTCCGCCACCGCGCTGCCAAGCCCGCCGATTACGTTATGGTTTTCCGTCGTGACGACCGCGCCGCAGCACTGCGCCGCTTCCGTCACCGCTTCGCGGTCGATGGGCTTTATGGTATGCATATCGATCACGGTGATATCGATGTCCTCCCCCCGCAGCGCTTCCGCCGCTTTAAGCGCTTCGTACACCATGATGCCGCAAGCAATCACCGCCGCATCGCTGCCGTTACGCAACCGCTTGGCTTTGCCGATTTCAAACGTCTCGTCCGGCGCGTATAATCTCATCATCTTTTTGCGCCCAAAGCGCATATAGAAGTTGCCATAGGTCTTTGCCATGTGGCGCACTGCATACCGTATCGCAGTACCGTCCGCGGGTTCGATCACGGTCATACCGGGAATGCAGCGCATCAATCCCATATCTTCAAAAGGCATATGCGTGCCGCCATTCACCGCTGCTGTCACACCCGCGTCTGCGCCGACGAGCTTCACGTTGAGCCCCTGATACGCGCAAGACAGAAACACCTGATCGTAAGCGCGCCGCGAGGCGAATGTACCGAACGCCTGCAAAAACGGCACGAATCCTGTCGCGGAGAGCCCCGCCGCCATGCCCACCGCGTGCGCCTCCATAATCCCGCAATCGATCGCGCGGTCGGGATACGCTTCATAAAACGGCACGGTGCCCATCGAAACGCTCGTGTCCACGTCCAACACAACGATGCGTTCATCCGTCTTCGCCGCCTCGATCAGCGTATTGCAGTAGTGAGTACGCATCTCGGTATCGTCCAGCATATACGCACTCATTGCGTCTCCTCCGTCAGCCGCCGATCGATCTCCGCGCAGGCCTCATCCGCCATCGCCTCAGTGATCACCATGTAGTGGTTAAATTCGGCCTTTTCCGCAAAGCAGCAGCCCTGCCCTTTTTCAGTATCCAGTATCATAGCGACCGGACGCTTGCATTGCTTCGCATAGATCAGCGCGCCATAGATCGCGCCGCAATCCCGTCCGTCAGTGTATAAAGCCTCCCAGCCGAACGCTTCAAATTTCTGTACTATGTCCAAGCTTCCACAAATATCCTTCACGTAGCCATCGAGCTGGCGCTTGTTCGCGTCCACGATGAGCACCACATTATCCATGCATCGGTGCGCGGCAAATTGCACGCCTTCCCAAACCTGCCCCTCCTGCAGCTCCCCGTCTCCCACGATGATATACACCATGTTATCAAGGCCCTTCATCCGATTCCCCAGCGCTGCACCGATGCCGAGCGACACCCCTTGCGCCAGTGAGCCGGTGCTGAGGTCGATACCGGGCGTTTTAAGGCGGTCGCAGTGGCTCGGCAGCCGTGTGCCCCCCTGGTTCAGTGTATCAAGCAATGCGCGGTCAAAGTAGCCCTTGTACGCAAGCGCAGCATATAGCGCCGGGCCGGAGTGCCCCTTGCTTAATACCACCCAATCGCGCTCTTCCCACCCGGGATTCTGCGGATCAATATTGAGCACCGCTTCGTACAGCACCGCCAGCACCTCGCAGATCGACATGCTGCCGCCAATGTGGCCGTATCCCGCCGTAGCCATTGCGCGTATCGTCAGTTTGCGAATCTCCGCCGCCGCAGTTTTGAGCTGGTTCACATCCATACCGTCAGCCGCGCTTTCCGAATATGCCGAGCACGCCGCGCTTTTTCTGCAGCCCCTTATCCTCGTACGAATCGAGATAGACCTCATGCTTTTGCCCGGACGAATCAATCGCAGCCAGCGAGAACTTCAATACCTCGCGTCCTCTCTCACCGCTCAGCACGGGTTCCCGGTTGTCCCTGATCGCTTCGATAAAATCCAGCGTAGAATTTTTGAAGGACTCGCCCCAGTCGGTGGGCATGTCACGGTATTTATGCAGCTTGCCGTCGCGGTACACTACCACCGGGGCCACCTCGGGCAGCATTGACGCGGTGCAGCGCGTCACCCAGAGCACGCCGCGGCTGCCCGTTATCTCCATGCGCTCGTCACAGGTGTAATATTTGCTTTGGATGTACATATCGGGGGAATCCATGATATCCATAATGCCGTATTGTTTGCTGCCCTTGTGCTTCCACATGATCATCGCAGGGCAGTCCTGATAGATACCCGGCATCACGGGCGAGCTGTCGATCCACGCCGACACCTTTTCCACGTCGCCCAGCATATGCATGATGACGGAAAACTTGTGGAAGCCGTCGTCGAACACGAACGGCCCGCCGCCCGAAAGCGTATCATTGAGCCGCCACAGCCACGAAGCGGGGTCGATTTTCCAGCCGGTTTCAGCCAGCGTTTCACCTGTCTGTTTATTGGCCTTCTTCGTGCGCCCTTCCGCGCCCGGCAGATTTGCAGAACACAGCCCGCCGTTGTTCATCTTGTACCGCATTGATACCGGCTCGCCGATCTCGCCGTCATCGAGCAGCTTCTTGGCGAGCTGGTAGGGCGGATAGAATACGAAGTTTTCAAACACCTTGAGTTTCACGCCGTTTTTCTTTGCGGCTTCAATCATGGCATCGCACTCGGCGAGATTCATCGCCATAGGCTTCTGCACGGATACATGCTTCCTGACCTCGCACGCGGCGACGGCCATCTCACAATGAAGGTGGTGCGGCACGAGCAGCTCCACCGCATCCACGTTTGGGTCGGCCAATACATCCTCGTAGCGGCTGAACACTTTTCCCACGCCGTGTTCCCGCGCGAAATCCTCCGCCCGCTTGACATTCTTGTCACACACGCCATAGAGCTCCGCGTCGGGATGATTCTGGTATCCGGGGACATGCAGCGTCGCAATGCGCCCGCAGCCCACCAGCACGAACTTGAGCTTCCCTGCCATATCGTTTCCCCCTCTCTATACGGTTTCTTCGCCGCGCGCTTGCTCGTAGGCCGCGCGCCGCTGTGCGTCGTATTCGGGTATCGGTACATCCCACCACCCAAACGCTTTGCCGCCGCTGTAGGGGTATTCGCGGCATACGTCGGCGAGTATCAAATAAGGCTTACTGGAGGCTATCGCCCGCTCCAGCACGTCCTTGCATTCTTCCTTCTTCGATATGCGCTCTGCCTGAATACCAAAGCTTTCGGCTACCTTCACAAAGTCGGGCGAGTACGGTTCGCCGCCGCGCGTAAAGTCGTTGCCGAACGTTCCCTCTTCGCCGAGTACATCCATCTGCAAGTCCTTGATTGCCATCCAGCCGGAGTTATCGGCCAGCATCACGACGACCGGAATATCGTACTGCGCCATCGTGGCAAGCTCCTGCATTACCATCATAAAATCGCCGTCGCCCAGCAATGCCACAACCGGGCGATCCGGGCAGGCAAGCTTCGCGCCCATGGCGGCGGGCAGTGCCCAGCCCATCGTAGAGAAGCCGCCCGTGGTCAGATTGCAGCCGCGCTGCGCGTAACAGTACTCCTGAAACAGCTGCGCCTGTGTGTTGCCCGAAGACGTCACGACGACTGTATCCTCGGGCAGATGCACGTTAAGTTCACCGATCAGCTGCGAAATCGTGACCTTTTCCGTCTTCGCGGCACGCACATCCTTCAGCTGTGCTGCCCATTCAGATTTCAGCCGTGCGATCTCGGCGGTATATTCCTTTCTTTCAGCACCCTGTCCGTATGCGTCGGAGATCTGTTTGAGCGCGTCGGTCAAATCCGAGACGATCCCGACATTCGCGCCATAGTTCTTACCAATCTCCGCAGCGTCGATATCGATATGGATCAGCTTGGTGTCGGGGAAGTTGAAGCTAACGCCCTTGCGGTATGAACAGGTGGTCTCGTCGGCAAAGCGTGTGCCCACTGCAAGGATCACATCCGCATTTCGGCAAAGCGTAAGGCCCATCGGCGTTCCCTTGGAGCCGGTATGGAAGCCGTACAGCGGGTGTGTCTCGCGCACCACGCTTTTGCCCGCGAGTGTGGTGACCATCGCCGCACCCCATTGCTCCGCCAGTTTTTCGATCAACTCGCCCGCCTGAACCCGCAGCGCACCGCCTCCCGCGAGTATCACCGGCCGCTTTGCGCCCTTCATCAGCTGCACCGCCCGTGCGACCGATTCCGCATCGGCACAGGGCTTGGATTCAAGCTTGTATTCCACATTCAACGGCTGAGTTTCCAGCGCCGTACACTGTACATCCATAGGCAGCATCACCGCACAGGGCCCGCTGCGTCCGCTTTGCATCTGTCCAAACGCGCGCCGCAATATGCGCGGAAGCTGTCCGACCGATTCCGCTCGCCAGGTGCGCTTGGCCAGCGGTTCCAGCGCGCGGATGATATTGCTGTCCTGATACCGCTCTACCTCCTGCAGCAGCCCTACGCCCTTCATGTGTACATGCGCGTCGCCGCAGAGCTGCAGAAACGCCGTGGAGTCCACGTAGGCCGTCGCAAGGCCGATGCACGAATTGAGCGTACCCGGACCGATGGACGAAAAACAGACAAGCGGCCTGCCGCTCATCCGAAAATATCCGTCGGCTATCGCGGCAGCTGCTTGCTCGTGCTTCACCTGTATATATTGGATTCTACCCTGCGCCTTGCGCACGGCGTCAAACAACCCCATCACGCCATGTCCCGGTATGCCGAGGATATAGGGTACGCCCTCGCTCACCAGAAAATCAACAATGATCTCTCCGCCTGTGCGTCTCATGGCAATCCTCCATGCTGTTTAGTTGTTAACTCCGGATGCGGTTGGTAAATGATATGTTTATCATTGCGCTTTTAAGGGGCAAAGTCAATCGGTCTATGCAACTTGGTTTCTCTGTGCGCAACCAATTTATCGCACAAAAAAGCCGCGTCGGCAAAACGCGGCTTTCGGTTCTGATTGCTGATTTTGGTTATGCTTTCGTTTTTTTATCCTGGGTGATCATGGCGCTGATGAGCATAATCGCGACCATGGCGATACCGGAGACAAGGAACCACAGTACGACCCCGTACGTTTCCGCCACTGGTCCCGCAATCAACAAGCCTACCGGCATCGCAAGACACATCAAGCTGCCAATGAGCGAGAATACGCGGCCCTGAGCCTCAGGCGCAACGGTCTGCTGCAGATACGACATATAGGGGATGCTATAAAGGTTACCGCCCGCACCCATCAGCGCGCATAGCACCGCAAACATCCAGAAGAAGGACATATCCGCAGGCAGCAGCCCGCACAGCAAGTTCGTGAGGCCGAAACCGATCAGCGCGATATGGATGACGCGGAACTTGTTTTTGATCTCCCCGCGCGCGCTCACGATCGCGGCGCAAAGCATCATGCCGCCCGCATAGACGAATTCGATCAAACCGGCGTGCCAGGCCGTACCCATAAAATGATTGCTCGTCATCAGCGGATACAGAGAGGACAGCGGCAGATAGAACACCATACAGAGCGTCGCTGCAATCGTCACAATGAAAAGCCGCCTGTCGCGCAGCAGCACCGCCGCACCCTCCTTCATCTCACGAAAAATGTGCGGCGTCTCGTGCGTCTGCCTAGGCGGGTCGGGTATGCGCGTCAGCGCGACGCTTGTGCACGCTATCAGGGCACCCGCAACGTCAATCAGCATGATGACGGGCAGCGGCAGCACCGCGTACAACGCCGCCCCCAGCACTGGCCCCAGCATGAACGCGCCGGACTGCATAAACTGGCTCCAGCCGTTGGCGCGCACAAGCTGATCCCCCGGCACGAGCATCGGAACTGCCGCCTGGATGGCAGGCGTGTGGAACACGCCGCCCACGGCGCGCAGGCCAAGTACAGCGTAAGCAACCCAATAGGGCGGCTGGCCGAAAACGAACAGCAAGGCGAATATGCCCGCGGCGAACGCCATAAACGCATCCGCGGCAATAATCACGTTCTTGCGCTTCAGCCGGTCGATCCATACCCCCGCAAACGGCCCTAAAATGAGCTGCGGCAAAAATGCAAACAGGCCTGCAAGCGACAGTACCATCGCGGATGACGTCCCGCTAGCGAGCCACCAGATCAGTGCGAATTGTACGGCGGAAGTGCCGACGAGGGATATCGTCTGACCGGAGACGATCACCAGAAAGCTGCGTTTCCAGTGCCCCGCCCCCGGCAGGGAATGATCTTGATTTTGTGTCATGACAGAGTTCCTTTCTTGTATGCAAAAATAGCCCCGTTATGGGGTGATACGGTTTGCGGATGAACTTAGCGCAAACGTACGGATTGCATTAAAAAGGCTCCTTTTCTGTCACAGTACACATAACTTAACACAATTTCGACTTCATGTAAATATACAGAACATCATTGATCTTACTCCATATTCAGGGTAGCGTAGGCGCTTTCAAGCACTGCCCTTTGCGTTTTACCCCTGATCGTATATAATCAGGTAACGACATTGAAAAGTGAGGTTTCCATGGTCATCATCGAATCCGAAAGGCTCCTGTTGCGTGAGCTTGAGGCATCGGACACTGAAGCGCTGGCTCATATTTGGGGCGACAACGAAGTCATGAAATACTGCGGCGGTGGCGAGTTGGACACGAACATCATCCACGAGGTGATTGAAGCCAACCAGAAGAAATACCGCGCGTACGGTTATGCGGTGTTTGCGATCGTCGTGAAACCGGATGGCGTGCTCGTGGGTGCGGCAGGCTGCAAACCCGAAGAAGCAGACCCGCGCCGCGGTGAGCTCATATACCACTTCAACAAAGCAGTCTGGGGCAAGGGCTATGCGTCTGAGGCCGTGGCGGCATATCTCAAATGGGCCGCCGAAACAGGGTGCATCGATTACATATCCGCTTCCGCGATGTCCGAGAACGCCGCTTCCCTGCGCATACTGGAAAAGAACGGCTTTAAGCAGAACGGCTTTGTGCAATTTGAGGATACAGGGTTTGTACCGGAGCCGTTTTACGAGCGGTACCTTATGCCTGTCCCATATTCCGGCTGAAACAGCGCGCAAGCACAATATTTTCCGTATTAGCCGATCCTTCATTGCGGCGATGGAACAATGCGTATATAATCAGCCTGTACCCTCTTATTCTTTCATGAAAGGAAGCCCGTTATGGATCAGCCGTACAAAACGTACCGATACCGCTGGGTCATCCTTGCGGCGATCATGCCGATCATCGTCAGCACCCAGATTTTCTGGCTTTCCCTGTCACCCATCTCTACGGTAGCCGAAGCTTTCTATGGCGTCAGCAGCATGGCCGTATCGATGTTCGCCATGAGCTACTTCATCATGTTTGTCGTATTTACTTTCCCGGCATCATGGGTAATCGAGAAATTCGGTTACCGGCGCTCGCTGATCATCGGCGCATCCGGCACTGCGGTATTCGGCGTTCTTCATGCGGTATTCGCCGGGAATTTCACACTCGCGCTCATCAGCCAATTCTGTATCGCCGCGGCACAGCCTTTCCTGCTGAATATCTCTACGAAAGTGCCTGCCAACTGGTTCCCCGTCTCGGAGCGTTCTACCGCTGCTGGGCTTTTAACACTCGCGCAGTACCTCGGCTTTATCATTCCCATGGTGCTCTCACCGATGCTCGGGGATCCTTTGGGAATCGGCGACGCTTTAAAAGCCAACCCTGCTATGGTTGTTAACCCCTCTCAGATTGCGATTCCCGATATGTATTTGACCTATGCCATCATCGCCGTGGTATGCGCCATCATTGCGATCGCGCTGACCAAGGAGCGTCCTCCCATCCCGCCCGGTCCTGAGGCCGAAAAGGAAGACCTCTCTCTGGCGTCGATGCTGCGACTGTTTAAGAACGGTGCGTTTCTTTATGTACTGTTCATCGTCTTCATCTCGATGGGCGTATTCAATACGCTGCTCTCCAAGATCGAAGGCATACTCGGGCCGCGCGGTATCGGCTCCACCGAAGCGGGCCTTGTAGGCGGCGTGTTCGTGATTTGCGGTGTAATCGGTGCGGTCGTGCTGCCCATCATATCAGACAAAAAGCATTCACGCACGCCGCTCTTCATCGCTGCGATATCGGCGCTCGTACCGCTGTATCTTGGTATCACTTTCCTTGACAGTTTCGCACTGCTGTGCGTGGCGGCAGGGATCGCGGGCTTTGCGATCATGGGCGTGGCACCCATACTCTTCCAGCACGGCGCGGAAGTGGCCTACCCGGTCAAGGAAGGCACATCCTTCGGCACGATCATCCTGGCAGGCCAGATTTCCGGTACGCTTTTCGTGCTGATGTTCGAATGGCTGAACGGCGCAACGGGCGATATCCTGCTGCCCATGCTGATTCTAGTCGGTCTCTCCGCGCTGCAAATCCCGTTTGCCGCGCGTATGAAGGAATCGAAGATTTTGCTGGAGCTTCGGGAAAAGAGCAAAGGCTGAAACCGGAAGCCCTCTTCGGAGGGCTTTGCTTTTTATTCCTGTCAGTTATGGTATAATAGAAAAAACAACACGGGGGCATGAATGTACACGCATTTACTCTTTGACGTCGACAATACGCTGCTTGATTTTGACGAGGCTGAGCGGAACGCTTTTATCCAGACGATGCGCACGCATTTTGTGCCCTGGGATGAAGCGATGCTGAGCCGTTATGTGGGCATCAACAAACAGCTCTGGCTTGATTTTGAGCAAGGCAAGGTCGACAAAGAGACGGTGCAGTTGCGTCGATTCGAGATACTGCTGAGCGGTACGGCGCTGTCCAGCGCGGCGGTCAACCGCACATTTCAGGAAAATCTGGCGCTGCATGCCGCTCTGATGCCATATGCCGAAGCCGTGTGTGAAAGGCTCAGCGCACAAGCGGAGCTTTCAATTGTGACCAACGGCGTGGGTGCGACTCAGCGCCAGAAAATCACGCGCACAGGGATATCGAGATTTTTTCATCATTTGTTCATATCCGAAGAAATTGGCTTCCCAAAGCCTGATCCGCGTTATTTTGCTCACGTGATGAACACGCTCGGCAACCCGGAATGTAACTCTGTCCTCATCATTGGGGATTCGCTGACTTCCGACATTCAGGGCGGTATGAACGCGGGATTTGTCACATGTTGGTTTAACCCGCGCAAAGAACCTGTCCCGCCCGGTTACCGCGTCGATTTTGAAATTGTGGACCTTCGCGAATTGGAACAGATCGTGACCGGTGCGCCGCTTGACCGCGTAGCGAACCGTTGAAATTCTGATACGTGTCACTAAGTGCATACACAGGCAACCGGTGACAAGCCCTCGGCAGAGGGCCTTCTTATTGAAACCAAGGCCCTTACCTTTTCAGATATAGTATGAAAACAATCGAAACCGAGCGTTCGTATTGTCATTTTTAATCATATAATGTAAAATTAAAATAATCTATTCCAAGTAATACTTCCAAAACAAATGTATATGAGTAGGAGCCGCCATGCATAGAAAAGTAATCCGACCGGTTTCACATATTCTAATATTGTTGGGAGCCGCACTATCGATCGCAGCGCTGACGCTGGCCTTGTGTAGTGGGGACCCCGCACTGGCAGCTACGCGTAACACCACAATTTACGCCCAAAAGGATAAATTCGTGGACAATTCGGGCGGCTACGACAACTGGCCGGTGAATGAGGAACGCTATCTTTACGTGGGTGATCTTGTCGGTTCATACAGCATCAGCAAAACAGCGATATGCTTTGACCTTTCCGGCGTGACCGGCAGCATCAGCAACGCGCAATTAAAGTTGGGCATACGGTATTCCAGCAATGCGGATTCCACCGGCGGCACAGCGATCAAAGTATACGGCTCTAACAGTGACAACTGGACGGAAACGGGTGCCGGGATGCCCTCCGAGGACACCCTCATCAATTCCAGTTATCCGATCGCTTATTCTAGCAGCGATGTTTCGTGGTATTCCATCGACGTTACAAGCTTTATTCAGGCGCAGGCGGCTGGCGATAAGCTCGCGACATTGGTATTGGTTCCGGCAGAAACCGGCACAAATAATTTCTGTTATTTCAATTCCAGCGAAGGCCCGAACCCCGTTCAGCTCGCTGTTGCCTATGAAGAACCCACGGCCACACTGTCCTCTTCTCCGGCTGTCACCGAGAGCAACGTAAACGGTGCGACGGTTAACGTGACGCTGGAGAATGTCACGTTCAAAGACACATCGCTGGACAAGACGAACTTTTCGGTAAACAGCGCGCCTTTTACCATCAGCAGCGTATCGTATACCGACAGCACGCACTGTACGCTGACGCTCGCCTATGGCGGGGCAGATTTTGACGTTAATAAAAACTTCTCCATAACAGTGGGCGCGGCGGAGCTTATTGCCGGGTCCAGCCTTACGACCAATAACCTCGTCGCAACAGCGGTTAACGACCCGGAGACGTTGTCAGCCGCGACCGACGGGAGCATCGCCGAAGGCGCGGAAGATGGCGAGGCGGTCACCGTCACGATATCGGGCGGGCAGTTCGCCGGGACGATCACACCCGCGGCATGGACGGTATCCGGCCTCCCGGCAGGCGTTTCAAAAGGCGCGGTGACGCGTGTGAACAGTACCACCGTCGAGGTCACGCTGTCGGGCAATGCCACGTCGGACTACGACAATGATATCACAGCGACGGTATCCTGCGCGACGTCGCAATATGTGGACAGCGCGGCAGGCAGCAGCATTTCGGCTGGTTTCACGCTGACGGCGTCGGATGACGCGGAGTCGCTGTCGGCAAGCACCGACGGAAATATAACCGAAGGGGCGGAAAACGGCGAGGTGATTACCCTAACGCTGACGGGCGGCAAGTTCGCCGATACGATCACGCCCGCAAACTGGGCGGTATCCGGATTGCCTGCGGGCGTGACCAAAGGAACTGTGTTGCGCGTGAACGACAGCACAGTAACGGTTGCCCTGTCGGGCAGCGCCACAGTGGACTACGACACCGACAGGAACATCACGGTATCCTGCACAAGTGCAGAATACACGGACAGTGTGGGCGGCGGGGCGCTGAGCGGCAACGTTACACTGACAGCCATAAACGATACCGAAAGTTTTTCCGTCATCAGCGACGGGCTCATCGAGGAAGGCGCAGAGGGCGGTGAAATTCTCACCGCGACACTCGCGGGCGGCAAGTTCGCTTCCACGCTGACTGCTTCCAACTGGACATTTACAGGCCTGCCCACGGGCGTCAGCCGGGGCGCGGTCACACGGATAAACGACCACACCGTCACCATTGCGCTTTCAGGCAACAGAACAGCGGACTACGACAGCGATCAAAGCATCTCAGTATCCTGCACAACAGCGGAGTATACGGACAGCACAGGCGGCAGTGCATTATCGGGCGGCGATATTATCATCACGGCGATGGACGACGCGGAGAGCTTGTCCATCGGTAGTGACAGGGCTCCCGTAGAGGGTTCGGAAAATGTGTCAATTCTTGTAACGATCAACGGCGGTACTTTTGTCAGCGATTTAGATCCTGCGAACTGGACAATCTCCGGCCTGCCAGCGGGAATTACGCATTTGATGTACCTATTGGACGATACCAATGTGATGATCGAGTTGGGAGGCAGCGCCGTATCGGACTACGACAGCGATAAAAGCATTTTTGTATCCTGCGCATCTTCGGAGTATAGCGACAATGCGGGCGGCAGTACTCTCACGTCGGACAGCATTACTTTGACCGCTACAGACGATACGGAAAGCCTCTCCTTAAGCAGCAGCGAACTGATATCGGAGGGTGCTGAAAACGGCAAATACATCATTGCTACGATTGCGGGCGGTACGTTTGCAGACACCATCGCGCCTGCAAACTGGACGGTATCCGGCTTACCGGACGGCGTGAACAAAGATACGGTAACGCGTGAGAATAACCACTCGGTATGGATCAGCTTTTTCGGCAACGCTACGGTGGACTACGACAGCGACAAGACCGTTTCGGTATACTGTACCGCGGCGGAATATATGGACAATACGGACGGTGGTGCGCTGAGCGGCAATTTCACGCTGACCGCCAAAGACGACGCTGAGAGCCTATCCTTGAGCAGCGACGGGCTGATTTCGGAAGGAGCGGAAAACGGCGAAGTCCTCACAGCGACATTGAGCGGCGGACAGTTCGTATCCGTGCTGACGCAGTCCAACTGGACGATATCAGGTCTGCCGGATGGCGTGAGCAAAGGGCCATTTACACGCGTAAATGACCACACGGTAAGCATCACGCTTTCGGGCAACGCCACGGCGGATTACGACAGCGACATCACGGGCGTGCAGGTATCCTGCGCGGCGGCGGAATACGCGGACAGCACGGGCGGCGGAACACTCAGCGCTTCCGGCATTACACTAACCGCAACGGACGACGCGGAAAGCCTCTCCCTCGGCAGCGACGGCCTCATTACAGAGGGCAGCGAGAACGGCGAAGTGATCACCGTGACGCTGACGGGCGGCATGTTCACACCGGCGGACCCGGACGACTGGACAGTGACCGGCCTGCCTGCGGGCGTGACCAAGGGGATGGTGACGCGCGTCAACGCGCACACCGTGACCATTGCATTGTCAGGCAACGCCGCGGTGGACTACGACAGCGACATTACCGGCGTGACAGTGACCTGCACGGTGGACGCTTATACAGACAGTTCAGGAGATGGCAGCCTTAGCGCGGGCGGTATCACGCTGACGGCGGTGAACGACGCGGGGAGCCTGTCTGCCCATAACGACGGAATGATTGAGGAAGGCGGCGAAGACGGCGAGATCATCACTGTCACAATAACGGGCGGTATGTTCGTGAGCGGCATAGACCCGGACGACTGGACGGTGACGGGCTTGCCCGCGGGCGTCAGCAAAGGAACGGTAACGCGCGTCGATGCGCACACGGTGACCATCGCGCTCTCAGGAAACGCTTCAAAAGACTATGACGCCGATATCACCGATGTGACTGTTTCGTGCGCGGCTGCGGCATATCAGGTTACAGCAGGCAGTCTGACCGCAAACAGCATCACCATAACCGCGGTCAACGACGCGGAAAGCCTCTCCATACGAAGCGAAAGCCCCATTACCGAAGGCCATGAAGACAGCGCAAGCATACTGGCAACGCTGGCAGGCGGGCAATTTGCGGAGACGATCACGCCGTCCAACTGGACGGTAACGGGCCTGCCGAACGGTGTAAGCAAGGGCGAAGTGACGCGCGTAGACGCGCACACGGTGCGCATCCGGCTTTCGGGAAACGCGGCCTGGGATTACGACTCGGATATCAGCGTAACGGTAACCTGCGCAAAACCGGAATATGCCGACAACACGGGCGGCGGCGGTTTGAGCGCCCAGGGCGCTTTGCTGAAGGCCATAAACGACGCGGAAATCCTCTCGATCAGCGACGACGGCTCCATCAAAGAAGGCGCGGAGAACGGTGAAGTAATTACCGTCAAACTGATTGGCGGGCAATTTGCAAATTCCATCAATGCGGCAGGCTGGACGGTATTGAACCTGCCCAAAGGCGTCAGCATGGGCGCTTTGACGCGCATTGACGCGCACACCGTAAAAATTACGTTGTCCGGCAACACCACGGAGGACTACGACCGGAACATTACCAATGTCACGGTGAGGTGCCTTGCCGGGCAGTATGTCTCGGGGAGCGACCCGCTGACCGCCTCAAACGGAGTTACTTTACTCGCCACGGTAGAGGCCGAACCCACCGAAACCCCGGAACCCACCGAAACCCCGCGGCCAACGGCAACACCGCAACCGTCTGCAACACCATCGGCAATCCCTACCGTAACACCGCAGCCGACTGCGACGCCAACCGCAACACCCTCTTCGGAGGTCTCACCATCCGCTTCGGGAACCCCCGTGCCGTCTGAAGATGAGCAGGCCTCAGAGCAAAGCGTTATCGTGATGCCCGCTGTCATTCAGGAGGATGCGCAGACAGGCGTTATCACGCTGGAGATCCGCGTGGCGGACCTTCCCAACGGAACCACTTCCATTAAACTGCCGGACGGCAAGGTCATCAGCGTGGAAGGCGCGGATACGGTACGCGTGGAGGTCAGCCGCGAGTCGCTGGACGATGACGGCAAGCTGGAGGTTGTTGCGCTCAGCGAAGAGGATATGCCGCTGGCGGCGTTCAGCGTTCAGGTCGTTGATAAGGGTGGTAGTCTTGTGGGCGCACAGTCTCCGCTGTGGATCTGGCTCCTGATCGGAGTTGCCGGTGTCGCGCTGATCGTATCGGCTGTCATGTTGCTGAGACTGCGCGTAAAGAATATAAAATAGTGCGAAGCACTGTGAGGAGGCGCTATGACGGGTAATCTTGAAGCGGCAGCTTCGAAACGCTCCGGGCCCGGTTCGTCCCTCAGCTTGGGTCAGACATGGAATCGTATAACCCGCTATGCGGGAGTCGCGGCAATTCCGGTTTACGCGGCATTCACGCTCGTTTCCGCGCTGCACAATTTGTCCATCGGTCCGCTGACGGGCTGGATCAGCGACTACGGCAATCCGCAGCTTAACCCCGGCGGCGCAGTCTGCTACAACACCGGATGCATCGCCGTGGCCGCGCTGCTGGCTCTGTTCTACATCGGGCTTTCGCAGTGGTACCTCGGGCGGCACGTAGAAAAGAAGTATGTGATCTGCTATATCTGTGCACAGGTCACCGGTATCGCGGGCACCGTATGTCTGGTAATGGCGTCGGCGATCCCTCTGGGCGTCAACGACGCGGTGCACGCCATGTTCAGCACGCTCAACATGATCGGCATGGACTGCTTTTTAAGCTTCACCGCCGTCGCGTTCTTTTTGCATCCTGATATGCCCCGCAGCCTTGCCATTGCAGGCTACGCCGCGGCAATATTCAACATCATTTCGCAAAACGCCTTTACGGATTTCTTCCTCGGCGAATGGATATTCTTTGTGCTGTTCATGGCATATATCGCAATCGTCACTGCACTATACAGCAGGCTCGCAAGATACGAAGGCAAAGCACTGTAATCCCAGGCCCTATTCGGATCAAGCAATGTGTAAAGCCCGTATCCTGTCTGGATGCGGGCTTTCTCTATAAGCGGGTCTACTTTTTTCGGTTATGACAATTCCGTCATGCAAAACTTATCCATATCGGCTATAATGATGCGGGTGATAGAATGAAACAGATACTGCTCGTCGAAGACGATAAGACCATCGTCATGGGTCTCGAATACACGCTGCGGCAGGAAGGCTACGGCGTGACGATTTGTTATAACGCGGCGCAGGCGCGAAAAACGCTCATCGAGCAGCGCTTCGATCTCGCGCTGCTCGATCTCTCGCTGCCCGACGGCAGTGGATACGATATCTGCAAAGCGATCCGAACTCAGGGCGATACGCCGGTCGTGTTCCTCACGGCGTGTGACGAAGAGGTCAATATCGTGATGGGCCTCGATATGGGCGCGGACGACTACATCACCAAGCCGTTCCGCATCCGCGAACTGCTCTCGCGGCTGCGCACCGTGCTGCGCCGCATCGAAGGCAAGGGCGAGAACCGGGACGAGCTGCGCCTTGGAAACATCACTATCAACACGCGCCAAGCCAAGGTGATGCGTGACGGCGCGGAGGTGCTGCTGACCGCGCTCGAATACCGGCTGCTGCTGACGCTTACGGCGCATAGCGGGCAGGTGCTCACGCGTTCTCAGCTGCTGGAGGGCATTTGGGACATCGCGGGCGAATTCGTGACGGACAACACGCTCTCGGTTTACATCAAGCGCCTGCGCGAGAAGATAGAGGACGACCCGCAGAACCCCCGGTTGATCCACACCGTGCGCGGGCTCGGCTATAAGGCGGGTGAATAGATGCGCAACCGCGAATTTCGCAATTTCATTCTCGTGCTGCTGCTGACCGGCGGAGCTGCCTCAGCCGCCGGCTTTTTTGTTTCGACTGCGGTTGGCATTGCAGTTACGGCCTGCTCGGTGCTGTTCATCGCCATACTGCTCGCCTTCACATGGCAGCGGTACGGGCAAATCAAGCGCCTGTGCGCATACTTAAAACGGATTAACGGCGGCGACTACACACTCGATGTACGCGACAACGCCGAAGGTGAGCTTTCCATACTCAAGAACGAGATATACAAGGTGACGGCGGCGCTTCGCGAACGCGGCGACGCGCTGCAACGCGAAAAGCTGGCGCTTGCGGACGCGCTCTCCGATATATCGCATCAGCTTAAAACGCCGCTTACCTCCATGCTGATCATGACCGATCTGCTTTGCGACGCCGAAATGCCCGACGAACAGCGACGCGCGTTTACCGGCCGCATGCGCTTGCAATTGGAGCGCCTGCAATGGCTCGTATCGGCCCTGCTTAAAATGTCCCGGCTCGATGCAAAGACCGTTAAATTCAAGCCGCAGCGAATTTTATCAAAGGCGCTGATCGG
Organism: Bacillota bacterium; assembly: GCA_023390815.1. Lineage (GTDB taxonomy): Bacteria > Bacillota > Clostridia > Christensenellales > SZUA-584 > JAEWCC01. The sequence goes on from JAEWCC010000004.1 coordinate 26,862, forward strand.
CAAAGCATGCGCGCCGCTTCTCATTCCCATCGAGCTGAAAAATCAGACGCTGCGCATCGACGCGGGCGAAGCCATGCTCACCTGCGACGAGAACTGGACTGCCGAAGCGCTGCTCAATGTGCTTAAAAACTGCGTGGAACATACGCCCGAGGGCGGCGAAATCATCGTCGCCTGCGAGGAAAACCCGCTGTTCACGCAGATCCGCATCCGTGACAACGGTCCGGGTATTGACCCGGACGACCTGCCGCACATTTTCAGCCGTTTCTACCGCGGTAAAAACGCCTCGGAGGACAGCGTGGGCATCGGCCTCGCCATGGCTGCCGCGATTGTACAGGAGCAGGGCGGCAGCATTACCGCCGCCTCGCGCGGTCCCGGCAGCGTTTTCACGCTGCGCTTCCTCAAGTGACAAAACCGTCACTAAAAAATTCATCGTCGTGTCACCTTGGCCGGTTATCATAGGGAACATCAAGGCAAAGGAGTTTTCGTATGGAAATACTGAGGGTTGAAAACTTAAGCAAGGGTTACGGCAGCGGCGAAGCCGCTGTGAAGGCATTGGACAACGTTTCGTTCAGCGTTAAGCAGGGCGAGTTTGTCGCCATCGTCGGCGCTTCGGGCTCCGGCAAGTCAACGCTGCTTCACATCATAGGCGGCGTAGACCGTCCCACCTCCGGCAAGGTGTTTGTCGACGGCACGGATATTTATTCGCTCGACGAAAGCCGCCTCGCGATATTCCGGCGGCGGCAGGTCGGCCTCATCTACCAATTTTACAATCTCATCCCCGTGCTGGACGTGGAAGAAAACATTACGCTTCCGCTGCTGCTGGATGGGAGAAGACCCGATAAAGCACAGGTCGATGAGCTGCTCGCGATGCTGGGCCTCTCCGACCGGCGCAAACACCTGCCCAACCAGCTCTCTGGTGGGCAGCAGCAGCGCGTTTCCATCGGCCGCGCGCTTGTAAGCAGCCCCGCGCTGATGCTCGCCGACGAACCGACCGGCAATCTCGACAGCCGTAACAGCGCGGAGATCATGGCGCTGCTGCGCCTCTCCAACCAGAAGTTCGGGCAGACGCTGATTCTGATCACGCACGATATGGATACCGCGCTGCAGGCAGACCGCATCATCGGCATTGAGGACGGACACATCGTGCGCGACGAGGTGATGCGCAAATGAACGTCATGAGAAACTTTACACTGCGTAATCTCGGGCGCAACAAGAAGCGCACGATCGTTACCATTCTCGGCGTCATTATCTCCGTCGCGATGATCACCGCCGTTACCGCGCTGCTTTTCTCGTTCGTGAACTATATGCAGCAGGGTGCCATTGCGGATGGCGGAGAATGGCACGCGCAGCTCTATAACGTTCCGGCAGATAAACTGAATGAAGTCACCGGGAACGATAAGGTCAGCACCGCAGTTTTAAGCCGCGAGATCGGATACGCGAAGATACCGTCGTCCGAGAATTACTCCAAGTCGTACCTGTATCTGCGTGAGTACAGCGCAAACGGCTTCGATCAGATGTCCATCCGGCTCATCGATGGACGCCTGCCGCAAAACGAGGGCGAAGTGCTCATGTCGAAGAGCATCCAGGAAGGCAGCGATCTTCCTTATGCAATCGGGGATACGATTACGCTCGACGTGGGTGATATCATTGATACAACCGGAGAGCCGCTTAAAAACAACGGTTATCTATCCGATGCCTATAACGAAGCGGGTGAAGTCATCGCCTCCCCCACCTTTACACCTCACGAAACCGTTACGCGAACCATTGTCGGCATCATGGAAACTCCCGGCTTCGAGCCAAGTTGGTCCGCAGGTTACGGTTTGTTGGGATATGTCGACGAAAGCATACTGGAAGCAGAAGACCGTATAGATGTGTACGTGACGATGAATCACATCAGCCGGGATATCTACAAGGACGTAGACCGCCTCGTGGCCGGTATCGGCGGCGATGTCGGTGCGGAATTCAATGACGAGCTGCTGCGCTATTACGGCGTCGTGGAGTGGGATAACGTCTACGCGTTCCTGCAAGGTTTCATGCTGGTCATCATCCTGATTATTGTCATTGCGTCGGTATCGCTGATCTACAACGCGTTTGCAATGTCGGTATCGGAACGCGCGAGGCAATTGGGGTTGCTCGCAAGCGTCGGCGCGACGCGGCGGCAAAAGCGCGCGAGCGTATACTTCGAAGGCTTCTTTGTCGGCATCATCGGCATCCCCGTTGGGATTCTGGCCGGTATCGGGGGCATCGGCATCACGCTGGCCGCTATCCAGCCGCTGCTCGACAGCTTTATCAATATGCCCGCGGATGTAAAGCTCACGCTGATCGTGCCGCCGCTCGCAATTGGAATTACCGTACTGTTCTCGATCATCACGATATTTGTGTCGGTATACCGGCCTGCTCGTCGTGCGTCTAAAATCTCCCCGATCGACGCGATCCGCCAAACGCAGGAAGTGCGCATGACGCGCCGGAACGTCAAGACGTCACGCTTGACGCGCGCGCTGTTCGGCTTTGAGGCGGAAGTCGCGGTAAAAAACTTAAAACGCAGCCGCAAGAAATACCGCGCAACGGTCGTTTCGCTCGTGATATCGTTGGTGCTGTTTCTGACCGTGTCCTCGTATGCGAACATCACACGGGGTATCTCGGACGCTGTTAACGATGGCTTCAATTACGATATCATGGTGCAATACCCCGGCCTTTCCGAAGCGCAGCGCGAGGACACCAACGCACGCATCGCCGCGCTGGACCTAGTGGACAGCTTTACCGCTTCGTCGCGGCTTTCCGGATTTGTTCCGCTTCACGAGGACCAACTCAGCGCGAACTCGCGTGAGTTAATGACTCAGAATGGGATAGAGATTTCTGAAATAAACGATTTTAACGTCATATTAGCAGGGTTGGATGACACCGCCTTCGCCGCATACGCAGACACCGCAGGTTTTCGCGCGCAGGATTATGCTGACATGGGTAGTCCTAAGGGGATACTTATCAACTATGGTCAAAGCTACGCTCCTACGGAGGGCAATAACACCAAAAAGATAGCAGGCGACGTCTTAACCGTCCGCGCAGGTGATACGCTCCTCTTTACCGCAGGCGATCCCACTACGGAAACCTCGCATGAAACAGAGGCAACGCTGACGATCGGTGCAGTCACACAGGCGCGGCCGATGGGTGTACTGAACGGCTCCTTCTCTTCCGTAACGCTCGTCGTGACGGAGGATGTCTTGAACAGCATCGTCCACGGCATGACGATGGAGCGGCAAAGCACTTTGTCCGAACAGGGTGCCATCGGGTATTCGGCTTTCATGACTTCGAAGGAGGATCAAAGGCTGGAGGTACAGATCAGCGAGATTACGCAGAGCTTGCCAGCATCCGGTTGGTATCTTTACAATATCAAGGACATGGCTCGGAGTGAGCAAAACGTATCCACGTTCCTCGGGGTGTTCGTATACGGCTTCATCATCCTGATCAGTCTGATCTGCATCGCGAACATATTCAACACGGTATCGACCAATATCGGTCTGCGCCGTCGTGAGTTCGCCATGCTGCGCTCAGTGGGCATGACGCCCGGAGGCTTTAACAAGATGATGCGCTTTGAAAGCATGTTCTACGGCCTCAAAGGGCTGCTCTACGGCTTGCCGATCAGCCTCGCAATCGCGTTCCTGCTCTATCGAATGCAGATCAATGTGTTGGGGGGTACCTTCTCCATGCCCTGGCTCAGCTACGGCTTTGCAGTGCTGATGATCCTCGTGATCGTGTTCTCTACCATGCTGTACGCGACGCACCGCGTCCGCAAGGAGAACATCATCGACGCGCTTAAGGACGAGACATTCTAGTAAACCGCTGCCCGGCAAAGCCGGGGTAATCACAAAGCCGCGCGGATACCGCGCGGCCTTTTCTTTAGCTACCCCCATAGTAACCCGTCATTGCGAGCACAGCGGTGCAATCCAGTCAGGCCCTTAATCAATGCGAACGTCGCGAAACAACCAGCGATTTATCCCTGCCCTTATCTGGATTGCCAAGTCGTATTGCCCCTTGCAATGACGGTTCAATCAAATAACGCTTTTAATCCCGCGTCATACGGCGCGCGCACGATGCCTTTCTCTGTAACGATAGCTGTAATCAACTCTGCAGGCGTAACGTCGAACGCAGGGTTGTAAACCTTTATGCCCTCGAGCGCGGTACGTACACCCGCAAAGCACGTCACCTCGTCCGCATCGCGCTGCTCAATGGGGATGTCCGCGCCGCCCTTGCACTTGAGGTCGATCGTCGGCGTGGGCGCGGCGATATACATCGGTATGCCAAAGTGCTTCGCTAGCACCGCGACCCCCATGGTTCCGATCTTGTTAGCGGTATCCCCGTTCGCCGCAACGCGGTCGCAGCCTGTGATGACGGCTTGCACCTTGCCCTGGGCCATCACCGTGGCCGCCATATTGTCACAGATCAGCGTCACATCCACGCCGCTTTGAAACAGTTCGTACGCGGTAAGCCTCGCGCCCTGAAGCAACGGCCTCGTCTCGTCCGCAATTACGCGGATGTTCATTCCGCGCTTTTTGGCGAGATAGAAGGGCGAGAGCGCCGTGCCATAGCGCGTCGTCGCAAGGATCCCCGCATTGCAATGGGTCAGCACCGTATCACCGTCGTGCAGCAGGCTTAAAAGGTTCTCACCAATAACACGGTTAATCTCTCCGTCCTCCGCTTCAATGCGGCGCGCCTCGTCCTCCAGCGCGGCGATGAGGTGTTGATTGCTCTCCCCCGACAAACGCTTTACAACGCCAGTCATCCGCTCGATTGCCCAGAACAGGTTGACCGCAGTGGGCCGCGATGCCGCCAGCAGTGCCGCGTCTTGTTTCAGCGACACCATCAGCTGCTCGTGAGGCAGCGCCTTTGCGGCGTGTGCCGAGAGGCACAGCGCATACGCGGCCGCAACGCCGATCGCGGGCGCGCCGCGCACGCGCAGTTTTTTGATCGCTTCCACCGCCTCTTGCACCGTGGTCAGTTCCAAATAGACCGTCTGCCCCGGCAGCAGCATCTGATCGAGCAGGCGCAATACCCCGGGTTTGTATTCCAATGTAACGAGTTCGTTCATAATCGCCTCCGCCGCCCGCCTTGACACGCGTCACGACGCGCGGTATATTGTTGCCATTACAATATTCAGCTCTTTCCACGCCTTGAAAGGATGCCTATGATCATACGCGACGCCTGTCCTGCTGACCTTTCCGCCATTGCCGGTATCATGAATTACTATCGCGCCCATACCACACACATCTGGGACCGTACGCCGGTGGACGCCAATACGATGGATGTCTGGCTGCGCGGGCATTCTGCCCTGCCCTATTGCGCGCTTGTCGCGGAAGACGACGGGAAGGTGATTGGCTACGCCTCGCTATCCCGCTTCCGTCCCCACTCGGGCTATGCCAAAACCGCAGAAGACAGCATCTACCTGGAGCCCGGATTCGCAGGCCATGGATACGGTGCCACACTGATGAAAGCCCTGCTGGACCAGGCAAAGCAGAACGGACTGCGCATCGTCACGGCCTGGATCGACAGCCGCAACACACAATCCGTCAAGTTTCATGAAAGAATGGGTTTTGAGCTTGTCGGCATCATGAAAGATGTGGGCCTGACCGATGGAACCCCCGCCAGCGTAATCATCATGCAAATCGACTTGCTCAGGAGCCTCTGATAACGAGTGAATCAGTGGTTCCCTACATAAACCGTTCAAACCGATCCGCGCTCGCTTTACAAATGGGGCAAACGCGCGGCGGATTCGTATTTGCACAGAGGTATCCGCAAACGCTGCACCGATAAACCGGATACGGCAAAGCGCTGGGCTTTTCGCCAATGGCGCTTTGCCGTATCCGTTTCTCTTGCGTTGGCCTGCGCTCGGGCGCTTGCTTTACGGGCTTGTCCTTCGCAACATACAGCGCACAAAAGCACGCGCCGTATTCGGCGAGGTCGTCGTCGCGGTAAACGCACGGGCATATGATATCGCGGTTATCCTCTGCACTGCCTTCAAACAGCCTGCAGGGACAGCTTTCAATGCCATAGCGGTCCGCATTTGCCAGCATGCCCTCTGTCAGATCAGCGACGAAGTCCTCGTCGGGATTGAGCGAGTACCCGCCCGCAGCCGCGTCGGCGCGCAGCTTATCCATCCGCTTTTTTACGCGTTCATCCATGTCAGCCCCCAAAACGGTCCGACAACCGCTCTTCGTCGTAGCCCACAATACAGTCGCTGCCGTCGATCACGATCGTCGGGAATGACCCGTTTGGATTAAATCGCAGTTGCTCCTTGCGAACCGCCTCTTTCTCCGCACCTGAGAGCAGATCCACATCCACGTATGCGTATTTAACGCCATGACTGTTCAAATACGTCTTGGTCTTTTTGCACCAGCCGCAGGTGCTGAGCGTATATATTCTGACATCACCAAAGTCTCTTCCATCCACCTGTGTAAACATCCCGTTCCTCCTTTATGATTGCTGCGGTTCGCCCTGAAGGCCGATCGCCTCCGCAGCGACGCGCATCGCTTGTATCGTATGATTGATGAGCGTATCCACATCCATATCCAACATTGTTGCGCCCTGCTCAATTAAAGCACGGTCCACCCCTGCCGCAAAGCCTTTCTGCTTCCATTTCTTCTTGACGGATGCCGTTTCAAGATCAAGTACGCTCCGACTGGGCCGCATCAGCGCCGTTGCCGCGATCAGGCCGGTCAGCTCATCCGTCGCATAGAGGACCTTCTCCATCACGTGCAGCGGCTCCACGTCGTTGACGATCCCGTATCCATGACTTTCAATCGCGCGCAGCATTTCCTCTGGCACCCCATGCGGCACAAGCAACGCGCGCACCATGTGGCAGTGCTGCTCAGGATATAGCTCAAAGTCGATATCGTGCAGCAGACCGACAATCCCCCATTGATCTTCGTCCTCGTTATAGAGCCTCGCAAAATAATGCATCACAGCTTCTACGGTCAGCGCGTGGCGAAAAAGGCTCTCACCTTTCACATGCTGCCTCAATATTATTAGCACCCCTTCTCTGTCTGTCATCCGTTCCACCTCGTTTGCGTTCATGGTGCTATTTTACCATAAAACCTTCTTATGCGGTATGAGCAATGCAGTAATAACCTTTTTTAACTTTGCGAATAAGATAATACATGATGGAATCACTGACAGCTATGCATGAAGCGCAGATCACAGTCCCCTATGTCGGCAGCCATATAACAACACCCGGACGCGCCGATATGCTCAAAAACGGGAAGATAAGCGGGGCTCTACTATGGTGCCGAAATACAAGCCCGATGCTGCTGCCAAAACCGTAACGATCAACGGTTATTGCGATACATGCAATATAACAAATGCGCAGGATGGCTGGAGCCGTCCTACATAACACACTGCGGAGGAACCATCCAATGACGATCAGCCTTTGTATGATTGTTAAAGACGAAGAAATGATGCTGCCGCGTTGCCTTGAGAGCGTGCAGGATATCGTAGATGAAATGGTTATCGTGGATACCGGCTCCACGGACAGGACCGTCGAAATCGCTGAAAACTATGGTGCCAGAGTATTTACCTATCCATGGGACGGCAGCTTTTCCAACGCGCGTAACTACGCCATCACGCATGCTAAAATGGACTGGATCTTCATTATGGATGCAGACTGCGAATTTGAGACACAAGATACCGATATGCTGCGCAGTATGACAGCGAAAGACGCTCCGGCTACCGCATACTATGGAAAAACACTGAGCTTTCTGGGTGACAAAGCCGATCCTGCGAACGTCATCATCAACCTGAACATATACCTTGTCCGTAACGGTCTGGGGTACCGTTTTACAGGTGATATCCATGAACAGATATCATGCGGGGATCCTGCCGTCAAAACCGTTACCGCGATCTCGGATATGCGCGTATATCACTATGGCTATCTCAACTCCGCCATCCGCTCCCTGAGCAAACGTGAAAGAAATATGGAGTTGATCCGCAAAGAGCTTGAAAAGAATCCGGATAATCCGCTTATGCTCTATAATCTGGGCAACGAATTCTTTACTCAGCTTAAAATACGGGAAGCCTATGACAACTATTTAAAAAGCTATGCGCTGATTGATCCATCGGTCACCTGCTGCCCAAAACTCATTCTCCGGTTAATATCGTGCTGTGAGCTGCTTGGCAAAACTTCGGATCAACTCAAACTTATTGAAGAAGGGCTGACGCGGTACCCCGATTTTACCGATCTTGAATTCATCCGCGGTATTCTCTGGCTTCAAAAGGAACGGTATCTCGCCGCCATTCGCTCGTTTCAGAAGTGCCTCAAAATGGGCGATCCGCCTCTGCTGATCGCCAACATCCCCGGAGTTGGCACACACAAGGCGGCACACATGCTATTCCAGATTCATCACAACTTAGGAGACCCCCAAGGTGCGCTGCGCTATGCGCGCATTGCACTTCGTTTTCAGCCTACAAACGCAGAAGTATTAAGCCGGCTGGCTGGTTTGCTGCTCGAAAGTCTGCCGCCTGAAGCGGTTGCAAAAAAGCTCATCCGGTATCTCCCGCGAGGGTCTGACAAATATCTGCTGCTCTCCGATGTTTTCTACGGGCACCGTCGCTGGGAGACCGCACTTCAATTTGCCCGAAAGGCAGCCAAGAGAAGCGGCAATGCCGAAACCTCAGCTTATTACCAGGGCGTTTGTTTATTTTACTTGAAACGCTATAACGAAGCCTGTATAATTTTTGATCAGCTCGCTGGCAGCAAATATGAAAACCGCGCTTCGTTTTTGGGCAGTCTCTGCGCTCTCTTTGATGCTGATGCCGTCATAACTCTTCCTCGTGGTGAAAACGAGTATTTTTGCGTGCTGGAGCGTTTTGAGGCGTTGATGGCAGATAATAACCCGTCGCCGCTGGCCGCCGACGCAGCATCATCTAAGCTCTATATCGCGCCGATCATGGGGCTCCTCGATATTCTGCTCAAAACCGAACACGTAGAAGAGTTTGATAAAGCGCGCCGCCTGCTCAATCTCGTTACCGATGATACCGTGCTGATGCAGCTGGGCAAATTATACTTCCGTAACGGCTTCCTGAAGCCCGCTTATCGTGAACTTGAGCGATCCATCAAACTGGTGGGCAAAACCGATTCCGAAGCGCTGCGTATGATGAAATATATCCTTGACAGCAAGGTTTTCGTTTGAATCATATTTAAAATATCTTGAGTAAAAGTAAAGGCTTCCCAGCATCAAACCAGGAAGCCTTTTTTCATTCGGGTCATACATCCGCATCCATTTCGCTGCAGGCATCTCCCACTTTATGCGCTTTAAACATACCAGATCGGATAATGCCCACAAGCAACGCACCGCCAGCAAGCGCAGCGATAGAAACCGTCCACCACCCTGCCGCCAGTCCGCAGCCTGCGACGATGTATCCGATAATGGCCGGCGACAGCATCCTGCCGGTTCCGCTGATGGAATTAACCACCGAGTTGAGCCGTCCGCGGTGCGAAGAAGGCGAATAGTCGGCTACAAAGGCCTGTGCGTCGATCGTCATGATCATCTCGCCAATCGTCATGATGATCATTGACAAATAGTAAAGCGGAAGGGCGCGGATGAATATCAGCATGCCAAAGGCGACCGCGTATAGAAGGCCTCCCACCGCCGTTCCTACCATCACGCGCCATGACCGAATGAGCATGGTGATGAGCGGTGTAAACACGATCACAAGCAAGCCATTGAAACTTGCCAGCAGACCATACGCTGACCCACCGTTATCACCGAACTGCTCGCCCATCTGCACGGGCAGACCAAATGCCCACTGGCTGTATGCGAATTGGAACAGCAGCATCACCAGCGCAAAAACGATCAGGATCTTGCGTCCCCAAAGTACTTTCCAGATGGAACCCTTTATCTCCCGTTCCAACTCCGGTTTTGTTCCGGCTGACTGCTCATTTCTTTGAGGCAGGGTCTCTTTTATATAGATGCAGATCAACACGGTCGCAACAATTGTCGTCAGCGCATCGCCGATAAACAGCAGCTGCAGGTGGTCTTGGTACATCAATCCCCCCAGCATCGGTCCGATCGCAAACCCTAAATTAAACCCCATATACAGCAGTGCAAACGCTTCCTTGCGCTGGCCGCATTGTGTCAGGTCTACGGCCATCGCGTCGAGAGCCGGGTAAGTCAACGCGTAAAAGCATGAGGCTACGGCGATCATGATCACCATCCCCTGGGACGGCTGCATTAATCCGCAGACGAGATACGCCGCTGCGCCGCAGAACTGAAATACGACCGCAAGCTTCCGTCGCCCGTATTTGTCCGCAAGCTTTCCGCCGAGCAGCATGATCGGCGCCTGGATCAGCAGCAACATCGATGCAAAAAGCCCTGCCTGATCCACTGAAAACCCGATTTTTTTTGTGAGGATTAATGCCAACAACGGGTGCACAAAAGCCCCCATGCTGTTGATAATCCTCGCGATGCATAAAACATAAATCTCTTTGCGCAGCCCTCTGTAACTGTTCAGAGAACCATGCAACGCCGATTTTATTCTTGGTAAAACAGCCATATAACCACTCTTTCTGATTTGTGTGTCATGTTCTGCGGCTGTCCCCGTTAATCCGGCGTAAACTTTTAAAGAACAAATACAGCCCTGCAGACTAGTCTGCAGGGCTGCAATAGGACTATCTGTTCAGAATACGCTTATTCGGATACAACAGCTTCCCAGAACATCTTGTTGCCCGTACCGGTTACGCCGTAGCCTGTGAAGTTCGCCTGAGACAGTACGTCATCAGCATAGTACACGATCGGGATGATACCCATGTCGTTCATGAGAATCGCTTCCGCGTCATGATACTTCTGCATACGAACCGCGGGATCCTGTTCGGCTCTGGCCGCATCGATCAGCGCATCGTACTCCGGATTGCTGTAGTGTCCGTCGTTCGTGCCAGCGCCGGTCTTGAAGAGGTCAAAGAACGTTGCCGGATCGGTATAGTCGCCCAGCCAGCCCTGACGCGCGATTTCGCAATCAGCGGTCTTTCTGTAGCCCTGGAAAACGTCCCATTCCATCGAAGCCAGCTCGACAGTGATGCCGAGGTTGGTCTGCCATGCCTGCTGGACAGCTTCCGCAACAGCCTGGTGGCCGGTATTGGTGTTGAACGAAACTTCAAGGGTCGGGAAACCTTTGCCGTCCGGATAACCAGCCGCAGCAAGCAGTTCCTTCGCCTTCGCAACATTCGCCGCGAAATCCGTAGTGAGGTCGCCGCCGACTACGTCGCCGCCAACCGTACGGAAATCGGAACCGGTCGTAGCATCGGGCACGCCATTGGGAACCAGTGCGTAAGCCGGAACGCGGGTATTGTTCCAAACGGTCTCGTTCATGTAATCACGGTCGATCGCGAGAGAGAGCGCCTTACGGACATTGACGTCCTTGAGCACTTCCGCGCCGCCTTCGATCTGCTGGAGTTCGAGGTAGTACAGACCGATGTTACCAAATCTGTGGTACTCAGGAGTTTCCTGCAGCGCAGCAAGCTCATCTACCGGCAGAGAGTCGATCAGGTCGAGGTCGCCAGCTTTGAACGCAGCCAGCATCGCATTGTCATCGCTCATGAGCTTGAACGTGAGTTCGGTCATCAGCGTGGAATCCTTATCCCAGTAAGCATCGTTCTTTGTGAATACGAGCTGGTCTTCATGAGCAAACTCGGTCAGCGTATAACGGCCATTGAATACCTGGCCTTCAGCTTCAGCCGCCCAGCCTTCGGGATTCGCGGACACGATGTCTTCGCGCAGCGGCATCAGGTTCGGGAATGCAAGAAGGTCTTTGACGTACGGAACGTTTGCCGTGATGTCGAACTCAAGCGTCTTGTCATCAACCGCTTTAACGCTGAGGTTATCGATCGATTCGGTCTCTTCGTACAGGATCGCACCGCCATTGGCAAAGAAGTCAGCGCCGATGTAGCCGTAAGGAGCCGCTGTCGCTGGATCAACCAGTCTCTTCCAGGAGTACACGAAGTCGTTCGCCGTAACAGGCTGACCGTCGCTCCAGAAAATGTCGTCACGGAGCGTAGCAACCACATGCGCGGAGCCGTCTTCGTTGTCTGTGATCGTCACGTCGCTGGCCTGGCCAAGCGAGAACGAACCGTCGGTATTGATCCGATACAGACCTTCGTAAAGGTGTGTAATGTAGATCATACCGTCAACAGACTGGTTCATCGTCGGGTCGAGCGTTTCCGGCTCTGCACCCACGCAAACCGAAGCGACCTGCTCTACAGTGGCAGGGGTCTCAGGCGCCGTTGATTCCGATGCGGCTGCACTTTCCGAAGGGCTCGTAGAGGGCTCTTCATTGACTTTAGTGCAGGCAGCCATGCTGACAATCATGACGACCGCAAGAATCAGGGTCAAAATTCTTTTCATCTAATCTTCCTCCTACATTATTTAATAGGCTCCAGCCTATTATGCAAATATATAAACAGGCGACTGCGCCTATTATACGGATTAGATCTGTCCTGCAAAATGACAGGCTACATAATGCCCTTCGCTGACCTCAACGAGGTTAGGCCCTTGCTCGCGGCAGATATCCTGCGCATAAGCGCAACGTGTAGAAAACACGCATCCCTTCGGAGGATTCAGTGGGTTGGGGATTTCACCCTCCAGGATAATGCGTCTGCGCTCCTTATTGATCTTCGGATCAAACACCGGAATCGCGGACAGCAACGCACGGGTATACGGGTGCGCAGGATTCTCATGGAGTAATCTCGTATTAGTAAGCTCCACGATTTTTCCGAGATACATGACGCCGATACGCTGTGATATGTGTTTAACAACAGCCAGATCGTGCGCAATAAACAGATATGTCAGCCCCATCTCGTGCTGTAGCTTTTCAAGCATGTTGATGATTTGCGCTTGAATCGACACGTCCAGCGCCGAGACCGGCTCATCGCATACGATAAACTCGGGCTGAACCGCGAGCGCACGCGCAATTCCAATACGCTGACGCTGTCCGCCCGAAAACTCGTGCGGGTAGCGTGTTGCATGTTCGCTGTTAAGGCCTACCTGATCCAGCAGATAGTTGATACGGTCCCGTCGTTCTTCCTTGTTCTTGGCCAGATTGTGGATATCGATCGGTTCGCCGATGATATCGCCTACCGTCATGCGCGGGTTGAGCGAAGCGTACGGATCCTGGAATATATATTGCATCTTCCGACGGTACGGCTGCATCTGGACTTTGGTAATATCCTTGCCGTCATAGATAATACTGCCGGAAGTCGGCTCATAAAGCCGCAGCAGTGTACGTCCAATCGTTGTCTTGCCGCTGCCCGATTCGCCTACCAGGCCGAGTGTCTCGCCCTTGAAAATATCGAACGAAACGTCTTCTACTGCCTTGAGCTTGTTGTGGCCAGGCTTTTCACCCTTGATCAAAAAATGCTTTCTTAAGTTTTTTATCTGCAGCAACGTTTCCATTGATCAATTTCCCTTCCGGTCATAGTGCAACCAGCATGCCGAATAATGGCCCGGGCTGATTTCGAAATATGGCGGTTTTTCCGTCAGGCAGGCTTTCAAACATTGCTCGCATCTCGGCGCAAACGGACATCCCGCAGGCGGATGCATCAAATCCACAGGGGCTCCCTCAATCGGTTTAAGCGGCTCCCTGCAATCCTGCTCCAGCTTGGGGAGCGAATTGATCAGGCCGATTGTATACTGATGGCTGGGATTGCAAAGCAGGGTTTCAATAGGACCATACTCCATGATCTCGCCGGCATACATGATAATGATTTTGTCGCATATATCCGACACGATGCCGAGGTCATGCGTGATAAGAACGATGCTCATGCAGCATCTTTTCTTCAGATCCTTCATGATCTCGAGTATCTGGGCCTGTATCGTCACATCGAGCGCGGTGGTCGGTTCGTCCGCGATGAGCAGCTTGGGTTCGCACGCAAGCGCCATCGATATCATGGCCCGCTGGCGCATACCGCCCGAAAACTCAAACGGATATTGCGACAGACGCCGTTTGGGGCTGGGGATTCCCACCATGTCCAGCAGCTGTTCCGCACGTTTCTGCGCAGCTGCCCCCTTCATGTTCATATGAAGATTAAGCGGTTCGCGAATCTGATTGCCTACGGTATAAACCGGATTGAGCGAAGTCATCGGATCCTGAAAGATCATCGCAATATCGTTGCCGCGAATCTCACGCATTTCCTTTTCAGACAGGCTTAAAATATCACGGCCGTTAAATTGAATTGAACCGCCAATCACTCGCCCGGGTGACTGCAGCAGCCGCATCACAGCATAGACCGAAACAGATTTTCCGCTGCCCGACTCGCCTACGATGCCGATCGCTTCACCTTCGTCCAGGCTCCAAGATATACCCCTGACAGCCTGAACTTCGCCGCCTGGCGTAAAGAATGAAACTCTTAAGTCTTGTATATCGATCAGACGCTTATTTTCCAAAGCTGCACCTCTACTTCTTCATTCTGGGATCGAGTACATCCCGCAGCGCATCGCCCACTGTATTGAACGCCAGTATGATGAGCGCAATGATCAAGGCCGGGAACAGCACACGGGTCGGGTACGAATATACACCCTGCAGCGCGTCCGTTACCATGGAACCCAAGGACGCGAGCGGCGCGTTGATTCCCAGGCCGATAAAGCTCAAAAATGACTCAGTGAATATCGCAGACGGTATCTGCAATGTGGTTGTCACAATAATCGGCCCCATGCAGTTGGGCAGCACGTGCTTGCGGATAATACGCGAACTCTTTGCACCCATTGCACGCGCAGCCAGTACGTATTCCTGCTCTTTGATGCGCAGCACCTCGCCGCGTACGATACGCGCCATGGTGCCCCAGTACAGCATCGCGAACACGATCAACATTGAGAAAAATGCCGGGCCCAAGTCACTGATCACCGAGAATATGGGACTCGCCTTCAATACGTTTTCAAGCGGCTCCTTAAGCGAGACCGACAACAATATCACAATTAAAAGATCGGGAATTGAATAGATGATATCAATGATACGCATCATGATATTATCGGTTCGCCCACCGATGAAACCGCTGATCGACCCATAAAGAGAACCAATAATGAATGTGAGCAGCGCGGCGATGAGACCAATCGACAGCGATATACGCGCGCCATACATATTGCGAACGAGCAGGTCACGCCCGAATTTGTCCGTACCGAACGGGTGCGCCTGATTAAAAACCTCCTGCCCGGCGTCATTTACAATAACAGGGCCCTGGTCCTCTTCTCCGTCGTTAAACTGGTCATAATCATAGGGCGAAAGAAGCGGACCCACAAACGCAAACAGGAAAAGTACGATGATCAGCACAAGCGCGACCATTGCGAACGTATTCTTTCTGAAACGGCGCATCGCATCTTTCCAGAGCGATGTGCTTTTGCGCATGATAACCAGTTCCTGCTTTTCATCATCCGTTGCTTTCTCAAACAGGCTCGGGTTGACGTGCATGCTGAACGGATTCAGCCTAAGGCTTGGTTTCTCTTTGGATTTATCATTATTCTGTTTAATCTCTTTGTTTTTATCCATAGCCGCCTCTCGCTTAACGTAGCTTGATCCTGGGGTCAACGAAGCTGTAGATGATATCCACCAACAGATTCATGATAACCATCAGGGCACCCAGGAAGATCGTTGTACCCATGATCACGGGATAGTCGCGCGCCGAGACGCTTTCGACGAAAAACCGTCCCAGTCCGGGAACGCTGAATATCTTCTCTACCGCAAATCCGCCGGTGATCAGGAACGCAGTAAGCGGCCCGATGTATGAAATAACCGGTATGACCGAGTTTTTCAGCGCATGTTTGAAATTGACCTTAAACGCTGACAACCCTTTTGCGTGTGCTGTCTTAATATAGTCTTGTCCCAGCGTCTCCAGCATCGAAGACCGGGTCAGCTTAGCGATATAACATATCGGGTAGAACGAGTAGGTGATCACAGGCAGTATGTAATTTGAGACATGATCCTGCCATGTCGCTGGTGCAATTTGCAGCAATGCACAGAATATTACCAAAAGTAAAGTACCCAAGACAAACCCCGGCACGGATATGAACACGGTAGTGAAAAGCATAACAAGCCGGTCTACCAATTTGCCATGCTTGATTGCTGCCAGAGCGCCCAGCGGGATACCTATGAGCAGCGCAAATCCAATCGCCATCAGACCCAACTTAGCCGAATACGGAAATTTCTCCGCAATGATCTTATTAACCGTACGGCCTTTCTTAAGCAGAGAGGACCCGAGGTCTCCCTTAACGAGATTCTCCAGATAGATGACGTACTGAGTAGTCAGCGGCTTATCCAAGCCATACTTCTTTTCAAGCTTTTCCCTTGTCGCTTCCGTGATCTTATCCGAATTGAACGGGCCACCCGGCACAGCGTGCATCAAGAAAAAAGTTGCCGTGGTCAATATGAATACGGTCAGTATGGAAGCGATAATCCTCTTTATTATATATTTTAGCATTTTTCACTCCAGGCGAATATCATAATTCCGTCAATGCCTCCCAGCGCATTTTTTATATTATATACAATAACTTTAAAAAAATAAATAGTCTATTATTATTTTATTCACGAAATTGCGAGCTATATATTAAGTATATTGCCTGAAACTATCGTTATGTGGATTTTTTTCTCATATATGCGTTTTTTCACTGAAAATTCACCGGTTTGCGTGAGTATACGTTAAGCCATACATTCTATCACAAAAGACAATGCAAGAAAATTTAATGTCGGCGTCATTGCAGCCTTGCGCCAGCCGTTGTAGTATAGAAACGCAAACATAATAAGGAGGCGTTCATGTACAGCTTTCAAAACGACTACAGCGAGGGGGCCCATCCGCGCATACTCGAAGCGCTCGGCCGGACAAACCTTGTACAGACATCCGGTTACGGCTGCGATCCATATACCGATGAGGCGGTTAAATTGATCCGGGCGCAAATCGGGCAAAGCGAAGCTCAGGTCCATTTCCTCTCCGGCGGCACACAGACCAACCTCATCGCGATTTCGGCATTTTTAAGACCGCATGAGGCGGCAATCACGGCGGATACCGGCCATATCAACGTGCACGAAACCGGGGCAATCGAGGCTACCGGCCACAAGGTTCTTACTGCGCATTCCCTGGACGGCAAACTTACGCCGCAGATCATCATGCCCATATTGCATGCGCATTGCGATGAGCACATGGTAAAGCCCCGCCTCGTTTATATATCGCAATCCTCCGAGGTCGGTACGTGTTATAACAAGGTTGAACTTACCGCATTGCGCGATTTTTGCACAGACCATAACCTGCTGCTCTATATGGATGGCGCGCGGCTGGGCTCCGCGCTCGCTTGCAGCGATTTAACGCTGGCGGATATCGCGCGGCTGACCGACGCGTTTTATGTCGGCGGTACAAAAAACGGCGCGCTTTTTGGCGAAGCGTTAGTGATTATGAACCTGCCGCTTGCAGAAGATCTGCGCTACATCGTCAAACAGCGGGGAGGGATGCTGGCTAAGGGGCGCATACTCAGCCTGCAGTTTATCGAGCTGTTCCGTGATGGTTTATACTTTGAAATCGCGGCGCATGCGAACCGTATGGCCAATACCCTGCGTGAGGGAATCCGTCACAAAGGATACAAGTTCCTCTCCGACTCGCCCTCCAACCAGATGTTCCCCATATTCCCCGACGAACTCGTGCAAAGGCTTGCAGCGCAGTTCCGTTTCGAGGTCTGGAACAAGCCGGACGAAACGCATACATGCATAAGGCTGGTCACTTCATGGGCGACGCAGGAAGATGCGGTGAACGCCTTTCTGCACGCGCTTGAGATGGCGGATTAACCGGGGGTTCAACAGCAAAATAAATGGGCGGCTCCGCCGCCCGTTTTATTTCATTTCCGTTGGATGTGTCAGGTTCAGGTTTTCGTGATGATAATGCTCTCCACGCAGTCCGCTACATCCTCACAGTCGTCCAGTGCGTCTTCAAGCACCTTGTATACGTTCTGCGCTTTGATCAGCGCAATGGGATCTTTTTCGTTACCGTACAGTTCATATATCGCATTCTTATAGCACTTGTCGCCCAGTTCCTCGATTCGATTGATCTCTACGGTATATTCATAAAGCTTGTTGCTCTTTTTGTGGTTCTTGATCTCCGACATCAGCTGCACAAGCACTTCGCACGCATCCACCACATACTGACCCATCAACCGCATATCCGCAGTGATGTGATCCACATGCATCACCCAAAGGTCGTTGGCGACACGCTCGATGCTGTCGGTGATGTCGTCAGTCTCCTTGGCGATACGATAGATATCGTCGCGGTCGATTGGCGTGATGAACGCCACATTGAGCTGCTCGCACATCTTATGCATATGGGTATCCGCATCGTTTTCAATCTTCTTAACCGCCGCTACCCGTTCCTGTGTCACCCGGCCGTCATCCAGCAGGGCTTTGAGCATCTTGGCCGCTTCGAGCGCGTGTTGCACGCCCTTCACGAACATATCAAAGTAATCCATCTCTCTTGCCATAACTTCCTCCTAGAAAATAGCGTGCAGCAGCAACGCCATCAAATATCCGATCAGTCCGCAGGCCGGGAATGTGAGAACCCAGGCCATTACCATTTCCTTGACGATTCCCCAGTTTACATTGGACAGCCTTCTCGCAGCGGCAGCACCCATCAGCGCGGTACCCTTGGTGTTCGTGGTGCTTAAGGGGATACCCAGCACGGTCGCGCCAATCATACACGCCGACGCAGCCACCTCAGACGAGAAACCCTGATACTTCTCGATCTTGACCATATCCATACCCATGGTTTTGATGATACGGTAACCGCCAATCGATGTTCCGATAGCCATCATGGCTGAACAGCCGACCATGATCAATGGAGGAATGACGAACGTCCCCGTGTTCGGGATTGCACCCCCCATCATGAGCGCAAAAGCCAGTACGCCCATAAACTTCTGCCCGTCCTGCGCGCCGTGGCTGAACGCCATTGCGGACGCCGATACAACTTGTCCTATCGAGAAAAAGCGGTTTGCTCTTCTCCGCTGCATCTTTCCGAAGGTTTTAGTGACACCAACCGTGGCGAGCCAGCCTGATGCAAACCCCAGTACCGACGATACGCCCAGCCCGATGAGCACCTTCTGCCACGCTTCCCAGCTGATTGAATCCAGTCCACTGCCCGCCATCACAGCGCCCGTAAGCCCCGCAATCAATGCGTGACTCTCGCTCGTGGGGATGCCAAACTTCCACGCGCCCACCGCCCACGATACGATAGCGATCTGCGCAGCCGCCAACGTAATCAGGATATCGTTACCGGGTATCGGGTTCTTAATAATCCCGCTTATGGTTTCCGCCACCGCGGTTCCCATCAGCATCACGCCGAGCAGATTGAAGATTGCGGCAAGTCCGACCGCAGCCTTAGGGGACAAAACTCTTGTGGATACCACGGTGGTGATTGCATTGGGTGCGTCCGTCCATCCATTAACGAATATCGACGCGCACACCAGTACGATCACGATCACCAGCCCCGCTTGCATTCCAACACCCCCAACTTACCTCCACAAATTTAAAATTTTACATTATATCATTCCGAACGGCTTTTCTTCTCATGTTTATTTGTACCGTTCGACATGGTTTGCTATGCGCTGCTTAGTCTGACCATTCAGACATTAAGATTATCTGACTGAATTACGATTCGCCAGCTTCCATCCTGGCATTTTTGCGTCTGCGCCGCATTGAAAACACTTCGTCAAACACAACGAGTAAACTGCCTACGATGAGTATCGAATAATAGGTTAAAAACCGCCAGATTAGCATGGCCACCGCAGTCGCAGCGCCGAAAAACGGTCCGAAGAACAGCAGAAAACCGCCTTCCGATGCGCCCGCAGCACCCGGAAGCGGGAAAAATGACACCGCAAGGAACAGGAACGACTCCATGACGAATATGTCGAATATATTGTACTGCGTATAGCCAAAAGACAAATAGATCAGGTAAGGAATTACGAACAGAAACGCTAAATTGATGACTGAAATAAAGAAAGAACCCAGGGCGCGCAGCTTGTATTTGGATATGTACGAAGCCGCAGTATGGTATTCTTCGATGGTGGTTTCAAAACCTTCCAGCTTGGTTTCCAGGTGCTTGATGATTTTTAATCTGGCCAGCAGCCGTAGTATCCATTTGCCGACATTCAGCACCAGCTTTTTGTTAACGATCGTCAGGATGATGAAGA
This sequence comes from Bacillota bacterium, assembly GCA_023390815.1. GTDB lineage: Bacteria > Bacillota > Clostridia > Christensenellales > SZUA-584 > JAEWCC01. The sequence goes on from JAEWCC010000004.1 coordinate 47,048, forward strand.
ACACTGCGACGAGGTTGACCACGAACCCGAGCACAGCGAGCCAGAACGCATCGTTGCTGTGTACGTAGTAATAGGCACCGCGTACCACCATACCCGCGATGTAAATGGCGCATAAAGAAAGCTCATACACGACAAATTTAATACAGACGATGCACGTGGCCGTACCCACCGGTACGTTGTTGCGCTTCATGTACATCACCTGCATGGGTTGTCCCCCCGTGGAGGAAGGCGTCAGTGCGCAGTAATACAAACCGATCAAGCCGATTTTAATTGATTGCGATAAAGGCTGGGCTTTATACATATACTGCGTGATATCATGAAGCAACAGTCCATCCGTCAGCCAGTAGAGCAGCAGCGCGCCGATACAGGAAACGAGCCACCATATGTTAAAATTCTTCAGCGCTTCCCCTATGGCATTAAGGTCGGCTGCAAACAGCGCAATTAATATGATTGCGACAATTGTAACAGCCATGTATATGATACTGAAAAGATGTTTTGGTTTCTTACTCTTTGCCATCTGTCCTCCAAAACCGCTCTTAGCATGATATCAGAAATTGGTCAATAAATCAAGCAGGCCAAAAGCTGCATAGCCCGAGCATAAAAACAGCCGCCGGTACAAGCGGTCGGCTTGATTTTTGTGCGTTACTTGCCTTGACCCGCGCTTACTGTACGCTTACGGTCAATGAGATAGAGATAACGATCATAAGCAACCTGAACGGCGTCCTCCCAGCTGATATATAGCGTCTTACGCGCTTCCTCGCCAACTCTCTTGGCAAGCTCCGGATCGCGGATGATCTGCTCTATGGTATCCGCCATGGATTGCGCATTGTTATCAATTAAAAACCCGTTCTGATCCGTCACCCCCTGTGACGTGCTGGATCCGCGCACAAATACGGTCGGGCACCCGCATGCCGCCGCTTCGCGCGGCACCAGGGAAGAAGTGTCGTACATGGATGGGAACAGCATCGCGCTGCTGCGCAGGTAGATATCGGCAACCTGACCGCGGTCGGAAATGCGGCCTGCAAACGTGGTGCACTCCTTTAGACCGAGATCGCTGACCATACGCTCCATATCCGCCCGTTTTGCGCCGTCACCCACAAACAGCATATGGAAGCGCCCTCCGCGCTGTTTCAGCAGCGCCAGACCTTCGATGATCAACTTCACGTTCTTCTGCCAGATATGCTGGCCAATATACATAAATAACGGTATGTCCGGCCCGATGCCGAGCCACTTTTCAATGGATGCCGTCGAAGACGCATCCGGATAGCGGACCTGGATATCGCAGCCGTTGCCTACCACATGCACCGGCCCTTCATACCCGTATTCGCGCAGCGTTTCGATAGACGCATCGTTGACTGCCCATACCTCATCCGCGGATTCGTAGAAAGACGCGATCATCGATATAACGCCATCCACGAACTTATCCGACTTGATCGCCGCTTTGAAATCATCACGATATTTGGAATGGAAGGTCGCCACAAACGGGATATCCAGCTTCTTTGCGATCGCGCGGGCCGATAATCCCGCACCAAATGGGCTGTGCGCATGAACGATATCGAACGGAATTTTTTTCAAGTCGCGCCAAAAAGGCGCGTCCATTTGCGGCAAGCCAACCCGATATTCGCGGCGGGTAGGAACTGTAATTGATGAATAACGATAAACCTCGAAGCTGTAATCATCCTGAGCGTCCGGGTACTCCGGCGTCACTACGCAGCAGCGGCCATACTTCTTGTTCATCCAGTATGCGTAGTTTTTAACAACGTTTGCGACCCCATCTACTACGGGCGGAAAGGATTCGTTAAATTGTCCAATTGTAATGCTCATCAGCAACACCTTCCTGTGCCTCTTTAAGGGCGCGAAAATGACGGTCGACACAGCCGACCGTCCGCACACGGCGCAGTGCGCCGCCGCTTTAGGTTCGTTTGGTCCGGGCTTTCCGCGTAAGTACCGCACGGAGAACCCTTGGGAAGGGGTTGGTTATGGGACAGAATTTTATGCTTTTCGCAAGGCACCCATGATGAATGGCGCGTTGCGAACCTGATCAAGCACTTACCGGTGCCGCTGCAGTGCCTTCCATCACTGCCGCGGCTTCTAAGCAGGTTACCGGCGACCGGTATCCTTAATTCTTAGTCGATGACCTCGTCAATCAGCGATTTAAGCGTTTCGTCATCTCCGCCCGCGATTTTTGTATTCTGGGCGTCTGCATCATTGTTGTAGAGCCAGGAATAATCGTCATATCGGGGCTTGTAATCCGAATTGGTTTCATCACCCAATATGCTGCCGTCCTGTTCCTCCAATTCGCTTAGCGCCTGGTTGATCTCCTGCAGCGACATCATATCCTTACCCGGCAGCGGGATCTCTCCTGGCGGCGAATCGGGTATCTCAGCCGGCGGAATATCCGGCAGTTCTACCGGTTCCGGTTTCGGGAGCGAATCGGGCTTGATGCCCTGGATTTCTCCGGGCATCTTTTTATCCTGCGCTTCGCCGATCACACCAATATCCTTGAGCCCGTTTTCCACATCACTGCCGATGCGCTTCGCCGCCTCGGTATTGATGCCGCCCGGCGTCTCGGTCTCCCCAAAGAAACTGCGGTATGCACGATCGAACGAAGCCGCCTGTGAATTGATCATATTGGCGAAGCTCTCCGCAAACTGCGTCGCCTGCGCCTTCATCTCCTCCAGGTGCTTTTCGGCCTGCGCAAGCTCCGTCATCGTCTGCTCCGCACGGCGCCGCGCCGTGGTTTGCGCACTGTCGATAATCAGTTCCGCTTTGCGCGCGGCCTCGGCCAGCATACGCTCCGAGCTTTTCTGCGCGGAGACCAGCGTATTCATAATGGTCGTTTCGGTATCACTGATGCGGTTCAAGCGCTCGTTTGCGGCTTCGAGCGCAGCTTTCACCTGCTCGTTTTCGCTCTGGAGCGCTTTAAACTCATCGATGATCTGGTCCAAAAACCGATCGACCTCGTCCTCATCGTACCCCTTAAAAGCCCGTTTAAACGTCTTTTCGAGTATGTCCTTGACACTTAACGGCACGTCAACGTCTCCTTTCGCCAGAACTCAGCCGCTTCAATATCTCTTCTACGGTTCGAGCGCTCGGCATCGAGCGCAGCTTTGAGTTGCTCGTTGCTGCTCTGGAGAGCTTTAAACTCATCGATAATCTGATCCAGAAAGAGATTGACGTCGTCTTGGCTTTGCCCTTAAAAGACAACTGAACGTCTTTTTAAGGATGTCATCAGCACTTAACGGCACGTCAACATCTCCTTTTTCAAGCACTCAGTAGAATTATCCCCCTGCTGATGAGGGCTATGCGCAAAGCGCCTCCGGCTGAATATCAGTCAAATCTTTTGTAACTGTCGCGGCCGCTACGCTCCTCAATACTTTGCGACACGTCCACATTGGGAGGCGCCACCACAAATATGCTGCGTGCTACTTTCTTAATATCGCCATTGAGCGAGTATACCGCGCCGCCCACAAAATCGAGTATGCGCTGCCCGAGTTCCACATCCAGCTCATCAAGGTTCATGATTACCGGCTTCCTGGCTTTCAGGTTGTCGATAATGCTCTCGGCTTCCTCGAGGCTGCTCGGCTGAAACAACATCATCTGCATACGCGACGCGCTGCCGGTATTCGGCATATTTACAACCTTGCTCTGCTGTCTGGTTGCTCTGCGCGGGCGCGGTTCCGGCTCGGCTTCGTACTCTTCCTCGTAATACTGGTCATCTTCGTCCATGACCATTTCGTCCTCACGTTCTTCCTCTTCAAGGCCTACCGCATCCAGAATACGGTTAAAAATGCCTCTCGCCATGGTATAGTAACCCCCTATAATTTTTAATTTGACCTCGCCCCAAACACGGCCGTACCAATCCGTACCATATTTGAGCCTTCAAGAATTGCGGTCTCGAAGTCGTCCGACATTCCCATCGACAAAACCGTAAAGGGGCGATCCGGGGTCACGCGCTCAAACCGATCGTAGAGCTTTTTCATTCTTGCGAACCAGTGCCTGTTATCATCCGCGCCATGGGCTGCGGGCGGTATCGCCATCAGTCCCTTTACGTGGATGCTCCTCATACCAGACAACTGCTCTAAAAACCGTTCGAGTTCTTCTTCCGCCACGCCGGCTTTCGTCGGCTCCTTTGCGATGTTGACCTGGACAAGCGTATCAAGTGTCGTGCCTTTTTTCTGGCACTGTCTTTCGATCTCGATCGCTACCTCCAGCCTGTCAAGAGAATGAAGCAAAGACACACCGGGGATTATGTACTTTGCCTTATTGCACTGCAGCGGTCCGATGATATGCCAGATAACAGAATCCCCGATAACCTCACGTTTTTTCAGGTACTCCTGCACCCGGTTTTCACCGAAATTACGGATGCCGGCTTTTGCAGCCTGTTCAACCATTTCGGCGTTCACCGTTTTGCTGACCGCGACGAGTACAATATCGTCTTTGGTCCTTCCCGACTTCCTCGCGCAAAAATCCATCCTTTCTTCAATATTCTTTATGTTATCCTCTATTGAAGCCATATAACCCACTCAACCCTTGATTCGCTGCCCCTCCGACAGCGTCGGCTGCCCTTCGTAAGTCTGCACCAGGTAATCATCTCCGTCATCCGCGATAATCATTACCGGCACGAACTGTCCGTCGGCCGTCTCCACATAAGTCACATCCGGATCCTTCTCCGTCGCGCCCTCGGTGGTCTCCACACAGTTCTTTGGCACCCGCAGGCCCTCTTGCTCCCCATAGAGCCGGGCTGTTACGCGCCTTTCACCAATCAGCGGGCCGATATCGTCCCGTATCCGTATAGTATATACGAAACCGCCATTTTCTTCAAGTACCGAGGCGTTATATACGACACCGGTATACTGATAGTCCAGATAGTCGTCAAAGATCAGCGAAAACGCGTTGCCTTCGTGCATCTCCGGGATCGGGTCCGCCGAATACATGACGACATACCAATCCCCCGTATCCACAATGCGGTACAGCGGCGCATACGCCGCGTCGCTCTCCTCCGTTTCGACCGTTTTACCCGCCGCTACCTCTTCCAGCGCTTTTTCCGTAAATTTACCGATATTGCCGGGCGTCATGAGCGCCTCGCACCCGTCAAAATAGAAACTGACAACGCCGTCCTGGCTGGCGCTGAGCAGCGTTTTCCATGCTCCGATCGTCGTAAGCAGCGCCTGCTCGTCCTCATAGTAGCCGCGCAGCGTGTCATCCGGTACGACGACACTTTTCATGTAGGTCATGCGCTCGTCGAGCAGCACTTCCAGCTCTCGTTGGAGCTTCAGCGAATCCTGCGGGCGACTCTGCTGCACCGACTGTTCGATTTCCGCTACTTTCGCGCCGATACGGGTGTTGATATCCGTCAGTTGGGGGTCGATAACGCCCACGCGGCTGACATTCACCTCGTAATTCAGGATCGTCTCCTGCAGATCCAGCAGCTGCGAAAGCGTATCTTCGTTGTATTCCCAGCTGTAAACTTCAGCGATGGCGTCTCCTGCGGACACCCGCTGGCCTTCCTCTGCGATGAAATCCGTTTTGCCGTAGTTCTTACCCTCGTAGACCACTTCGGTTCGGATGATCGACATATCGTAGCTCGCGCTGAATTCCGCCTTGCCCCGCGTCACCTCAGAGGTAGCCTGTGCGCGCAGCACCAACACGATGACCATTACCACCACGGCGAGCACCGCCCCAAGGATGACAAAGAATCTTGCCTTAGGTCTCCGCCGCATGGTTGTCCTTGCATCGTAGCGTGCCGAAGCCCTGATATCATAAGACCGCGAAGCGTATCTTCCGGTCGATTTCCGACTGACTGCCATTTACCTGTATGATCCTTCCTCCGGCGCGTACCTTAAGTATTCTCCGTATGGAATAAAAACTCCTCTATATATGAAGATAAATAATGCTCGAAATACGAAAAAAAAGCACAAAAAATGCTAAAGAGCGAAGCTGACCTCAACGCTGTTGCCGGTTTCGTTGTAGCAGACTTCGCTGCAAAGCGCACGAACGAGCTTAAGACCACGCCCTCGCTCACTCAAAAGTTCTTCGGCCTCGTCCGGGTCGGCATTCAGCTGCGCATATTCAAACCCCGTGCCGCTGTCCGTTACGCTGATACGAAGACGTCTGTCCGCATACTCCGCATGCACAAAAACGGGCGTACGCGGCGTCGGCCGCGCATGCTCGAAGGAATTAACCAGCAATTCATTTAATACCAATGCGATATTGTACCGACGCTCATCGTTCAGCGGCATCAGGCGGCTTACCTCGCTGATTACGCCGCTGGCCACGCTTTTAATGTCTTCCAGTGCGGTCAGTACATACCTTCTTCTCATCATGATACACCCAAGCACAATATTGCATCCCACGGCACTGCCGGGATATGCATGTACACTATCAATATAACCCGCCTGCGGTGTGTTAAAACTACTTTTCATAGTAATTTCTGAATTTATCGAGGATCTTGCGTTCGATGCGCGATATATACATCTGAGAAACACCGAGGCTCGCCGCCACTTCGCGCTGGCTCTTATCGGCCATATACCGCTCTTCAATCACCTGCTTTTCGACCTCGTTCAAATGCGAAAGGCAGCTGTCCAAAAAGTCGCGGTCTTCGATGCGGTCAAACTCGCTGTCGGCGCTGCCGACGAGCTTGACAAGCTTTAAATCCTCGCTGACGGCCAGCGCGCTGTCCAGCGAAGCGGCGTACGCAGCCGACTGGGTTTCCATCAGTTCCAGCACGCGTTCTACCGAAACCCCCATATACGCTGATATCTCCTCCGGGGTAACGCCTCTGCCGCTGTTGTGCCCCAGCACTTCCTTGGCTTCATCCAGATGCCGGATCATTTCACTGTCGCGGCGCGATATGCGGATCATGCGCGTTTTATCGCGGAAATAGTTCTTGATCTCACCCACGAGCGTAGGCGTTGCAAAGCTGGCGAACTTGACGCCGCGGTCCGGTTCGAAACGCTCCACAGCCTTGATGAGCGCGAGAGACGCAACCTGATAAAGGTCGTCATACTCCACGCCGCGCCCCACAAATTTCTTCGCGACGATCTCCGCGATGTACAGATACCTTTCGAGTATCCGATCGCGCAGCCGATCATCGTGCGTGGCCGCGTAACACTCCAGCAGCTGCTGTTCGGTTGTAACTTCCGGCATTGTCCCCATACCGCTTCCTTCGTATCCTGTCCTTACCGATTTACCGGTGTTTTCTGAAAAAATGTACGCCTGTCACCATATCCCCCCGTTTATCAAAGGAACATTCGTCGACCAGCGCTTCGAGCAGATACTGGCTCAGGTCTTCTTCCGGGTCCTGCTCGCGCCCCTGCGGTGCTTCCCCGCAGATGTCCATTTTAAGTCCGTCTTCCCTCACGGTCATATCGATCTCCACCGACTCGGGACGATAGGAAAGCAGCATGATGCACCCTTCGGCGCTGGCTACCTTCAGGTCCTCAATATCGTCGATGTCGAAGCCCATGCGCTCCGCAACCGCCGAAACTGCCAGCCGCACCGCGAGGATGTAATCGGGTTTGGCGGGGATAGACATGCGCAATACGTCATCACTCACTCCGCACTCACCTCAATCAGGAAGATTTTATCCAGCCCGGTCAGCGTAAATATTTTGGCAATGTAAGGCTTGAGGCTCACAATGCGAATCTGCCGTTCTGCCTCGCGTACCTTTTTAAGCGCGCTCACGAGCACGCCGAGGCCAGTTGAGTCGATGTATTTGAGGCTGGTGCAGTCGATCACCAAATCCGCCGGTTTCTCCTCGATCAGCCCGCGCAGCTCCGCCTTGAGGCTATCCGCATTATAGATATCGACTTCCCCATAAAGGCGCACGTCCCATTTGCACGCGTTCTCGTCGTAACTCGCATCCATGAGCATCCGAAGCGTCCTCCTATTTTTTCACCGTTACGTGTTTATTAAGCCAGCTTGTGATATCGTCCCAGACCTGCTGCTTATTCTTCTCATTGAGGATCTCATGCCGCATGCCGGAATATACCTTGAACGTAAGGTCGGAAACGCCCGCCTTCTCATACAAGGCTACGTGCCGCCGGACATCCTTAAGGCCTTCGCCGCCGCCCGCCGTATCAAACTCGCCCGCGCCTACAAACAGGGGCAGGTCCTTCGGGAAGCCGCCAATCACCTTTTTAGAAGCCGACTCGCGCGTACCCCACAGCATTTCACGGAAGAACTCCGCGGAGAGTGCGTTGCCGCAGCGCGGGTCCGCGTTGTACGCTTCCACCACGGCAGGGTCCGAAGAAATGAACTCATGAGGCCTTTCCTTGCCGAACGGCCCGCTGAGCACGTTATTGTACATATTATTGAGCATCGCCAAGCGGTAGCGACCGCCGCGCAATATCATCGCGCACCGGGCCGTCGCGATCATCCCCGTAAGAAATGCCGCGCTCCGACCGCCCACGCCCGTCAGTACCACACCATTTAAGGTTTTCCCGTACTTGGCCGCGTAGAGGCGGGCGAGCATAGAGCCCATGCTGTGTCCGTACATAAACACCGGCAGACCGGGGTTCTCCTCACGCATGCGCTGGTCGAGCGTATGCATATCTTCCACGATTTTTAGAAAAGCGCCTTTGCTATCAGAGATATGTCCTACATAGTCGTCGCTTTCCGCGGTTTTTCCGTGGCCGAGGTGATCCTCGGCGTATACGGTAATGCCGTGTTCGCAAAGTGCCCGTGCGAACGCATCGTAGCGCATCGCGTATTCCACCGAGCCGTGAACGATCTGGAGCAGCGCTATGGGTTTTTGCGCTTCCCACTTGTATGCGGCGACAGTTACGCCGTCTGAAGAAACGAAAGAAAACTCCTCGAATTCCACCATACGCACGCACCTCTTTCGTTTTTATGATACCATCATGCATATTTTTTGTAAATACCGGACCGGCATGATATAATGGCAGCGAGGATGGGAGGAAATCATGCACGATTTTATCGAAACGATACGGGACAATCCCGTTATCGCCGCAGTCCAAAGCCAGAGCGCGCTTTCCGCCGCACTGGGTCTGCGCATGCCCACCGTGTTTTTACTCAATACCGACATATTCTCCGCCAAGGCCTCGGTGGATTTAGGCATTGCCGCGGGCTGCAACGTGTTTTTGCATATGGACCTGATCGACGGGCTCGCGTCCAGCGCCAAGGCGCTAGACTATGTACAGCACCGTATCGGCCCTTCGGGGATCATCAGCACCAAAGCCGCGCTCATCAAATACGCCCGGGAGCAGGGCGTGTTCTGCATCCAGCGCTTTTTCATGGTGGACAGCGCCTCATACGACAACGCCGTGAAGACCACGCGCAAGAACCGGCCCAACATGGTGGAGCTGATGCCGGGCATTATCCCGGACGTGCTGCGCCGTTTCACCGCCGAGGTGGACACCCCCGTCATCGCGGGCGGCCTCGTGAGCGACCGGCGTCAGGTCATTGACGCATTGTCCGCAGGCGCTATGGGCGTCTCCACGGGCAGTCAGGACCTCTGGCCGCAAAACGGGTAAACTGATATCCGCTCTGTTTCGCCTATCGGCGTTTTTTCGTGCATCTCCTAACTCTTGATCTCCTTTCTCAAGACTATCTTTCCGAAAGGCATACTGTTCATATACGAATCAACGAATTTGCTGCCGATGGATGAGCTCTTTGCGTTTCAGAACCCCTCACCCTCGCAATCAGTTCCTGATTGCCGGGAGCTCCCCTTGCAGGGGAGCCTTATCGCCGTCCAAGCCTCCCTTGTTAAAGGGAGGTGGCCGGAGCGCTGTATCGAAGATGCGCGCGTGGGCGGAGGGGTAAGCTTCTCGGGATAGCAGCAATCACGATAAACGAGGCTTTTCCTATGGAACCAAGAAACCGGCAGTTGCTCCGCAATGCGCGGATGCTGCGTAAAAACATGACCAAAGAAGAAAACCGCCTTTGGTTCGACTTTCTACGTGATTATCCGGTGCGTTTTCGCCGTCAGGAGATTATCGGAACCTACATCGCAGATTTTTATTGTGCCAGTGTCAAGCTGATTGTCGAACTTGACGGTTCGCAGCACTATGAAAAGGATAGTATAGAAAACGATACACGCAGAACCTCGTATTTCAAAGAGTTGGGGCTAAGCGTGCTTCGATTCTCTAACCTTGATATATGGCATAACTTTGAAGGGGCTTGTCTTTCGATTTCAAAGGCTGTCAATGAACGTTTAATCAAGTAATATAGAGTATATACCTTTACACTGGCAACTTAATGACCGCTCTTTCTGCTACATAAACCCCTCACCCTCGCAATCAATCCTTGATCGCCGGGAGCTCCCCTTGCAGTGGAGCCTTATCGCCGTTTAAGCCTCCCTTGTAAAGGGGAGGTGGCCGGAGCGTACATCGAAGATGCAACGCGCGGACGGAGGGGTTGCCTAATTGCCTGCTACATAATAAGCCCCTCACCGCGACTCGACAACCGCTCTGCCTGCTACATAAACCCCTCACCCTCGCGATCAATACTTGATTGCCGGGAGCTCCCCTTACAGGGGAGCCTTATCACTGTTCAAGCCGCCCCTGCAAGGGGAGGTGGCCGGAGCGGCTCAACGAAGTTAAGCGCGCGGACGGAGGGGTTCTTTAAAGACCAGATTTCCAATATTAGATTTCTAAAAAAGCCTTCCCGTAGAGAAGACTTTTAATTATGCGTTGTATTTTACAGTATCTCTCCCGTGCGCACATACGTCTGCGCCATCTCGATATAGCGTTCACAACGCGCTTCGGTGTCCTTGATCTCCTCTTCGGTCACCTCGCGGATGACGCGGCAGGGGCTGCCCACCGCCACGCTGCGCGGCGGCACCACGAAGCCCTGGGGCACCAGCGAGCCCGCACCCACGATGCTGTGCTCCCCGATGCTGGCCGCGCCCATCACAATCGCACCCATGCCGATCATGGCGCCGTCGCCGATATCGCACGAATGCAGAATTGCGCGGTGCCCTACCACCACGCCGCTGCCGATATGCAGCTGAAGCCGCGTGCCCGTATGCAGAATGCAGCCGTCCTGAATGTTCGTCCGCTCGCCGATAATAATCGGCGCAAGGTCGCCGCGGATGACCGTCCCGGGCCACACGTTTGTCTGCTTGCCCAGCTTCACCCGGCCGATCACCATCGCGCTCGGGTGTACGTACGCGTCGCGCGGGATATCCGGCCTGCTGCCGTTCACTCTCTGGATCATTCCATCTGCTCCTTCGCAGCCAGCGCAATCGCCAGCTCCAGCCGTTTCTTTTGCATCGCGCAGCCGATCTCGTACGGCTGCATCATGTCGCCGTTGATGTTCATATTCGCCGCGGCACACCCGCCGCTGCAGTAGTATTTTGCCCAGCATTTCGTGCATGGTTCCATGTGATAGATGTCGCACGCATCAAAATCCTGCGCGAGCTTGGCGTCCAGCGTCAGTTCGAACACGGTACCCATCTTGTACTCCGCCCTGCCCGCGAACTGGTGGCACGGGTAGATATCGCCATTGGGCACGACGGCCACGTACTCCGTGCCCGCGCCGCAGCCGCGCACGCGCTTGGAGCGGCACGGTCCTGCGTCGAGATCGACCATGAAGTGAAAGAACGTAAAGCCGTTGCCCTCTCTGCGCCGCTTATCATATTCCGCGGCGAGGCGTTCGTATTCCGCGAATATGGCGGGCAGATGCTCCTCGCGGATGGCGTTCTTCGCGCGTGTCACCACCGGCTCGATGGACAGGCCCGAAAAACCCAGCTCCGCGACGTGCAGCACATCCTCCGCGAAGTCGAGGTTGTCCGCCGTAAATGTACCGCGCACGTAATACTCGCCCTCGCGGTGCAGCAGCAGCTTCTTTGCGTTCTGTGTGACCTGCGCGTAGCTTCCGCCGCCTTCGGCGGTTTTGCGCACCGCGTCGTGCACATGCGGCCGCCCGTCGATGCTGACCACCACATTGTGCATATTCTCGTCAATGAATTGCTTCATCTCATCCGTCACTTCATAGGCATTGGTGGTGACCGTAAAACGGAAGCGCTTGCCGCGCTCTGCTTCCAATGCGCGCGCGTGCGCCACGGTGCTTTTGAGCACCTCAAAGTTCATCAGCGGTTCGCCGCCGAAGAAATCGACCTCCAGATTGCGCCGCGTGCCCGATACGTCCGCGAGAAAGTCGATCGCCGCATGCGCAACCTCCTCGCTCATCAGCTCCCTGCGGCCTGCGAAAGCGCCGCCCTTGGCGAAGCAATAGCCGCAGCGCAGATTGCAGTCGTGCGCAAGGTGCAGGCACATCGCCTTGATCACGTTTTGGGGCTTGTCCGCGTTTTCATCGGGCGCGGAAAACAGCAACCCTTCCTCCTTAAGCGCGCGCAGCTCATCAAAAACCCCGCCTTCGTTTAATGCCTCGTCCACGTCGCCTCCACCGCGCTCAATTTCTTCGAGTCGCCTGACGGCTTCATATGCCTGCTCGTCCAGCAGATGCACGCTGCCTGTTTCCACGTCCAGCGCGTAATATTCGTTTTCATACCTGAATGCGTGTACCAATGGTTCTCCTTAACGGATGGCTTGCCCGCCATCCTCGGTTATTTCTACAGCCCAGTTAAAGCGCAACCCACAGGGAACGACCTGTGTCGTTCCGCCGCTGTCTTGCTTCGGGCCAGTCAACTGCCCTTTGGGTTTTCTTTATAAAACAAAAAGCGGCCGTGCGGGCCGCGTCAGGCCGGGGTATGCAGCGACAGCCGCAAACCCGGCGACGTCTGCCGATCTCCGCGCGAAAAGCCTCGCTTCGCCCGAAGGGCGGCAAAGGGGTATGACTATCTGCGTTTTTTCTCGCAGCGCTGGTTCGCGAGCGTGCACGAAGTCTTACAGGCCGACTGGCACGAGGTCTGGCATTCGCCGCAGCCCGTCTGTGCTTTCTTTTCCTTGAGCGTACCCTTAACGATCGTCTTGACGTGTTTCATTCCGCTTTCCTCCGTATGCCGCTTGTTCTGCACTCGATTATATACCAGCCTACTTGCTGTTTGCAACCTTTTTTACGCTCCGCGTACGCTGCATCCGCTGGAACGGCGCGCGCTTCCCGCGTGATTTTGGCCGCGAAGGGCCCGTCTTGCTGCCCTTGAAGCTGACGAGGATGATCGCGAACACCATGCCGATCAACAGCCCCATGAGCATGTTGGAGAACAGCAGCGCGATGTTGCCGAATATCCCCTCGATCAGGGATACGAGCAGGTAGCTCAGCACGATGAACAGCATTCCGGTAATGCCGCCCAGTATCCAGGCCTTTCCCTCGAAGTTTTTGATCGCGAAGTACGACGCGAGCATAATCCCTGCGATGCGCAGTACCTGATAGATGATCGAGGCAATGCCCGAAACCATCTTGGTTTCCTGAATGATCAGCGCGAGCAGCAGAATCGCAGCTGTGGTAAACACCATGGAAATGAGCGTTCCCTTCAGCGCGCTTTTGATATACGAGGAAAACGGCGTTTTAACGACGGCTTTTGTCTGTTCCATAGCCCATACCCCCTTCTTCTTATGAATACTTATGAGAGGGAAAGGGCGATTATGCGAGTTGTTCGGAAATGTAGGACGCGCCGACCCTGGTCAGCCGGTATAGGACAACAGTTCCTCACGTAGCTCCGCCAGAAAACTGGTTACCGCTGTTCTGTCTCCCTGTGTGCCGAACATGTTGCAGCAAAAAGTGCAGCAGCCGTCGAACGTGGATATGGAGATCTGAAAATACGGGACGCGCTTGACGGCACCGGTCAAGTAGGCGTCCGTTATATCCGTATCCCCAAAAGACAGCGAGGCTTTGTCGATGACACCCAGATTGGTAAACGACACAACCGGGATCATGAACACCTTGAGAAAGAGAGACTTCATGATAAAGAATGGAATCGCACCGAAAGCCATCTCCATAGAGATCATGGATTTGAGGCAGCCGACGGAATCCTTTTGCTGCCGCATCTGCTGCGCCACCTGCTCCAGCGTCTGCTCCGCCGTATCGCCTTCACGGATGGCGATATCGCAGATATAGTTACTGGTCAGGTTGCAGATACCGGGGCTCTGCGCGGATTGCAGATACTTGCGCAGGTCAACGGGACAGGGCATCACGACGCGCCCGCCGCCCACCCTGCGGTGCAGCACACGGATATAAGCGCACAGCACCATGTCATTGATTGTAACCCCCTGCTTTTTAGCGGCATCTTTCAACTGTAATAGCTCTTCACGCCTGGTCTTAAACGACAGGAAAAAGGGCGTATCGGGATCGCCTTCCAACCGGTATGGCCTCTGTGCTTTCAGCGCCGAAACGTCATAATTCATGAATAAGATTTTGAGTTTTTCGAAAAAGCCAAAACGTTTGAAAAGCTGTGCGGTCCCTCTGGGGCCGCAGACAGGAGGGAGCATTTTCTCTCCGCGTACGCATTTTGTATATAGCCCTGCCAGCAGGCCGAGGTACTCCTTTAGCCCCGCGCCGTCACACACCATATGGTTCATGATGACGCAAAGTGAATCGAAGGCGCCCGTGCGCATCACCAGTAGTTTGAGCTGCGGTTCGTGAAATATGTCGATCGTGGTGGCAAGCAGGCGCTGTATTTGTGCTTCATCAAACGTTTCCGCATCGATGACGCTGACAATATCCTCGCCTGTAAAGTTGCGGTCTACCCAGCGCGGGCTTCCCGCCCGCATCTCAAAGCAGCAGCGAAGCATCGGCACGGCGCACAGTGAAGCGGTCACCGCCTTATTCAGCGCGGCAATATCAATGCGTCCCGAGAAACGGATAACTCCGTGTACAAGCGGGTCGTGCGCAGCGCCGTAGAGATACTGCATCTTGTCAAAGGACTCGGCTTTATAGGTTTTCATATCAACGGCGCTCAGCCGTGCCTCGGATGCTCCTGCACCATCCTGAGCGCCTGCAGCACGCAGACGGTGAGGTCGGTTTTAAATTGGAGCCTTGAGGCTTCCACGAGGGTGAGCAACTCACCTTTGCGTGTGGTAGCGTAATGGGAGGGCAGCTTGTTCAGAATGAGCGCGCATACGTCGAGGTAACATTGCGGGCAACGGCACATGTCGGCTTCCGCCATCATCTCGTCCACCTTTTTGCGGACGATCTGTTCCGTGATGTTGACGAGCACGTAATCATCATGCTTTTCTGGTTGGTATTGACTCACGGTGGTGCCTCGATTCATTCAGAATGAACATATGGATGTTATATTATAGCATATATTTGAGAAAAATATCAATAAAGCTGTGTACTCTTGCCCTTACTAACAGCTTGTCTCCCTACAAGTATCAGGTTACCGCTCTGTAATCGTCACCCTGATGGTGTCGCCCGGCTGTTTACCGATCTTTGCGCGAATGTCCTTGCGGATACCGATGATATAGCAGACAGAGCCATCGGCGTTCTTTACACCCATATTAACGACGCTGCCGTCGTACGGCTCGCCATCAAACGTCGCGCGAACTGCCACCCGCCCTTTGCCGAACTCCGCCTTCACGTCGAAAGGGAATTCAATATATGCGCCGTCCAGATCCGGCGCCTTTCGGATCACTGCATTGAACACATATTCCTTGCTGTTCATATCTCTTTGCTACCGCTCTCTCCGGATATAACGGTATGCTACCACAGTTCCTAAATAATTACCAATATTTCTGAATCAACCCATTGACAACGAAACATTGTTATGTTACGCTATGCCCGTAATCAGAGAGGAGACATCATGGACGACGTACTGATATCCAAAAAAGAACTGCTCGATTTGACGGGCATATCATATGGCCAGCTGTACCGCTGGAAGCGCAAGGGACTGATCCCCGAGGACTGGTTTATCCGCAAGGCCACATATACGGGCCAGGAAACGTTCTTCCCGCGCAGCCAGGTGCTTGCGCGCATCGAGAAGATCAAGAACATGAAGGAAGACATCTCGCTGGACGACCTGGCCGACGTGTTCTCCCCCGCGCAGGATGAAGTATCCTTAACCGCGCAGGAAGCCGCGCGGCGCGGCATCGCCTCCGCCGAGGTGTTAAAGCTGTTTCTGGCCGACCGCGGCGGTGACGGCCCTCTCGACTTTGCCGATGCGCTGCAGGCGCACCTGTTTGATCAGGTGCTCGTATCGGGCGAAGTGAGCCTGGATGAGGCGCGGCTGATGCTCGACGTGCTGCGCACCGGCTCCATCCGGCAAGGCGAAGCCCCCGCGGAACTGTACTTAACGCGCAAGCTCGGCGTGTTCTGCTGCTTCTCGGTATCCCCGCCGGCCACGGTCGGCCTGGACCGCGACATGCGACTCATCCGCCGCATCCATCTTCCCTCCGTCACGGAGGCACTGAAAATAAAATTGGTTTAGGAGGACTGACCATGAACGATAACAAAAAGGCCGATCTGGTGATCGGCGGATACGGCAATGCCGCGGGCGGCGAATACGCCGCTGTCAAGATCAACGGCTTTGGCAAAATCACCGGCGATGTCAAATGCGACGATATGCGCATCAACGGCGCAGGCGAAGTGGCGGGTGTGGAGTGCAACACGCTGCATATCAACGGTTCGGGCGACATTGCAGGCCCGCTCAAGGCGACGGAGGTCAAGGTAACCGGCACGGGCACCTTCGTGGGCGATGCGCATGGCGCGAGTGTTACGGTGACCGGACAGGCTACCTTCCGTGCCGGACTCGATTCGCAGCTTGTCAATGTGACGGGACAGCTTAAGGTAAAAGGCGATTGCAATGTAGAGCGTTTTGTCTCGTCCGGCCTCTTCGACATCGACGGTCTGCTCAACGCCGACCACACCGAAGTCTACCTTGGCTGGAGCAAGAGCCGCGCACGGGAGATTGGCGGCTCGGACATATCCGTGAAGCCCGGCCCGCGCGGCATGGGCGTATTGCGCTCGCTGTTCGGCAGCTCCCCCGGGCTGGAGGCGGGCACCATTGAGGGCAACGAGATCAGCCTGGAGCTGACGCGTGCGGCAGTGGTGCGCGGCAACAACGTCGTCATCGGCGACGGCTGCGACATCGGCCTTGTGGAATACAGGGGCTCACTGCGCAAGATGGGCAATGCCATCGTACGGGAGGAGCGGAAGGTTTGACATAAGACAGACGGGATAGGATGAGCGAGGCAGCACATGATATGGCTGCCTCGTTTTGCATTTCGAAAAGACTATTCCGATTGAAGGCGAATAGCCAGAGAACAAAATATTCCGCCGTCTATGGAATTATTTGCGTTTGTTTGCCCTCCTCCGCTTTCCGCTTCGCCCGGCGGTGAAGAATCAAGACGATTGGCGTGATTACCGCAATACAGACAAGCGCACAGACGAATGTCCAGAACGCGGTAAAGTTGTCTTCGATAAAAGCCGCAAGACCGATCTGCGCTTCAGGTGTCGTGGCATCAGCGGGCGTAAAGCTATTCTTTGCGCCTGCGATCATATCGCTGGTCATATAATAGCTGGAGCAGTGCGTAATGCCGACAGATACGTACCCTTCGCTGTCCACCACCGCCTCCTGCTGACCTTCAAATGCTCCTGCTTCCTCATCAAAGTAATATATAAAGATCGTATCTCCCGGGCTGCTCCCTTTTGCCTCCACACGAAATGTGAATAAGCCCGGCAGTTCTCCGTGGTAGTTAAAGCGCAGCTCGTATGCGGTGCCACCGCACAAAGCAGAGAGTTTCTCATCCTTCTTTGCGGTCATGCCGATGTCGACCGACTCCAGGTTGCTTGGGATTTCGGTTAGTTCGCGGCCATCAATGGTGCATGTGTAGGTACCCACGTCGATCTCCAGCACGCATTTTGTTTCTTTCAGTTTTTGTAAGATCGAAGTCGGAATCCGCGTATTCTCCGGCGATTGAACGCTGCTAATACTGCCTTCCTCCATGTCCGCCACCCCCATCTCCACCGCCTCCCAACCCGTTGCTTCCAAGGCATTTGATCCTGCTGCGGGTTGCTGACTGTCAGTGGCGCTGTTCTCTGCTGATTTGGCAGGTCCTTGATTTGACAGGGATGCAGTTGAATTAGGTCGCGGCGTGGCTGTAAAGGATGCTGAAGGTGTTGAAGTAGGAGTCTCCTCGTTATCCACGACCGTTATAGTTACAGATGCTGATACACCATCGGCACTAACCGTTATTGTTGCAGTGCCAGCACCTACTGCATAATATTCGATGTACTCATCATCAGACCCGTAAAAGGGCAAGATTTTAATGACTTTTTCATTGCTTGACGACCAAATAAAAATCATACCGTCATTGTAGTTAGCTTCCCATGGCTGCCATTCAACACCTCCATAACCCCAATCACCAATCCGCATAACCGTAGCATAACCTTGCATCCTAAGTCTGATTGCATGTATACGGCAAACTGTTACAACGCAGGTTTCATAATAGCTAGTGCCTTTTACACTTACTTTTATTTCTGCCGTACCCTCTCGTATTCCTGATACAAGGCCATTAACACAAATTGCAATCGAACTATCGGAAGATGAAAAAAACAAATCTGACAAATTGTAATTACTCCAAAACAGCTCTTCACTTATACCAAGTTCTATTGTCTTCTTGGGTGGTATATTTATC
>JAEWCC010000029.1 GCA_023390815.1 Bacillota bacterium
GCCCTGACCCTGGCCTTGCTGTCCATACGGGCGCTGCTGGAAATCGCGGTTCTGCCCCTGCTGTCCCTGCGGACGCTGGAAATCGCGGTTCTGCCCCTGCTGTCCCTCCGGGCGCTGGAAGTCGCGATTCTGTCCCTGCTGCCCCTGCGGCCGCTGGAAATCGCGGTTCTCTCCCGGCTGTCCCTGCGGACGCTGAAAGTCGCGATTCTGCCCTTGCTGCCCCTGCGGACGCTGGAAATCACGGTTCTCCGGCTGCTGCGGACGCGGGTTACTCCCTTGCTCTACCGGTTGACGCTGGGGTTCGCCCTGTACACTCTTAGGTGCTTCACTGGGCGCTTCCGGTTTTACTGTCTCCGGCTCTGCCTTCTTCTCGGCGGAGGTTATGGTAACAGGCTTCTCCTGCGCGGGTTTTTCCGCAACAGGCGCTTCCTTAACTTCGGTTTTGACGGTTTCGGCAATGGGTTTAACAGGCGCTTCCTTTTTCACGGCTTCCGCGGCGGCCTGCTGTTCTGCGCGTTTCTTTTCTGCCTCTGCGGCAGCCTGCTGCGCAGATCTGGCCTTTTCGGCTTCTGCAGCCCTTGCGGCTTCCTCCGCAGCACGCTGCGCATCCTGCGCCGCTTTTGCCTGCTGCTCGGCCTCCTGCTGCGCACGCATCCGGTTCTCCTCAGCTTCTGCGCGCGCGATCTTAATCAGCTCGGCTTCGATGCGTTTGAGCGTAGCCAGATGATTCTGCACGCTGTTTTGCAGCCCCTCCATGCGCGCCACCGTTTCGGATGACCGCTGAAGCAGCTGCTTATTCAGATCAATGATCTTCAGTTTACTCATTCAACCCACTCCCTTTGACACCATCAATAATATTTCTGGCCGCATCCGCCAACCTCTGATCCGTTACGCCGACCAGCATGACTTCCTGCCTGCCGATCGCGCGCCCGATGCTGCCCGGTTCATCCACCACCCGGGCTTTAATGCCCCGCTCTTCACATAACCTCAAAAACTTGCTCCGTGTCCCTTCCGACAGCTCCCGCTGCAACAGCAGCAACCGTACTTGCCGTTCTTTTATCCCCTTTTCGCACGCTGCGGTTCCGGCCAACGCGCGCCCGGCGCGATACGCCAGGCCAACATATGCCATACTATTTGAGCCCACGCCGCAGTATCACCCTTTTAATTGCATTGTAGGCGGTTTCGTCCAGCGCTGTATCCAGTGTCCGTTCAAACGCCTTGATCTTTTGCGCCTTATCCAGGCATGCCACGTCGGGGCAAATATACGCACCCCGGCCATGCGCCTTTCCCGTTTCGTCAGGCACAAGCCCTTGTTCGGTGGCAACCACGCGCACCAGCTCTTTTTTAGGCCGGCCCTCCCGGCATGCAATGCACATGCGAACGGGTACCTTCTTCGTCTTCAATCGCAGCACCCTTTCCGGCTATTCTTCTTCGTCGATCTCAAAATCGTCGTCAAAGTAGCTTTCACCCGGCGGTGTATCGTCTTCCGGCTCGCTTTCATCTTGATCGCTGAACAGCACCTGCTCAATCTGTGTCTGGCTCTTGATATCAATCTTCCAGCCCGTCAGCTTGGCGGCAAGGCGCGCGTTCTGTCCCTCGCGTCCAATTGCAAGCGAAAGCTGGTAATCGGGCACAACGACCTTGGCGGCCTTTTCATCCTCGTTAATCTGCACCATCAGCACCTTGGCCGGGCGCAGCGAATTCGCAATAAACTCAATCGGATCAGAGCTCCAGGGGATCACATCTATCTTCTCGTTGCCGATTTCGGAAACGATGCGGTCAATGCGGCTGCCCTTCTGCCCGACGCAGGAACCCACCGGATCTACGTTTTCGTCATCCGAGCTCACCGCGATCTTCGTTCTGGAACCCGCTTCGCGCGCGATGCTCTTGATATGCACGATGTTCTGCATGATCTCGGGCACCTCGATCTCGAACAGGCGTTTTAATAAACCAGGGTGCGTCCGCGATACCACGATCTGCGGCCCTTTGGTGGTCTTGCGTACTTCCATCACATACACACGGATATGATCGTTAATGTTGTAGCGTTCCCCGGGTATGCATTCGGACGCCGGCATCACGCCTTCCGCCCCATCCAGCTCCAGCAGTATGCTGCCCTTATCCACGCGGTGAATCACCGCGTTCATAATCTCGCCTTCGCGTTCGATAAATTTATCAAATATGACGCCCCGCTCGGCTTCACGCAGCCGGTGCACAACGACCTGCTTGGCTGTCTGCGCCGCGATACGACCGAAAGTTCCTGGGGTTACCTCAATTTCAAGCACATCGCCCGGTTCGTAAGCAACATTGACCCTATGCGCATCCTTTACCGATATTTCGGCAGTGTCGTCGCTGACTACATCTACCACGGTTTTCTTGGCGAATACGCGAAAAGCGCCGCTTTCCGGGTCCAGTTCGACACGGACATCCTGCGTTGTGCCATAGTTCTTTTTATATGCGGAAACGAGCGCGTTTTCGATTGCGTCGATCAGTACGTGCTTATCGATTCCCTTTTCTTTTTCAAGCGCAGTCAGCGCGCTGATGAATTCTGAGTTCATAAGCTTCCTCCCAATCAAAAATCCACATGGAGCCGGGCGATCGCCGTATCGGCGTAAAGAAACGTTTGCTCTTTCTCCCCAATTTCCACTGTAAAACCGTTCTGATCATAAGATTTGAGCATACCGGTAAATTCTTTTTTCTTATCGATGGCGGTATACAGCTTGATGTCTACTTTTTTGCCGATGCTGCGTTCAAAGTCGCGGGGATTTTTTAAAGGCCGATCCAGCCCTGGCGACGAAACGCACAGATAGTATGGCCCGTCGATCGGATCTCTTGCATCAATGATCGGGTCTATCAGATGGCTGATCTTTTCACAGTCATCCAGCCCAATGCCTTCTGGACGGTCGATATAGATGATAAGTTCCACCGCATCTGCGGTTTTTTTAATTTCTACGCCCACGTATTCATACCCGTTTTGGGTGATGACCGGAGCCACAGCAGCTTCCACTGCCAGTTCGATCTTTTTGCTTATTTTGTACACCTTCCCAGCACATTGCTTAAACAGGGGTTTGCAATTGAAAAGAGTGGGAACTGACCCACTCTCGCAACAAATCGCTTACCTTCAAAAGCATCATATCATAGAGAACATCAAAGCGCAAGTCCCCGCTCATATTTTCTTCCTATATATCGCGATTTCCGATCGGTATCGTAATTTCAAACAACGTACCTACGCCCACCGTGCTCTCCACCGTAATATGCCCGCCAATCAGGCTGACGATATGCTTGACGATCGCAAGCCCGAGACCCGTACCCCCCAGCGCGCGGGAACGGCTTTTATCTACCCGGTAAAACCGCTCAAACAACCGCGGTAAATTTTCCTTCGGTATGCCGATGCCGGTGTCGCGGATACGCACAACGCATAAATGGTCCTCCCGGGTGACGGAAACATGGACGCTGCCGCCCTCGGGCGTATACTTGATGGCGTTATCCACCAGGTTGATTATCAGCTGCTTAATCCGGTCGTTCTCCGCCGCAACGGGGATGCGCTGTTTTGGCAACTCCACATTGAGCGCAACTTTCTTGTCGCGCGCGCTGTTTTGCAGCAGTTCCGTCGCTTCGCGGACCCCTTGACGGATGTCCACGATCGGAGCGGGCGGCGCAGCGTTGTTCTCAATCTCGGACAACGCAAGCACATCCTCGATCAGTCGGGTAAGCCGCTCGGACTCCAAACTGATAATTTCCAGAAAGCGCTCGGTATCCTTGCGCGATATGCCGGGATCCTTGAGCGTATCGATAAATCCGCTGATCACCGTCAGCGGCGTTTTGAGTTCGTGCGAGACGTTGGCGGCGAACTCGCTGCGCATATTTTCAAGCTTTCGGATCCGTGTGATGTCCTGTGCGAGCAGGATTACGCCAAAAGCAGCGCCCTCGCTTACGACGGGCACGGCAAACACTTGTAAATATCGTTCCGTCATGCCTTTGTGCAGCGTGATCTCGCGTTCAATCAACATACGCTGCGCCAGTGCTTCCCGGATCACGGCTTCCAGCTTGGCATGTTTGACAACTTCAAGGAAATGCCGGCCGTCCGGATTGCACCGGATCGAGAACATCTCCATGGCAGCCGGATTGACCATCGTGACCGTTTCGTGGTTATCGATGGCGAGTATACCGCCCGGAACTGCCCGGAAAACCGCCTGCAGGCGTGAATTTTTTTCGGTGACATCGGCGATGTTGCGTTTGAGCGCGGACGCCATATCGCTGAGTGCTGCGGAGAGATCCTCCAGTTCGTCTCCGGTATGGAGCCTCTGTACGCCCTCATAATCTCCGCTTGCGATGCGCGCTGTATCATGCCGCATGCGCATGATAGGCACCGTGATGTTGCGTGATATCAGCAGCGAGATAACCAGACAAAGCAGGAACGACAAGGCGAGCAAGCTCACGAGTGGCGTGAGCAGTTCCTTGGAATATGCCGCGATACCCTCGAGCGGTATCGAAAGCCGGATTATGCGCTCAATTTGCGGCATGCTGATTGCCACATACATGAGTTCCTTGCCAATCGTCTCGCTCTGCCGGATATTGACGCCCTGCCCGTTTTGCAGCGCCTGCTGAATTTCAGGCCGGTCAAGATGATTGCCGAGCTCGGACGCGTTTGCCTCGGTATCGTACAGCACGGTTCCGCGATAATCGATCAGTGTAACACGGATGCCCTGCAGTTCTTCCACGGTCGCGGCTGTCTCTTTCATGTCTTCTCCCTCCAGCGCGAGCCTGGCCAGTACCTTTGCTTCGCTGATGAGAGACTGTTCCGTGCGTTTCAGATAGACATTATTCAGATAAATATAACTGACGCAGCTCGTCACCGCGATCACTGCAATGAACAATACAACAATCCGCAGCGCAATCTTTTTAAAAAGCCTATTCATTTTTGATGTTGAACCGGTATCCCACGCCTCTTACCGTCTCGATACAGTCGCCATACTCTCCGATTTTTTTGCGCAGGTTGGTAATATGCACATCCACGGTACGTGTTTCCCCGAAATACTCATATCCCCATACGCGGTTTAAGATTGTATCTCTGGTCAGCACGGAAGAACGGTTGGTCATCAGCAGGCTCAGCAATTCGAACTCCTTGAGCGTCAGCTTCAGTTCATGATCGCCGATATACGCCTTATAGTTTGCGGAGTCGATATGAAGCCTGCCCGCCGCCTCGGATGGGAGTGCCGTATCCAGCCTCTTGGAACGCCTGAGTTGTGCCTTTACACGCGCGCACAGTTCTCGTACGCTGAACGGCTTTGTGATGTAATCATCCGCTCCCAGCTCCAGCCCGATAATTTTATCGATCTCCTCCGATTTTGCTGTAACCATGATCACCGGCATTTCGGCATAGGCGTCGGTTGCGCGGATTTTCTTCAGCACGCCCAGTCCGTCGAGCCCCGGCAGCATCTGATCAAGCAGTACGATGGCCGGCTTCTCCTTCTCCAGCATCGCCATTGCCATCTCCCCCGTATCCGCCCGTACGACCATGTAACCTTCCTTTTTAAGGTTATATTCAAGCAGTTCCAGAATGTTGGGCTCGTCATCGACGATTAAAACTTTCTCTTCCATGATGCTCACCTGTTTTTTCTTTAGATAAGTTCCAGTACAGCCGCCATGGCTCCGGTAAGCCCTTTGTCGCGGCGATGGGAATAGAACAAACCGGCATTTTCATAGGTACATAATCCCGAGAGCGTGATATGCTCTGCGGCGATGCCGCTTTGCAGCATGTCCAGCGAACATGCGGCTTCAAGATTGGCGTAAAAGCTTCCGTCCTGACGGAGTACCGCATTTTCACCGAATTCATGCAGAAATACTTCTGCAACCTCGGGTCCCACCTCATAATGGCTGACGCTGATGCAGGGGCCTACTGCGGCAAGAATGTTTCCAGGCCTAGCCCCAATGGATACCAGTGCCTCAACTGCATTCCTGGCCATATGCTGCGAAGTACCGCGCCACCCCGCGTGACACATCGCAATGACGCACGCATCCGGATCATAAAAAAACAACGGAACGCAGTCCGCATGAAACGACAGAATGGGCAATTGCTCCGCATCCGTATAAAGCCCGTCACAGAAATCCGCGAGTCCCTCCCGAACAATTCCGCAACCAGCATCCTTTAACTCTGCCCGGTATAGCAGCGGACTGTGCGCATAGTGTATGGAAACCGCGGTCGTATGGTCAAAGCCTACCGCCGCGGAAAAACGCCGCATATTCTCCTGAAAGTTCGCCTCATTTTGCTCCCGCTTCCGGCTGAAGTTGAGCGTATCGTATGGCTGAGGGCTGACACCGCCGATGCGTGTGGAAAAAGCACATCGAACCCCGCCTGCCTGCACAAAAGACGGTATCGTAAAATACTGTACACCGTCTTTTTCCTGTCGTGTAAAACCGTATCGAAAATCGTTCATTTCTCCGCCAATAATCTTTGCAGCTCCTTCA
Organism: Bacillota bacterium; assembly: GCA_023390815.1. Taxonomy (GTDB): domain Bacteria; phylum Bacillota; class Clostridia; order Christensenellales; family SZUA-584; genus JAEWCC01. The sequence continues at coordinate 6,466 of JAEWCC010000029.1, forward strand.
TAAACGTGTCTACGTCTTTAAATTCTTTATAGACGGAAGCGAAGCGCACATAGGCGACGTCGTCCAGATCTTTGAGGCCCTGCATCACAAGTTCGCCAATCTCTTTCGTGCTAATCTCCTGACGCAGCGAGTTAAAAATCGTCTTTTCAACACTGGCTACGAGGGCTTCAATTTCATGCATGGGTACAGGCCGCTTTTCGCATGCCTTAATAATCCCAATCTTGATCTTGTCCGAATCGAACGGTACGCGCTCGCCATCCTTCTTTACAACAAGCAGAGGCAGGCTGTCGATTTTTTCATAGGTGGTAAAACGCTTCTTACACGCCAAGCATTCCCTGCGGCGACGTATTGAACTTCCTTCATCGGTTGGCCTTGAATCCACGACCTTGCTTTCAAGATGTCCGCAATATACGCACTTCATACCCTACCCCCATACTGCCTTTAGGGGTATTATATCATACGGCTATTCAGAAATACAAATTAATCCTGATAATTCGGTATGCAGTTAATATCAATTTCGACCAGAATTACGTCTTCGCCGATTTTCCGTATATTGCGCCAGGGAATCACCTGATCGCGCTCCCCTCGAAAAAGAAATGAAAACCGGGACGGACCGGGTACCACAATACCGCAAATCTTGCCCGTACAGGGATCGACGATCAGGTCACAGATGAAACCCAGGCGCGCACCGTCTTGAACATTGACGACTTCTTTCTGTCTGAGTTTGGAGAACCTTGTCATAAAATCACCTCACATTACTAGCATATGAAGACGCTTGAAAAAAAGACCGTGTAAAAAAGCAGTCCGCTACAGCGACTGTTGACAGGAATCAAAAATATAATTTATGTAATTTCGCTCAAGTATTATCTCTTGTGCCATCGGGTATATTATGAAAACAGAGGAGGCCGTATGATTATCCTGATTGCCGTCGTAAGCTCACTGACCTGTTACAAATGGGGTGCATGGCGAAAATGGCGCGAATTTTATCCAACAATACTATTTCTGATCATCGGCGATATGGCCTATAATTTCGTTTTTCATGATCATTCGCTTTGGTGTTACGCAGGTTTCGTCAATCATACAGTCGCAAATTTAATCGCCATGTTCTTTGTGTTTCCACCCATTGTAATCATGTTCCTTACGCATTGGCCGCAAAAATGGACTCGCAAAACGCTGTATGTGCTTGTGTGGTCCATTGGCTTCACACTGCTCGAATATCTCAGCCTTACATTTAACTTATTTACGCATCACAACGGCTGGAATATCTTCTGGTCCTTTGTTTTGTATGTATTCGGCTTCTCACTCGTCCGGCTGCATTACAAGCGGCCACTGCTGACATGGCCGATCTGTGCCGTACTGGCAGTTGCGACGATGATTTTTTTTAAACTGCCTTTTGACCTTTTGAAGTAACGCTTGGGTATTTTCCGCATTACGCAATTATATTCTGCACAAAATAATTAAACGTCCAGATACGCTGGGCTATCGTATTATCTGCATCGGGGAAATTGGATGTTTGACTTTGATAACTATTTGCTTGATGAACTTGATCGTGTATTGGATGAAAATGAAAACGTGCATGATGCCCTCGAGCGTCTGTGGGCTGAACATATCGTGTTTACCTGGCACTGGTGGCTTGACGTAGCGCTGGCTGTTTTGCCATGGGTTGTCTGGATCATCGTGCATGACAAGAAAAATACCCGGCGTCTGCTGGGCGCAGGTCTTTTTACCATGCTTGCGGCGGCGCTGCTGGACATGGTCGGCGTTACACAGGGAGCATGGGGCTATAATACGCTGTTGCTGCCATACTTCCCCGAATTTCTCCCGTGGGACCTTTGCGTAATGCCCGTTACTGCAATGCTGTTCTACCAGTACTTCCCGAAGATCAACGCGTGGCTGAAAGGTGCGGTTTTTTCTGCAATTGCATCCTATGTCGCCGAACCGATTTTTATCTGGATCGGTATATATGAACCCAGCGGCTGGGAGCACCACTACTCGTTTCCGATATACTTTGCGATCTATATGATCGGATATGCGATTTATTATCGAAAACCCGAGAAATTACGGACAACCTGATTTAAGTGGCAAACGGAACCGTTATGCTCACCAGCGTCCGTTGCTGAGGACACACAATGCGCAGCTTATTCTGGACCAACACAATATGGTATATACTGCTGGCGATCACCAGCGTTGCCGCGCTGATCGTTGCCCTGAAGAGATCATCGGATCGCAGGTTTACGGCTGCATTCTGGCTGGGTGTTTTAGGCTTTACATATATCCTCGAGGTGATCCTGGTAATCGTGTTCAATGCTTACAACTATCGCCCGGGATTGGTTTTAGATAGCTTTCAGGATTCCGTATTGGGTAATATTTTTTCTCAGATATCCGTCTCCGCCTCCGCCTTGCTGATCGCTGTTTTTGGCCTATCCTGGATATGGCGCGCAGGTTTTTCGGTTACTTACTTTCTTGTGGATGCGTTGTTCAGCGCACTGGGCATCTATGAACACATATGGTATCGTTCGATCTATTCGCTGTTCGGTTTTTTTGTCTACAGCTGGTTTATTCAATTCTGGTATGGCAAATTACAAGCTGCAGGCCATGGCCATCGTCGTTTGTCCGTTTTAGCATGGTTTCTTGGGGTATTCGCCGTTACCGGCAACACGATCATATTGCCGCAAAAGCTTCTGAAGCTTCAGATTTTTCAGATCGGGCTGTTTGCCGACATGTCAAAAGACCACACGACAGGCATGCTGATTTATGGGCCGATACTGATCATATTAATACTGGCGTATCAATTTTGGAGCGCACCGCGCGTTTTCAAATGGATCCCCTTTGTGTTTATTACCGCAATGCAATTCTTACTTTATTCGGGCGGTTTTATTTCCATCAAGCCGGGGTGGATTCTCTTTGTCACCGCGGCCGATCTGCTGGGTATTTACGCCTGGAGCGTGTGGATTGGCCGCAGTCTTAATCTGTTGCGCCCCAAGGAACACAGCTTTTCATTGCTCTAAATCCACCAACATAAGTTTGGCGCATTGATATATTCATTCTGTACAAAATAAGATCAGGAGGTATTTGATCATGGTCGATCCCGATCTTGTTGATGCGATTAATAAAATCACTGCCGGGTTGGTGGGCAACCACGATGAAATCTGGCGGGTATGGCTCACGCAGGTGGTATTCACCTGGCATTGGTGGCTAGATGTTGCCCTGGCTGTGCTGCCTTGGGTGCTCTGGCGGTTGCTGCGCCGCACAGAGCATGCGCACCGCTTGCTCTGTGCAGGGTATGCCACGATGCTGATGGCGACCTATCTGGATATCATCGGCATGTCGCTCGGTCTATGGACGTACTATACCTGGGTGGTGCCGCTGATGCCGGAGTATTTGCCCTGGGATCTTTCCGTAATGCCCGTGATGGCCATGCTGTTCTATCAATACAAGCCGCGCATAAACCCTTGGATCAAAGCAGCGGTATTTGCCGCGCTGGGCGCGTTTGTTTCGGAGCCGATATTCGATTGGATCGGCATCTATGGCCGCTTTGCCTGGGAATACTGGTATTCCTTCCCCATCTATATCGTGGTTTATATGATTGGCTACCGCGTGTATCAAAAAAGCGGCAACCGAGAACCTGCCACGAGCACAGTTTGAACGTGACGCCGCTGCCTATAGGCTGCGGCGTATACTTTTCAGCGCGTTCTTTTCGAGCCTTGAAACCTGAGCCTGGCTGATGCCGATCTCCTCGGACACTTCCATCTGCGTCTTGCCCTGATAGAACCGCATCATAATGATTTTCTTCTCACGCTCGGCGAGCTTGTCGATGGCCTCTTTGAGCGCGATGCCTTCCAGCCACATCTCGTCCGCGCCGCTCTTGTCCTGCAGTTGATCCATCACGTAGATTGCGTCCGCACCGTCGTGATAAACGGGTTCGTAAAGCGATACAGGGTCCTGGATGGCGTCCAGCGCGAATACGACGTCCTCCACGCTGACCTCCATCTCCTTAGCGATTTGCTCCACACTGGGATCGCTACTGTTCTGCTTTGAAAGCTGATTGCGAATTTGCAATGCTTTATAAGCGATGTCACGCAGAGACCGGGAGACACGAATGCTGTTGTTGTCTCTCAGATATCTTCTTAATTCTCCGGTGATCATAGGTACGGCGTAGGTGGAGAACCGAACGCCGAGCTCGACATTAAAGTTATCGATCGCTTTCATGAGGCCGATGCACCCCACCTGAAACAGATCGTCCATGTTCTCCTTACGTCCCGTGAAGCGCTGTATCACGCTGAGCACAAGCCGAAGATTGCATTTGATGAATTCTTCCCTCGCTGTCGGATCTCCGGACTTGATCCTGAGCATCAGCTCGTTCATCTGTTTGGGTTTCATCACCGGCAGTTTGGACGTATCCACACCGCATATCTCGACCTTATTCGTCAGCATGTCATATCTCCTGTAAGCTTTGATATGACTATTGCTTCCCATGCGGCAGCGCTTTTATACGACGTAAAAAAGCCCCCGAACGGGGCTTAAAGCATAAATTGTATCATTGAATACGCACGTGAAACGGGCGGTGTGGCGCTAAGTAAAAGAACGTTTTTTTACCGGATAGTATCCGATATCTATACGGAAAATTTTTTTAATTTTTCAAAGTGTTTTGGAACGGCAGCTGTTTATCGGTTTCTTGCAAGCAAGTACTGCGCCATGGCGTTTAAGGTTTCCGCGCGGGTGCCGAAACGCGATAAAGAGGCCAATGCCGCCTCCGTTTGCTGCGCTGCTATTTGCCGCGCGCGCTCCAGCCCGAAGACGGTAGCAAACGTCTGCTTTCCTTCTTCCTCGTCCTTGCCCGGCGTTTTCCCGAGCGTTGCAGCGTCGCCCGTCACATCCAATATGTCGTCAACGATCTGAAACACCAGACCGATTCGTTCACCAAAGTCTGAAAGCGCGTCCATTTCATCTTTTCCTGCGCCCATCAGCGCTGCCCCCGCAAGCACAGCCCCACGAATCATCGCGCCGGTCTTGCGTTCGTGAATATAATAGAGTACCTGTTCGTCCTTATCCTTGCACTCGAACTCGATATCGCCCGCCTGACCGGCGATCATGCCCGATGCGCCCGCCGCGCGCGCCATAATGTCCATAGCCGCAAGTCCGCCGAGATCAGGGTTTTCGAGCGCAAACCGCGTCATCACCTCGAATGCGCCGTTGAGCAGCGCATCGCCCGCGAGTATCGCGACCGCCTCGCCAAACACCACATGGCTGGTTGGTTTCCCACGCCGCAGCACGTCGTTGTCCATAGCAGGAAGGTCATCGTGAATCAGCGAATAGGTGTGGATCATTTCGATTGCGCAGGCGAAATCCAAAACGCGTTCCGCTTCGCCGAACAATCGCGCCGACTCCAGACAAAGCCAGGGCCGAAGGCGCTTGCCGCCCGCGGTCAGGCTGTAGCTCATCGCATCCCGCAGCGTACCTTCATCGCACAGCGTTTCTACCAGCTCCTGCAGCCGTGCGTCCACCCGCGCGGCAATCTGCCGCAGCGATTCCCCGACCGGCGTCATGACGTCTCCTTCTCCCCGCTTTCGAGTATCTCAATCTTCGATTTGTATTTATCCAGTCTCTTGCCGAGCTCGTCGGCAAGCTTCATACCCTCCGTATAGAGTTCCATGCTCTTCTCAAGACCTTCCTCACCCGAGTTTAACCGTTCCGTAATTTGCCGGAGTCGGCTGAGGTCGCTTTCAAAATCCGCCATATGCTATTCCTTTCTGGTGACCGCGACGCGCCCGTCGGCAAACTCGATCTCCATTTCACGCGCGTCCCTCTGGCTGGACGTGACCACGCCGCCCTGGATATCGTGAACAATCGCGTATCCGCGGCGCAGCACGCTGCGTGGATCGAGGCTTTGAAGGGTAGCTGCATACCGCTCCAGGGTCAGCGCACTCCGGTCGAACCTTGCGTGCACCGCACTTTTCATCATACCGCATTCTGAGACGATCTGCAAACGCAGCTGCTCCAGCCGCCGGCTTAACGGCGCGGCGCGCAGGCTGCTTTGCTGCGCGGATAGCTCTCGCTCGCTGCCCAGTATCCGGGCGCGCAGCGCAAGCCGCAAGTCTTCCCGGCATTTGCCGATATATTCCCTGACCGCGCGCTTCTCCGGTACCGCGAGCTCCGCCGCCGCGGAAGGCGTAGGCGCGCGCAGGTCCGAGGCCATATCACACAGCGTATAGTCTGTCTCGTGTCCGACTGCCGAGATCACGGGGATTTCCGAAGTATAAACAGCGCGGGCAACCATCTCTTCATTGAACGCGAACAAATCCTCGAACGAACCGCCGCCGCGCGCCACGATGATCACGTCGACCTTGCGCTTCGCGTTGAAGAACGCGATCCCTTCGCAAACCTGCCTGGCTGCGGCGCTGCCCTGTACCTGTACCGGATAGATTGCGATATGTACACCCTCAAACCGCCGCGTCGCCACATTGATGATGTCGTACATGACCGCGCCCGAGGTGGAGGTGACCACGCCCAAATGGAGCGGGAACGCGGGCAGCTCTCGTTTGTGCGAGGCGTCAAAAAGGCCTTCCTTCGCGAGCTTCAGCCGGGTCTGTTCAAACCGTGCGAACAAGTCGCCCATGCCCTGCAGCTCCGCGCGCTCCATCACGAGCTGCACATTGCCGGTCTTTTTGTAGTACATGACGCGCCCATACACTTTGAGCAGCGCGCCGTCCGCCACGACATCCTGATAGCCGCTGGACGCGAAGTCGTACGCGATGCAGGAGAGCTGATTTTCGCCGTCTTTAAGCGTAAAGAAGGCATGTCCGATCGAAGACATGCCGAAGTTGGTCGCTTCACCGACCACGCACACGCTGCTTAAAAACGGGTCGCGGTACAGCTTTTTTCCGATATATTCGCTAAGCTGGGCGACGGTGAATACCATGTCAGCCATGCATCTCAGCCGCCTCGACGGTGTTTTCCATCAACATCGCAATCGTCATGGGCCCTACCCCGCCCGGTACGGGCGTGATGAACGAAGCCTTTTTCGCCGCCTCGTCAAAGACCACATCGCCGCTGAGCTTGCCGTCGACCTTGGTCGTCCCCACGTCGATGACCACTGCGCCCGGCTTCACAAATTCCCCGGTAATCAAGCCCGGCCTGCCGACCGCCGCCACGAGAATATCCGCCTCGGCGCAGACCGCAGCCAAATTCTGCGTGCGCGAGTGGCACATGGTCACCGTGGCGTTCTCCTCCAGCAGCATCATCGCGACGGGCTTGCCCACCATGTTGCTGCGCCCTACCACCACCGCGCGCTTGCCGCTGATCGCGGTACCGGTCGTCTTGATCAAATGGATCACGCCTTTGGGCGTACAGGGCTTGAAGCCCGGCTCGCCGACCATCAGCCTGCCTGCCGTAACGACGTGAAGCCCGTCCACATCCTTCTCCGGGTCGACCTCGCGCAGCAGCGCTAGTTCGCCGAGCGGACTTGGCAGCGGCGATTGTATGAGGATGCCGTGCAGCCGTTGATCCGCGTTGAGCTCGTGGACGAGCGCAACGAGCTGTTCCTGCGTCGTGCTGGCGCTGAGGCGGTGCACGATCGAGAATATGCCGAGTTCCTCGCAGGCGCGCTCCTTGCTACGCACATAGGTCGCGGAGGCGGGGTCGTCCCCTACGAGCACGACCGATAGCCCCGGAACGACGCCCTTTTGTTTGAGCGCTGCAATACGGGTCTTGAGCGATTCTCTGATCCCTGCCGCAATGGCCTTTCCGTCGATAATGTTCAAGCCTTGTTCCCTCTTTCGTATAATCTCTGCGCGGCGAGCGCCAGCCCGCACGCGTTGTCACCGCAATATTCCTTTTGCGCGAATACAGCCTGCGCGCCAATTCCGCCGCATGCTTCTTTAAGCTTTTGCCTGATCACGCCGTTGCAGATTACGCCGCCCGTAAACAGGAACCGGCTGAGTCCTGTCTCGGCTGCGGCGTTGACAGTCAGCCTTACCAGCATCTCCGCAGCGCTGTCGATGACGCCGCTTATGACGAGCGCCTTGTCGCAGACCGTTTCCAGCATGCGCAGAGCCTGCGTCTCCGCGCCGGATAAGTTGGCCGAAAGTCCCTCTACATGTACGGAAAGCTTCACGCCATCCGGAACATATATCTGTTCCATCTCACGGCCCGCCGGAAATCCGAGGCCTGCGGCGACGCCCACCCGGTCGATCAGCTGACCGCAGGTGATATCCGCCGTACCGCCGAGCGGTTCGATTTCCATCACGATTCCGCCTTCAACGAGCACGCGCAGGATATCGAGCGTACCGCCCGAAACGTGCAGCGCAATCAGCTGCCCGTCTGCGATGTCGTTCCCGATGAAACCGGCGTAAATATGTCCGTGCTGATGCGTCAGCGCGTACACAGGAACACCCAGCGTCGCCGCGTTGGACAACCCGAACGATTGTCCCACGCAAAACACCGGCATGTATGAGTCGTCCCGCGGGCAGGGTTTTGCGCTGTATCCTACCGCATGGACGGTATATCCTTCTGTAGAAAAATCTGAAAATAACAATTCATAGTTGCGGATATGCTGAAATACCGCATCCGACTGGCGCAGACCGCGGCCGCCGAGCGGTACACTCAGCATCCTGCGCGCATCGCGAAGTACTTCTCCGTCCGCTACAAGCGCAACCGAGGTGGTATAGCAGCTCGTGTCGAACGCAAGAAAGGCGGGGTTCATTGGAGCGCTGCTTCCCCGGCAGTCAGCACTGCGGCGAGCACGCCGTTGACGAACTTGGCGGACTTGTCCGAGGAATAGCGTTTGGCCAGCTCCACACATTCGTTGATCGTGATGCTGGGCGGTATCTCGCCTTCCATAAAATGCAGTTCACACACGCCAAGGCGCAGAATGGAAAGCTCCACCTTGGCCATATGACCGATGCTCCATTTGTTTGAATGTTCCTGAATCAGTGCGTCCACTTGCTCTGCGTGCTCTTCATATAGCCCCATCATACGGTGCACATAGGCCCATGCGTTGTCGTTCATGCCCTTATCAAAACAATCCCGCATCACATCCATAGTGGCGGGATTGAACGCTCCATTGATGGAATACTCATAAAACAGCCGAAACGCCGTGTCTCTGGCCGACCTTCTGCTCAATTCATCCTCCGTCTTAAGCCGCACCGAAATGCGGCGTTTCCATTATTATGCCCGAAAACCGCTCATCATTTAAACCGAAACAGGTCGGGCAGTATCCGGTCCAATATTTCTTTAAAACGTTTCTTTGCGCGTGAGCTGGTGCCGAAAAACGCGCCGACTCCGGCGCATATCGCCAGAAACAGCGTCTGGAAAAAACCTACGGCAAGTATCAGTATGCCCACCAGCAGTCCCAGCCCTGTACCGATGATTGCGCCCTTATGCGCTTTAAAAAATTCCCGCACGCTCTGATCCCGTTCCGGCACTATTCAACACGCGCCTTTGCGATCTGCGAGGTCTTTTCGACCAGCAGGGATATCTTGCCAACCGTGATACCGGCCAGCGTTTCGATATGCTCTTTCAGGCTCTTCTGCAGAGCAAGCAGCGTCTCTGGGATGTTGGTTCCTTCCGCAACCGCGAGCCGCCCCGAAACCTGGACTTTGCCATCCCTGACCACGATCGTCGTCTTTACCGTGCGCACCGACTCCGTAGCCAGCATATGGCGCATAGCCATCTCTTCCAGCGCGCTGATCGTAATCGAAACTGCGCCGCTTCCCGTATCCGCAACAAACGCGGATTTGGGTTTGCGCTTGCGAATGCCGGAAAACATCAGTATCAGGCTGACGAGTATCACGGCAACGCCGATTACCGAGACAATCAGCCTGACGGTTCCGTCGTTATAGAGCTTGTCCAGCCAGTAAGCGGGGTGGATATCTGCGATAAACCACCACGCGCAGGCTAACGTGACGCCCATGATGAATATCACAAACAGGATATAAAGCGTCAATACGATCCTCATGAATATGCGCATAAGATAACCTCAAACAATCATTCGTACATAAAATACGGGAGCTAATGCACCCGTTTTGTATCATCCGACGATTCCTTGCTGACGCGGACGCCCTGGATATGGATGTTGGTTTCCACCACGCGCAGTCCGGTCATCGTTTCTACGGCTTTTTTGACGTTGCCTTGTATCTTCTGGCACATTGCGGGGATCTCGCTGCCGTATTCGACGATGATATAGAGATCGACCGCGCATTCCTCCTTGCCAACCTCCACCTTGACGCCCTTAGTCAGGTTCTTGCGGCCCAGCAGTTCTGCAAGACCGCCCGAGAAGCCGCCGCTCATTCCGGCGACACCCTCTACCTCTACGGTGGCGATACCGGCGATGGTGGCGACGACGTCGTTGGCAAAGGATATGCTGCCGTTCTGTTCTTCACGCGTGTTCATATCGCTGGTGCTCAAGTTACAGTCACCTCGTTACCTCGGAAAGCTGGCTTTCCGGGGATTATTTCTGAATTATTATATCAGAAGGATTTTTGAATTACAATCCGCTATCTCCCACTTTCATCAAATTGAAACCCCTCCGAAACATCCGCGCAACAGCTTCTTAACTTTCGGCTGTATTTTCGGCGGACTTCTCTGCGGATTTTTCAGCCGTCGCCTGCGGTGTGGCGGTGCTCTTGGCGGCGCTGTCCGCGTTCGTCTGCACGCCCTGCGGCAACAGGATCTTGATATTCTGTGCAGGCTCGTTCGTTTCCTGCTGCACAACTTCCAGCACCTTGGCGGCTTCTTCCTTGGTGAGCTGCGATGCGTCGATAACGACCGTGACGGAACCGTCCTTCACCGTGACGATCGCATCCGAAAACCCGCTGGCCACGAGCAGTCCCTCGATCTTAAGCTCCGATTCCATCGCCGCAACGATCGCCATCTTCTGTTCCTGCGCATCCTTCAGTGTCTCGGCATCGCTGTTTTCATTATCAATGATGCTGTCGAGATATGCGACCTCGGTCTCGCGCTTGCTCTCACGGTCTGTCTTGAAGGCAGAAAAATCATTGATCCCCGCCATCGCCGGCAGATCATCTGCCTGCATCGCGCCCACGACGTCGCTGGGGCTGGCTTCCGCCGCCTGTTTGTCTGCGTTGCTGCTGATCACATAATTGATATACCCCACCGCGACGAGTACGATGATGAGACCCGCCAGCAACAGATACTTACCCGCTTTTTTGTTTTTCATTATTCCATTTCCCCTTATTCAATATTCATTTTATACACATTAACCTGATCCGGACGGATATCGAGTATGGTCTGCACCGCGTCCAGCAGATTGAGCCGGACTCCGATATTGTCCGCACCTTGCGCCACCACAATCACGCCTTTTATCTTGGGGCTGTTTTCCCTAAGCACCAGCGCCTCGCTGCCGCTGCTTCCGCCGATGGTGACGACCTCGCTTTGCGTGTTCTCCGAGTTGGTCGTACTCTTGCCGTCCTCGCCTTCGTCGGTCGTCGTGGAGCTCTGCTTATCGACGCTGAATGCGGGAACAATCTCCCCGGTCGATTCGTACGTGATCATCACCTCGACGCGTCCCGCACCTTCAATTGCGGAGAGCGTCTTTTGCAATTGCTCCGCAGTGCTGTCGCCCGACGAAACGGCGGAGCTGTTGGCGGCGGCAGAGGAAGTATCGTTATCGTTTGCGGGTTTGTTCCCGCCCACGGATGCAAAATAGATCGCCAGGATCACGATGACGACCAGCAATATCGCTGCATACTGTATCTTTTTCTTGGTATCCAGCTTCATATACCGCGCCAGCAATCCGCTCTTCTCTTTGATGTCCGTCTTTTGCTCCATGCGCGAGCCCTTTTCTTCCGGAGTACTCATCGCCTTTTTCACCTGTCCCTTTCATCACCATATTTATTTCACTCATCCTCTATATATGCCTCGTACAATTTGTAAATGTAATCTTTGTACAGCGAGCTGTCATATTCATAACTGCTTGCGCTCTCGATGGCATCGAGCGTACCCTGTACTTCCTGGTCGATATTCGTGCCCGTAAACAGCGCGATGAGCGGTGAAAGTATGATCATGGTCACGACCACGCCAAGCACAACCGTGATGTACTTTTTGATACTCGTTTCGGGCAGCAGCGAGCTGATGATCGCGCTGAAAAGTATGGCGGCTGTCACCGCGACAGCCCACGAGGATAGCATGGATTGCATCGTTTCACCTCAGCATTACGTTCGCGTTGCCCGCGCCGATAATCACGCCGATGGTGATAAAGAACATCACCGCGCTGGCGAGCACCGCCGCAAACAGCATCAGCATTACATCGGCTGCGCCTTGCATAAACTGGCCCATTTTTTCACCGGCCACAGGCTCCAGCACCGCCGCGCAAAGCTTGAACAGAAAATAGTGCGCGAGTATCGCGAATGCCGGTTTGATGACGATACCCGCGATGATGAGTATGCCCGCTATGCCCACGGCGTTCTTAATGAGCAGCGAGCAGGAGATCAGTACGTCGACCGAACCGGAGAACAACCCGCCGATTACCGGAACGAACTTGTCGATCGTGTACTTGGCGGTCTTGATCGACAGTCCGTCGAACGTGGAGCCCAGCAGTCCCTGAATGGAGACGATCCCCACAAATACCGTTGAGCAGATGCCGACCGACCATTTGATCACCGTCTTGATCAGCGAACAGAAGCCCGTGAGTTTGACCGTAGAGGAAAAGCTGCTCACGAGCGTAAACACCGTAAGCACGATGATCAACGGCAGGATAAAGTCGTTGAAAAATATGGATATACCCGTCGTCAGGAATACGGTCGCAGGGCTTAATATCGATGCGGAGGTGATCCCTCCGAGCGCCGTCAGCAGCGCGATCAGCAGCGGGAATAATTCCTTGGTGAAAGCCGTCATAGAGGCGATGGCGTTGATGCCGATACCGAAGGCATAAGTCATCACACCGATCGTGATGGTGCCCACAATGACGAACTGGGCGGTCTGCGCGGCCTTGGACACGCCAGTCTCTCCGAAAGACGGTTTAAAATGCGAGATTACAGCGAACAGCAAGCCGATGACAACAACTTGAACTATCGCCGGTATGCTCTGCTTTACGCCCCCCATCATGGAATCCAGCACCATCGCGAATATGTCGGACATATCGAAGTTTGCGCCGCCCTCGGCGAGTACGGTCAGGAACGATTTGAAATCCCGTCCGCCCGTAATCGGCTTGAGCGTATCCGCGTATTCGTTATAGAACTCCTCAAGCTCGTGCAAATCCGCAGATATCAGCGCGCTCTCGATATTGTCCTCAATCTCGTCCGCAATCGCGTCATCGATATCGTCTTCCGATACCGGCGCTTGTGTTTCATTCAGCGCGTATGCGGTGAGCGGCGTCCATAACGCAAACACCACAAGCGCAAACACGATCATCCATCGTATCTTCATGTTTTTAACCCAGCATTCCGATCACCATATTCATGAAAGACGTGATCACAGGCAGCGACAGCACAATGATGAGCACCCGCCCTGCAAGTTCCACCTTGGACGACAGCGAACCCTCGCCTGTGTCCTTGAGAATCTGCACGGCGAACTCGCATATGTACGCAATACCGATGATCTTCAGCACGATCGCGATGCTCTCGTACGGGATATCGTAATTAGCCACCACATCCCGGACATAGTCTACTGCCGTGACGAGGTAATCCAGTACGTAGATGAATATGATCAGTCCCGCCACGATGCTGACCTGCATCGCCAGTTCCGGCTGCTTCTGGCGTATCATCACGACGAGTACGCCCGCGACCAGCCCGATCGCAGCAATTTGTACAATCTCCATCAGTACAGCCCAAATATCTGCTTGACGCTGTCAAACAGGTTGCTGATGAGATCAACCACCATCAGCAGCACGATGATGAGCCCGGCGATGGTCGTCAGCGTCGCGATGTCTTCGCGGCCTGCGCGCACAAGCAATTGGTTGAGTACCGCGATCAGTATGCCGATCGCAGCGATTTTGAACACCAGGTCTATGGCCAAACTGTCTCCCTCCTCCTATATCACGAGCAGTGCGATGAACAGTCCGGCAAGGACACCTCCGGCGCTGAACAGCCTGCACTTCTTACGTTTGTCGATCTCCATTTCAGCAATGTACTTATCCAGCCTGTTGAGGTAACCATCCGCCTGTTTGCGGCTGGGGTTGCGGCACAGCGCTTCAATCGCGTCCCCCGCATCCATGATGACGCGCATGTCCTCCTTGTTTATGCTGGTAAGCTGCGCAGTGTGCCGCTCGAAGCTCTCCCTCCATATGGCAGCAAAGCGCAGCTGCGGCATGGCGCGAAGCTTGCTCCCGCATTCCGCGAATATTTCCCCCACTGCGGAGCTGCCGCGAACGGCCTCAAGCGCGCGTGACAGTTCCAGGCTCATGCCGGTTACGCTGTCAGCGAGGCTCACCATCGCCGACGCATACGCGCGAAAGAATTCGAGGCGCTGCGCGGCTCGGTTGGAAAGCTGCCGCCCGATATACCCGCAAAGTAATACGATTCCAAAGCACAGCAGCAGGTTCATAGCGCCGCCTCCAGCCTGAAAGGCGCGGTCAGCAGTCCTTGTCCATGCGCATCGCATATCTGCTGCACCGTGATTCTGCCGAGCGATGCCGACAGCACGACGTAGGTTTCAAACATCCTTTCCTCCAGTACCTTTCTGAAGAACAGCCGCTCCAGCAGGCTCTCCATGTCGGGCGCGTGTGCCGTGGTAATCATGACCACACCCGCGTTGGCAACCTCCCGAAGCGCTTCAAGGTCTTCGCTGCGGCCAATCTCGTCCGTCACGATCACATCCGGTGACAGCGCTCTAAGCGCCATGAACACCCCCGCCGCCTTGTTAACGCCCGAAATCACGTCCGTCTCAATACCGACATCGAACAACGGCTCGCCATACTCCGCGGCGGCGAGTTCCAGCCGCTCATCAATCACCGATACTTTGCTTCGGCAAAGCCCGAGGCCGCTGCCCGCGCAACGCGCAATATCGCGCGCAAGCGTCGTTTTGCCCAGTTTGGGTGCGGAAACGATCAATGTGCTTTGCAGCCATCCGTTTTTCGTGATATATGGCAGCAGATGATTCGCGATACCCGTTGCGTGACATGGGATGCGGAAATTGATGCCGCCGATTCCGCGGTAGGTTTTAACGGCACCGCCGGATATCACCGCGCTGCCCGCAAAGCCTGCGCGAATACCGCCGGCAAGCGTTAAAAACCCCTGGCCCAGCTCGTTCTCGTAGGCATATGCGGATTTTCCGGTGACTGCGCCAAAGGTTTGCTCCATGTCCTCCGGGGTTACGATCAATCCTCCAGTGTCGGAGAGTCTCCCGTCCGCGCCCACGCAGAAGCCCTGCTCGCTGGTGTAAATCATCAGCGGCCTTCGGGTCCGCAATCGTATCTCCTCGATGCGCCGTGGGGTACGATCATCCAGCCGCGAAAGCGCAGAAAATATGCGTTCCGGCAGACAACGGCTCAGTATGGTTTTCCATCCATTATTCTTTGGTTCGTCCATGTTGAAGTATATGAACGGAAGTGAATGTTTATCACAAGCGAATTGTAAACAGATGATTGGGCATAAAGTCTTATGCGTTTTTACGCAGGAGAATCGGCCCCAAAATTTGCACAATAACTGTTGACGTATTCGGGCCGCGCCAATAGAATCTAATAAAGGAGTTGAAGCAATGAAAAAACGATCTCTATTCGTATTGGCTGTCTTAATGCTGGTTTGTATTTTCGTTTTGTCTGGTTGTAAACCTGCTGATCCGGTAACCTATCCTGAGTTTTCCGTTACGGAAAACAAAGACCTGAATGTCGTAGAGCTAAACCATGAAGGAGTGGTCTATCGGCCCTATGGCGTGGTACCCAATCCGTCGCTCAGAGGCTCTCAAATTGGAATTCGGGAAGACGATCCGCAAAGCAAAATTTGCGAGGTAAAGGGCTATTCTTCCGACGAATGGATTATCGAGTATCTGGATGTATTCATGGGCGGCGGTGATATGCTTTTTAAAGCGGTCGGGACGACCGATGTTCCTGCCGAGCTGGAACAATACAAACAATACGAAAATTAAAACCGGGAACAGTTTAAAACTGCACCCGGTTCATGGCAATTATTCATTCTTTGCGAAAACAGTCAGGCTATTGAAGCTGCCCGGCCGCAATCAGCACCTTTTCCTGATGGTACCGGTCAGCAAACCCGAAGATATCGGAAGTGCTCCCGTTAAAATAGAGTTCTGTATGTCCTGCCATCTTGTTATCCGCAACCGTATCCTCCCCACCCGCATGCGCATAGAGAGAGCCGGCATATTGTACGCCGTTGATCGATACCAATACGGATCGTTTCTCACCCCAGTTGGATTCATCGCCGAAGCAATCGATGAACTTATCGTAGCTGTCCGCATTCGCCGATTCCACATTGGCGTGGTTTTCTCCGCCAGTCCGTTTCATATCAAATGTGTAGCCGGTATTAAAATCCGTGATCGTAACGGTTGTGCCCACGGTGAAAATGGCGTTGATCTCGTCCCAACTCGAAAGCTCTCCGTATACCGGCGTTTCCAGCAGCATGCCGGGCCCTACAGCGGGCACCACGGATGCACCGAGCGGCTTGCGCACCGCGTCGATGGTGAACAGGTCATCATAGGTGATCTGACCGGCTTGCCCATCAGCCGAAAGGCCGTTCTGCTCCTGGAATTGCTTAACGCCTTTCTGCGTCAAATTGTAATACATGCCCGTAGCGCGGTAGTTAAAGTATCCGAGGTCTCGGAGTCGCATTTGCAGGCGAATGACATTTTCTCCCGAGCTGTTGAGTTCCAGCAGCGTGGAGGACGGCTCTTCAGATGTACTGCTTTCCGAAGTGCCGGGCGTTGCGGTACCTGACGGCGGCGTCGATGAAGGCGTCGCCCCGGGCGTTGCCGTCGACGTGGGTTCGCCCAGTGCCACGTTCATGCCGGTCGTCATCACAAGCATCACCGTGGCTATGATCAACAAAATCTTCTTTGCGTTTTTCATACCCAACCTCATTTGTTTTTTTCCATATTATCATAATCAGACCGAAAAGTATAGTAGAAATCCCTTTTTACGCGATCAAATATTAAGCACGTATGAAATAACGTAATAATTTCTTAATAATGTTGCTAATCGTTATAACTTTGCCTGACGAATCATTTCTTCCAAAGGCTCGTTTTTTTGCCCTTCCAGTACTGGCTTAAACAGATCGCCCTTGTTCTTTAAGCGTTCCATCACGTTGTGCAGCGTAAAATCGCACGGCGTCAACCCAGCTTTCAGCTCTGCCCACTCGACAGGCATCGAAACTGCTGCGCAGGTAACCGCACGCGGCGAATACGGCGTGATGATGCTTTTGCCCGGCCCCATTTGCAGATAGTCAAAATACAGCTTGCGCCCACGATTCTTGACGAGCCGCTCGATAGTGATCTTCTCCGGGTACTTCGCCGCAAAATACTGCGCAAAAAACTCATTGATACGCCTGCCCTGCTCGAAGGTTTTGGGCGCTGTCGGAATGTAGATCTGCAGCCCGGAGGCTCCCGAGGTTTTGGCGAGGCTGGGGATGCCCAGGCTCTGCAGCGTATCGTAAACCAACAGCGCGCACTCTGCCGCGTCGGCGAACGTCTGCCCTTCCGAAGGATCGAGATCGAATACCAGGGAACGCAGCAGGCCTTCCTGCGCCACGCAGAACGGCGTATGAAACTCAAGAACAGCCAGATTTCCGAGCCATGCGAGCGTGTCTGCGCGGTTTAAATTGATAAACAACTCGCCGTCCTGTTCGATCGTCTCCACCCAATCAGGAGTTTTCTGCGGCAGGTGTTTTTGATAAAAAGAAGGCTCATGGACGCCGTGAGGGTATCGGATCGCGGTGAGTATGCGGCCTGATGTATACGGCAGCAGATAGGGCGCGAGGTCAATCAGGGCGCTGATATAATCGAGCTTGGTAATTCCCGCTTCGGGAAACAGCAATTTATGGGGATTGCTCAACGAAAGCCGCTCATTCACAGGCTTATCTCCTCCCCCGTTGCGTCCTTGGGCGTGCTATCCGAAAAACCTAAGAATACCGGGTGACGCAGCGTGGCATGCGGCGTCCATTCGGAGAAACGCACCCAGCAGGTGATGCGCGGTGCACTGCCCGAGACCAACTGTTTCGCAAGCAAGCCCAAGTCTTCCTGCTTCACGCCGGAACCGACATCTCCCACGGGCGTGAGGGCCCCGTCCCGATACACACCCAGCGAAAGAGAGGACGGCAATCCGTTTTTGAAGTTCACGCCCGTCACCGCGCAGAGCAGTTTTTTGGTCAGCTTGGTTTTGAACCAATCCGTATGGCGCTTGCCCCCGGTATAAACGCTCGAAAGCCGTTTAGATACGATCCCTTCCATGCCCTTCTGCTTCATCAGCTCGTACAGTGCGTCACCGTCCTCAAAGCTGTCGGTCTGCGCCGCGATGGCGCTGCCGGTAAAACAATTGCGCAGCATTCGCTGCCTTTCCTGAAGCGGTAGCGGTCGAAGATCCTTGTGGTTTAAAAACAGCAGATCAAATACAATGTAGCGGACGGGAAATCGCGCCGCGTTCGAGCCGTTTTTTGAAAGGCTGCGCCGCAGCACGTGGTAAAACGACGGCTTTCCATCCGCCAGCGCGACGATCTCGCCGTCCAGCACCGCCTGCTGCGCGTCCACGACTTTCGGCAATGCACTCAGCTCCGGGTACTTCGGCGTGCTTTCAATCCCGCTCTTGTTGTAAAACCTTACGCCGCCATTGTCGATCATCGCGATGCCGCGGATACCGTCCCATTTTACCTGATGAATGAATCCCGCTTCGCGCATCACATCGGGCAGCAGCACCGGCTCCATACACACAATCATTTTGCCCGTGCCCGCGCGCCTTTTTTTGGCGGCGCTTGAGTTTCGGTCTCGGCTTTTTTGAGGCTGGCTTTCAGCGCTTCCATCAGGTCAATCACGTTGCTTTCCCTTGCCTGCGGCTGCGCCACCACCTGCCGCCCTTCGATGCGCGCATCAATCAAGGCACGCAGCGCTTCGCGGTACTCATCGGTGTATTTGGAAGGGTCAAATTCGGCGGTCAGGCTGTCGATGAGACGCTGCGCGATGTCCATCTGCTTCGGGTCGGTCTCGGTATGCTGAGGCAGCGCAGGCACCTCCGAAACCGGACGGATCTCGTCGGGAAAGAATATCGTCTCGAGCAGCATCGCGCTGCCGAATATGCGCAGTACGCACAGTGTCTGTTTATCGTGCATCGCAAGCTTCGCCACCGCAATACGTCCCGACGCGCGCATCGCTTCGCGCAGCAATACGAACGCGGTTGCGCTGGACGCGACCTCCGCCTGCGGCGCGAGGTAATACGTCTTGACGTAGTAGATCGGGTCAATCTCTTCGAGCTTGACGAAATCGACGATCTCGATCGTCTTCGCCTGCACCTGTTCCTTCACAGACTCAAGGTCCTCGTCGGATATGATGACGAACTGGCCCGGCTCGTACTCGAAACCGCGTACAATATCATCCGGGCCGACCTCCTCGTTGCACATCGGGCAAGTCTTTTTATATTTGATCGGCGTATGGCATTTCTTGTGCAGCGATCGAAAACGAATGTCCTTCTCCTCCGTCGCGGCATACATTTTGATAGGGATGTTGACGAGACCGAAGCTGATCGCGCCCTTGAGCATTGCATGCATAACAAGCCTCCTGATATGACTGCTATTACTATCTCCCAAAGCGCTTTTTTGTATGTGCGAAGGTATCACACGCGAAGGAATGCGAATATGCTGGTAACAGGGAGGCTGTGAATATGGATTTAGGCGTAGAATACCAGACATTTCAGATCAAAGAAGAGCTGTATTACCGCGATACGCTGCTGCTGCGGTACGATATCAAATATCCGCAGTTCTTTTCGGACACGTTTCCCGTCGGGTGTATCAATCAGCGCTATGCAGCCAAAGCGACCGCTTATGCGCAGCATTGCCGCATTACGATGTTCAAACAGGCGAAAGAGCAGTTTGAGGACGACCAGCAGATCGGCGCACCCGTACGCGTTTATGACGCGGTGCAAACTTATGCGCTGACCTTGAATCAGGATTGTACGCTGAGCCTGTATTTTGACCGGTATGAGTACACGGGCGGGGCTCATGGCAACACCGTTCGCACTTCCGATACGTGGAACGTGACGGACTGCACGCGCATCCGGTTAAGCGCGCTTTGCGCGCTGCCCGCCCACTGCCGTGAATACGTGATCGACGAGGTGACGCGCCAGATTGAGGCGCAAATCGCGCAGGGCGAATTCTATTTTGAGGATTACCGAAAGAATGTGGCGATATATTTCAGCCCGCAGAGCTTTTATCTTGTACCGGAAGGCATGAAGGTTTATTACCAGCTCTATGAGCTGGTACCGTATTCGAGCGGAATTCCGGAATTCTTAATCCCTTATTCCGCGATGATTCAAAAACCGGGCTGCAAATAAAAAACGCCCGCCAAGAGCGAGCGCGATGATCTGATTGATTTACGAATTGAGTACGCGGGTTAAGAACTGGCGCGTGCGCTCCTGCTTCGGAGAGCCGAATATGACCTCCGGCGTATCTTCCTCTGCGATGACCCCTGCGTCCATGAATACCACGCGGTCGGCGACGTCGCGCGCGAAACCCATCTCGTGTGTCACCACCAGCATGGTAAGTCCGCTCTCCGCGAGGCTCTTCATGACCTTGAGCACTTCTCCCACCATCTCGGGATCAAGCGCGCTGGTCGGCTCGTCGAACAACAGCGCCTCGGGTTCCATGGACAGCGCCCGCGCGATTGCCACGCGCTGCTTCTGTCCGCCGGAAATCTGGCTGGGCTTTGCGTTGATGAACTGCTCCATACCCACCTGTTCCAGATACTGCATCGCGACTTTTCTCGCCGTTGCCATGTCCCTTTTGAGCACCTTCACCTGGCCTACCACGCAATTATTCAGCACCGTCAGGTTGTTGAACAGGTTGAACTGCTGGAACACCATGCCCATCTTCGCACGGTATTCCGATGTAGACATCGAATCGTCCAGTATATTTTTCCCGTGATACAACACTTCGCCGCTCGTCGGAATCTCCAGCAGATTGATACAGCGCAGCAGCGTGGATTTTCCCGAACCCGAAGAGCCGATGATGCAGACGACTTCTCCCTTGCTGACGGAAAAGTCAATGTCCTTAAGCACCTCGACGGAGCCGAAATTCTTTTTCAGATGCTTAATTTCAATTATCGTATCCAACGCTTTTTCTCCCCGCTGTCTGTAATTTTGATCTCCGCTTCCGGTACTGTCTGCGATCCGTGTATCGTGAACGTTTTAGGCCCATCCATCTTGCGTTCGATCAGCCGTAATATGCGTGTAACCGTGAACGTCATGACGAAATACAGTACGCAAGTGACAAAGAAAGTCTCAAACGGCTTGTAGGTATATGAGTTGACCACGGTGGTACTGAAATAGAGCTCCGTCACCGATATTACGTTCAGCACCGACGTGTCCTTGATGTTGATCACGAATTCGTTACCCGTCGCAGGCATGATGTTACGAATCGCCTGCGGCAGGATGATGTTGGTCATCGTCTGCCCATGCTTCATGCCGATGGAATGTGCCGCTTCAAACTGTCCCTTGTCGATGGACAGTATGCCGCCGCGCACGATCTCCGCCATGTACGCGCCGGTGTTGATGGATACAATCACGATTCCGGCGAGGATACGGTCTAAAGCGATACCAGTAAGGGCTGCAAAGCCGTAGAACATCACCATGGCCTGAACGATCATCGGCGTACCGCGGAAGATTTCAATATAAACGGCAAGGATTCCGTTCACAATTTTAAGCAGAACCCTTTTGACAGGAGAACTTTTTGCGTCCACTGGCACCGTACGGACGATGCCGATTCCAAGGCCGATCGCAAAACCGATAATCGTACCGGTAATCGCAATTAACAGCGTGATACCGGCACCTTGCAGGAACATCAGGCCATATTTTTCAACGATTTTGGCGACTGTGTCAAAGAACACAATGGGGTCCTCCTGTCAATGATTGCTCTAATTCTTATAAAGTAGGCTGATTTGCCGTTGCCGATTCCATCAGCGCTTTTCTGTCGTCCTCGGAGATACCGGCGAGAACGGTATTGATCGCCGCTACCAGCTCCGCGTTGCCCTTCTTGATGCCCACTGCGATGGAGGTGTCCCCCTCAGAGAGGTCAAAACCCTGGCCGTCCGCAAACTCGATGAATACATAGGTATTCGGATCAGCCGCCATGGCGGATTCGCCTTCCGGCTTCTCACTTACATAGCCGTCGATAATGCCGGACGCGAGCGCCACGCGCATCGCCGTGAAGTCCTTCATGGCTTCCTGTTTTGCAACGCCTGCTATCTGGTCGATCTTATCATAGTGATAGGTACCCAGCTGAGCGGTGATCTTCGCCCCGGAGAAATCGGTCAGGCTGGTAGCGCCTTCAAAGGCTCCGCCCTTTTTGACCACCATGCCCAGCACGATATCTTCACGGTAGTAGCTGTCCGTAAAATCGATGGATTGCTTGCGTTCGTCCGTCGGAGACATGCCCGCAATGATCGCGTCGATCACGCCGGACTCAAGCGCCGGGATCAGGCCATCCCACGAGGTGGGAACGATGACCAGTTCTTTTCCGAGGCCCTGCGCAATCTGCTTGGCGATCTCAACGTCGTAGCCGCCCGCAAACTGGCCGCCTTCAAGCGCCACGCCGCCGTTGCTGTCGTCCGTCTGCGTCCAGTTGTACGGAGGATAAGCGCACTCCATACCCACACGGAAGACTTCCGTCTCTGCGGACTCGCTGGTTTCCGCGGAGGCATCCGCAGACGCCGTTTCTGTTGTCTGCGCCGCCGACGTCTCGGTACCAGCAGGTGCCGAAGCGCACCCTGCCATCATGCCAGCCAGCATGACGAGTACGATCATCAAGCTTAAAAACTTTTTCATTTGCTTAACTCCTTTTAAGATTTAGCATGTTAATATAATAAATTATTATTGTACACATATTCTCACGTTCCGGTCGTTTCGTCAAGTATTAAAAACCACCAGGAAATCCCTTATTCCGTGGATTGCCCTTTTTAAAACGAAACATCAAATCCCTGAAGTTGATCTGGGATACGATGATGGCCGCAAACATCAGGATGCAGCCGACCAGTTCCTTCGCTATAAACCTTTCCTGCAAAAAGAGCACGCCGCTGACCGCCGCAAAAACGGCTTCGAGGCTCATGATCAGTGAGGCGACTGTCGGCTCCGTGTTTTTCTGGCCCAGTATCTGCAGCGTATAGCCAATGCCGCCCGACACCACACCCAGATACAGCAACGGCGCCCAGCTCGACAGAATTACCTGAATATCCGGCTTTTCGAATATCAGCATCGGAACCGCGGCAATCGCGGAAGCCACAAAGAACTGAATGCACGACATCCTGACGCAATCCGTATGCGGAGAAACTTTATCCACGATCAAAATGTGACCGGAAAAAACGAGCGCGCAGAGAAGAACCATCAAGTCGCCTTTATCAACGGAGAAATCCTCTTTTACGCAGAGCAGATACAGGCCAGCTACCCCAGCCAGTACGCTAATCCATACCACAGCGGAAGCCTTCTTGCCACCAAACAGACGAAGCAAAGGAACAAACAGTATATACAGCGCGGTGATAAAACCGGCCTTCCCTGCCGTCGTGGAGGTTAAGCCAACCTGTTGGGTAACCGTGGCAAACATCAGGAAAAGCCCGCACAACACGCCGCCAATCCAAAGATATTTGTGACGCGCTTTTGTGTCTGCGGAATGAGTTGGTTCGGCAATCTCTGTATTCTGCCTTCGGCCCCTTAATATTGCGAGGGGCAGCAATGCGACGCCGCTGATCAAAAACCTTACAGCCGTAAATGTAAATACACCCAGATGCACGACACCGATTTTTTGTGCAACAAAAGCAGCTCCCCAAATCAGCGCAGTAATAAACAGAAGTATGTTGCCTTGAAGCCGTGACCGCGTCATGACGCCTCCGATAATTTCTGGTAAATCATTTGTGTCAAACAGGCCATGATTTTTGCAATTATAATATATAGACCGTCATAATGCAATCAACGGTTTATCCTTTTGTGCAAATCAAAAGCCGCAGTGAGCCACCGCAGCT
Organism: Bacillota bacterium; assembly: GCA_023390815.1. Lineage (GTDB taxonomy): Bacteria > Bacillota > Clostridia > Christensenellales > SZUA-584 > JAEWCC01. Next base: position 30,580 of record JAEWCC010000029.1, read on the forward strand.
TAGATCGTCCCTGATCTTTGTGTATACTTTATCCGATAATGGCTTTAAGATTATCCACCGCGATCTCGCTGGCCGCATCCAGCATGGCTGCGGTCTGCGCATCATCCGTATTGCCTGCGGATAACTGGAGCATATAACCTTTGTATAGAATATCGTATCCGCCCGACACGAGTATGGTTTCATCTCCGGGCCCATCCACCACCGCCGATTCGCCTCCGAAGGCTTCCTTGGTCGTCTCGAATACCGACTCCGGCGTATCGGGGCTGCCCTCCGGCATAAAAGCCTGCTGCGTAATGGATATCTGCAGAAAACTGCCGGACTCGGCCTCAGCCTCGCTGTAGATGCAGATCTTCTGACCGACAGCGGCGTTTTCGGTTTTCTCAACCTCAACCTCGCCGCCCAGCAGTGTCTGAGCTTCCTCCTGCGATATCAGCTGTTCCGGTTCAATGAGCCCTATGTTCTGCCCGATTTCGGATATTCCCTCAGTCTCTGTGGTCTCGTTTAATGGGTTGGTTCCGGCGTTTGCCATAGCATCTGCGCTTTGAAGCGGCCCTGCGCTGTTACAACCGCTCAGCACAATCAATGCAAAAAGCAGTGTGAGCGCGACGATGAAATTGAACTTTTTCATAGAAACCTCTTGCCGACATTTTTGCATATACTGGTATCATACAATTTCCCGCCGCCCATGGCAATAGCTTTTATTATGGAAGTTGTGGTAATAAAAAAAGCCCCTGTAAGGCTTCTTTTATCTGTATTGCAGATACCAGACCCGATTGTTGTGCCGCCTGTCGGCTACATACTCCATCGTGCGATATTCATCATATTCACGCGGGGCATCCTTAGGGGCAAACAGCACATACATACCAATCAACACTGCAATAATCCCGATGGCTACCATCATTGTTCCTCCTCCTTATAACTTATAATTATTTCTGGGCCGCCATTTGGCTGATCCCTTATTCACTTTTGTTCAGCTCAATCTCTCCTACGCCCACTTCGCAGACCGCCTGAAGCAGCAGCTGGATACTTTCGAGCACCTGTTCCCTTTTTTCCTCGACGACGGCACCAAGAACCTTTTCGTAGTATACGCTCATAGAGGACTCAATCCCCCGAAACTCCGTCTCGCCCATCTTTGTAAGCGATATCGTCACAAACCTGCGGTTGTTCGGGTCCGTCTCCCGGTGCGCGATTCCTTTGTTCACCAGCGTATCCACCGCGCGGCTTACCGTGCTGTTGTCGAGCCCCATCTTTTCGGAGAGGCTCCGTACCGAGATGCTTCCCGACCGGCCGATCTCAACCATTGCATGGCATTGCGTCAGCGATATGCCACAACACGATTTCAAATGATCTTCATCCATCACGATCCGGCGCTCCAGCCGACGCATGACTTCACGCAGCAGATTCGATTCTTCTGTCATCTCTTCACCTCGCAAGTATTGTATCACACAACTGTTGCATTTTGCAATAGTTGTTTTAAGAATTTCCGAATTTTTTTAATGTTTGATAGTATGTCCAAAAAACGGTTAATTCCTCGTCTAAAGCAGTCAACGTGCTGTAGAACACAAAAAAAGAGGAGCCTGCAATCGCAAGCCCCGCTTTTTTGAAGAAGGGAAGCTATTTATAAAAATAGAGGTGCAAATACGACGGCAACGATACTCATGAGCTTGATGAGGATGTTGATGGACGGGCCAGCCGTGTCCTTCATCGGGTCCCCCACGGTATCGCCGATTACTGCCGCTTTGTGATGCGCGCTGCCCTTGCCGCCGAAGTTGCCTTCCTCGATATGCTTTTTCGCGTTATCCCATGCGCCGCCGCTATTCGCCATCTGGATGGCCACGGGTACGCCTGTAACCGTCGCGCCTACAAGCAGCCCGGCGAGCGCGCCCTTGCCCAGCAGCAGGCCGACCGCAATGGGCGAAATGATCGCAAGCAGGCCCGGAAGGATCATCTGTACGAGCGCGGCACGGGTGGAAATATCAACGCACCGTGAGTAGTCCGGCGTGGTCTCGCCCGTCAGGATACCGGCAATCTCCCTGAACTGCCTGCGCACTTCCTCCACCATCTTGCCGGCTGCCTTGGATACCGCGTCGATAGCCATTGCCGAGAACAGATACGAGAGCATTCCGCCGATCAAAACGCCCGCAATCACCAGCGGATTGAGTATATCCACGCAGCTTAAATCCACCGCTTCCGCGTAGGCCGTAAAAAGCGCGAGCGCCGTGAGCGCGGCGGAGCCGATCGAAAAGCCTTTGCCGATTGCCGCCGTGGTGTTGCCCATGGAGTCGAGGCTGTCGGTGATGGTCCGGACACTCTCGTGCTGCGCGGTCATCTGCGCAAGCCCGCCTGCATTATCTGCGACCGGCCCATAGGCGTCCACCGCAATCACATTGGCCACCGTAGCCAGCATACCTACTGCCGCAAGCGCGATGCCGAACACACCGCCCGTGAAGTAAGCGACGAGCACCGCCGCAACGATGACGAGTATCGGCAGCGCTGTGGAACGCATGCCCACCGCGAGGCCCGATAATATGTTGGTCGCGCTGCCCGTGCCCGATTGGTTGGCAATCTCTTTGACATACCGGTACTGCGCTGATGTATAGTACTCCGTCACCTTGCCGATGACCAGCCCGGATACGATACCGGCAAATGCCGCAAAGAACAAACTAAAATTGCCGAACACGATCAGACTCAGTGCTAGCGCAGCACCGGTCGCAAGCAAGCCCGCGACATAGGTGCCCATGTTGAGCGACAAGCTGATGGATTTGAGGCGCAGCACGCGCACGAGCAGTATGCCAATCGCGGAGGCGATCATGCCGGACGCGCACAGCATCAGTGTGAAATAGACGCCCTGATCTTTAAACGCGACATACCCCAGAATCATGGCGGAGATGATGGAGCCTACGTAGCTCTCGAACAGGTCAGCGCCCATTCCCGCGACGTCGCCTACGTTATCCCCCACGTTGTCCGCAATTACAGCGGGATTGCGCGGATCGTCCTCAGGGATACCCGCTTCCACCTTGCCTACCAGGTCTGCGCCCACATCTGCGGCCTTGGTATAGATGCCCCCGCCTACGCGGCTGAACAGCGCTACCGAGCTTGCGCCCAGGCTGAAGCCGGTGAGCACGCCGAGATCACCGACGATGCTGTACAGCAAGCCGATTCCCAGCGTCGCGAGGCCGACGACGAACAGCCCCAGCACGCTGCCGCCCGCAAACGCGATCTTGAGCGCGGGCAGCATGCCTTTTTTCGCCGCGTCGGCGGTGGATGCGTTGGCGACAGTTGCCACGCGCATGCCGATGAAACCGGATAATACCGAGAACAGCGCGCCGGAAAGGAAAGCGATCGCCGTCTTATAGCCCAGACTCGGCATGAAGCTTAAAAGCAGCACCATCGCGACGCAGAATATCGCGATCACCACATACTGCCTTTTCAGATACGCCATTGCCCCTTTGCGAATGAATCCCGCAACTTTGCTGATTTTGTCATCCGTACACTTTCTTTTTTGAATATACACGATCTGGCTAAGCCCGAGTATAATACAAACCAGAGCGCATCCGATCAATATGAATTCCATAAAGCCTCCAAAAATACACATTTTTTGATACGCAAACAGACCCCAATACATCGCGAAAAAAACGACATAAGCGAATCACAATAAGCCGACTATTCTGTTGTTCCTTAAAACCCGCAAGATTTTTGCTGAATAGGATAATGTTTTAAAAGGTTAAATGTTCAAATTTCCGGCAGGGTGGAACCTGCGTACGGCATTATATAGCAGCTTGCGTTTTCTCCAAATTTGCCCGCCGCGTCGTCAAACGCCTTTTGCAAATCGCTGTAGGGCTCCATGAACATGCGTTTCACAAAGTCCGTTTCCATGTCGGAAACTAAAAATATCTGTTTTGTCCCCAGCACCATGCTGATGGCAGCCGCCTTGTGACCGCCCAACTCGAAATGGCACGCGATCTCTTTGACCATATCCGCCGGACAAGGGAACCCCGTCATCCAGCGTTCAAAAACCTCTTCGCCAAGGCCTTCCTTGCAGCATGCGCACAGTATGATCACGCCGCCGTCCCGGCATGCGTGCTTGGCGTTATCGAGCGCCTTCTGCGCCTGATAAAGGTTGATATCTTTCGGATATCCGCCTGCGGAGGCGATGACGATATCCGCCTGCTTCTCGATGCGCACCTTGTAGAGCGTATCAAGAAACGCGCACGCTTCGCGGTGCGCCTTGATGTAATGGCCTGCGGCTGCGTGAATGATCTTCTTCTTTTCGTCGAGTACCACATTGACGATAAAGTCCAGCCGTACGAAGTCCACAACGCTGTCGATATCCTCGCGCACCGGGTTTCCTTCCAGCTTTCCGGCAATCGCGGCGTCCTGCACCATCATGGAATGGTTCGATTGTATCGCGTTATGCGTGGAGACGCCCGGCATAATTGCCTTTGCGCCGCCCGAATAACCCGCAAAATAGTGATATTCTACATTTCCGAGAGCGATCACCCTGTCAGCCTGCGCGACAGGGCGAAAGATCTCCACGGGCGTTCCCTGCTTTGTGTTCCCCAAAAAAACGCAATCGTTGGTATCAAGGTCTACGCTTTTCACTTTGAGAAGGTTTTCCTCACCGAGGAGGTACTTTTTTTCTTCAGGGGTATGCTTTCTATGGTTGCCCAATGCGAACACGATGCAAATATCGCTGAGGGAACAGCCCGCGGATTCAATCTCATGTAATACATGGGGAAGTACGGCGGCGGTTGGCATTGGGCGGGTAATATCGCTGGTAATAATCACGATCTTCTCGCCGGGCTTGACGATCTGTGAAAGCCGTGGTGTGCCGATCGGGTTTTGCAGCGCACGCACGACCTCATCTTCACCGGTGAGGCCGGTTTGAACCGGGTTGGGCGTGAGCACGCCCAGCACGTTTTTATCCGGAACCTCCAAGGTTTGGATCGACTTATAATAGCCCAGCTCGAATTTCATGTTGGTATATCCTTTCGGATTATTGGTGGATGCAGTGTCCCTGCGCGTCATGCGCGGCTTCCATAATCATTTCGGAAACCGTCGGGTGCGCGTGGATCGTATCGCAAAGCTCCTCGATTGTCCCTTCGGCGCGCATCGCGGTGGCGATCTCGCCGATCATATCGGTCGCGCGCGGTGCCATGATGTGGCAGCCCAGCAGCTCGCCGGTCTTCGCTTCGACGATGATCTTGACCGTGCCTGCCGACTCGCCCATGATCATCGAACGCCCGTTGGCGGCAGTGGCGAAGCGGCCTACCTTATAGGACAGCCCCTTCTCCTTCACCTGCGATTCGGTCAGGCCGATGCTCGCGATTTCCGGCTCGGTATATACGCAGGACGGAACGATGCTGTAGTCCATCTTCTTGTTTTGGCCTGCAATGTTGTCCGCGGCGACTATGCCCTGCGCGGACGCCACATGCGCCAGCTGGATTTTGCCCGTCACGTCGCCGATCGCGTATATTCCCGGCACGCTAGTCTTTAAATATTCATCCACGACGACGAAACCGCGGTTGGTCGCAACGCCTGCCGCCTCCAGGTTCAGACCGTCCGTTACGGGTCTGCGCCCTATGGCGACGATGCAATAATCCGCCGTGACGCTGCGGGCATCGCCCTGGGTAAAGTGTACGGTCACGCCCGGTTCGATTCTTTCTACCTTGGCACCCACGCAGATATCAACGCCGCGCTTGGTGAGTTCCTTGCGCATCATCGCCGCAATCTCCGCATCGATGGGTGGCAGAATCTCAGGCAGCATTTCGATGACCGTCACTTTGACTTCCAGCGCCGCGAACAGCGTGGCGAACTCGATGCCGATCACGCCGCCGCCGATAATGACGACGCTTTTGGGGCACTCCGTCCAATCGAGCACCGCGTCGGAATCCACGACGTTCGGCCCGTCAATGCCCGGGATCGGCACCCTTGCGGGTGCTGATCCCGTCGCAATGACGATATCTTTCGCTTCGATCTCTTCCCCACCGACGATCAAAGTATGGGCATCCTTGAATGCAGCGGTGCCGTTAATGACTTCGACGCCATTCTTCTTCTCGAGCGCAGCCACGCCCCGGCGCAGCCGGTCTACGACACTCGTTTTCCGGGCGGCGATCTTGGCATAATCGAAACCCGCGGGTCCCGATGTGACGCCATAAACCGACGCATCCTGTACGGTTCTGTACACTTCCGCACTCTGCAGCAGCGCCTTGGTCGGGATACAACCGCGGTTCAGGCACGTGCCGCCGATCTGATCCTTCTCGATCAGCGCAGTCTTTTTACCAAGCTGTGCGAGGCGGATGGCCGCGACGTATCCGCCCGGTCCCCCGCCGATCACCACGGCGTCAAATTGTTTCTTCATGCTGCCACCTCACAGAAGCAGATACGGCTGTTCGAGGTACTGCTTGATCTTTGCCAGGAACTGTGCCGCGGGCGCGCCGTCCACAATGCGATGATCGTAGGACAGCGTGAGTTCCATCATCGGGCGGATCACGATTTCGTCGTCATCCGTCACGATGGCGGTTTTGGCAATGCGCCCGACCGCAAGGATACCCGCTTCCGGCGGATTGATGATCGCCACAAAGCTGTCGAGTCCGAACATGCCAAGGTTGCTGATCGTGAAGCTGCCGCCCGTGTAATCGTCGGGCTGAAGCTTGCCGGTCTTGGCTTTGTCGGCCAGTTCCTTCGTCATCAGCGAGATCTGCTCGATCGTCATAAGGTCGGCGTCCTTGATTACCGGTACAATCAGGCCGTTATCGACTGCGACTGCGATGCCGAGGTTGACATAGTCCTTCTGCAGGATGCCTTCCGCTGTGATCTCGGCGTTCATAACCGGGTAATCGAGCAGCGCGCGGCAGACTGCAAGCGATATAACATCATTGAACGATATCTTCTTATCAGCCTTCTTGAACGCCTCACGAAGCCGGGTTGCTTCGCTCATATCCACGCTGATGCGGTGGGTGGTCTGCGCGTTCGTATGCAAGCTTTCGAGCATGCGGTCGGATATAACCTTACGCATCCCTTTGAACGGTACGACAGTGCCTTTGCGTCCAGCACCTGCACCCGCTTTTTTGGCTTCAATCGCTTTTAAAATATCTTCCTTGACGATCTTGCCCGAAATGCCGGTACCGGTTACGCCCGCGGTATCAACGCCGCCAAGTTCCGCTACCTTCTTCGCGAGCGGTGTTATCGCGGGAGCAGACGCCGCATATGCAAGCACGTCGCGTTCCACGATCATCCCTTCCGCACCGGTTCCCTGTATCGTTTTGTAGTCGACTCCCTTTTCCTCCGCCACCATCTTGGCACGGGGAGAGATGAACACACGTCCATCCGCAGAAACCGCTGCTACAACAGGCGCAGCAGTCGGAACTGCTGTCGGGGCTGAGGCTGCCACAGGCGCTGCCGCAGCAGCCGGAGCTGCCGCAGGCGCGCTGCCGAGCAGCGCGGATATATCTTCGCCCGGTGCGCCGACGATCGCGATCGTCTCGGTGATAGGCACGGTTTCGCCTTCCCCGCGGACGATCTTAAGCATTGTGCCGGACTCCATCGCATCGATCGTGATGGTCAGTTTGTCGGTCTCCATCTCGAACAACGGCTCATCCTTAACGACCTTGCCGCCCTCCGCAACAAGCCATTTGATGATCGTTCCTTCGGTCATCTGCAGGCCCTGCTTGGGCATGATCACTTTATTTGCCATATGTGCCTCCTACCTGTGCAGCGTCCGGTACACCGCCGCTTTGATCTCGTCCTTCTGCGGCACCACCGCATTCTCGAGCCCCAGATTGAACGGCAGCGTGCACATCTTGGCGCCTAGCCTCTCCGGCGGCGCATCAAGATACTTGAATGCTTTTTCGACGACGGACTCCGCGATCTCCGTGCCCATGCCCATCGTGCGGTGCGCTTCGTGAACCGTCACGAGGCGGCCCGTCTTCTTGACAGACTCCACGACGGTGTCGATATCGAGCGGAACGACCGTGCGCGGATCGATCACCTCGCACGAAATCCCCTCCGCTTCAAGCTCCGCGACGGCTTCCATCGTGCGCTGCACATAAAGCAGGTTGCATACGATCGTCACGTCTTTACCGCTCTGCACGATGTTCGCCTTGCCGAAGGGAATCGCGAACTCCGGATCCTCCGGGACTTCGCCTTTTGTCGCGTAAAGGGCCTTGTGCTCCACAAACAGCACCGGGTTATCGTCTCTTATCGCTGTGCGCAGCAGTCCCGCCGCGTCCGCAGGGGTTGCAGGGCAGGCCACCTTCATGCCAGGGATGTGCATGAACAACGCCTCGATGGATTGGGAGTGTTGACCGGCGTTGCCGCGGCCGATACCCTGCTGTCCGCGTACGACAAGCGGTACTCTCGCTTTGCCGCCAAACATATACCGAATCTTTGCCGCCTGGTTCAAAAGCTGATCCATCGCGACATACGTAAAGTCCATATACATGAGTTCTACCACCGGACGGAGCCCCGCGCACGCCGCGCCGATGCCCGCGCCCACGAAAGCGCTCTCGGTGATCGGGGTGTTGCGTACCCGTTTCGCGCCGAACTCATCGAGCAAACCGCGCGTGCAGCCGAATATGCCGCCCTGCTCCGCGACGTCCTCGCCCATCACAAAAACCTTGTCGTCCCGTCTCATCTCTTCCGCAAGGACGTCTTTAATCGCCTGCGCGTAAGTCTTAATCGCCATTACTTTGCCTCCTTTTCAGGAACGTAGTACACGTTGTCCATCACCGTCTTGGGATCCGGTTCGGGGCTGGCAACGGCGAATGCCGCGGCCTCCTCAACGTCCGCCATCGCCTTCTTCTCAATCGCATCGAGTTCGGCCTCTGTGGCGACTTTTTCTTCGATCATCTTTGCCTTCATGCGCTTAATGGGGTCTTTCTCCATCCATGCTTTGACGTCATCCTTGGTGCGGTACACTTCCGGGTCGCCCGTCCAGTGGCCTCTCCAGCGGTAGGTCTTGCACTCGATGAGCGTGGGGCCTTTGCCCTGGCGCGCACGCTTGATCGCGGTTTCCGCCGCTTCATAGATCGCGAATACGTCGTTGCCGTCCACCGTGATGCCCGGGATGTCGTAGCCTTTGGCACGCACGCTGATATCCTTGACGGATGTGCTCTGCTTAACCGGTACGGAGATACCGAAGCCGTTGTTCTCACAGACGAATATAATAGGAAGGTTCCATACCGACGCGAGGTTGATGCTCTCATGGAAAGTTCCCTGGTTGGACGCGCCGTCGCCGAAGAATGTGACCGTCACATTGTCCGTTCCCTTATAGCTCTGCGCAAGCGCGCCGCCTACTGCAATCGGGATGCCGCCGCCGACGATGGCGTTGGCGCCGAGGTTGCCTTTTTTGAGGTCGGCTATGTGCATGGAGCCGCCGCGTCCATGACAGAAGCCCGTTTCCTTGCCCATCAGTTCCGCCATAGCCGCTTTGAGATCGCCGCTCTTGGCAATGCCGTGGCCGTGGCCGCGGTGCGTGCTCGTGATGTAATCCTCATCCGACAGTTGAGAAACGATGGCTGAAGCAATCGCTTCCTCACCGGTGTACAAGTGCACGGAACCGCGCAGCTTGTTGGCTGCAAAGAACTCGTACGCTTTCTCCTCAAAGAACCGGATCTCGTTCATCACCCGGTAGATCCATAGCTGCTTTTGCTTATCGATCTTTGCCATATTCCCCTCCTATTTGATTCCGAGATTCTCAAGAATCTCTACGATATGCGATGTGCCTTCTGCGATATGACACCCGGCTTCGCGCAGCACTTTTTCTTTCACCTGTGCGCTACCAGTGCCGTCCGCCGAGACGATTGCGCCCGCGTGGCCCATGCTCTTGCCCTTGGGTGCGTTCTTGCCCGCGATGAGCGCCACGACCGGTTTGGTCACATGCTTTTTGATGTACTCCGCAGCGAGTTCTTCCTCGCTGCCGCCGATCTCGCCGATGATCACGATGGCCTTCGTCTGCGGGTCCGCTTCAAAATCCGGCAGCAGGTCGACGAACGTCGAGCCGGGGATCATATCACCGCCGACGCCGACGCAGGTAGACTGGCCGATGCCTTTTTCGCTCATCATGAACACGGTTTCGTAACAGTTGGTGGCGCTGCGGCTCATCACGCCCACGCCGCCTTCGCGGAATATACGGTGAGCCATAAAGCCCGCCTTGGATTTTCCGGGCGAAATAATGCCGAACGAATTGGGCCCGAACAGCCTTACGCCCTTCATGTGCGCCATATGATAGCAACCCATCATATCGCCTACGGGAACGTGCTCTGCGATGGTAATGATCACCGGCACGCCCGCGTCGATCGCCTCGTATACGCCCGCAGGGGTGAACTTTGCGGGTACGAATATCACCGTCGTGTTCGCGTTTGTCGCTTCAACGGCTTCGCGTACCGTGTTGAACACCGGAACGCCCAGCACTTCTTGGCCGCCCTTGCCCGGGGTTACGCCCGCGACGACATTGGTGCCGTAAGCCAGCATCTGCTCCGTATGGAAGGTGCCTTCCCTGCCCGTGATGCCCTGAACGATGAGTCTTGTGCTCTGATCGATGATAATGCTCATTTGCGCACCATCCTTTCACGCAACGCCGCGACGCCTTCGGGGATACTGTCGACGCTGTGGATACTGCCGCGCACCTGCGCGATGATCTCCAGACCCTGCTGCTTATTGGTGCCTTCCATGCGGACGACGACCGTCTTTTCCTTGCTCTGCGTCTCCAGCGCCATTTTGATACCGCCCGCGACTTCATCACAGCGCGTAATGCCGCCGAATATGCTGATGAACAGCGTATCGATATCCGGATTGGAGAGTACGATGCGCACCGCTTCCTTGATGCGGTCCGCCGTTGCGCCGCCGCCCAAGTCGAGCGCAGCGCCTACCGTCATACCGGCCTTTGTAATGAGGTCGATACAGCTCATCACCATGCCGGAGCCGTTGGACATAACCGCGATGTTGCCGCCCTGTTCGATAGAAATATAGAGGAACTTGAAGGTCCTCGCTTCGTGGACGAGCGCATCCTCCGGCAGCGTTTCACGAAACGCCATCATATCGGGCAGCCGGTACAGCGCGTCGTCATCGATATCCACCTTGCCGTCCAGCGCGATGACCTTGCCGCTTGCGTCCACCACAAGCGGGTTGATCTCTGCCAGCAGGCAGCTGTATTCGCGGAACGCGTCGTACAGCTTGCCGATAATGACCTTAAGCTGCGGCGCATACTGCGCATCGATGCCGCTCTTGTCCACGAGGTACTGGATCGTGTAATCCTGCAGTCCATAGTACGGGTTGATATTGATCTTGACGATCTTCTCGGGTGAGGTTTTGGCGACCTCTTCGATGTCCATGCCGCCCTGAGCCGAGAATATGATCAACGGCATTTTGGAGAGACGGTCGAGCATGATCGAAAGATACCATTCCTGCACCGGCGAAGCCTTTTCGACGATCAGCAGCTGGTTGACCTTAAACCCCTTAAGGTCGGAGAACAGCAGCTTTTCGCAGACGGCTTTCGCTTCATTAATGTTATTTGCAAACTGGATGCCACCCGCTTTACCGCGGCCACCCACCTGCACCTGCGCTTTGATCACGACGGGGTAACTGAGTCCCCCGTCGCTGATCTGCTTTTCGATATTATCGAGGCTGTCGATAACCACACCGTTCATCGTGGGCAGATCATATAGTTCGAAAAGGTCCTTTGCCTTGAATTCCGGCAGCTTCATGATGGCTTACCCCCAAATTTCTTCGTCCGAGGGCTGCGTCTTTCCGGGTATCACATACGCGATTCTCGAAACGTTGATTAAGTGCTTCCAGGAGAGGTTTTCGCTGATGGAGTTGTTGCCCCAGCTGCCGCAGCCGAGCGTCGTCGTCGGATTGAGGCCGTTGACGAACGCGCCGCCGTTCATGGTCGAGCATATCTGGTTGACCACGATGCGGGATACGGGGAGTACGCCCATCGCGTATTCCACGTTCTGCTTGCTGTCGGAGTGGATGGATGCCGAGTGTCCCTTGCCCTCGACTTCTAGGTTAGCGAGCGCAATCCCCACAGCTTCCTTCCAGTCGCCGTAGGCATACGCCGTCATCACAGGGCACATCTTTTCCTTGGAAAGGTCGTCGGCAGCGCCATAAGCGGGTGCCTTGATCAGGATCAGCTTGGTGCCTTCCGGAATGCTGATCTTCGCAAGCTCTGCGATCTTTGCCACGGACTGCCCGACCACGTATTTGCTGATTACGCCGTCCGGGAATATCGCGGCGCGCAGCCTGTCGATTTCCTCTTTATCTTCTGTGTAATATGCGCCGTTTTTCTTGAACTCAGCGATGACGGCGTCGTAATCGTCCCGGTGGACGATCGCGGTCTGCTCACCCGAGCAGATGATGCCGTTGTCAAATATACGGCCCGCGACGATCTTGGGTACGCACACCGTAGGATCATATCCTTTATCGATGATGCACTGTACGTTGCCCGCACCCACGCCAAAGCTGGGCTTGCCGCTGGAATACGCGGCTTTAACCATGCCCATTCCGCCCGTCGCGATTACGACGTCGACCGCTTTCATGAGTTCGTTCGTGAGTTCGATAGAAGGCTCTTCGAGTATCTGAAATATATCGGTGGGCACGCCCATCTTGACAAGTTCCGCATCGTAGAGCTCTTTAATGCGCTTCGTGCACTGTTTGGCTCTCGGATGCGGGGCGATGATGACCACGTTCTTGCCCTTTACCGCAAACATCGCGTTGCACATCGGCGTCACGATGGGGTTGGTGCACGGAGTCACCGCGCCGACTACGCCCATGGGCTTGGCAACTTCGACGAGGCCTTCCTCTTCGATGTAGCGCAGGATACCCATGCTCTTTTTGCCTTTGAGATGGTTCCAGATGATGCGCGCCTTGCCCTGGTTCTTCTTAATCTTGTCTTCGTAGACGCCCATGCGCGTCTCCTCAGCGGCCATCTTCGCCAGCGGATCTGCGTTGTCAAATATCACTTTGGCAAACATCCTGACGATGCTGTCCGTTTTTTCCTGATCGTACGTTTCCAGCACCTTCTGCGCTGCGCGGGCCCGTACGACATATTCCCTGATGATCTCTTCGCCTGTCATATCGTAAAACCTCCCGATTTTAAAATCCGGTTATAACCTCGCGACGCCGCTCTTTCTTGCCGCCTCTGCCACCGCTTTGGCTACCGCTCCGCCTACGCGCGGATCAAACGGCGCGGGGATGACGTATTCAGAAGTGAGTTCCGCTTCGGGAATGAGGTTCGCCAGCGCGTAGGACGCCGCGATCTTCATCTCGTCGTTGATATCGCTTGCGCGTACATCGAGTGCGCCGCGGAAAATGCCCGGGAACGCGAGTACGTTGTTGATCTGGTTTGCAAAATCGCTGCGGCCTGTGCCGACTACGCTTGCGCCCGCCTTCTTTGCGAGGTCCGGCATGATCTCCGGCGTGGGGTTGCTCATTGCAAAGATGATCGGATTGGCGTTCATGCTCCTGACCATCTCTTCGGAAACGATGCCCGGTGCGGATACGCCGATGAATACGTCGGCGCCCTTGATGACTTCTTCGAGCGAACCTTTCTTCAGCTCACGGTTCGAGATCTTCGCCATTTCCTGCTTGAACGGGTTGAGGTCCGGCCGGCCTTCCCAGATCGCGCCTTTGGTATCGCACAGGATTACGTTGCGCAGTCCGAGGCTCATCAAAAGCTTCGTTACTGCAACGCCCGCTGCGCCTGCGCCCGATACGACGCATTCCTGCTCCTCGAGCTTGCGCCCGGTCAGCTTCATCGCGTTGATCATCGCCGCGGCGGTGACAACAGCGGTGCCGTGCTGGTCGTCATGGAAGATCGGTATGTCGCAGCGCTCTTTGAGCTTCTGCTCGATCTCGAAGCAGCGGGGAGCGGCGATGTCTTCCAGGTTGATCGCGCCGAAGCTGCCGGAAATCTGATATACGGTTTCTACGATGGTATCGACGTCCTTGCTCTGTATGCAAAGTGGGAACGCGTCTACATCGCCGAAAGACTTGAAAAGTACGCACTTGCCTTCCATAACCGGCATACCGGCTTCCGGGCCGATATCTCCAAGGCCCAGTACCGCGGTGCCGTCCGTGATGACAGCGGCAAGGTTCCATCTGCGGGTCAGTTCATAGCTCTTGTTCTTGTCCTTCTGGATCTCCAGACAAGGCTCCGCTACGCCAGGCGTATACGCCAGCGACAAGTCTTCCTTGTTCTTTACAGGCGTCGTTGCAACGACTTCGATTTTCCCCTTCCACTCATAGTGCTTTTTCAAGCTTTCTTTCCTGTAGTCCATTTTCTTACCTCCGATTGCGTATTTGTATAATGGTCGTACCATTAATATAGCATACGCATTGTTTCATATCAACACCTAATTATCAAAACGATTCTATGAATATCGATGTTAAATAAAAATACACTGGCAATACTATATGTTTGCCGCATTTATCTCGCGGTTGCTCGTTATATCTATTAAATACAAAAAATATTGGTATGATAATTGGACATTTTATTGGCAGTGTGGTATGATATGTTTATCAATTGAGCGATAACAATATAAAGGGATGACGAACATGCTTGAACCGCCGAAAAAGACCAGACTCTATGAAAACATCATTGATCAGCTGATTGTGCTGATCAAGGACGGCACACTCAAGCCCGGTGACAAGCTTCCCCCGGAGAGGAAGCTCGCGGAGGACTTGAATGTCAGCCGCACCGCTATACGTGAAGCGCTGCGCTCGCTCGAAACAATGGGTTATATCAGTTCGAAGGTGGGCGGCGGCACGTATATTAATGAGATTACGCTCGGTAATGTCATGAACCCGTTCTCCGCCGTATTGTCCCAAAACAAGAAGCTCATCGTGGAGCTTTTAGAAGTTCGCATGCTGCTCGAGACTGAGATTGCGCGTCTCGCCGCGCTGCGTATCGCACCGCATAAAATCCAGGCGCTTCAGAAATCCATCGACAACATGCGCGCAGAGATCGCCGCAGGTAAAAACGGCGTCGACGCGGACAGTGAGTTCCATAACGCGCTCGCGGTTGCCTCGGAAAATGAAGCACTCAAGCTGATTCTTGACATGTGCGGCGACCTTTTAACACAAACGCGCGAGGTAACCCTCAGCATCCCTGGCCAGCCAGAGATTACGCTCAAAGATCACGAACAGATTTTTGAAGCCGTACGCAAGGGAGACAGCTCGCTGGCTGCGCGGAGAATGAAGCAGCATTTGATCGATGCACAGCGCAACCTTGAGAAATTCCGTTCCGAGCCTGCTCAATAACCCAAAACACAGCAAAGGCATCCTTCATCAGGATGCCTTTTAAAATGCTTTTACAATTTGTCTTATCGGGTTCCTTATATATAGAAAGGTTTGAAAGACACTAGGATACCATATCGCCCTTATAGCTGATCAGCGAGGCATCGTGTACGCCTGGAATCGCAGAGAAAGCGTCGATCAGGCCCGCATCGCTCTCGTGGATATTCATCTCAATCGTCAGCTCGATCATGCCCTGCGAGATCATCTTGGATTTCAGCTTGCCCTGCGGCATCTTGCGCAGTACAGCCTGAACTTCTTTCTTGCAGCTTTCATCAAAGCGGATGACCAGCATGAACGGATAGTTGCGTTTGGACCGGAAGAGGTTCCAGACCAACAGGAACACGCTGATTACGCCCGAGGCGATCAGTGCGGGCGCATACTGCCTTGCGCCAAGGCCGAGACCGGCGGCGATGGCCCAGAACATGAATACCGTATCCATGGGGTCTTTCACAGCGGTACGGAAACGGACGATGGACAGCGCGCCGACCATACCCAGGGAAAGGATCGGGTTGGCGCTGATTGGCATAATGACCATCGCAGTCACCATGGCGAGCATAATGAGCGATGTGCCGAAGCTTTTAACAAATATCACGCCGCTGAATGTAAGCCGGTAGATAAAATAAATCAACAGCCCCAGTGCAAATGCCAATGCCAAGGTGATCAGCACATCCACAATATCCAATTCTGCAGTCAGGGCAAAATCCTCCAGAAAACTCTTCTTGAAAAAGTCCTCAGCAGCCAATGCAATGGTATTCATTCGTGTTTCTCCTCCTACTCATACTTTCTGCATATTACATATTTTGAAATCGCGCTGCGCTGAGCCGACTGGATGTTTCCCAGCACGCCCCGTATATGCGCAGGCAAACTTTTTTCAAACTTGACCTCCAGCACCATCGTGCCCTCCTCATACATGGGCATCGTCGGCGCTTTCGGGTCAAATATATCGGACAGCCACATACCGCTGCGCAGGTCTTTGTCAAATGTAATGCGAATGTTCTCAAACGGGTAGACATACGCCTCACGGACATAGTCCACGATCACACGCGGGCTCAGCCGGTTGTTCTTGAGCTCCAGAAAGAGTTCCTGCGCGAGCGGTTCACTCCGGCGCAGCAAAAATTCACATTCCCCGGTGAGAATCCGGTCGTACTCATCACGCGAGAGATTGATGCTCTTTTTGGTGACAAACTGCCCCTGCTTGATCTTCTTTTCGAATTTGATAACATCATCGCTGAAATTGTATATGCGAACGCGATATTTTTTCCGATAGTCGCTGCCGCCCAGTTTTTCGAACAGGGCGCTCTCATACACGTCGTCAAAATACAGGCTGCGGATAAAATACTCTCCGCTCTCCCCCGCGTACTTATCAAGCTGGGCAAGCGCCTTGAGCGTATTGCGCAGCAATATATACTCCGTGTAGTTGATATAAAACTTGAGCTCATGGCGGAACGCAGGCTTCTCCTCGGTTTCCTGCGCGGGCTCGTAGTATTCTTCAAACTCGGTGCGCGCCTGCCGCATCGGCGCCATGGCGGGCGCATCCGTACGGATCCTGCTCTTTCTCTTCGGTGTCGCTTCGGAGAATATCTCCAGTTCGTCCTCTTCCGCGCGCGTATAAGCGTCGCGGATCGAAGACATGCGGGATCTTACCGGCTGCGCATATTCGAGCGCAGGAGATTCTTCGTGAGGCATGCTGATTTCCATGCGAACGGTTTCTTCTGCCGGAGGAGTATGCGGCTGCGGCGCAGTAGCCCGCGATTCGGTACGCACATTCGGCTCTGCAGACTGCGGTTTCGTCGGCTGCGCGGCGATAGTACGGCTTTCCGGACGCGGTGTGCGCTCCACCTCGGTACGCGCCGGATTATAAGGCTGCGCGGCTGCAGTACGGCTTTCAGGACGCGATGTGCGCTCCGGTTCGGTGCGCGGCGGATTATAAGGCTGCGCGGCGATCGTCCGGACTTCCGTCCGTCTGACGGGTTCCGCTTCGCTCCTTATGCGCGTCTCTGAACGGGCCTGAATGGTGCGAGGCTGCGGACGCTGAACGCGCTCGCTGTCCGAACGCGACGCATCACCGTACAGTGAAAGCCGCCCCTGCTTTGCTTCATCAGCCGCATGGCTGTCAGACTTCTGATAGGAACCCGGCTTGGTGCGGTATCCGCCCATGCGCTCCTCGCGCTTGTCGTTCGTCTTTTCCACCAGCATGTCAAACGCGCTGCGTTTTGGCGCGAAATCCTTCGTGGAGAGCGGCTGAATATCCTTGCGCTTGACGAGCGGCGTCTCCTTCTTGAGTCTCTTAAAAATATCTTCGTCTTTCATTCGAACCCCTGTGTTTCGGTGATAACCATCCGTACTTTATATCTGCCTTCCCAACAGTCATCAATTGTAGTCGATCGCATCCTCGAGCATGGCGGTCTGTTCGGGAGACAATGACAGGACGCTTTCAAGCTGTCCCACGATAGCCGCGCCGCGGTTACGGGCGAAATCCTTCATCTCCTCCACCTCAGCTTCCCAGGCGGTCATGCTTCCACCGAACTTTGCGCGCTCTGCGGGCATCTCATCGCGCACTTGCGCAGCAATCGCATCGATGACCGTGATGACGCGGTCTGGATTGTACACTTCCCTCAGCGCCCAGGCAAAGCGTTCTACAAACGCGTCCCGCCAGGGCTTGTACTTGAGCAAACCGACCAGCAGCGAGGAACCCGCTTTTGAGCTGTCCATCCGGTACTTCAGCGTCTGATGATTGAATCCGCCGTCGCTGTTGCCGAGCGTCCAGCAGAAATCGTAGTAGATCTGCTTCCATTTACCGTCCGGCAAAGTCTGATAAAACATCACGTTTGCGTAGTCGGAGTTCGCCACCCACAGCTGGCAGATCATCAGGTCCATGAAGCTGTCCGTATCGACCCGCGCCGCCACATAATCGTAGTTCTCCTTAAGTGACATGTCGTGGCTGCCGATATACTGGGTCAACGCCTTGTATTCTTCGTTGCTGCCCTGAAGAACGATGGACGACGCCTTGAGCACGTTCATTCTGTCGGGATCTTGTATACCCTCATGCTGCGCAATAAAGGCCTCGTTGCGCTTTTCCATCAAAAAGTACACACCCCAGTACTCGCCGTTCAGGTAAAGGACATACGGTTTGCAGGCTTGCGTCAGCACGTTAAACCCCTGTCCTTCCACCAGTGAGAGCGCCACCACTTCGCGGATCTTGCCGATACTCTGATCCTGACCGCCGTTACGCAGCACCAGAGATTGATATTCGGTATACGGCCTATTGTCGAAGAAGGCATACGCCATGGACCCTGGTCCGTATTCGCTGCGGGCCATGATCGCAAAAGACTTCTGGCTCCTGCCCCGGCTGTAGCCTCCCTGAATGCGGATTGCAACGTTCTGTGCAAACACTTCCGCTCCGCTTTCGTCGAACACCTCAAACGAAGCGGGCTTTTCCCAGCTTTGGTGGAAGTTCGCACCTTCATACGGATAATCTTCCGCCGCGCCGGGTCCCATCGCATAGATTCCCGTCTGCTCATCCCAGAGGTTGTTCGGGTCGGTCACGAGCGACACGACGGGAAGACTGTGCGGCTCTCCGATTATAAACGTGGCCGTTGCGACGGCGCTTTCGATAAATCCTTCCTTATAAGCCCTTGCCCGGACCATACCCGTAGCGTCCACGGGGATTGCTCCGGCGTACCGGGCGGAGTTCTGTGTCGGCTCGGTGCCGTCGGTGGTGTAGTATATCACCGCGCCTTCGGTTTCGCAAGAGAGCGATATCTGCTGCACGGCATCGTAGCTGCCCGGGGCAGCGCTCGGAACCGGCAAGGCCGCCACGCCTGCGCTGGGCGACGAGTTGGCCGCGCCCGGCGTCGGCTCTCTGAAATATACGAGGGAATTCTGCGAGCTAGCCCGGCCTACAGACGCACCTCCGGGGATCGATCGGATATTATAACGATCGAGCAATTTCCCGTCGCTGTCAAACAGGGCAAGGACTTCGCCGTTTGTGCTTAGCTTATAATTGGTATGGATATATTTTTTTTTTGACCCCTTCGTCCTGCGCCAGGCCCGAAGCCATGACCGTCATATACTTGCCTGCCGCGAGCGTGACATCCCCGAACTCCCATTTGGCCGGGTTGCCCGTATCATCGGTAAGCCCGTAACCCGAAAGATTGACGGTTTGATCGCTGCGGTTAAAAAGCTCGATCCAATCGTAGTACCCGCCGTCCTCTTCCTGCAGATAAGTGGCGTTGGACGTCATTACTTCGGTAATAACCACGTCACCCAGCGCAACTTGATTCATCTGTTCAAATTGGGTATAGCCCGCCTCGTCATTCGAATAGCCCGGCGTGGGCAGGCTCGATATCTCCCAATCGCTGCCATAGGCTCCACCGGAGAGTACGCGGGAATAAGCTTTATCGGAGGGTACCTCGCCCACGGAGACCTGATCGAGGATCAGACCCTGCGGGTTGGCCAGTATGATGGTCTCCTGATAAGAGGAGATTCTGAAATTCGTGTGGATTGCGCCGGCGGCAAGATCGGTGGAGAGCTCTCCCTGCCCGGAGGCGAATACGACGAGATATGCGCCCGGCTCGACCGTGACCTCCGGGAACTTCCACTTGAGCGTCTTTACGGCGTCGTCCGACAAACCGTAACCCGCAAGGTTCACCGCTTCCGCGCCCCCGTTGTAGATCTCGATATAATCGCTGTATACGCCTTTATTATCTTTCAGGGTGGTCTTGTTGGAGGGCATCACCTCTGTGATGCGAAGTCCCATATCCTCTGCCACGCGGCTTTGTTCAAATGCGGCGCGTCCTGCTTCGTCGTTGGAAAAGCCGGGAGTCGGCGCGTCAAACAACTGCCATTCGCCGCTCTTGGAAGGCACGCGGCCCAAAGAAACATCCTGAGTCTGATTCTCGTATTGGACCTCGTCGAGGACTTTGCCGGTGGAATCGGTCAGGTAGATCGTACCCTTCGCGGCGTTGAGCTTGAAAGCTGCGTGCAGAACCGCCTCGTCCGGGCTTGTGGCGCCTGTACCGGACGCGAATACGACCATGTATCCACCCGCTTCAAGATTGATACGCGGAAATGTCCACTTGGGCGTAGCCGCTTTTTCGTCCGAAAGGCCTAAACCGGCCAGGCTGACCGTCTGATTGGTGGGGTTGTATATCTCGATCCAGTCGCTGTATTCGCCTTTATCGTCAGGCAGACAGCCGCCGTTGGATGCCATAAACTCGTTGATAATCACAGTGCCTGAAACCGTGGCGGCGCCTCCGCCGCCCTCCTGGTGTGTTGCATATATATAAACTGCTGCGCAAACCGCAAGTATCAGGACGATCACGATGATGTTTCGCAGAACCTTCAACCGCCGTACTCCTCCTTACGCATTGTTATCCTCCGTGCAAATTTCATAAAGATGATTTTACCATGCTTTGTTGTCAAATACAACTAAATATCGCGTATATTGAAACGGTCTTTTCTAACCATTGGATTTCATGCCCAAACCTTCCTGCTCGATATCAATGATAAAACAAAGCCGCCCGATACGTATAGCGACGGACGGCCATATTTGTTTTGCACTAAGCTGGTTTACCGCTAATTGTCGTAGGCTTTCAGAAACTCATCCGGATCAAAGCTGTTTTCGGCTTTCCTGAACTGGCCGACGTCCTCAATCTCGATCTCTCTTCCATCCAGCGAAAAATCAAATTCCTCGTCGTCCGCGGTAATTACACCTTCTTTGTTTCCGCTGTCGAATGAATAATTGCCTTCGTCACTGCCATCCACTGTATGGCTCACGACGATACCGTCTTTCTGAAATTCCAGCACGACGCCGCGCTCCTCACAGTACCAGGTACCGACGACAGCGGAACTGGCGGTTAAGATAACGAGCAGCACGATCGCTGCGATGACCGCAACGCCGCCCAATGCCAAGCCAACGATCAGCCCCGTTTTTTTCTTCTTTGCAGCCGGAGGCTGTTGGGGGTTATACGGGGGCTGCTCCATTGGATATGCAGGCGGTATCACCGGCTGCGTATACGGCGCGCTCTGCGGATATCCGCCCGGCTGTGCGTACGGCGTATTTTCAGGAACGCTTTGCCGGTTGTTTACCGGCGGTTCCAAAGAAGCCCCGCAGTTTTCACAGTATGCTGCACCCGCGTCATTTTTCCGTCCGCAATTTGTACAGAACATCGCATGCGCCTCCTTGAAGATGATGCTGCGAATTGATTATTATTGTAGTCCGCCCAGCATGCTGTCCCAATCAAAGTTGACCTGCTCGACATATGCCTTCGTTAATGTGGAACCCGACCAATTCATGGTGGTACCGTCGCAGGTGAAAGTATTCTCGTTACCACTGAGTGTAATTGTTCCAGTATCGGTCTTGCTATCAAAACTGTATGTGCCCGGATTTTCTTCTTCCATTGCAGTCATGACCACCACGCCGTTGGGTTTAAAGTTGAGGTAGCCGTACCCCTCGGATTCGTACCATGTACCTTTCAGTTCGTTCGGAACTTTGCCGATCAGGTATACGCACAGGAACAACGCAATCACAAGGACTGCGACCACCGAGGCAATAATGATGACTTTGCGCAGCCGCTTTGCCTGATCGCCTTTTACCTCACCCGGTACCAATGCCTGGCCGCAATGCGGGCACACTTTTTTGTCTTTCTTCACATTGATATTGCATTTCTTGCAGTACATATGTTTTTCTCCTCTGTGCTGAGTGTAATCGTATTGTACCATAATTTCTTTTAACAGCATACCCGTAATTTTTAAAGGAATGCGCGTCTTTTTACAATATGATTCTCAATACGCATTATTTAACCCGGCTATAGATCAACCAGGCACAAACCTATATATTGTCGATCGGTCAAGTATATCATGGAGATACTTGAATATCTTGTATAATTTTATCGAAATCATGAGAAATTTAATATTTTTTTTGTGAAATTTATAAAAATAATGAGTGCAATTGTGATGATATTGTGATAAGATTCACGATGTAGCATAGGGATTGTTAAATTTTTAACAATTGATATATGTAATTATTTGCAGGAGGAGATGACCTTATGATCAGCATCGATGATAAGCTTAAACGCGAAGAGCTGATAAGCTTCATCAGGGAACACGAAAAGAAGCCGGGGCCGCTCATGCCGGTGATGCAAAAAGCACAAAGCATCTATGGCGCCCTCACCTTTGAGGTGCAGGAGCTCATCGCCGAAGAGATGGGCATCCCCATGAGCGACATCTATGGCGTCGCAACATTCTACTCTCAGTTTGCGCTGGAGCCCAAAGGCCAGCACATCATCAGCGTCTGCATGGGTACCGCTTGCTACGTTAAAAACGTGGAAAAAGTTATGGAGAAGCTTTCCGAAGAGCTTGGAGTTGCTCCCGGGAAAACGACTCCTGACAACAAATTCACATTGGAAGCAACACGCTGCCTGGGCTGCTGCGGACTCGCTCCCGTCATTATGATTGACGATCAGGTGTACGGACGTTTAACTGCTGCCGAAGTACCGGGCATACTCGATAAGTACCGTAAGTAAGCCATGAGAGACATTTCCCTGCACATCCTCGACATTGCGGAGAATTCCATACGGGCAGGCGCCAGCCTGATCCGTATCCGTATCTGCATGGATCAAAGCCGCGATATGCTGACCGTCGAGATTGACGATAACGGCTGCGGTATGAGCAAGGAAATGCTTGAGCGCGTTAAAAGCCCTTTTACGACGTCGAGAACCACCCGCAAGGTGGGCCTCGGCATACCGCTTTTCGCGGCAGGCTGTGAGAACACGGGCGGAAGCCTTGACATCTGGTCTGAGCCCGGGGTGGGCACGAAGCTGACTGCGGTTTACCGCAACTCGCATATCGACCGTCCCCCGCTGGGCAACCTCGCGGAAACCGTATGCACCCTGACGTTGATGAACCCGGAACTCGACTTCGTGTTTACGGCGCAAAAGGAAGAAACTTTCGAGTTTGACACGCGCGAAATCAAGAGAACGCTGAACGGACTGCCGATCACGCAGCCCGAAGTGGTAAAGTTTATTGGCGAATATCTTTCGGATGGAACAGAGCAAGTATTTGGAGGAGAAGAACAATGAAGTCGTTAAAGGAGCTTGAAGAGATCCGGAACAAGGCATTGTCCCAGATCGATATCAGAACAAAAGGCGAAGGCACCCGAATCGTCGTCGGCATGGCTACCTGCGGTATCGCCGCGGGCGCGCGGCCGGTGCTTACCGCTTTTGTTGATGAAGTTGCAAAGCGTAAGCTCTCGGACGTGATGGTCTCCCAGACGGGCTGCATCGGCGCATGCCGTTTAGAGCCCATGGTGGAAGTCACCACGCCCGGCAAAGAGAAAGTAACCTACGTGAAGGTAACACCGGAGATGGTAAGCCGCATCGTTGCGGAACACATCGTCAACGGCAATATCGTTACGGAATACACCATCGGCTACAGCGAAGCCAATCACAAATAGGACAGGAGGGTGACAGACAATGGCAATATACCGTTCTCATGTGCTGATTTGCGGCGGTACGGGGTGCACATCCTCCGACTCGCCTAAAATCATGGAAAAAATGAATGAGGAAATCGCCAAAGCGGGGCTCGAAAAGGAAGTTAAGGTCGTTCAGACCGGCTGCTTCGGCCTCTGTGCGATCGGCCCCATCATGATCGTATACCCGGAAGGCTGCTTCTACTCGCGCGTTAAGGTTGAGGATGTTCCGGAGATCGTCTCCGAGCACCTGCTCAAGGGCCGCATGGTGGAACGCCTTCTCTACAAGGAAGCTACCGAAGAGGTCGAAACCTCGCTCGATAACGTGGGCTTCTACAAGAAGCAAAAGCGCATCGCGCTGCGCAACTGCGGCGTGATCGACCCCGAGAAGATCGAAGAGTACATCGCTTTTGACGGCTACAAGGCGCTGGGTACCTGCCTTTCCGAGTACAAGCCGCAGGATGTCATCGACATCATGAAGAAGAGCGGCCTGCGCGGACGCGGCGGCGGCGGCTTCCCCACCGGCATGAAGTGGCAGTTCTGCGCGAACGAGAAGAACCCGCAGAAATACGTCATCTGCAACGCGGACGAGGGCGACCCGGGCGCGTTCATGGACAGAAGCGTGCTTGAAGGCGATCCGCACGCGGTACTCGAAGCCATGGCGATCGCGGGCTACGCGATCGGCGCGAACATGGGTTATATCTACGTGCGCGCGGAATACCCCATCGCGGTCAAACGCCTCGAAATCGCTATCGGTCAGGCGCGTGAGCTGGGCCTGCTCGGCAAGAACATCTTCGGATCGGACTTCAGCTTCGACATCGAGATCCGTCTCGGCGCGGGCGCGTTCG
The DNA here is from genome assembly GCA_023390815.1 of Bacillota bacterium. Classification (GTDB taxonomy): domain Bacteria; phylum Bacillota; class Clostridia; order Christensenellales; family SZUA-584; genus JAEWCC01. The sequence goes on from JAEWCC010000029.1 coordinate 55,195, forward strand.
TCTGCGGCGAAGAAACGGCGCTGATGTCCTCCATCGAGGGCCACAGAGGCGAGCCGACACCCAAGCCGCCGTTCCCGGCACAGTGCGGTCTGTTCGGCAAGCCGACGATCATCAATAACGTTGAAACATTTGCGAACATTCCGCAGATCATATTGAAGGGCGCGGACTGGTTTGCTTCCATGGGCACCGAGAAGAGCAAGGGCACCAAGGTGTTTGCATTGGGCGGCAAGATCAACAATACCGGCCTCGTAGAGATCCCGATGGGTACGACCCTGCGCGAGATCATCTATGAAATCGGCGGCGGCATCCCGGACGGCAAGGCGTTCAAAGCCGCGCAGACGGGCGGCCCGTCGGGCGGCTGCATACCGGTCAGCCACCTCGATACGCCGATCGATTACGACTCGCTGATGGCGATCGGTTCCATGATGGGCAGCGGCGGTCTGATCGTTATGGACGAAGACAACTGCATGGTGGACGTTGCGCGTTTCTTCCTCGACTTCACGGTCGATGAATCGTGCGGCAAATGCCCCCCCTGCCGTATCGGCACCAAGCGCATGCTGGAGATTCTGGAGCGCATCGTTTCGGGCCGCGGCGAAGACGGAGACATCGAGAAGCTCGAAAAGCTGGGCAACAACATCAAGAACGCAGCGCTCTGCGGCCTTGGCAAGACGGCACCCAACCCCGTGCTTTCGACGATCAAGTACTTCCGCGACGAGTACGAAGCGCACATCTACCAGAAGAAGTGTCCGGCCGGCCATTGCAAGGCGCTGCTCAGCTATGTGATCCTCAAAGACAAGTGCATCGGCTGCAGCGCATGCGCGAAGGTTTGCCCGGTTGGCGCGATTTCCGGTAAGGTCAAAGAGCCGTTCGAGATCGACCAGAGCAAGTGCATCAAGTGCGGCGCGTGCGTGTCACGCTGCAAGTTCGGCGCGATCGAGAAGAAGTAAGAAAGGAGCCTCTGGATCATGATATCTTTAACCATAGACGGCATTAAAGTCGAAGTACCGGATAATACAACCGTACTCGAAGCCGCGAGAAAAGCGAATATCCGCATCCCCACGCTGTGCTACTTAAAGGGCGTCAACGCCATCGGCGCATGCCGTATGTGCCTTGTGGACGTACTTCAGGGCGGACGCGGCCTGCAGGCAGCGTGCGTGCTGCCCGCAACCGACGGCATGGTGATTGCCACCAATTCCAAGGCTGTTCAGGATGCGCGCAAGGTCAACCTTGAGCTGATTCTCTCCAACCACAACAAGAAGTGCCTCTCCTGCGTGAGAAATCGCAGCTGCGAACTCCAGAAGCTTTGCGAAGAGCTCGGCGTGGATGACGAGACGGTTTATGAAGGCGAGAAATACGATCGTCCGCTCGACACCGGCTCCCCCTCCGTCGTACGCGACCCCGAGAAGTGCATACTGTGCCGCCGCTGCATTGCGATGTGCAACAACGTGCAGAAGATCGGCGCGATCGGCGCAACGCAGAGAGGCTTTAAGACCATTGTCGAGCCGGTGTTCGGCAAGTCGCTCTCCGACGTGCTGTGCGTCAACTGCGGCCAGTGCATTACGGCGTGCCCGGTCGGCGCGCTGACGGAGAGAAGTGAGATCGACGACGTATGGGCTGCGCTGCACGATCCGAGCAAGCACGTGGTTGTCCAGACCGCTCCCGCCGTACGCTTCGGCCTTGGCGAAGAGTTCGGTATCCCGCTCGGCACCAGCGTCACGGGCAAGATGGCTGCCGCGCTGCGCCGTATCGGCTTCGCGAAGGTGTTCGACACCGACTTCGCCGCCGACCTCACGATCCTCGAAGAAGGCACCGAGCTGCTTGATCGTATCAAGAACGGCGGAAAACTGCCGCTGATCACCTCCTGCAGCCCCGGCTGGATCAAATACTGCGAAATGTTCTTCCCCGATTTCCTCGACAACCTCTCGTCCTGCAAATCGCCGCACGAGATGGAAGGCGCGGTCATCAAGTCGTACTACGCGAAGAAGAACAACATCGATCCCAAGAGCATCTATGTCGTCTCCGTAATGCCCTGCACCGCGAAGAAGTTCGAGAAGGAAAGAGACGAGCTCTCCAACGACGGCATGAGGAATGTGGACGCCGTGCTGACCACGCGCGAACTGGCTCGCATGATCAAGCAGTCCGGCATCAATTTTGCGAAGCTGCCCGATGAAGACTTCGACATGATCCTGGGCGAGTCCACCGGCGCCGCGGTCATCTTTGGCGCGACAGGCGGCGTTATGGAAGCTGCGCTGCGTACCGTGGCCGATATCCTGACTGGCGAAGACCTTAAAGACATCGACTACGAATGCGTCCGCGGTATCGACGGCGTCAAGGAAGCGACGCTCAACATTGCGGGCATGGACATCAATGTTGCGGTCGCGAGCGGCACGGGCAACGCCAAGAAGCTGCTCGAAGCGATCCGCAGAGGCGAAAAGAACTACCACTTCATCGAAGTCATGGGCTGCCCCGGCGGCTGCGTTACGGGCGGCGGACAGCCGATCGTCTCCGCGCAGGATAAGATGGAAGTGAACCCGTATGTGCTGCGCGCCAAGGCCACCTATGCCGAGGACGCAGGCAAGCCGAAGCGCAAGTCTCACAAGAACGAAGAAGTCAACCTGCTCTACAAGGAATACCTCGGAGAGATTGGCGGACACAAAGCGCACGAGCTGCTGCATACGCATTATCACCAGAGACCGAAATACAAGTAAGCACCACAAAAGCCCCGGAAATCCGGGGCTTTTTCATACCTTAAATTCGAGGTCACGCTCATTCCATCGGCATTTACTGCTGATAGTTTACCGGATATCAGCAGCTTGTGATAGGATATTTATTGCCATTCGGGCCGGTTTGTTATAGTATAAAATAATCTTATGACAGCGACACAGGGAGGTCACAATGGACAAAACATATTTTGTGGAGAAGGCATTGCAGCTGGGAGCGGACCATGCAGTTCTGTTCGATATCGAAGATATTGCTTTCGACCCGCGCACGATTCTTAAGTGCATGTTCGGATGTTCGGACTGGGGAAAGGGGCACACCTGCCCGTCGCGCCCCGGCTCCCCCATGCCTTGGGAATATAAAGAGATATTTGAGAAATACTCCTGGGGCGTCATCATCCACTCCGGCAGCAAGAAGGTCAGCCAGGAGGTATCGTTCGAAATCGAACGCGAAGCCTTCATCCAGGGGTACTACTTCGCATTTTCCCTTAGCGACTGCGCCCTGTGCAAGGAATGTATGGGTCTTTGCGGCAAAGAATGTGCGAATTCCAAAAAGTCGCGTCCTGCTTTCCATAGCGTAGGGATCGACGTCTTCAAGACCGTTCACAAGTTCGGATTGCCGCTTGAAACGCTGGCCAGCGAAGACGCGCCGCAAAACTGGTATTCCGCGGTATTCATCGAGTAACTATTGCGATAATTCAATAGATGAATAAAATAAAGGCTGCAGACCGTTTGGCTTGCAGCCTTTTATATTACCGTCAGGATTCGTCTAGTTCGCTAGAAGGGGTATACAGTGGAAGCGAAACGCTTGACTTACCCCTCATCCGGCGCTGCGCCACCTTCTCCCAGGGAGAAGGCTTTGGGCTGTCTCTATTCCAGCATGCTTGGCATACCGCATCCGCGAGTTCGCATAACCCGTTCTACTACTTCAAGCCATAGTAAGCAAAACGCTGGGGTTTCACCCCTCATCCGGTGCTGCGCGCCACCTTCTCCCCGGGAGAAGGCTTTGGTCCGCTGAAATACTGGCTTTCTTCTATTCCACCGATGCCGCCACCGCATCGGCGAGTTCACAACTCTTTCTATTATTTCGAGCTGATGAAGAGAATGCAATTAAGCAAAAACTCCGAGGTTCCACCCCTCATCCGGCGCTGCGCACCACCTTCTCCCGGGAGAAGGCTTTGTGTAGTCTCTATTCCAGTACCGATGCCGCTACCGCATCCGCGAGCTTGAGCAGTTCATCCATCTGCGCAGACTTAAGCGACGATTTGATCATGAACGTGGGCGCAAGCAGTTCCATGTTCTTCATCTCCCCTACCAGCTTCTCCATTACGGTGTGTGCGGCGGGTGCCCACGAACCGTTGGCAATCAGCGCCACTTTGCGGTTGCGCAAATTCAGTACCGCCATGTCGTGCAGCAGCGATTCCATACCGAAGTACAGGCCCATATTGTAGGTAGGCGACGCGAGCACGAGGTGGCTGTATTTGAACGCGTCGGCAATGATGTATGACGGATGGGTTTTGGATACATCATACATACGCATATCCGTAACGCCCTTCTGCGCCAGCCGGGTAGCGACTACGCTGGCCGCGTTTTCCGTATTGCCGTACATCGAAGCGTATGCGATGACGACGCCCTTCTTTTCGGGCTCGTAACGGCTCCACAGGTCATATTTGTCGAGAATATAACCGAGGTTGCAGCGCCATACCGGCCCATGCAGCGGACAGATCATTTTGATTTCAAAACTGGACAGCTTTTTGAACGCCGCCTGCACCTGCGCACCGAACCGGCCTACGATGTTGGTATAGTAACGGCGCGCTTCGTCGAGAAAGTGCCCTTCAAAATCATACTCGTCGCTGAAAAGGCTGCCTGAAAGTGCGCCGAACGTACCGAACGCATCAGCGGCAAACAGTATACCCTGGGTCTCCTCAAAGCTGAACATCACCTCGGGCCAATGCACCATCGGCGCGAACACGAAGCGCAGCGTATGCTTTCCAAGGCTTAGCGCGTCGCCATCCTTCACCTCATGCAGGTGCGTTTCGATATCGAAATCGTAAAACTGCCGGATCATCTGGAACGTTTTTGCGTTCCCGACGATCTTCATATCCGGATAACGGCGGCAGAGTTCTTCGATGTTGGCGCAATGATCGGGCTCCATATGGTTGACGACGAGATAATCCACTGCACGGCCTTGCAGCAATGACGTCAGGTTTTCCATGAACTGATGCGTGATCGCAGAATCCACGGTGTCCATCACCGCAACCTTCTCATCGAGAATCAAATATGAATTGTAGCATACGCCGTTCGGCAGCGGAAACATGTTTTCAAACAGCGCCAGCCTGCGGTCATTCCCTCCAACCCAATGCATTCCCGGTGCAAACTCCTGTGTATTATGCATATTTCCCTTCCTTTTATATAATATTATTATGATCTTTTTTGTATGGTATGGCACAATTGCGCTGCGCCTTTACCCAATGACGGTGACGACCTCGTTCTCGAGCGCGGCGGAGATCATGCCCTCTACATCCAGCGTAGCCTCCGCTTTCTCGATCTCGCTCATTTTGGGCTTTGTGACGGGGTGCTTGGGTACAAATACCGTGCAGCAGTCCTCATAGGGCAGTATCGATGTTTTAAAGGTGCCGTAACGTTCCGCCAGCACCGTTATCTCAATCTTGTCCATGCCAATCAGAGGACGCAGTACGACCATATCCACCGCGCTGTCGGTGGCGTTGAGGCTCTCCAGCGTCTGGCTGGCGACCTGCCCCACGCTCTCCCCCGTAATGAGCGCGAGGCTACCGTCGCTGCGCGCGACGCGCTGCGCAATGCGCATCATGAAGCGGCGCATCAATATCGTCAGGTATTCCGGCGGGCAATCCTGATAAAGCTTCATCTGGATATCCGTAAAACGCACGGTATGCAGCCGGATGCTGCCGGTATACCGCGCCATAATCCGCGCAAGATCGTGCACCTTGTCGAGCGCCTTCTCGCTCGTATACGGGAAGCTCTCGAAGTGCACAGCGGTCAGCGATACGCCGCGCTTGGCGATCATGCACCCCGCCACCGGGCTGTCGATGCCGCCCGATAGCAGCAGCGTCGCGCTGCCGTTACAGCCCACGGGCATGCCGCCCGGGCCAGGCAGAATCTCCGTATAGCAAAATGCATGCTCGCGCATTTCAAGGTAAGCGGTAATCTGTGCATGCTCGAGGTCGACCTTGAGTCCCGGCACGTGATCCAATATGCGTCCACCCGCTTCGGCCGCCATCGCGTTAGAGCGCATCGGGAACCGCTTGTCCGCCCGCTTGGCTTCCACGCGGAAGGTGACGATTTCCCCGGGAAACTTTGCGCGCACCTTGCTCACCTGCTCTGCGAGCACCTCTGCCGCACGGTCAAAATCCGGTTCCAGCCGCACGCCCGCGCTGTATGAGTGAACGCCGTACACGCACGAAAGCGCGTCCAGCGCCGATTGCAGCTGCGCGTCGTTTACGCCTTCCACATAGATACGGCTTTGCCCGCGTCGCACGCGCGCACCTTGTATATCTTTAAGTGCCGACGCAATGTTGCGTACAAGCGCCCGTTCGAAAAACGGACGGTTGAGCCCTTTCAGAAAAATCTCCGCATAGCGGACGATGATCACATTCTCCATACTACCTTCTGCCAAACCTCCTCAGTTGTTTTACCGCGGCGGACAGCTCCTCCAAAAATACATCGATCTCGCTGCGCGTGTTCAGCCTGCAGAGGCTGATTCGTACTGCGCCTTCGGCTTCTGCGTGTCTGACCCCGCACTCCAGCAGGATACGGCTCACCTTGCCGCGAGAACACGCGCTTCCGGTGCCGACATATATCCCCTTTTCACCCAGCAGCCTTACAAGCACCTCTCCGCGCAGGCCTTCAAACGACACGTTGAGGATATGCGAAACCTTCGTTTCGGGCAAGTGCAGGCAAGCGCCTTCCATACCGGACAGCGCCGAAACCAGGTGCTTGTGCAATGCCGTTATATTCCCCATATTCTCTGTTTCGCTTCGCAGCCCCGCTTCCAGCGCCTCGCCAAACGCCTGAACACCGAGTGTATTCTCGGTTCCGGGCCGCAGCGAGAGTTCCTGCTCTCCCCCGTGCATCAGGTTTTTGGGGGCGCGGCCTTCCCCGGTCAGCAGCGCGCCCACGCCTTTGAGCGCATGGATTTTGTGCGCGCTGACGGTATAAAAATCTACACCGACAGGCTTCATATCCGTTTTAAGCAGCGCCTGAACGCCATCCGAATGAACGAGCGTGGTCGGATTCTTGGCTTTCACGGCGGCGCAGATTGCCTTGATATCGTTAAGCGCACCCGTTTCGTTGTTGACATGCATAATGGACACAAGCGCTGTATTTTCCTTCATCAATGCCAGCACATCTTCCGCATGGATGCAGTACCCGCGGGGCTTTACAAAATCCACTTCAGCACCTTCCCTCGCCAGATAGCGGAAGGCCTCATATACGCTTGGGTGTTCGATCGCGCTGGTAATGTAATGCGCGCCGCTTCTGACTGCCGAACGGACCGCGATGTTGTTGGCTTCCGTACCGCCCGAAGTGAACACGCAGCCAGCCAGCCCTGCGGCTTTTACCAGCGCTTCGCGCGTGCGCTTGAGGCCAATGAACACCCTCTCGGCAGGCGCGTACGCAGCCGAAGGATTGTACCAACCGTCTTCCATGTGCAGCCGCAGCGACTCGGAAACCAACGGTCTGGTCGTCGCCGCGTTGTCCAGATATATTTCCAAAAAAGTAGTGCCTCCTGATGCGAAATCAGTTATAATAGGTATCATAACACGGAAGGGACAATTATTTAAGCCTTTTTTCGTATGACGATTGATTCCGGAGGGTTCTAATGGATAAATGTCCGAAATGCGGCAATAAACTCAGTAGTATCGATGTACTTTGTCCCAAATGCGGCGCATTGGTTGAGGTCGTGCAGATCAAAAAAGGCACGGCAGGACAAAACGCTTCATCGGACATGAGTATACCAGTTAAAAAGCAGCCACAGCAGAACCTAATCGTATATAACGACGACTGGCCGGTTGACGACACGGATATGCTGTCTTCATTGGATGCAGCACCCGAAGTCAAGCCGGACGATATTCCTGCCCCCTATCCGGACGATGTGAGCGAACTGCTCAAGCATCTTGACACGCCCGCAATCCCTGAGACAAAGCCTTCTATGGAGACGCCCTTCTCCCCTGAATCGGAGCTCGAATCGGAGGAGAATTATCTGGCCATGTTCCGGAACATGAAGCTTCCCGAACTGGAGGACATCAATACCGAAAACACGGCAGAACCCAGCTACTCCGAGCAGCTCACGGCAGCTGATCCACCGGAACCATCTATACAGCCCGAGCCCCGGCACGCGGAGTCCATTCCCGTTACAGCCGGTCATGAAAAACACCGCTGGCTGGAGATCGAAGAGCTATCGGATAATCCGCCTGTCGATGCGCCAATCAGCACATCCGCCGAGCCAACCGATACGGAGACAGAGGCCCCCGAAGCACCCGTACCGGCATCCGATGAGCCTGGGGAATCGCGCTTTCGTTACCGCAGCGAGCGTCGTCAGGCGACGACCGTGCTTCATCCCCGCCGGAACGTCGGTCGTGTGGTCATGATGATATTCGTATGGCTGCTGGTTACCGGCGCGCTGTTCTGCGGCTTCTTCTTCCTGGACCAGTATGTCACGGAGCATTACGGCAGCTATCCCGCAATGCTGTATGAGTGGTCTAACGGCGCGATTGATCTTGACCCCTCCGCGGAACTCTCCCCCACGCCGATTGAAGCACCGGCACCATAAAAGCAAACCAGAACGCAGCGCCCCGTATTATATCGGGGCGTTATTTTTGAGACGTATTTCCAACCGTCAAAGTCCATGTCACGCATAAGGAGATTAAAATGGAACAGTTTTCAATTCCGGGCGCAGGCGCAATCATCGTAAAGATGCGGCATGGAATCGAACATATATTGCTGCAGGACCGTGATAAAGAGGACGCACCGAATGAAGCGGGTCTGCTGGAGATTCCGGCAGGTAAAATCAGGGCATTTGAAAGCGTTTATGATACGCTTCGCCGCGAGGTAAAAGAAGAAACCGGCCTTGATATTACCAATATTGAAGGCGAAGACACCGCCGCTACCTGCATCTCGAACGGCTATAAGGTTTTGAATTTTAAACCGTTTTCCTGCAGTCAGAATATTGAGGGGACCTACCCCATCATGGTTTTCACTTTTATCTGCCATGCTCAGGGCACCCTCCTTGAACACTCCAACGAAGCGAAGAATTTCCGGTGGGTCAGCAAACAGGAACTTTACCGCATGCTGTCCGATACGCCGGAACGCTTTTATCCCATGCATCGGGATACGCTGCTGGCCTTTATTGAAAACAAGTAGCCAGGGACTCCTGGATTTTGAGGCTGCCGCAGCAACGCCTCATCATTGTGATGCCGTTGCTTTGTGACTTTATTCTCAATGCAGGAGAAACGTGGAGTTTATCGAAATAGTTAAATACATTCAACATTGCATATCATAATAAGAGAAGTCAGTATGTTCATTCGATGCAGCCTGTACGATTCCGTGTGTCCGATCAAGCAACTCAAACCAAAAGGAGGTCATATCCATGATGTACATCACCCGAAGGAATTTTCATGAAGCTGGCCTGGCCTACAGTTACGAGCTGGAAGACGGTACTAAACTTCGTTTCGCCTGCTGGAACGGAGAGGGCTTCAAGGTGACGGAAAATGAGACGGATGTGCTCTATGTCCCTGTTGAAAATCCACATCCCCTCGATCATTACGGCGAACCGGATTACTACGATATCATCGGTTTTGACAAGAAGGTTATGTGATCTCTGCGCTTTAGAGGTGCTTTAGCGGCACCTCTTAATTTTTTATGCTCGGAAGGCCGTTTCAGGAAGTCATTGGCAGGACTCGATATCGGTTGTATAATGGGAAAAACCCCATTCTGATAAAAGGATACTGGGTATGCGAAAAATTCAAAGCAAGTATATCAAGATCGCGATCGTCGTGGTGATTACCGGTGCGGTGCTGTACGCCATCATGAACATCATCGACAATGTCGGACTCGTATGGAACAGTCTGGGTACAGCGATCCGTTTCATTCTGGGGATACTCGCTCCGGTGATCATCGGATTTGTGATCGCGTTTTTGCTGGCAAGACCATCGGCATTTTTTATGCGCCTCATCTGCCGTATCCGCTTCTTTTCAAAACACATCAGGCCCGCGCGTACGATCGGCGTATTGCTCGCATTCGTCGTGCTCATCGGGCTGCTGGCGCTGTTCTTCTATCTGATGGTGCCGGGTGTCGTGCAAAGCGTCAGCGGCATCACGAACGAAATGCCCAAATACGCTGAATCTGTGGATACGGTCTTGAACGATCTGAGCAAAGACCCCACCGTAATCCAAATATGCGACTTTATCGGCTTTGATGTGACAAAAGCCAGCTCCACCAGCGCGCTGCTCACTGAGTACTGGTCGGACATCGCCGGATTTCTCAAAGGGCTGGCAGGGTCCGCATTCGGGTTTATTGTAAACACCGGGGTGTTCCTGTATAACTTTGTACTCGGCCTGTTTTTCTCCGTCTATATGCTGCTGTTCAAAGACGAGCTGAAAAGCCAGCTTCGTACGCTGTCACGCAATGTGTTCCGTAAGTCGCATTACCGGCTCATGTTCGCCATCGACATCATGGACGATATGTTCTACCGGTTTCTTGTGGGAAAAGGAATCTGCTCGCTGGCAGTCGGTATCCTGACCTTTGCGGTCTGCGCGCTGCTGGGCTTCAAATACGCCCCTCTGATCAGCCTGATTATCGCGGTAACCAATATGATCCCCACATTCGGGCCGTTCATCGGCGCGGTTCCCGCCTTGCTGCTGTCCCTGATGACTGCCCCCGCGTACGCGCTGTATATGGTCATTATACTCATCGGCGTGCAGCTCGTGGATGGTAACATCATCGGCCCGCGTGTGCTGGGCGAGTCGATGGGGCTCAACGGCTTTTGGATCATGTTTTCGATCATCATCATGGGCGCGCTGTTCGGCGTCACAGGCATGCTGATTGCGGCACCGCTGTTTGCCGTGCTGCGCATATTAATGAAAAACTGGATTTACCACAGAAACCATGAGGTATTGGAAGGCGAAGCGGAATTCCACGCGAGCATGGAACGCTTCCACCAGTGGACCACAAAGAAGAAAAAGACATCAAAAGATGTCAAAGCGGAAGCACCGGATAATAAAGACGGCAAAGCCTGATAAGGAATAAAGCGAGAATTCATATCATTGCGAATGAATAGAAGAGGCGGCATCTGCATCAGATTGCCGCCTCATTTCATGGGTCTATTTACTTCTTCTTGATATTGATGCTGCCCGATACGGTTTCCAGTGTAACGGATGCGCCGCCGCCGTTGCATTCGCCGGAGACCTTGTCGCCTACGATGCCGCCCTGGGCGTTACCGCTCACCAGGCGGTCGAAATCGCACTGGATGCCGCCCGAGGTGGTGCTGGCGTACAGGTCGAACGCGGCCTCACCGTTGAGGTAGACGTTCAGGGTTCCGCTGGTGATATTGACTTTGATCGGCTCAATATCCTTCTGGGAGAGGTCCACCGTCACGCCACCGGAGGTATTGCTGATATCGAGCGCACCGGTTACATCAGTAATGTTGATACGGCCCGAGGTGCAGTGTACGGTTGCGGGAGCTTTCGTATCCCGGATGTCGATGTCGCCGGACTGGCAAGTCGAGCGCACGCTGGCGAATTCCGAGTTCTCGATACGCACGGCACCCGAGGCGGTCCCGATGTCGAGCGCCCCGCCCGTGACATCGCTGATTTGCACTTTGCCGCTTGCGCAGGCTACCGAAACATTGCCGAGGGCCAGCTGTTGCACCACCGTATCCGCCGAGGCCGCCGATACACCGAGGTTCAGCCCGGAATCCTCCGGAATGGTAACGACGATATCGATATCAACCCAGTTGAAGAATGTACTGTCAATGTCCAGCTTGACGCTGAGCTTTCCGGCTTCGTTGGTGACCCGGAGGTACTCATCCTTTTGCTCAGGCGTCCACAGGCTGCCGGTCATCTCCACCTTGGCTTCGTCACCCGGCTTTACGGTTACGTTGCCCGAGGCGCAGTCCACCGTCAGCGTAGATACGCCGTTCAAGTCAAGCTCATGCGTTTCGTCCACGGTGACGCGGCTGCCGCTGAAGAGGCCGAAGAAATTTGAAACATGATTCCCGTCGCGATTTGCCTGGGCATAGAAGACCCCTACGACGATACCGGCTCCGATCAAGCACACCAGCAGGACACCGGTCACAATCAATACAACTTTTTTGGTATTACTCACGGTCTTTTCCTCCTTTAATTCTTTCTGCAATACTGTTAAGGAACAACATGTTCCCTTTCTTAAACAATTTTCCGAGCTGCATCAGGCCGATAAAACCCAGCACGCTCATAGCGAGCAGCGATATACTTGCCATAATGCCAAACCACCCGACAAACACACCCACCGTACCAAAGAACGCGATCGAAAACCCGAGCGCCGCGATCGCCCCGAGGCCGATGGCGCATACCGCAATGTACAGTGCCGAAATGACGATATACCCGGTAACCACCACAAACACGACGTATAAAAAATCGATGATGCCTAGCCCTGCCGACGAAAAGAATGCTTTGGCCATATTCTTTGCCGACTTCTCACGGTTCGCGGTCTCAATATACTTCTGAACGGAATATTCCTTCGCGAGCTTTTTGGGATCTCCCAGCCGGGCACAGAGTTCCTGCTCGCTTCCGCCTTCCTGCGCGGCGCATGTGAAGTACTCTTCAAAATCCGCGAGGATATCGCCGATCTCCTCTTTAGGCAGCTTCGTCAGGCCATCGGCAAGCTGCTTCATAAACACCTGCTTATTCAATCGCGTTACCTCCTCCCAATACGGCGTTTACGCCGTGAATAAATGCGGTCCAGTCCTGCAGGAAATCCTGCCTCGTCTGCTCTCCCTTATCGGTGAGCTGATAGTACTTGCGCGGCGGCCCCTCGCGCGATTCCTCCAGATACGTATTGACGTATCCCTCATTCTTGAGCCTGCGCAGCAGCGGATAGATCGTGCCCTCGGATATCTCGATATTCTTGGATATCTCAGCGACCAGCTCATATCCGTAGCGGTCGTTCGTCTTCAGCAGCGACAGCACGCAAAGCTCCAGCACGCCCTTTTTGAGTTGAATGTTCAATGAATCCCCTCCTTTGCTTTAACAGTTACATCATAGCACACGGTACCTTACATTGCAATATACCTTGTAAGATATTCTTGCTCTTTTTTGCCGTTCGTTGCCCTTTTATCAATAGAGCGCAAAGGGAAAGCGATGTCAGTCGTTGGCGCGTCTCCAGTAGCAGAAAATTAATCAATCTAACATACAAGCGCTTGTTGTAAAACCATGGGTTTTGTGGCATCATAAAAAGAGGGAATTTACGGAAGGAGTAATGTCCATGGAATGCAACATCATGATTGTCAAGATCGGTGAGAGAAGGAAGAAATCGCCCGAGGTGCAGGAGGTGCTATCGAAGTTCGGCTGCTCAATCAAGACCCGACTGGGTCTGCACGAAACGGGAGACGTATGCAGCGAGGAAGGCGTACTCGTACTGCAGCTGACGGG